>DATHRD010000024.1:0-18442 GCA_035482045.1 Thermoanaerobaculia bacterium
TGTTGAATGTTCAATGTTGAATGTTCAATGTTGAATGGCGACGTCACTTCCTGCCGAGCTGGACGCTTGGATCCTGCGTGGTGTTGTCGGTGGTTGCGCCGTAGATGAACAGGGCTCCCGAGGCCACGCTGACGGTGAGGCTGTCGTTTGCGGACGGTGCAGCGCCGAGGAACGTGGTCGCGTCCACCTGCTCGAAGTAGGTTGGCGCGTATGTCTTGCTCACCGTTCGCACGACCGTTCCCCCGCTGTTCCGCTGCGTGACCGTGATCGAAGCTCCGGCGCCGAGCGTGCGCACGCCGATGTTGTAGCGGAAGCGAGCCAGATCCGCCGGTACCAGGAGAACGAACTGATCTCCGGCGCTGAGGGCGTTCTGCGGTTTCATGAGGTCTTCCGTGAAGCCTGACGTTCCTTTGTCTCCACCGTCATTGAAGACGCGCGCGACGACGGTTGGCAGACTGCCGGACGTGCTGACGACGTCGGCACTGCCGATCCCGGACCGCGCCAACGCTGGAAGAAGATCGTCGATGGTTTGCGTCTGGCCCGGATTGAGTGTGTAGGAGAGGAACGGATCGGAGGTGACGCCGGAGACTCCGGCGGTGTGGAAGACGATGCTGCCGGAGATGGCTGAGGCACTGGGATTCTGAAGCTGCACGCCGGTGCGGAAGAAGGAGCCGCCCGAACCGGTCGCCGAACCGACGGCCGGGAGAATCGCCGATTGCGACGGCCCGATGGCGAGGCTGAAGATCGAAAAAGGCGCCGGACCGGGGGTCAGCGTGATCGCCGGCGTGCTCGATGCCGAGAACGGCGGTGAATAGACGGTGATTGTCGAGCTGCCGAGGTTCCCGACGTGAAGGTTTCCGACGGCGTCGAGGGCAACCGCTTCCGGAAGGTTCGTACCGCTGGTGATCGAGAACGCGGGAAGATTCGACCCGGTGATCGGGAGCGTGTAGACATCGATCCGTCCGGGACTGGCGACCGATGTGACGAATAGCTGCGTACCGCTCATCACCATCTTGCGGTAATTCGCCCCGATGGCTGGCCCCGTGATGATCGGCGTGCCTGTGTACGGTGGCGCATAAACCAGGATGTCGCCGAACGTGTTCGCGCCGGATCCTCCCGTGTTGGCAACGTACAGGTTCTGCGCGGCGTCTACGGCCAGGCCGGCGGCGGAGTTGAGGTTGGCATTCGTGATCGCCAGCGACGGTGTGCTGGCGTTGCTGAACGGATGGGTGAACAGGTTGACACTGTTGCCGAACGACGTGGCGAAAAAGTCGCCTGCCGCTGTGAATGCGATCGCCCCCACGTTCGACGACACGCCGTTGGTGAACGTTGCGGATGGCGTGCTCGAACCGGATAGCGGGGCGGGGAAGAACGTGAGCCCGCCACCCAACGCGCCGACAGCGAGATCTCCCTTCGCGTCGAAGCCGAGGGCAATGACGCTGCTCGCCCCGATCTTAAAGTTCGGCGTCGAGCTCGCGCTGATGGGAAGGGTGAACTGCAGGACGCCACCCGAAGGCTGGTCGTTGCCGACGTACAGCTGCGCCCGCGCATCGGAAGCCGCCAGACCGAGGAAGGCAACAACGATCACCCATATGACACGTTTCTCTATGTGCTGACGATTCATCAAAGACCTCTCCCGTACTACGTGGAGTCTACGCGAACGCACCGACCGAAGGGATGACAATACATCGTCATCACATCGACGTGTGTGTCTCCGGTCACGTTCGGGGTCGAGATCGGCGAGCCGGCATTTCTCACACTCTCACTGGAATCGTCGGCACCCTGTACCCCGTCGAGAGCGTGGCGAGAAGCGAAACAATACTGTGAGAAAGGCGCTAACGGCGTCCCTCTCCCATTCGGCAGGCGCCCTCCCATCGAGAGCCCTTCTCCCCCAGCTGAAAAGCGCTGGGGGAGAAGGACGCTCGATGAACAGTTTGCTAGAACCTCTCGCGCATTCAGCGTTGAGAAATGGCGCTTCGATGCGCTCGAAGGTTCTCCCCTTCCCATTCGGCAGCGCCCTCCCATCGAGAGTCTCGCCGCACCTCCACCGGCTGTGGATGCGAGGCCCCAACGGGGTGCTATTCTTCCGGCGCGGAGGAGTCGGGAGTTGGGATGACGGTACCGGTCACGATCACGAGCGAACGGCAGGGGTTCTTCGCCTATCGAGACTTTTCTCCGGAGCTCGTGGAACGGCTGGCGTCGGAATTCAGACTGGCGGAACCCTTTCCCCATCTCGTCTTCGAGAACTTTCTCAACCTGACGACGGATCAGATGGCGGACGTTTACCCCGCACCCGACTCGCCTTACTGGAACAAGCGCCGTGATTTTTACCAGTCCGGCAAAATGTATTGCCGCGACACGGACATCCTCCCGCCGCTGATCTCATCGATGCTCTATGAGCTCTCGGCGCCGCCCTTTCTCCGGTTCCTGGAGTCGGTCAGCGGGATCACCGGGCTGATTCCTGATCCCTACTATGAAGGCGGCGGACTTCATTGCAGCGCGCCGGCGGGCGTGCTCATGCCCCATACCGACTCTCACTATTATGAAAAGCTGCGTCTTTACCGGCGCATCAACGTGCTGCTCTACCTGAACCCGGAATGGGAAGAGAGCTTCGGGGGCAGCCTGGAGCTTTGGGAGAAAGGGGCGAAGCAGCCGGCCAGAGAGGTGATCCCGAAATGGGGCACGTGCGTGATCTTCCGCACCGACGACCGCTCCGTGCACGGCTTTTCCACTCCCGTGGCCGCCGGCCATTGGCGCCGCTCGCTGGCGCTCTACTATTACAGCAGTCACGACACGGTCCGCTTCAGCGGCGATCCCTACATCTACTGGCAGCAGCACGGAAAACACACGGGCATGAACAAGCTGCGGGTTCGCTGCTATCAACTGCTGACGCGAGCGGCGCACCGGCTCTCCACCCTCGCCCATCATGCCAATCCAAACAAGGAGCCGCGGCGCAGCGATTGAAGCTGCGAAGGGTAGCGCCTCTGAATTCGCTGCCGATTAGTGTTTTTTCTCAACCTCTCAGAATCAATTGGGCGTAGGTCCCCTTCATCGATCCTTGCTCGTCCGACTGCGCGCCGTGCCGGCCAGCATGAACGCGGCGGCGCTGACGGAAAGAGCTTGAGACCCACGCGAGACCTCTCTGACGTTCTTCGTATTGATGGCCAGAGGGATATGTACGAGGAAGACCCAACTGAAGACCATGGTTCCCGAAAGCGTGGCCGCCAGGCGGGCCGTCCTCGGCACGAGCACGCCGATCCCTCCCGCGATCAGCGCGATTGCGGCGAAGTACGTCCAGAACATGTGCGCCGGAATCCACGGCGGGATCAGGTTCGCTACCGACTTGGCGTACGGGAAGTGGGTCAAGCCGCAGTAGGCCAGGAATACACCTAGCGCCAGCGGCGCGAAGCGCGCTGCCGTTTCGAAAACGCGGTCGAGCGCTCTGCCCGGTGACCCATCGCGTCGAGCCGCGGCCAGGCACACACCACCGAGGAGCGCCAGCTCCATCAAAGGAACCACCCACATGACTCCCGTCGAGGCATGCGCGAGCGCCGCCGGCAGACCGAACCCAAAGAACACCACGAGCAGGAGCGCCCCGAGCACGATGGCGGCCGCCGAAGCCGTACTCCGTACGAGTAAGGCAACGCCGATGAGAACGAAGACCACGCCGAACAGGTAGACGGGCCACGGGGGCGGGAGCCGGGAGGGATCCATCGGCACGAGGTTCACCCAGCGGCCCGTCACGAGTTGGTAGATCCCGGACGCGACGACGGATAGGGCGAAGAGGAGCTGGCCGATCCTCCACTGCAGCGATGGCGTTTCCGGAGAATCACGCTCGCTCATCGCCACGGAGGCTAGCATGGCGGCGGTCTCGCAACAGGCACCAGAACTGTGACGCTTGCCGGGACCGGGTTTTCGTTCCTGGAAACCCGGCAAGCAAACAAAGATTCGTCGCGATTTCCAGTGCTGTTGACCCGGCACAGTCGCTGGCAAAGCCAGCCCGAACAACGCCGGAGGCGTTCCGTAGATTAGCCGGTGGCAAGCGCCGAAGGACGCGACGCCACCGGTTAGGGATCGCCGTCCAGCACCGACCCCGGAGGGGTCGCGGACCGCGCAGAGGAAACGCTCAGATGAGTTGACGGCACCCTGTAGACCCTCCGGTACCCCTGCCGGGGTACGGTATTTGTATTGGATCGGTAACCGGTGGCGGCGCGTCCTTCGGCGCTTGCCACCGGCTAATCTACAGCACGCCTCCAGCGTGCTCGCGCCAGCCCAATCACGAATCACTAACCACTGAGACGCCTATCAGTGACTCAGACGCCGCTCCCCCGGACCGCCTCCAGCACTTCCCGTGCGGCCCGCTCGCCCGATTCGATCGCTCCGTTGATCGAGCCGTGGAACGCGGATGAGGTCTCCGTACCTGCCCAGTGGATGAAGCCGGCCGGCTTCCGCAACTGCTCGCCGAAGCCGGTCCAGGTGCCCGTGGGCAGATGCGCGAAGATGCCGCCTCGCGACCAGACCTCGTCCGCCCACTCGATTTCCTCGTAGCCGTCAAGGTCCCCGAAAGCCTTCAGCGCGGCCGCGGCCGGGCCGAATCGCTGCACGAGCGCCTCGACGATGGTCTGTTTCCGCTCGTCCCTGCTCATGCGGCCGAAGGCGCGGGCGTTGGGGCCGAAGACGAAGGAGACCAGCAGTCCCGGCGTGTCTCTGTCCGTGCAGCCGTCGAACGTGGCGCCGACCGGATGCACGGCCGCAAAGGACTGGCCGGAGAGGCCGTCGGTTCGCCAGAAGGGCTTGTCGTACATCGTCACGACCTTCAGCACGGAGCCGACCGGTGCGCGCTGCTGGAGCTGCACGCGATCGGCCGGCAGCGGCGGCTCGTATTCGACGTAGCCGGCCACAGCCGGCGGGATGGTCACGATTGCCCGCCTGGCCCGGACGGTGACGTTGCTGGCCGTGACCGTGACTCCGGTGGAGTCCTGCTCGATTCTTCGCACGGCCTCGCCCAGTCGAACCGCGTCTCCCAGCTTGTCACTTATCCGATTCGCGATTTCCTGGGCCCCTCCGACGATCCGATCCTGCTGGTCGCCGCCCTGGACCGACATCAACCTCACGAACCCGCCGTGCGAGTGAATGAGGTACAGCGCATCGAGGAGCGACAGCTCGGACGGGTCAATACAGAAGAGACCCATCATGATGGTGTTCAGGGCCGTGCCAGCCAGCGCCAGGGAACTATCCGGCGTCTGCGATTCGACCCAGGCCGCGAACGTCTGCCGATCCCACTCGCGGGCGCGCTCGCTCTCCCAGGGCGCGTCCAACGGGACCTCGTTGGCCATCGATTCGAGATCGTCCAGCAGCAGAGCAGCAACGCCCGCCGGAAAGAGGTCGGCAAAGGGAAAGTCCAGCGGGTTGCGAATGGGCTTCCCGGTGGGGAGCACGAGCAGAGCATCGCCCTTCGTATACGTCGGATAGGTGCCCACTCCCATCTCCGCGGCCAGCTTGTACGAGTAGTCCTGACCGGGACCGAACCACGTACCGCCCACGTCGAGCCACGTTCCGTCGGGGAGCAGCTTCGACCAGACGCGTCCCCCAACGCGCGGGCGCGCCTCAAGGACGATCACCGACGCCGGAGGAGTCGCATTCGCCAGCCGCCACGCCGCGGTCAATCCGGCATATCCAGCTCCCACGATGACGAAGTCCGCCTCCAGGGTGGTGGCCATGACGTCTCTCTCCTTGGACCACAGAATACTCCAGACGGAAAGTGGACGGGGAGCTACAGCAGCCCCTCTGCCTCCAACTCCTTCGTCAGGGCGCGCGCGTCATGGAACTGGAAGGCGCGCATGCCGAGGGCTCTGGCAGCCAGGACGTTCTCGAGCAGGTCGTCGATGAAGATCGTCTCTCGTGCCGTCGCGCCGATCGACTCCAGCGCCCGCCGGAAGACATCGGGGTCGGGCTTCGCGCACTTGATCCGGTGCGAGAAGACGAAGGGATCCTCTTTATGGAAGAGGCCAGCGAACTGCGTGGGGATGACCTCGGCGTGAATCTCGTTCGAGTTCGAGAGGAAGGCCACACGATAGCGCTCCCGGATCCGATCGAGCAGCTCCTCGATCCCCGGCATCGTCCCGTCGAAGAAGTCGGACCAGACGCGATGAAACTCGCGGATGGAGCCGCGGTATCCGGCATGGTCGCATAGGAATTCGTAGAACTCGTAGAACGACACCGCCCCCCGCTCCATGTCCCGATACGCCCCCGGCTCTTCGAGCAGATCGACCAGCTCGTCTCGCTCAATCGAGGCATCGGCGCAGATCGCCGACAGCACCCGCTCGTACGCGAGTTTGATGATGGTGTTGCCGAGGTCGAAGAGGAACCAGGTGGTGGACATGGTTGTCGGTTCTCGGTGTCGGTTCTCGGTTGTCGGTTCTCGGTTGTCGGTTCTCGGTTGTCGGTTGTCGGTTTTCGGTTGGTTGTCGACAACGGACAACCGACAACCGACAACTACATCCTGAACACCCCAAACCGCGGATCCTCGATCTTAGCGTTGTAGGCGATCGACAGTCCCAGGCCGAGGTATGTGCGCGTCTCGGCGGGATCGATCACACCATCGTCCCAGAGCCGCGCGGTGGAATAGTAGGGGGAGCCCTCGGTCTCGTACTTCCGAAGGACCGGATCGGCGATGGCGCGCTCCTCTTCGCTCGTCAGCTCCTTTCCGTCGCGGGCGAGCTGATCGCGCTTGACGGTCGTCAGCACCCCGGCGGCCTGCTCGCCTCCCATCACGCTGATGCGTGCATTCGGCCACATCCAAAGAAAACGCGGTGAGTAGGCCCGGCCGCACATGCCGTAGTTGCCGGCGCCGAAAGAGCCGCCGATGATAACCGTGAACTTCGGTACGGTGGAGTTGGCGACGGCGTGGACCATTTTCGCGCCGTCCTTGGCAATCCCGCCCCGCTCGTACTCCTTCCCTACCATGAAGCCGGTGATGTTCTGGAGAAACACGAGCGGAACGCGCCGCTGGTTGCACAGCTCGATGAAGTGCGTGGCCTTGAGCGCGCTCTCGGAGAAGAGGACGCCGTTATTGCCGAGGATGCCGACCTTGAAGCCGAAGATCCGGGCGAAGCCGGTCACGACGGTCGGCGCGTATCGCTCCTTGAACTCCTGGAACCGCGAGCCGTCGACGATGCGGGCGATGACCTCGCGCACGTCGTAGGACTTGCGGATGTCGCTGGGAATGACGCCGTAGATCTCTTTCGGATCGAAGGCCGGCTCTTCCGGATCGATGCGCGTCTCCGGCTCGTGTTTGGCGAGCGGGAGGTTCTCGACGATGTTGCGGACGATGGCGATGGCGTCGAGATCATCCTCGGCGAAGTGATCGGCTACGCCGCTGATCCTGGTGTGTACGTCGGCGCCGCCCAACTCCTCGGCGGTGACCTCTTCGCCGGTCGCGGCCTTCACCAGCGGCGGCCCGCCGAGGAAGATCGTGCCGGTGTTCTTCACGATGACCGCTTCGTCCGACATCGCCGGGACGTAGGCGCCGCCTGCCGTACACGAGCCCATCACAGCCGCGATCTGCGGGATCTCCCGGGCCGACATGACCGCCTGGTTGTAGAAGATGCGTCCGAAGTGCTCGCGATCCGGAAAGACCTCGGCCTGCAGCGGCAGAAAGGCGCCGCCGGAGTCGACGAGGTAGACACAGGGGAGGTTGTTCTGCAGCGCCACTTCCTGCGCCCGCAGATGCTTCTTCACCGTCATCGGAAAGTAGGTACCGCCTTTGACGGTGGCGTCGTTGGCGATGATGAGGCACTCCCTCCCCTGAATCCGCCCGATGCCGGTGATCATGCCGGCAGCCGGCGCGCCGTCGTCGTACATGCCATTCGCGGCCAGAGGTGAGAGCTCGAGGAAGGGCGTATCAGGGTCGAGCAGCGCCGCGATCCGCTCGCGCGGCGGAATCTTCCCTTGCTCCTTGTGACGAGCCACGTACTTCGGCCCGCCCCCTTGCCGAGCCGTGGCGATGCGACGGTTCAGCTCATCGACAAGCGCCTGCAGCGCGGCAGCGTTCCGGCGGAATTCGTCGGACTTCGAGTCGAGGTGTGTTTGAAGAGGCTCCATCTCCGGCGCGCCAGCCTACATGCCGGTCGCGCCGGCTGCAACCGATAAGGGCAAGCCTACAAATCCCGCCTGTTTACACGCGACTCTCGTCCGCGAGTGGCAAGCGCGCGCGGACGCACGTGCCGCGGCCAGGTGCCGAGTCGATCTCGATCCCTCCTCCAACGAGCGTGACGCGCTCCTGCATGCTGAGCAGGCCCTGGCTTCCTCCCTCGATGGCGCGCTTGCGCGCGGCGGGCACATCGAAACCGCGGCCGTCATCGCGCACCATGAGTTGCAAGGTGCCGTTGGCCTTGCTGAGCTCGACCTCGACGAGATGTGCCTGCGCGTGACGGATGACATTGGTCAGCGCCTCCTGCGCCACGCGAAAGCAGGTCATCTCCACGGCGGCCGGCAGCCTCCGCCCGAGGGGAGCGATCGCGAGGCGGAACGCAAGACCGGCGCGTCTGGCCTCGTGATCCACGTGCCACTGCAGCGCCTCTTCCAGCCCGAGCTCGTCGAGCAGCGGCGGGCGGAGGGCCTGAGCCAGATCGCGAATGCGCGCGATGGCGCCATCGACCAGTTCAATGCTCTCGGAACGATCGCCCTCCAATCGATGAAGGTTGAGCTTGATCGCGGTCAATACCTGCCCGAAGTCATCGTGGAGCTCGCGGGCAACCGCGCGACGCTCCGCCTCCTGCGCCTCGATCAGCTTGCGCGACAGCGCCTCCAGCTCCTGCGCTCGCCGACCCAGTTCCTCCTCGGCGTGCTTGCGCTCGGTGACGTCGGCATTGGTTCCGTACGTGCGCACCGGCCGGCCAGCCTGGTCGCGGACAACCGTGGCGCGGCCGAAGATCCAGTGCACACTGCCGTCGGGCCAGATGACGCGGTACTCGACGCTGTCCGCCCCCGTACCGTCATGCAACTGTTCGCGGCGGCGCATGACCCAAATGCGGTCGTCGGGATGGACGGCCTCGACGTAGTCCTCCATCCGCGTGCCTTTGCTCCGGTCGTCGCCGAAGAAGAGGCGCCGATTCGCCTCCGTGTTGAAGACCTGTCCGCTGACCAGGTCGTGCTCCCAGCTTCCGGTAAGCCCCAGCTTCTCTGCGTCACCCAGCAGCCTCTCCGTGTTCTGCAACGCCTCCTCGGCAAGCACGCGCTCTGTCACGTCCTGGTTGACCACGACCGCGCCGGTGATGACGCCATCCGCGTCGAGAATGGGTGCCGCGTAGTTCTCAATGGTCTTGCGTTTCCCGTCGAAAGTCTCGATGTCGATCAGTTCGTCGCGGGTGGTTTGCCCCTCGTCAAGCGCACGGTGCGAAGCCCACTCGTCCGCGGTGATCGCCTGCCCCGTGCCGTGCCGGAACCCCTTGCTCCTGGCCCACCGCTCCTGCCCCGAGACGATCGTGTCGCCCCAGATGTGGGTGGAGGTGGGATTGTGCAGAACGACATCTCCCGCTCGATTCACCACGATGACACCCACCGGGATGGTCTCGAGAACTCGCCGCAGCAGCCGTTGGCCGGCTCGGACGTGCTCCTCGCTGCGCACGCGGTCGGTAACGTCGAATGCGATGCCGACCACCCCGACTACCTTCCCGGCCGGATCGCGGAACGGCTCGAGATCGAGCTGCGCGGCGCTCGTCCCATCGTCGATCTCCAGCTTGCTGGACTGGCCCGCGAGCGCGCGACGGCACCCATCCAGGACACGCTCGCGGTCGGGGGATTGCGCGAATAGTTCCGGGACTGTTTTTCCCACCACGGAAGGGCTGCCCGGGAATGCTGCGCCGGCGTCCCATACGACGCGCAGTTCGCGATCCGTCACACAGGCCCTGCCGGGAATCTGCTCCGTGAAAAGACGCAAGCGCGTCTCGGCATCTTTCAGCTGGCTGATGTCGATCATGGCACCGACGGCGTGGCGAGCCCGCCCATCGGCGTCGCGTTCGATCGCGCACCTCGAGGCCACCCATGCCCAAGAGCCATCCTTGCGGCGGAAACGGTACTCGCTCGACCAGCCGGAAGCCCCGCTCCCGATTGCCTGAGATGCGATTTGTTCGACGTCCTTGATGTCGTCCGGATGGACGCGCACGCGCCACCAGCTGATGTGGGTCACCACCTCGTCGCGGTGGTAGCCGAAAATCGACTCCAGGTTCCGGTCCCAGTTCAGCGCGTCACTTTGGAGATCTCTCTCCCAGACGGCTTCGAAGGCGACCTGAGCGAGCAGCCGGTCCCGCGCTTCGGTGCGTTTCCGTGAAGTTCTGGTAACGGACATATGAGTGAGGTTCGCGCTTCCGGTACTTCATTATTGCCCAAATCAGGACTGCGGACTCTGAATCTCTGCGACGCTCACCGGGGCGTTACGTTTGCGACTTCGTCAGAGGCAGTCGCACCGTGACCGTCGTCCCTTTCCCTTCAACCCCGGTCACCTCAATCTCGCCTCCGATCACATGGGCACGTTCCCTCATCCCCAGAAGGCCAATGGACAGTTGGCCGGACTTCTCATCCTCCGTGATTCCTCTTCCATCGTCGCTGACCCTCAGAACGAATGCCCGAGCGTCGACCAGCACCGAGACATCAACACTCGTGGCTCCTGCATGGCGGCGAATGTTGGTCAGAGCTTCCTGAAAGATTCGGAAGACCGTTGTCGACTGCTCCGGATTCAAGGCGACATCGTCCCGGGAAGTGTCGCAGTGAACCGCAATCCCGGTCCGATCCTTGAATTGTTGCGCCTGCCATTCAATGGCCTCCTTCAAGCCGAGAACGTCGAGGACCGCAGGCCGTAAGTCGGAAGCGATCCTTCTGACCGTATTCACCATCAGGTCGGTCATGTCCAACATCGCATCCAACTTTTCCTGCGGACCCGTGGTCAGCAACGCTTTCCCCGGCTCACAGAGCGTCTTCTTGAGGCTTTCCAACTCCCAGCGCAAACTGGTCAGCGCAGCACCCAGCTCATCGTGAATCTCGCGGGAGATGCGGATATCTTCCTCTTCCCTTGCCGAGCGAAGCTGCGCAGAAAGAGAACGCAACTGCTCGCTGGATGTCTTCACCTCCTCCTCGGCTCGCTTGCGGTCCTCGATATCCGTACTCGTTCCATACCACTTGACGATCTGTCCCAGGTCGTCAAACAGCGGGACGGTGCGTACCAGAAACCAGCGATACTCCCCATCCGCCCGCCGCAAGCGCATTTCATCCTCGGATGACTCGCCATCGGCCATGCTGATAAGCCACTTTTCTATGACGCGCGGAATGTCGTCCGGATGAATTGGACCCGTTGGTTGTTTCACATACTCCTCCAACGATAGGCCGGTGTAATCAATCCAACGCTGATTGAGGAAATCAACGATGCCGTCGGGCCGAAGGCTCCAGGCCATGGCGGGAATTGTGTCGATGATCACTCGAGTGCGATCCTCGGCTTGTTTCACCGTCTCTACGAACCGGCGGAAGTCGTGCTCGCTCAGGTCCAACGCCGCCGCTTGCTGCTGGATACGCTTTCTCAGCGCGCGATTCCACGCAAACAGGCTCGCGACGAGCAGGAGTGCCACCAACGCCGCGCAGGTGACAAACTGCCCGTATCGGTCGGGAGGCGTCCCGACGGCCGGCTGCGCGGAAGCTCCGGAAACGAATGCCTGGGCAACAGCCAGCACGCCCGGGGTGGCCCGGATTTCAGCGAAGCCCATGGGAAATCACGTATTCGACAATGTCGGCATTGGTTTGAAGACCTGTCTTGGCCAGAACGCGCGTGCGATGCGTACTGACGGTTTTCACGCTCAGGTTCAAAGCGCGAGCGATCGCGGTGACCGACATGCCTGAACCGAGGAGGCGAAGAACCTCCAACTCACGATCGGACAGGCGTTCGTGAGGCAGGACGGCCGCGCCGCCTCTGACGATGTCCGCGGCGATCTTCTCGCCAATTTGCGCGCTCACGTACGTTCCTCCGCGGGCGATACGTCGAATGGCCACCAACAACTCTTCGGGCGCACTGTTCTTTTCCACGTAACCGGATGCGCCGGCTCGCAGGGCGCGTACTGCGAACAAGTCCTCCGGGTGCATGCTCAGAATGACGACCGGCAGCCGCTGGAATTCGCTCTTGATATGCTTGAGAAGGTCCAGCCCACTGCGGTCCCCGAGGCTGAGGTCGAGGACGACCACATCGACCGGGCGGGATCGGAGCACGGTCAACAACTCGTCGCCCGACCCGGCTTCCCCGACGACCGTCATGTCTTCCGCTTCGAAGATGAGCTGCCGCAGGCCTTTGCGGACAACCGCATGATCGTCGGCGATCACGATTCTCGTCATGGTCGGGACCTGAAAAGCAAAATGATAACGCCGCGGGTTCTGGATCCTCAGCTCGACGCATCCATGTTGACCTGGGCGAATTCTCCTCCAGCTTCAAACGGCACGGTGCTCCTATCATCCGATACGACCTCGCGGAGAGCCGCAACCAGCGCGTCGCCGTCATATGGCTTCCGCAAGAACCCGACACGTCCGGAAGAGGATTGTGGCAACAGCGATTCGTCGGCATGTCCGGTCGAAAAGATGACCGCCAATTGCGGCCATTTCGCGGAAATCCGGCTGAAGACCTCGGATCCGCTGATGTCCGGCAACTTGATATCGATCAGTACGACGTCGGGCTGAAACGCCGCCACGGCAGCGACTGCTTCACCGCCAAGATTCACGGCGAGCACCCTCACTCCCTCAAGCTCGAGCATCGAGCTCAGACCGTCTGCCACGAACGGATCGTCTTCCACGATCAACACGCGGTGGACACCAAAATCCGGAGGAGAGCGCCGCGTCTCGTCAGGAGGTTTGACCGCGGCCGCCGAGTCTTCCAGGAGATCGATCTGGAACCGCGTGCCGCTGTCGATCGAGCTCTCAACCGTAATTGTGCCGCCATTGCGAAGCACGAGTTGCTGCACGACGGCAAGCCCAAGACCGGTGCCGGAGTACTTGGTCGTGAACAATGGCTCGAAGATGAAGGGCAGTGTTTGCTCCGCGATCCCACACCCGGTATCGCTAACGGTGAGGCGGACGCCTTTCTCAGTGCGCGCTGCGGAGAGAGTGAGAGTTCCCCCTTGCGGCATCGCATCTCTCGCGTTCAGCGACAGATTCGTGAGCACCTGCTGCATCTGCGCGGGATCGCAGCGCGCGAAGAGCGTTTCCGGCGGAGGCACACGAACTTCCACTCTGATTCCGACAGCAACGAGTGCGCGGATCTCGGCCGCAATATGTTCCAGCCATGCCGTCACATCTACGGACTGCAGCGCCGGATCGGGGATTCGGGTCATACGCATGATGTCCTGCGTGATTCCTCGGCCACGCCTGACGGAGCTGACGATGTGCGATGCCGCGCTCTTTAACTGCTCATCCGCGCCGGGGCGGTCCCGAATGATTTCGGCAAATGGCTGAATGCCCATCAGAACGTTGTTGAACTCGTGAGCCACGGATGCCGCGACGCGCCCCAACGTTTCAACGCGAACGGCCTGCTCGATCTGCCGCTTCATCGCTTTCTCCGTGGTGATGTCACGGAAAACTTCCACAGCGCCGATGATCTCGCCGTCACCATCGCGCATGGGGGTTGCGACACAATCGACCTCGAGCCACGTCCCCTCCCTACGCCAGAAGAGTTCGTCTCGGCCATTTCGTACGATGCCGTCCGTCAGTGACGTGTGGATCAGACAGTTGGTTCGGTCGAGCGACGCACCCTCCCGATTTGAATGGTGCATGGTCTCGTGTGCGTACAGGCCAACAAGTTCCGAACAATCCCACCCGAGCATCATCGCTGCCGCCGGATTACAGAAGACAATCCGCCCGCAGAGGTCGATCCCCAGCACGCCATCGGCGATTGAATTCAGAATCAGTTCGTATTGACGGCGCAGTCGATCGAGTGCCTCGGCAGACTCCCGATGCTCGGTCACGTCGCGATAGTTGAGGATGATGCCGCGAACTGCCTCATCGTTGAGGGCGTTGCTGCCGAGGGCAGCGAGGTAGCGCCATGATCCGTCTTTGTGACGAGCGCGCCACTCGGAAATGACCCGTCGGGGTTGATTATCGAGGACGACGTTCAGTCGCTCGATGACATGCTGACGGTCTTCGGGATGAACCAGCGCCAGGCCGCTGGTTCCGATGACGGCGTCGACTTCGTATCCGAGGATTCGAGTGATGGCCGGACTGGCATAGAGGATGGTCGTGTCACGATCGAGGACAAGTATCCCGTCGGCGCTGTTCTCGACGAGGGTACGAAATCGCCGCTCCGACGCTCGAAACTTCTCGAAGAGCAGCAGGTTCTCGTAGGCCAAAGCCGCCTGCGCGGCAATGGTCAGTGCGATCCGTTCGTCTTCAAGCGAGTACTCAGGGGCTCCGCTCCGGTTCATAAGGCTTACCCACCCGTACGCCTGTTTCGCAGTTTGAATCGGAACGCCAAGATAATTCTGAACGTCTACTGTCCAGATCGCGCAGGTTTGGAGATCTGCAGCGCGCGTGGTCCGGACCGGAAGGTTACCAGCCATCAGCCGCGCAAGATGCTCCGCACAGCCTGGCGGCCATTCCCGTTCCTCGTCTGGCAGGGCTACGGCCTGGTCTCTGGAGCTCGAGAAACCGAGAGTCTTCCCGCCGTCGAATCGAGCGACGACGCTGTGCTCCGAGGGAACGACGTTGCGGGCAGCGCGGGACAGGATCTTCAGGATATCGGCAGGTTGCCTTTGCGTGGCGATCTCGAGCTGGAATTCGACCAACGCGGCCATTTTCAGAGCGCCCGAATGCAGTCGGCCGATATCGACATTCTCCCGGCTGTCCGGGGTGACCGGTACCGATTGCGGCGACCTCCCCAGGGCACGATCAACCATCGCCAGAATCACCTCGCACTCGCTCGGCTTCATCAGAACGTACCGAATCCCCAATTCCCTGGCCGCGCGAGTTGCCTCTGACTCCTCATAACTGGCGGTATAAAAAATGATTGGCGTTGAAGCGAGGTTCCCGTCGGCTCGGATTTGCCGAACGAGCTCGACTCCGTCCATTCCTGGCATCTTGAGGTCCACGATCGCCAGATCCGGCTGCCACGCCTGCGCCACCGCGAGCGCTTCGTGTCCATCGCCGGCATCGCGCGTCTCGAAACCACTGCGTCCGAGAAGCGTGCTGAGGAAGTGACGATTGATGGGACGATCGTCGACAATCAGGATGCGGGTCATCGCTCGGGCTCAAGGGATGGAGGCATGGAGAACGAAACGTGAACCTGAGGTGCGGGCATCCAGGCAGCGCCGGAGCGAGTCTGATTTCTTTGTAGGAGTAATTCCGAAATTCGATCGAACCTCAACATGCCGGCCGCGCCGGCTGTAACCGATACGGAAACGGCGCGAACCGGATCAGCATCCGGGCCGATCTTCGAAGTCCTCAACCAGCGCAACCGGACGAATTAAACTGTCAGCCACAACCTTCAACTGAACATGATCTTCCGAGCGCCAGAACAACCGCTGACCATCCCCGAGATACCGCTCACACCGTTCCTGCTCGATCGCGCTGCCGGCCGTGGTGACAAGCCGGCGTTCATCGACGGATCGAGCGGACGGACGCTGACGTACGCCGGGTGGGCCCAGGCGGTGCGCGAGACCGCGGCCGGACTGGCGCGGCGTGGGCTGCGAAAGGGCGGCGTGTTCGCCATCTACAGTCCCAACGCGCCGGAGTACGCGGTGTTCTTTCACGCTGTGTCACTGCTCGGCGGCGTCGTCACCACGATCAATCCGCTCTACACCGCCGGCGAGCTGGCAGCGCAGCTTCGCGATTCCGGCGCGCGGTATCTCATCACCGCGCCGTCCTGCGCCGACAAGGCCGGGGAAGCGGCCCGCGACGCCGGCGTTACCGAACTGCTCGTGTTCGGCGACTCGGTCGCCTTCAACGGCGAGCCGCCCGAGGTGGACGTCGACCCGCGTCACGACCTCGTCGTCCTGCCGTACTCCAGCGGTACGACGGGACTTCCCAAAGGGGTCATGCTCACCCATTACAACCTGGTGGCCAACATTCTGCAGTCGGCATGCGCAATCGATATCGGCGAGCGCGACACGATGCTCGGGGTGCTTCCCTTCTTTCACATCTACGGCATGGTCGTCATCATGAACCTCGGCCTATACGTCGGGGCGACGGTAGTGACCATGCCGCGCTTCGATCTCGAGCAGTGCCTGGCGACGATCGAGAAGTATCGCGTCACATTCGCCAACGTCGTCCCGCCGATCGTCCTGGCATTGGCGAAGAGTCCTCTCGTCGACAAGTACGACCTGAGCTCGCTGCGCACACTGTTCTCCGGCGCAGCGCCCCTCGGTACGGGTGTCGCGGCTGCGGTCAGCGCGCGCCTCGGGTGCCAGGTTCTTCAAGGCTACGGCCTGACGGAAACCTCACCAGTCACCCATACAGCCCGCACCAGCGGATCCGGCCCGAAGACGGCCGGAATCGGGCCACCGGTCCCGAACACCGAGGCCAAGATCATCGACACCATCACCGGCGCCGAGCTCGGATCGGATCAGGAGGGAGAGGTCTGCGTGCGTGGCCCGCAAGTGATGAAGGGTTACCTCAACCGCCCCGAGGCAACAGCCGCCATGATCGACCCCGACGGCTGGCTGCACACGGGTGATGTCGGCTACGCCGATGCGGACGGCAACTTCTTCATCGTCGATCGCGTGAAGGAGCTGATCAAATACAAAGGCCTTCAGATCGCGCCCGCGGAATTGGAAGCCGTTCTACTGGGCCACCCCTCGGTGGCGGACGCCGCCGTCGTCCCGCTCGCCGACGAGGAAGCCGGCCAGGTCCCGAAAGCGTTCGTGGTGCTCAAAGGAGAGGCCACGCCGGACGAGATCATGCGCTACGTCGCCGAGCATGTTGCGCCGTACAAGAAAATCCGCTCGCTGCAGATCATCGACCAGATCCCCAGGTCGCCGTCGGGAAAGATTTTGCGCCGGGTGCTCGTGGCCAGGGGCGCCGTCTAACCCTCGTCTAACCCCGTCTAACCCTCGTCTAACCCCAATGGCCTGAACTTAAGGCATTCTGATGGGCGGGAGGGTGTGATGGGGCAGACTGCATATCTGGCATCGGAGGTTCGGCTGGAAGTCCTTGAGGAGGCGTTCCCGGAGAAGAAGATCGAGACGATTCTTCGGGAGATGAGGCGGCAGAGTGTGCGGGTGCGAAAGCTGCCTGCGACGATGATGGTGTACTACATCATCGCGTTGGGATTGTTCGTGAGCGTGGGATGTCGCGAGGTTCTGCGGAGGCTGTTGGAATCGAGCCGGTGGGTGTGGCCCAGCGAAGTCAAATTGAGCACCGAGACAGCGATCACCAAGGCGCGAAAGCGACTGGGTTATGAGGTGATCGAACGGCTGTATCGCGAGAACGTGAAGCCGATCGCTGCTCGGCGATCCTCTGGTGCTTTTTTTCGTTCATGGCGGGTGGTCAGTCTCGATGGGAGCACGATCGAAGTAGCTGATTCCGACGCGAATGAAAAAGCGTTTGGTCGACCTGGAGCTTCGCGTGGAAAGAGTGCGTATCCACAGATTCGATTCGTGACGCTGCTCGAGAACGGCACGCATGTGTTGTTCGGCGCAGTGATGGACGCGTTTCACGTCGGCGAGATCACGCTAGCGATGAAGGTGCTCGGCAGATTGAAGCGCGGAATGCTTTGTCTGGCTGACCGGAACTTTTTCGGCTATGCCCTTTGGAAGCAAGCGCTTACAACTCGATCGGCATTGCTGTGGCGCATCAAGAAGAACCTTATCCTGCTCCGACTGCGCGAGCACGACGATGGCTCCTTCGAGAGCATGATTTACCCCTCGCTGAAAGATCGTCGCCACAACCGCAACGGCATCCGTGTCCGAGTCATCGAGTATCACATTCACGGATTCTCAGACCGGTACCGGTTACTCACTAGCATCCTCGATCCATCAAAAGCGCCGGCCAAAGAGCTGGCCCTTCTGTATGCGAACCGATGGACGATCGAAACCAGCTTGGGGGAGATCAAAGAGTATTTGCCGAAACGGAAGTTGGTCCTGAGAAGCAAGCTGCCGGATCTGATCCGACAAGACTTCTACGGTTTGCTGCTCGCACATTTCGGGATTCGTTCCGAGATGTACGCGTCTGCCGCCGAGGTCAACGAGGATCCGACCGAGTTCTCATTCGTGCACGCACTCAACGTCATCCATCGAAAGCTCCATCGACTCGTTTCTTTTCCCCCCTCAGGACGATCGTTCCTACCGGCGTAGCGTACGAGACGAACTGCGAGAACAGAAGATCCGAAAGCGGCCTGGAAGAAGTTATCCCCGCGCCGTCAAACGCAAGATGAGCGGCTTCCCCGTGACAACCAGGGCCCTGCGGCATGCTGCATACAAGGTCA
>DATHRD010000025.1:0-132334 GCA_035482045.1 Thermoanaerobaculia bacterium
ACCCATCTGGTACCACGTGCTCACCGAGAAGCTGTTGCCGACGGCGCAGTTCCAGGACTTCGCCGAGGCCACGGTGGCCATGGCCGGCGAGCTGTACGGCGTCGGCGGACAGGTGCAGACGGCGGTCGCGAAAGCGATGGCGGCCGTCGGCCTGCCCGTCCCGCCGAGCCCGACCAAGCTTGCCGAGGTCGTGCAGATCCGTCCGGCGGAACGTCAGCTGGGCCGCATTCGCCGGCGCCGCGAACCGGAAAGGAAGGCCGCGTAGCTGAGCAGTTGACCTGTCAACCGACGCGCGGGCGTTCCGATCACGCCCGCGCATATGGAGCACAGACAGTGTCTGTGCGCCGAAATGTGGCACAGACACTCTTGTCTGTGCTCGGAAAGGAAAGGAAACCATGAGCACTGGACAGCAACACGAGAACAAGAAGAACGAGCTCTCCTTCGAGAGCATCAACGGCCAGATCAACCACTACGTGAACGTATTCATCGACCCGTTCGAGTCGCTCGACGAGGACGGAGAGGGAGCCGTGGCCGCGCCGCAAACGGCGGCCGAGCGTGCGCAACGTCTGATGACGACGTACGCGGGAGTCCGTCCGATCCTGCTGGCGTTGGCGTCAGTCCCGCTCGTCCCGGCGGCCTGGCGATCGGCGATCAGCGTCTTCGTGATCACGCTGGACGGCGTGACCGACACGTTCAAGGCCGGCAAGGACCTCGCCGCCGGCGACGGCGGATCGACGTCGACATCGACGTCAACAGTCGAGATGGAGCCCAAGCTCCCGGTCGGCTGACGCAGTAGCAGTAGTAGCGCCGGGGCCCGCGCGTGCGGGCCCCGGCATTTCGCTCTCTCCACACACACACACACACACACGAAAACGAAAAGAAAGGAAATGTCATGAAAACGATCGACAACGAGGACGTCACCTTCGAGAGCATCGATGACCACTTCTACAAATTCGACCCGCCGGAAGTACTGGAGCAGAACCCCGCGACGAGGTTCTTCGAGAGCGACGAGTCTCTCGCCAGCGCCTTCACCCTGGCCCGCCCGATCCTGCTGGCGATGATCGCCACGCCACTGATCCCTGAGCGCTGGCAGGAGGCCATCGACACGCTCGTCGACGCGCTTGATGGCGCGGTGGCGGATGCGAACGAGTCAGCGGGCGGATGGGAGGAGGATCTGCCGGTTTGCTGAGGGAACATCGGCGCAACGGAGACGGGAATCACGGAGCAGTAGGGCCGGAGCCCGCGAAAGCGGGCTCCGGGTCCGCCTCGCGATCGCGCTTCTCGTACGTCACGCCGCTCGGAAGGCAGCAAGGCAGCAAGTCACTGCTCCAGGTGCGGTGCGGGCAGAGTTAGCCGTCGCCCGACTAGCTGTGCCGTTTTCGTCCCTTGACGGAGTTGCTCCGCTTTGGGGAGGTCCCGGCGGAGACCAAGGCTGCGACGCGACCGCTGGCGGGTGGTAAGAGCTCCAGGGTCATTAGGACCTCGTTGAACTCCAGCAACCTTGCCGAGTGGAGCTTTCGCAGAACCCGTTTGAAATAGCCTTCATCTCTGTACTCCGTCCAGTTCAGTAGTGCCGAGAGCTTTACGGGAACAGAGTTTGTTGCGAGTAGAACAAGGATCTGATCCTGCAGGGACATATCGGCGCGAAGCACCCGTTTCACCCCGCCAACTTCCCACACGATCGGCGTCCTTCGTTCGATTAGTGAGTCGACGAGCTTTTGTGCGTCATCGATGCTCAGTCCATGGAAGACACGAACCAACTCGGCAAGGATCCAGTTCGAGATGCTCAAAACGGCGGTGGCATCCATGTGATTCGGGTCGACGTCCCCCCCGGCGTGACCCACGCCTCGATTGTTGCGAATCTCGTATAACGCTGGCAGCAAACGTGGGATTAATATCTGAAAACTTCGAGGTACAGCGGTTCTCGACTCCAGGGTCTTGCACGCTTGAGCAAAGTTGGATGGCTTGGCTGGTTTAGCCGCGAATGCACTCTTGCCGTACCCATCCACTATCGTGTAAACAATCTCACAGAGGCGACCTCCACTCAGTTCGGAGGGAGACCAACGGTGCTCGAAATAGTTCTGAACGATGGAGCGGTACTCGGCCAGTAGCGGGGTTCGGAGGCCTGCCGGAATAGCCGTCAGGGCTTGGGACGGCGAAATCATTAGGCTGTCTTTAGAGTTCGCCGACCATCATCCGTGACGTAAAACCAATTATCGACCTTCTCGCAGTGTCCCTTAGATACGTTCTTGTTTAGGCAGTCGGCGGGATTGCCAAGCCGCTTCTGATGGTTGTCTTGCAGCGCTTTCGCAACGAGCTTTGCGTTTACTTTCTTGTCCCCTTTCCGGTGAAGCCACTCGGCGGTAGCCAAAAACCGCTTAACTTGGTTGTTTCCAGCCCCTGTCGAAGTGAGGAAACTCGCGAGGGTTCCTGCGGGCCGCCTCGAGCCTTGTTTGTTAGGTGCTTCTTCGTCGTCACCGGGCTCTTCGGCTTCCGGCGCAATCGCAGCCAAGGATGCGGCCTTTTCGAGGAGCTTGTCGAACTGTTCGGCAAGCCACTTCTGTTCGCCTTCACCCGAGAACGAGATGGAACCGACCGCGATTTGAATCTTGGCGACGGGCATCGACCCTCCGTTTGCCCATTATTATAGCAGAGAGCCGAGACGAAGGGTCCGACCATCGTTTCGGCATATGCTGCGAGCTACTGCGGCCACCGAAGCGCGGCCGTGAAGCCTGGTATCGCGCTGGCCAAGTACTCCGAGTTCGCGGAAACGACATCCAGCGGCTCGCGTGCGAGGCCGGCGTCGACCGACTTGCCGTCGCGGCCGGCGAGGCGTTCCAGGGCCAGGATCTCGAGACGGGGGATGCGCACTTCCAGGTCGGCTAGGCGGAGGAGCTCGGGGATGGCCTCGGCGAGGTCGGCGCCGAGGGCGGCAGCTATCGCTTTCATCGGCGCTTCCTGCGGCCAGAAGTCCATGCCGAAGGAGGCCAGCTCTCCCCACGACAGCCTCACGCCCTGAGGGGTGCCCAGCCTCACCATCGTCCTGAAGCTGTCACTCGCGTTGAACCTCACACCGGGCGAGCTGCTCTCCGATTTCACGGCTGCCTCGATGAAGAAGCTTCGCTTCGACTGAGAAGAGGTTGAATCCTGTCAACTCAGGGAAAGGCGCCGTGGTCGTAACTCATTGATAAAGCAATTACTTGATCGCGATAGCTGAATGTCCAGCGGTATCGTGAATCATTGGTATCCGGACCCGCAGCGGCGTGGAAACATGGCAGGAAAGTCATCGCTCGGTTGCTGGTAACTCGGTAAACTTTCCACAGCTAGGGTAGGGAAAAGTAGGCTGATCGACACTCCTGAAATATGACAAGTTCGCTTTTACCAGCGACCCTTCAGGTCGTCGCCGCCTCACTTCCTGAGCAAACTCTGCAAGTGGTTATCTTGAATCTATCATTCGTCTTCTTGATGAAGGTCCTAGCATTGGTTCTCGCGTATCTCACGATCCGCTTAGGATATGCGCTCCTGGTCTCCGGCGCGAAGGGTGAATTCAAGTTCTCTGGCGGTTTTGGCGGAGCGCGTGCCGATCTCGCGAGCGCTTCTCCCGGGCTACTATTCGTGTTGCTGGCGATCGCTTTAGCAATATTTGGAATATCGGTGACGAAGGTGACGACGTTCGAAGCAAGCGGCGTGCCGCAGCAGCAGTCCGCGCCGCAAGTCAAAATGCCGCCGCCGCCACAACCCCCGTTCAAAGCAAACGAGGCCGGGCAACCAAAGTCCGCCCCGCCAGTCAAAATGCCACCAGCGCCAAAGTAACACTAACCGAACTTGGTAGGAGGTACGCGATGATTAACGGTTGGTTCTTAATGATAGTCCTCGCATCAAGGGTCGCCGCGATTGACGTGCCGCGAGACATACACTACTTGAATGCTGATGCTGCGATGCGCTCTCAGCAATGGAATAAAGCGATTAGTGAACTTCAACTGAGTGTGGCGAGCACGCCTCACGCGACCAGTGCTTACCTCCTCGCGATCGCATATTCGCAACTATCTGATCATGCCGACACGGAACTGTGGGCCTCCGCCGCGCTGTCGTGGCCTCCGAAACTACCCGACGAATATCGAAAGGACGCGACGGTGCTTCTGGCGTGGGCGCGCACGGAGGTGTCAGTTCACAGTGTGCGGGCTAATTTTGCTCAATCGATTAACCAGACGACAAAAGATGTAGGCCTAATCCAAGCGGAAATCGAGCGTTTGACGGATACTCCAATGTCCATCAAAGGAGACGGTGAGTTAGAAGCACTCTATATTGCGAAAAGGGACGCGATTCTTACGGCTCTGACTCCGATCGGTGCTGCTTCTGCTAATGAAATGCCAGTCGGTGTTGATATTGCTCCCCATGATACATCGCTGAACGACCGAATCCTTAGCATCGGGCGTGGTGAAGCACGGCCCGATGTAACACCACCGGTCTCTACGCTGCCTCCGAGAGTGCAGGAAGGCACGAAAAAATGATGTCAATGCGAAAAAAGGGTCGCACCTTCGTTTCGCATGCATTTTGCGGCCTACTGCGGCCACCGAAGCGCGGGCGCGAAGCCCGGGCTCGCCGTGGCCAGGTACTCCGAGTGGGCGGAGACGACATCCAGCAACTCGCGGGCGAGGACGGTGTCGACCGACTTGCCGTCGCGGTCGGCGAGGCGTTCCAGGGCCAGGATCTCGAGGCGGGGGATGTGCACTTCCAGGTCGGCCAGGCGGAGGAGCTCGGGGATGGCGTCGGCGAGGTCAGCGCCGAGGGCCGCAGCTATCGCTTTCATAGGCGCTTCCTGCGGCCAGAAGTCCATGCCGAAGAAGGCCAGCTCTCCCCACGGCAGTCTCACGCCTTGAGGTGTGTCCACCCCTTCCAGCTCACCGACTTCCATCCATCCGAGGACGTCCGGCAGCGGCATGCAGAGGATCTCGGCGGCGTCGCGGATGCAGTAGGTCTCCTTCGGTTCGAGAAAGGGGCGGCGGATGTAGCAGTTCAATCCCCGCACGTCAGCGCTTGCCGGGCGGCTACGGCGTTCCGTTTGCCATGTTGGTGCCCAGAATCAAAACCGTGATCTTTGAGCCCGGTTTGCCATCAAGTCGTACGGTGAGACTATTGTCTTGCGCAAGCGCGACCGGCACGTCGTACACGTGCTGGTTGCGTTTGAAGTCGGCCGGACCGAGCAAATCCTTTCCGTTCAGGGCCACTTGGCCGCTGGTACTCGCTGCTGCTCCCGTGCCGTTGATGACGCGCAAGGTGGCAGCGCCGGGGCTCCCGGGAAATTTCCGCGTCGAAGTGAATGGCTTGCCATTGCCCCTCTTGAACTCACGCCCGAACTGAAACGTCTGTGGCGTCTCACTAAAGGTTCCGCCGTTCAGTGTGTAAAGCGACCAATTGCCGTCGGCACTCACCACGCCGCCGTTCTTGATCGTGAATGCCGGCGAGTCGAGAAGCGCGAACCGGCCGCTGCCATCAATATCAACGGGCGATACATGTCCCAGGCAAGTAAGCAGCAGGTTCCCTACAGCACATGTTGGCGAAATGAGCTGCAAGCCACTCCCGGCCCAGCGAAATACCCATGTGTCCGGGTTGTCGGGGCTGTGCCCGGTGGTGAACTCGGCGATGATTTCAGGCGTTCCGTCGCCGTCCAGATCCAGCGCCTGCACGGTCGCATGAAAGCCGCGCATGCCGGGCAGCGCGGGAGCGGCCAGAATTTGGCCGGCGCGATCCAAAACGCGAATTGCGCCAGCAGCGCCGTTCGTATACACCGCGACCAGGAGGGGTTGCCCGTTGCGATTGAGGTCAACGGCAATAAAGCGCGAAAAACGTACGCCATCGCGGTCGTCCAGCGTTGTCGGGAATGCCTTGTTGACGATCTGCGTGTCGGACAGCTGTGCATGCGCAGCTACGACGATGAAGAGCGCGAGGATGGAAGTAATGATCGTCCTGTTCACAGACCCCAACACCTCACGGATTTGTCGGGCCGGCGACAATGATCCAGATGCCTGCGCCGGGTTTTCCAGCCAGTTCCACTGACAGAGTATTCTCGGCGGCGAGTTGCACAGGTATTGTGAGGGTCCGCGTTTGCGGTTTGAACGAGGACGGGGCTGCAATCGTGGTGCCGTTCAGGATCACTCGCGCGCTGTCCACGGCGAGACCGCCCGGCGCCGAACCGTTCACGATGCGGAGGGTTGCTTGTCCTGGCGACGCTGCAAAGTGCTTGATTACCGGGTCCGGCGACCCCGTGTGTCGCAAGAAAGGCTGCGCGTACGTGAATCGCAAGGGGGTTGCGGCGTACTGACCGCTTGCGAGCGTGTATACGATGCCATCGCCATTGGCGACACGGTTGCCGCTATCGTCGCGCCGCACTCCCGGGAATGCGAGAATCGCCAGCTTGCCCGTGCCATCGAGGTCCACGAGGGCGATCTGGCTGAGCAGGGTAATGTCGAGCGCATGGACGCGCTGCGTAGGCGAGATGAGTGTGAGTTGGCCGCCGCGCCACGCGTAGATCCACGTGTCCGGTATATTCTCGCCGTGGCCACTGTAGAGCCGCGCCACGATCTCCGGTACACCGTCACCGTCCACGTCGACGATCTCGAGCTCGCCCTTGAAGCCTTTGAGCGACCGCATATCCGATTGTGAGAGCACCTGGCCACCCCGATTGAGGACGCTCAGGCTGGCGCGCGTGCCGTTGGTGTACAGGGCGATGAGGAGGGTTTGACCGCCACCGAAACCGGCGGCCACAAAGGTGCTGAATCGCGTCGTCGCATCCTGGTCGGCTGAGAGCTCGCTTGGGTATGCGTTCGCAACGATCTGCGCGTCGGATAGCTGGCCACAGGCCGGCAACGCCGCAGAGAGGATAGAGATCGCGATCAACGCCAGGTAACGCGTAGGCATGTGCATGTGCTCCTATGGGAAGATTTTGCTCAACGGGTGTGCTGGAGAGAACTGCTGGGAGAAGGACCACGCCTTGTCACCGTAGTCGACATTCCGGTCCGCGTTACCGTGGTTGTACCAATTGAACGCGTCAATCATTTGAGACTGGTACGCAGCGGAATCTGCGAAATCGGGATCGGTCGCGAGATCTGGCGCGTTACACGCGCGATAAGCAGAATAGAGCTCGCGCGTCCCAATCGATATACTGCCGCCGCCTATGTTGGTATTCGCCTGCGTGTCGAACAGGAGCGAAGGGTTTTGGCGGCCGTCCGTGGTTTGCCACTTGAGCTCGATGGCCCGAACATACATCGTTTGCATCAGGCCGTAGCTGGCAGCTGTCGGTGTTTGCGCTGTGAACTCCAGCAAGCCGAGGTGTTGATCATCCCACCAATCCACGTTCCCTACGTATGAGGGGTCGGACCAGTTTTGTTTACCGTCATTCGCCTCGAAGATTTGTCTCGCGGAGACGCACGCGTTCGGGCAGACGTCGAGGGGCGTAATGGGCGTTGGCGTTTGTGCCGCATTGCGAGCGAGAACAAAAGACTTACGCGGAGAAACGTCGTCCAGAAGGGTGTAAGCCGTTTGCCCGGCGTTGAGGTCGAGGAGCAACGCCCCTCTGGAGATACCAGTGCTTGTGGAGAGCAGATAGGAGCTATACGGTGCCGTGCTCAACTGTGTCTCGATGAATCGATCGCCAGTTGTGGCGCTGAGCGGTTCGTAGCGATACGACAGTGGGTCAAACGGGCCTTCCTGTCGGACAAGACCTTTGAGAACGTGAGGTGGGAAGCCACGTTTGTTGCCCCACAGGACGAAAAAGGAATCATACTGCACGTCGGTGTCGCCGAGATTGCCAGGGTCGAAGACGCCAAGGGTGAAGGTGAACGGCTTGAGGGTCGTGTCATCCGGCGTGACTGTCAGCTTCTGTGTCCCGAGATGGACACCACGGAAGGTTTTTTGACCTTCGTGCAGCGCGCGGTTGTACTCCAGCACCACATTGGTCGGGTAAAGGGTTGGTGTGGCTACGTTACTTAGCGTGGCAGGCGAGAGCTCGTATTTCGCGGGAAGGTACGCGCCGTTACGCTTGAGACCGAGACGAAGCTCGAGGCCGAGCGGCACCTGAGCGTAGATCGTCTGGTCAGGCGTAACGGCCTTCTTCGTTTCCAGAGCCGACCCGTCGAGTATCTCTCCCGTAACGTCGATTGGATTCTGGAGAACAGCCAGCGACGTAATTCCCCACTGCCAGTCGGTGGCCGTTTCCGCGAACGGATCTGACGCCAGCGGTGGGTCGGACGTGCTGAAGCTGATCGACGCAAACGGCGGCCATGAGAACCCTGAAACCGGATATGGTAAAGGGTCGGGGTTCATCAGGTGTGAGGGAAAGCCCCGACCCATCCCTTCGACATAGTTTCCCGCCGCGTCCCTGAAAGTCAGGACCATTCCTGGGTTTGGTCCGTCCCACATGCCCGGCGGTCCCAAGAGATTGTACGTCTGCACGGTCATGGCTGACTGTTCCTTCGAGAACGTAACCGTGACCTCCGTGATGGGGCGCTGCAGAAGATCGAAGTCCGGGCCCGTAGCCTGGCAACCTGCCGCGGAGCTCGTCACGTACATGGTCCCATAGAAGTTGTCGTCCTCATAGTGGACGAATTGGCCGCCCCGGAGTGTCACCGTTCCGCCGTCCGGGAGATTGAGGACCGTAGGTGTAGAACAGTCGGTGACAGATGTCCGATCCGTATCGGGAAACTGCAAAGGCAACAATTGTTGGGCACCGGCCAAAGAGGCCACACCGAACAGAAACACGACTATCCCAGGCAGACGAACCCCATCCATCAATCTTCGCATGGCAACCTCAGCTCCCCTTCGCCAACGCTGGGCCGGCGGTGACCCCGAGGAGGACCCAACCTCCAAAAGGCAGCGCAGGGTATGGGTCAATGGCAAGAAAGTCAATCAATAACGGTGGCAGAACGGTGTCGAGTGGACTGCGGGCCGTAGTGAAGGGGAGGCAAAACGAAGGGGGGCACGCAAAACGAAGGGGCGGACCTTCGTTTCGCGTGCCTTGTGGGGCCTGCCCTCTGTGCCAAAACCGCCTCGCAACAGGAGAAGAATCAACGGGATAGAATCGGAAGGGGAGTGCGCCGCTCGAAGGCGATTGCGACAGTTTTTCGGTGTCCGTAAGCTCGTACTCGCCAAAGCCCCCACCCGTTCCGGCAGGTAGTTGGGGGGTCCTTCGGCGTCCTACGCCGCGGGATCAGATTTGAGCAAACATCCGCAATTTGTACCGCGGCTGCGGCAGCCTCAGGATGACAGTAGGGATGACAGAGGGGTGTGGATGGCAGCGTCTCGACGCGCTCTCCGGCGCCCTATAACGGGATGTTGCCGTGCTTCTTCGGCGGATTCCGGTCGCGCTTGTTGCGCAGCATGGCAAAAGCCGTGATCAGTTTGCGTCTCGTGAAGCGCGGCTCGATGATCTCGTCGACGTAGCCGCGCTCTGCGGCGATGTAGGGGTTGGCGAACTTCTCTTTGTACTCGGCGATCTTGGCGTCGCGATCCTTCGAGCCTTTGTAAAGGATGTTGACGGCTCCCTCGGCTCCCATCACGGCGATCTCCGCGGTCGGGTAGGCGAAGTTCATGTCGGCCCGGATGTGCTTCGAGTTCATGACGCAGTACGCGCCGCCGTAGGCTTTCCTCGTGATCACGGTGATCTTCGGGACGGTTGCCTCGGCCAAGGCGTAGAGCAGCTTCGCGCCGTGGATGATGATGCCGCCGTACTCCTGGTCCGTTCCTGGCAGAAAGCCGGGAACGTCCTCCAGCACGAGCAGGGGTACGTTGAAGGCGTCGCAGAAGCGGACGAACCGGGCTCCTTTGCGCGAGGCGTTGATGTCGAGCACGCCGGCCAGGAAGGCGGGCTGGTTGGCCACCACGCCTACGGAATGCCCGTTCAGGCGGATGAAACCGACGACCAGGTTGCGGGCGAAGTGCTGGTGTACCTCCAGGAAGTGCTCCTCGTCGGCGATCGTCCGGATCAGGTCGCGGATCTCGTAGGGCTGGTTCGGCGATTCGGGGATGAAGTCGTCGAGCTTCGCGTCGACACGATTGACGTCGTCGCTGCCGGTGACGCGCGGCGGCTCCTCCATGTTGTTCGAGGGGACGAAGGACAGCAGCTCGCGGATCGTGGCCAGGCAATCTTCGTCCGACTCCGCGGCGAAGTGCGCGACACCCGAGGTCTGGTTGTGCGTCTCGGCGCCGCCGAGCTTTTCCTTCGTAACCTCCTCATGGGTGACCGTCCGGATCACGTCCGGGCCGGTGACGAACATGTAGCTCGTCTTCTTCACCATCAGGATGAAGTCCGTGATGGCGGGGGAGTAGACGGCGCCGCCGGCGCACGGCCCCATGATCGCGGAAATCTGCGGCACCACCCCGGAGGCCAGCGTATTGCGGAGAAAAATGTCGGCGTAGCCGCCGAGCGAGACGACCCCTTCCTGGATGCGTGCGCCGCCGGAGTCGTTCAGACCGACGATGGGCGCGCCGTTCTTCACGGCCAGGTCCATGATCTTCACGATCTTGGCGGCATGCGTTTCGGAGAGCGACCCGCCGAAGACGGTGAAGTCCTGCGCGAAGGCGTAGACCAGCCGGCCTCCGATCGTGCCGTAGCCGGTGACGACGCCGTCGCCGGGAATGCGCTGCTTCTCCATCCCGAAGTCGGTGGAGCGATGGACGACGAGTTGGTCGAGCTCCTGGAATGAGCCCGGGTCGAAGAGAAGAGCGATCCGGTCGCGTGCTGTCTTCTTGCCTTCGGCGTGCTGGCGCTCGATGCGTTTCTCGCCGCCGCCAAGCTCGCTGTCCCGCTTGCGGCGTTCCAACTCTTCCAGGTTGTGGTCGCTCACAGTGTGAAGTTCCGTTCCGCGGCCACGCGTCGCATCGCTTCGGTGACCTCGTTGTCGGACGGCTCGCGGCTGCCGATCGATTTCGCCAGACGAATCCGCGCTTCCGCTTCGATGGCGTCATACGCCGCGAAGTTGTCCTCGAGAGTCCTGGTGACGACGTCGATGCCGATCTCCGCGTCACCGAACTCCACGAGGCCGCGGTCTTCCAGCCGGTTGACGATCGACCGGGCCAGAAACTCGATTTGTCGGATGCTCGTTGCCATGCAGCGCCGCGATTCTAAAGCATCATCTCGACCCCGAACGAACCGGCTGCATAGGGGTACCACGTGGGCTCGTCGCGAGAGACGGCGGTAAGACGGGTGGCATCGACGATCGCGGGGAAGGCATCCTCACCGTGGAGGCAGAGAACGCGAAGCAAGGTTCCTTCGACCGGTGCGAGCAATGCGACGGCAAGCGGGACGCTCTTGTCGATCCTGCCAAACGGGAGCGCGCGCACGTTGAGCCATGCGCGAACCGGCCGGGCCGCGTAGCCTGGGCGGTACCAGTTCGGCGGTGGATCGGAGGTCACGGCGCGCGTTTCGATCGGTTGTCCCTTGCCGTCTACACCGCCACCGCTTTGTTCCATCGCCAGTTCGCCGGTGAGGGACGGCAGCAGCGCCGCGGCGACGTTTGGCGCCAGACGGACGGGGCGGGGTGCTTCTCGCTCCTGTCCGGCACGCGCGAGGGCGGCGGCAATCGCGCCGACCAGCGCAAGATCGAACGACGCCAGATCGACGAGTACCCGAAGCGGCGGCTTCGTCAGCGAGATGTGTACGCGCCGCGATTCCTCGGTCCAGGAGATGCCGTTTGCCTGATGTCTGGCGATCCCGGCGCTGACGATCAGACGCTCGACGGTGCAGGGCTGCACAGACAAGAGTGTCTGTGCCACAAAGGTATCGAGATCTGGCACAGGCAAGCGTGTCTGTGCCACAAAGGTATCGAAGTGTGGCACAGACACTCCTGTCTGTGCTGCCTCTCCTGTCCGTGCGCCCTCAGCCTCCGGCAGCATCATCCGCGACTCAATCGGAGCAGCACGAAATACGCCGCCACGCTCGGTGGCTTCACCGGCCTCCTCGACGTGAATCGTGGTGCCGTTCTCGTAACGGATGACGCGTCCCCACTTCCGATAAACGTCCGTCATGTCAATGGATCCGTGATCATCAGCGGCGCATAGGAGGCGACGAAGAGCTCCTGCCCTTCGCGAGAACAGATCACGCCCGGGTAGCGGATCGGTTCACCGGCCGCGCCGGAGAGCGAGGCGGCGATCCGCGAACGGGTTTGTTGAATCGTAAACGACCCGGAGGTGGAGACCGCGACGTCGATCGTTACGACATCCGTGACCGGATCGTAGGCGCCTCCGGCGATGAGCTGCACTTCGATCCGTTCATCAGGCATCGCGAACGGTGCGCCGCGCTGCCGGGCGACGAGGTGCGTCATCCGGGGCAGCGGCACGTCGCGGAATGTCTCGCGCCGCGAAACGAGCGGTACCTCTACCGATAGCCACGAAGGCCACGGTACCGGGCGGGCGCCGTGCTCGCTGGCATGCCCAACGGCCTCATGGAGCAGGACCGCGGCCGATCCGTTCTGCCAGACGATGGGCAGGGAGGCGATCTTCGCGGCCGGTCTTGATTCGGCGAGCGTGCGCAGCAACTCGTGATCGTGGAGCGCATCGGCCGGCGTCGTCACCACCGACACGCCGCCGATCGCGATGGTGATCGTCGTCTCGACCGTTTCGGCGTCGTGCTCGCGCGTGGCCCGGACCACGACGCGCACGCGCGCGTCACGCAACGCGGCCACGATTGCCCCGGCGTCATCGATGGCCTGGTCGCAGGCGCGGATCAGACGCTCATCGCGCGCATCCGAGGCCTCGATCGTCTGGCCGCGTTGCCGGGCCTGGCCATGCATCAAACGGGACTCCACCAGCGCGCCGCGCAGCCACAACTCGTCGCGGGAGGCGATGGCGAAGGTGTTCATGTCAGCCACAGTGTTCGTCGAGCGTCCTTCTCCCCACCGCGCTTTTCAGCGGGGGGGAGAAGGTGCCGAAGGCGGATGAGGGGGCGTCGGTTCTTGCGATGTAGTGGACTGTTTCCATGAACAGGTTGGGAAACTCTTGAAAACAATAAGCTTCAGCGCGAGCACCGCCCCCTCATCCGCCTGTCGGCACCTTCTCCCCCGCTGAAAAGCGCGGGGGAGAAGGCTCTCGACGTTACACAGTGTCCGCGATTCCACGCTGTTTTGTGAGAAGTCCGGGCTAATTGAACTGGTAGTCGACCTTCTTGGTGTTCGGGTCGAACGTCACGGTGAGCTTGTGGTTCACGCCCGGCTCGAAGGTCTTCGCGCGCAGCGTGCGGTGCTCATTCACGTTGAGCGATGGGATCACGACCCAGAAATCGAGGTCGGCATTCTTGGCCGGGAACTCCTTGGTCACGTTGACCGCGCGTGGCTCGTGGCGGTGCAGGAAGCGCGTTTCGTTGTACAGCTTCTCGCTGGCGACGACATCGGCGCCGGCGCGAACCGTGATGGAACCGTCGGCCACGGAGCTGTTGATCACGGTCGTCAGCGAAGCGGGACTGTTGGCGGGCTGGGGGGATGCCGGCTGCAACGCGCGGGTCGTTGTCGGCATGCTTCCGGTGCGAGGCGTCACCGTTGTCGTCAGCGGCGGCCGGGATTGCGACGTCTCCCGGGATGCGCGGGCAGTGGCCCGTTCGGTTCTCACGCGCTCATCTTCCTGCTGGGCCAGCTTGAGGTACTGCGCGGTCGCGTCCGAGTTTGGGTTCAGATGGAAGGACTGGTCGAAAAGAGGAATGGCCTCGGCAAACTTCTTCGCGTTGTAGAGCGCAAGGCCCTCATCGAACTTCTGCTGCGCAAGGGCAATCTGCTGTCGCCCGGCCGCATCCTGCTGCCGGAGCAGCGCAAGTCTCTGCATCAACGCGATGATCGCGGGTGAGTGCGGCGCCAGTTTCAGGACCTGTTCGTAGCGGGCGTAGGCATCATCGACTCGTCCCTGTAGCAGAAGCCGATTCCCCTCGTTCCGCAGCTTTCGTTCTGTCGCGGCCGTGGCCTCGGCGCGCTTATCGACTACCGGCACGGAGACCCGCTTCGCGTTGAGCACGAGGATCACCGCGAGGAGCATGGCCAGGAGAACGCCGGCGATGGCGATAAAGACGATCGGATCGATGCGCTGTTTCCAGATTGGAGCGCCGGATGGTTTGGCCGGCTTCACCGGCTTCGCCGCGGGCGTTGGAACGGGGGGCTTTGCATTGGCAGGGCTCGGATTGGTATCCAGAGGTTGAGGCGTTTCCTGTGTCTTCCCAGGGCTTTCCACCTCCGGGAAGGGGATCTCCATTGTCGGCAGCTTGTCGTGGTCACCGCGCGTGACGACCGTGGCGTCGGCGAACATCGGCTCGGTGGAGCGCGTGGGCCGCTCCCCGCGGATCACCGCGCGCAGCGCGTTGGCCATGTCCCGGCCGCGTTGGTACCGTTTGGAGGGATCCTTCTCGAGGCACTGCGCGACGACGTCCGCGAAGCCCTCGGGAATCGTCGGGTTGATCTCGTGCAGCGGCTGAAACGGCTCGTGCACGATCTTGTACGAGATCGACGTCAGCGAATCGCCGCCGAACGGCTTGCGGTGGGTGAGGCACTCATACAGGCAGATGCCGAGGGAGAAGATGTCGCTGCGGCCGTCGACCGGTGTCCCCTTGATCTGCTCAGGGGCCATGTAATTCGGCGTTCCCAGGAACTGCCCGGTCGTCGTCAGATTGGCGACTCCCGAGGTGATCTTGGCAATGCCGAAGTCGGTGATCTTGGCGCGGTTGCCCTCGAGGAGGATGATGTTCGCCGGTTTCACATCGCGGTGGACGATGCCTTTGGCGTGGGCGAAGTCGAGCCCTTCGGCTACCTGCGCGATGACGTCGGCAGCCTGCTCGAATGACAGCGGCCGGCCCTGCGTCAACACCTCCTTGAGATTGCTCCCCTCCACGTACTCCATGGCGATGAACGACATCCCCGAGGGCTCGTCCTGACCGATGTCGTGGACCGTGACGATCGATGGGTGGTTGAGGATGCCGGCTGCCTGAGCCTCGCGGACGAAACGCTGCTGGAACTCTCTGGTGTCCTCGTCTTCGGCATGTGCCGACGGACGGATCGTCTTCAGGGCGACGAGACGGCCGATGAGCGGGTCTTTGGCCAGGTAGACGATTCCCATCGCTCCCTTGCCGAGCTCGCGAACAATCTCATACCGGCCGAGCTTCACCTGGTTCCGCTCTCCCTTCGCGTCAGCTCCCGATTCGATGGGAGATACGTTAGCCGCCAATGATAACCCCCTCACGTCAGCCCGCCTGACGTGCCTCGTCTGCTGAATGTGGGATTCCGATGGGGCGACTCTATTTTAAATTATGATTCACCTCCTTTTGTGAAATCCCCAAGCGAGGACAGCCGACATGAAGGTCTATGCGGGTTCTGAAATCCGGAATGTGGCCGTGGTGGGCCACAACGACACCGGAAAAACGACGATCGTTACCCAACTGCTGTTCAACGCCGGTGCCATCACGCGGCTGGGCAAGATCGAGGACGGGACGACCGTCACCGATTTCGATCAGGACGAGATCGATCGCAAGCACTCCATCTCCACGGCCGTGGCCTTCGCGGAGTGGCAGAACTCGAAAATCAATCTGATCGACACGCCCGGCTTCGGGATCTTCGTCATGGAAGCCCGCACGGCCCTTCGCGTCGTCGACTCGGCGGCCATCGTCGTCAGCGGCGTCACCGGCGTCGAGGTGTCGACCGAGCGCGTGTGGAAGTTCGCGGAGGAGTTCGAGCTGCCGCGACTCGTCATCATCAACAAGATGGATCGCGAGCGCGCCTCGTTCACCCGCACGCTCGAGGCCCTGCAGAAGAAGTTCGGCAAGAACGTCGTCCCCATCCAGCTCCCCATCGGCGAGGAGAAGGACTTTGCCGGCGTCATCGACCTGGTGTCGATGACAGCCTGGAAGTATGCCGGCGACGCCTCCGGTAAGTACGAGAAGATCGAAATCCCGGCGGATCAGAAGAGCGAAGCCGACGATTGGCGCGCGCAACTGATCGAGAAGGTCGCCGAGGGCGACGACACACTGATGGAGCGATTCTTCGACCAGGGTGGCCTGTCGCAGGAAGAGTTGCTCGACGGCCTCAAGCGCGAGGTCGGACATCACCAGATCTTCCCGGTCATCCTCGATTCGGCCGCCCGCAACATCGGAGGCCACGCCGTCCTCGACGCGATCGTCGCGCTTCTGCCATCGGCCGACGAGCTCAAGACGATCGACGGCAAGGGCAAGAAAGGGGAGGCCACCACCTTCGATCGTCGAGCCGAGGCCTTCCCCGCGGCGCTCGTGTTCAAGACGTTTTCCGACCCTTTCTCCGGCCGGGTTTCGCTGTTCCGCGTCTACTCCGGCACGTTCCAGTCAGACCATACCTACTGGAACACCACCAAGGACCACGAGGAGCGGATCGGCAAGCTGCAGCTCGTCCAGGGCAAGCAGCAGGTTCCGGTGTCGGAACTGAAGGCGGGCGATATCGGCGCGGTCGCAAAGCTGAAAGACGTTCACACCGGCGACACAATCTCGACGAGCCAGCATCCCATCGTGCTCGAGCACATCCACTATCCCGAGGCGGCCATCTCGTTTGCGGTCGAGGCGAAGGCCCGCGGCGATGAGGACAAGCTCGGCGTCGCCATCGGACGCATCATCGAAGAAGACCCGTCGATCAAATTCGGCCGCGACGAACAGACCAAGGAGTTCCTCATCTCCGGACAAGGACAGCTCCACGTCGAGATCGTCGTTTCGAAACTGAAGAAGAAGTACGGCGTCGACGTCATCCTTCATCCGCCGAAGGTCCCCTACCGCGAGACGATCACCAAGCCGGCCGACGCGCACGGGCGCCACAAGAAGCAGTCAGGCGGCCACGGGCAGTTCGCCGACTGCAAGATCTCGGTCGAGCCGTTGCCGCGCGGCGCTGACTTCGAGTTCGTCGACGAGATTTTCGGCGGCTCGATCCCCCGGCAGTACATCCCGGCCGTTGAGAAGGGAATCCAGGACGCCAGGAAGAAGGGCTTCCTGGCCGGTTTCCCCATGGTCGACTTCCGCGTTCGCCTCAAGGATGGTCAGTACCACGACGTCGACTCGTCGGAAATGGCCTTCAAGATCGCGGGATCGCTGGCATATCAGCAGGCCATGGAACAGGCCCGCGCCACGCTGCTCGAACCGATCATGCACGTCGACATCACCGCGCCCGCCGAGTACATCGGCGACATCATGGGCGACCTCAACTCCCGCCGGGGCCGCGTCGAAGGGGTCGATGCCGATGGCGACGCCCAGACGGTCAAAGCGCGTGTGCCGCTGGCCGAGATGCTTACCTACGGCTCGACGCTCCGGTCGATCACCCAGGGCCGCGGCAGCTTTCACATGGAGTCCTCGCATTACGAGGAAGTGCCGCGAAGCCTGCAGGAGAAGATCATCACCGATTCGAAGAAGCCGCCGGAGGCGCACGCGGCGCATTGAGGCTGCGCTTCGCGCCGTTGTCGGTTGTCGGTTGATGCGCGCTACACACCGCAGAGCCTCATCCGGCGGCTTGCGCCGCGTTAGCGGCAACAAGACGGTAGCCAGGGGTGCGAGCGTTTTTTGCGAGCACCCCTGGTAAACAGATGTCGTGGTTGGTGCCGCGTCAGCGGCACTTGAGTAATCGGGGACTCCATCCAGTGCCGCTGACGCGGCACGCTTTCGAGTGACACCGCAGACCAGGGGTTGCTCGCAAAAAACGCTCGCACCCCTGGCTACCTTCTTAAGCCGCTATCGCGGCGTCGTAGCGTCCAATCTCCAGGAGCCGTATCAGCGGTACGTGGCGGCGCTAACGCGCCGCGTTCGCAGGCTTGCACCGATCACTTCGATAACCGTCACCTGGCTTCGACAACCGACAAACCGACAACCGACAACCCGGCCGCGCAAGGCCGCGGTCTAACGAGACAATTTCACATCCAGCCGCGCGATCTCGTCCTTCGCGTTCTCGGCCACCGTCACGACGAACTGCTGGTCTTTGTAACCGGGGGCGGAGATGTGGATCGTGTAGCTGCCGGGGGCCGGGAAATCGTAGACCTCGTTCATCGTGGCGAACTGATTGGCCTGGCCGATGACCAGATCGTTGACGGCCACCATGGCATCCGGCGGGACGACGTTGGTGATCATTCCCCGGCGCGCCCAGATCCGCACCGTGGAACTGATGACATGCCCGGTGCCGGTGACCTCCGCGCGGGCCCGGTCGGTCACGGTGGCGCGCGCGGCCGGGGTATTGTCAGCATCGCCTGGGAATTGGAGTGACGCTCCAGGCTCGGGCTCGCCGGGCGGGCCGGCGCCGCCGGTCATGTCGCGTGGCGGATGGCGCGATTTGATCACTCCATTCGCCAGCGTCGGAGATCGAACGCGCAGGCCGGTGTAGACAGCCAGAGCGGCCATGGCCACCAGTACCATGCCGATGACCGTCGGTACCCAGCGCGGCATCGACGGGGGCTCGGCATCCGATGATGCCGGCGGATGTGGCTCTTCCGTCATTGAGTCTCCGGCGGTTCGATCTCTTCGTCCTCGGTGATCTCGGCGGTCCCTTCGTCCGTGACGATGGTGTCGGCATCGTCCTCGAGGCGGTCGAAATCGATGCCGCGCTGCCGGAGCAGTTGCTTTGCCTCGGCCTCGTTAACCGCTTCGACGTAGATGCGGATGTCGCCCATCGCGCCGAAATTGATCGGCTCCATGCTGAACTTCACATTCTCGATCTGTGCCGGGATGCCCTCCGCTTCGAGGAATCCCGTGATGATGCGCGCTTCGTCGTCCGTGCCGGTGCTCGCGATCTCGACCCACGTGGTTCCTTCGCCCTGCACCGACTGAAACGGCAGCTCGTCCACGAGCGCCGCGTGGTCCGTGGGGCACTCGGTCTTGCCGGCCGGATAGGCCTGTTTGCACGTTGGACAGTAGGGCATCGTTTCCTCTCCTCGTCTTTCTCAGGGGATGAGCGTTAGCGTACCGCTCTGGTCCGTTACCGTTCCGATGGTTGCATAGAACAGGCCGCTCTGGCGCAGCCGGGTCTGAAGGTCGTCAAGCTTCTCTGCTGATACCGCAATCAGCAGGCCGCCGCTAGTCTGCGCGTCACACATCAGCATGAATTCGGACTCCGGAACCCGAATGTCGACGCGGCGCCGGAAGGTCTCCACATTGCGAAGCGTCCCGGTCGGGCGAAAGCCGCGGGCAAGATAGTCGCGGGCATGCGGCAGAACCGGAACCGCGCTGGCGCGGATCTCGGCACCGGCGCCGGAGCCGGCACACATTTCGAGGAGATGTCCGATGAGACCGTAGCCGGTGACGTCGGTGGCGGCGCTGACACCCACCTCAGCCATCGCGCTTGCCGCATCGCGATTGAGCATCGTCATCCAGTGAACGGCCTCGTCGAGCGAGGGCGGCGTGCGGCGCCCGAAGCGGCGGCGGGTCAGGGCACGATAGGCGCTGATCAGGATGCCGTTGCCGACCGGCTTCGTCAGGATGAGCGCATCGCCCACCCTGGCTGTCGAGTTGCGAACGAGTTTCGATACGCTCACGACGCCGGTGACGGCCAGCCCGTACTTGGGAACGTCATCGATGATCGTGTGGCCCCCGGCGATCGGGAAGCCCGCCTCAGCCGCTTTCTCCGAACCGCCGCGCAGAATCTCCTGCAGCACTTCCAGCGGAAGAACGTCGGTGGGAAAGGCGGCGATGGCCAGGCCCAGGATTGGTGTTGCCCCCATCGCGTAGATGTCGGAGACGGAGTTGGCGGCCGCGATCGCGCCGAAGAGGTACGGGTCGTCGACGATCGGCGTGAAGAAGTCGACGGTCTGGGCGATGGCCAGATCGCCGGAGATCCGTACCACCGCGGCGTCGTCGTTGGTGCCGTAACCGACGACAAGATCCCCCAGCCCTTCCTGGGAAGGGAGTTTTGCCAGGACGGAGTGCAGGTCATCCTGACCCAGCTTGCACGCTCAACCGCCGGTTGTGGCGAAGGAAGAGAGTGGCGGATACGACTTGATCTTCCGCTTCACGCGCGCATGGTATCGCCCAAAAGCACTAACGGAGCCTTTCGGCTCCGTCGTGGTACATCGTAGGGCTGGACCGCTGCGACCAGAAAGGTGGGCTCAAAGAAGAAAGGTGAAAAATCGTCCAAAATCGGTCCAATAGTTTAGGTGGGAGTCCGCAGCGGCCACTGAACGCGGGCAATTGAGATGGGACCCGCGTGGCGGTCTCGAGTCTGTCGAAACCTGTTTCATCGTGCCGAGGCTAAGTGCACGGCTCCTGCCAAGCCAAATAAATAAGAGATCTTCGACGGGCGCGGCCGTTCTTCTCGCGCTCTTCGGCTCTCGCGCTCTCGGAAACCGGAGAGTCTGCCGCGCTCCGCGGGACCAAAGGGATGATTTCCGTCTCAGGTAAAAGTTACATCGCGCAGGCGATGGGTTGCAAATTTGGCCGACCGATCGACGCGTTGATCTCGATTATCGGGATGTGACGGGCTCGAGCAGCGAATTCAGATCCGCAAGGAGCCGCTGCAGATCGAGGCGGTATCCCTCCGCCACCTCGGCCAGCGTCTCGCCCGCGGCCTCCGAACAGCCGTCGCAGCCGCCGATGTGATACGCGGCGAAGACCCATCTCGCCGCCGGGTGCAGCGCCAGCGCCGAGTCGACGGTCATCGCGGCTGTGAATTGCGGGTCCAAGGTGCCAATTCTACGCGGATAGAATGGAAGGCGATGCTGAGAATCAAGCTGCTCTTCTTCGCCGTGCTGCGCGACGTCGCAGGCAGGAGCGAGGAAGTCATCGAACTTCCGGACGGCGCACGGGCCGGGGATGTCTGGCAGCGCCTGCGGGATGAGCACCCGGTGCTGCGCGAGTACATCCAGCCGCCGATGATCGCCGTGAACGAGAGTTACGCCGGCGCGGATGAGCCTCTGCGCGACGGCGATGAACTGGCGTTCATCCCCCCGGTCGCGGGCGGATGAGCCCGGCGGCGCCGGCGATCGACGCGACGACAACGATGAGTTGCTTCTTCGCGCGCGGCTGGAGCCAGGCGTCTTCGGGCCTCGGGCTTCGCGTCAGTCGGTCAACTGCTTCATCAGCTCGTTGATCTCTTCGTAGACGCGACGCACCGACGGCTCGACGCTGGTGAGGTGTCCTGCGAAGTTGAAGGATCGCTCGTCGCGGAGCATGTCGAGGATCATGTCGCTGGCGAAGAGCATGTCCGCCAGCTTGTCGACCACCCGCTCCTGAAGAGGCATCTTTACATCGCCAAACGCGTCTGAGGTTTCGGTGAACATATTTCGCACTCTACCTAGGAGTGATTTATCTCCCGATGTCCCTACCCTCTTTTTCGTAATAATCAATATTTTTTTTCGGACAGCACCTCATGCGAGGCAGTTTGGTAAACATTTTGTGACGGTGGGTAGGGATTTGGTGAGTGCCCGTTTTCGATGTCTGGGGTATGGTTGCGTGGTTTCGGCACCCAGTAACCCAGCAACCATCTACGAAGGAGCACCTCACCATGCAGCGACTCCGTTCCTCCATTGCCCTGGCCTTGATCGCCGCCCTGCCGCTCCTTGCGGCGACCGATACCGCTACGAAGGCGGCAAAAGAGGCCCCCCCGGCGGCGGTCAGCCGCGGAATGGGGTTGCTGAGCGCGAAGGCGCTGGCGGCGCATGATGAGTTCCTCGCCAGCGACCTGCTCGAAGGGCGCGGTCCGGGTACCCGAGGAGACGAGATCGCCCAGCAGTACATCGCCGCGCAGTTCGAGTCGTACGGGCTCCAGCCCGCCGGCGATGGCGGTACGTACTATCAGAACGTCCCCCTCCTCGGCATCGCCACCGACCGCGACAAGACCTCGCTCACGTTCACGAAGAACGGTGCGGTCGTCGCCGGTCCCCTCAAGCTGGGCGATCAGATTGTCGGGCAGAACCAGACACAAACGGAAAGCGACACACTCGACTCCGATCTCGTCTTCGTCGGCCATGGCGTCGTCGCGCCGGAATACCGGTGGGACGACTACAAAGGGCTCGACACGCGTGGCAAGACGCTGGTGATGCTCGTCGATGACCCGCCCGCGAACGCGCAGGAGCCGGAGCTCTTCAAGGGAAAGACGCGCACGTACTACGGCCGCTGGACATACAAGTACGAGATCGGCGCCGCGAAGAACGCCGCCGGCGTCATCCTGATTCACACCACGGAGGCCGCCGGGTACGGATGGAACGTCGTGGCGAACTCGTGGGGCGGCGAGAACTCGTTCATGAAGAACAAGCCGGGCGCGCCGGCGCTCCACTTCGCCGGATGGATGACCGAGGAGGTCGCCCGGAATCTATTCAAGGCGGCCGGTCAGGACCTCGACGCTCTGACGCAGCAGGCGGCGTCGCGCGGATTCCAGCCGGTGCCGCTCGGCGTGAAGTTCAACGGCAGCATCGCCAGCAAGCTTCGCTCGTTCAACACGACCAACGTTGTGGCGAAGCTTCCCGGCAGCGATCCGAAGCTGCGCAATGAAGCGATCCTCTATTCCGCGCACCACGATCACCTCGGAATCGGTCCCGCGGACAAGAGCGGCGACACGATCTACAACGGCGCCCTCGACAACGCCTCCGGATGCGCCATCCTCCTGGAGATGGCGCGCGTCTGGGCGCGCATGCCCGCGCCGAAGCGTTCCGTCTACTTCGCCGCCGTGGCCGCCGAGGAGCAGGGCCTCATCGGCTCGGCTTTCCTGGCCCAGAACCCGCCCGTCCCGTCCGGCCACATCGCCCTCGGGATCAATTACGACATGGTCTACGAGCTCGGGCGCGTGCGGAACGTGAACATGAACGGCATTGAACGGACGACGTTCTATCCCACGGCCCTGCGGATCACGAAAGCGCTCGGCCTTACCATCATCCCGGACCCTGAGCCGGAACAAGGTCATTACTACCGCTCCGATCACTTCAGCTTCGGCAAGGTGGGGATCCCTGCCTTCTCCGTCGATCCGGGCCCCGACGTCATCGGCAAACCGGCCGGTTTCGGCGCGCAGTATGCGAACGACTTCCGCGCCAACCACTACCACCAGCCCAGCGATCAGTTCGATCCGAACTGGGACTGGTCCGAGGCCGTGCAGATGGCGCAGTTGGGGATCTGGATGGGATGGGATGCCGCGAACGCGGCCACCATGCCCAACTGGAAGGTGGGTGACGAGTTCCGTGCCGCGCGCGACCGGAGTCTGGCGGCGTCGCGGTAGCGACGATTTCCGCCTGTGGCCCGTATGCTAGAGTCGATCAGTGGATTAGTGATTAGTAGATTAGTGGATTAGTCGATCAGAGGATCAGACACGGATCTTGATCCTGACCACTAATCTACTAATCCACTGATCGACTTCATCGGAGGAACCGTCTCACATGTCCAGAACCACACGTCTGCTGCTGGCCGCGGCGCTCGTCGCGCTTGTCGTCGCCGGCTGCGGCAAAGAAAAGAAGAACGAATCGAACGAGCCGGAAGCCTTCTCGTTCACGATCTACCCGGGCTCGCGCTATCTGTCGCAACTGACGGAGGTCTGGAAGCAGGCGCACAAAGTTCTCGAGCCGAATCAGGATGTGCCGCCGATCGCGATCTACGACACGGACGCGCCTATGGATAAGGTGGCCGAGTTCTATGTCCAGTCCTACGGGTTCGACAAGATCGCCCCCGAGGGGACGAGCAACGCAAAAACGCTCGCCTACTACCGCTCCGGTGACCTGGCGAAGGATGTCGCGGCGATCGTGCCAATGACGCAGAAGCTGAACCTGAAGGTCGATCCTTCCAAGGCCGTAGGCGCGTACCACGCCGCGGAGATCGCTCCCAAGCCGAACCGCCCGCGTGTGACGATCCAGCGCCCGTACTTCGACGCCTCGACGTCGCAGACGGTCGACCGCACGCTCATCATGATGTCGCGCTGATGGCCGCTCCGTGGGGCACCGGCGCTCGCGCCGGTGCAAACGCCGCCCCACGCGCCTTGATCGCCGGACTCGGTCTCATCGGTGGATCGATCGGAATCGCCCTGCGCCGCCGCGGATGGCACGTCGCCTTTCTCGATCGTGACCGCGATCTGGCTCCGGGTGAAGCAGCGGACGAGCGCGTCGAGTCGCTCGATGCCGCCGCGGACGTGCTGATCCTCGCCACTCCCGTGGATGTGGCGGTCACTTTGCTCGCTTCCAGCCGGGCGCCGCTCATCACCTCGGTCTGCAGCGTCATGGCTCCTCTCCGCGCCATCGCTGGCGATCGCTTCGTGGCCGGCCACCCGCTGACCGGATCTCAGGAGCGCGGTCTGCGGGCGGCGCGCGCCGATCTCTTCAACGGGGCGACGTGGTTCATCGACCGTGACAACCCCGTCGTCCGCCAGGTCATCACCGATTGCGGCGCGCGCGTGGAACTGGTCGAAGCAGGCGAGCACGATCGCGCCGTCGCCCTGACCAGCCACCTGCCCCAGATTCTGTCGACCGCGCTGGCCGCCCTGCTGCACGATCAGAATGTCGATCTCCGCTTCGCCGGCCCCGGCCTGCAAACCTTTCTCCGGCTTGCCGGCAGCGACGTTTCCGTCTGGTCGCCGATCCTCGCCGCGAATCGCCAGAACCTCCAACCCCACGCCGAGGCCATCCAGCGGCTCGTGCAGGAGATCGTGGACGGCGACCCGGCGGACGCGTTCGCGAAGGCCAATCTACTCTTCGGTAAGCTCTAGCCGGCAATTCTCACCATCTGAGTGGAATCCCTGGACACTGTACTGATGATCAGTGGTTTCTTCGTACGACGCGAAGATTTCTCCCGCCTCCGAGAAGCCGTCCGTAGGCAACACTAGAGGACCGTTGCGCGCGAAGGCGCGTTCCACAATTCAGCCCCGCGCTCGGCGCAGCGCGAGCGCGGGGTATCAGTGGTCGTGGAAGTGCGGCCGCGGAGGCGGCCGCCACAGGAGTATGCATATCGCGCTTCTGGTGCAGATTGGGCGGTCTTGTCCCGGCCGCCTCCGCGGCCGGGAAATTGGCGACACCCTCCAGCCCCGCGCTCGCGCTACGCCGAGCGCGGGGCTGGACTGTGGAGCGCGCCTTCGCGCGCATCCGGGCGAGTGCTGGCGTCCAATCCCGTTGGGTTGAGGGCGAAGCCCGCGCTGTGTGACGTTGATAGGTACCATCACGATGAGCCTTTATTGTTCGAGCGCATCACCTTGTACATCCAGACATGCGGTGGAAAGTGGTACGTGTAGTCGTCGGTGAAATTCGCGGCAACGAAGCGGTTGAACGCGTCCCTCTCCGGAAAGCGGAGGTGAACGCGCCTACTCCTGTGGCGGCCGCCTCCGCGGCCGCACTTCCACCACCATCGATACCCCGCGCTCGCGCTGCGCCGAGCGCGGGGCTGAATTGTGTGACGCGCCTCCGCGCGCAACGGTCCTCGCGTGGTTGCCTACAGACGGCTTCTCGGAGGCGGGGAGGAATCTTCGCGTCGTGCGACGAAACTACTTCAGCAGTACAGATAAGGACTTGAGGGATCGAGCCGTGTTTAATAGCGGCCTCAGCGTACAATTCCGCGCTTGCTTTCCCTCGAACCGGAACTGGACCGCCTTCGTGCCGACGGCTCGCTCGATGAGCCTACCGCCGCGCGTCTGATCGCCATCGAACGCCGCGAAGTCGTAAGCATCTATCCCGAGTTGCGCATGCTGACCTGGGCCGGTGTGATGCTGATCTCCTGGGGCGTCGGGCTCTACATCTCGAAGCATCTCGACGACATCGGCCCCCTCGCCATCGCCTCCGGGATCGGCATCGCTTCGATCGCCTGCTACGCCTGGGCGTTCTGGAAGCGTGGCCGCCAGGCCGCGCTGGTCGACGACTACGTCCTCCTGCTGGCCGCGCTCCTGGCCAGCGCCGACATCGGGTACATCGAGTATCACTACCATCTCCTCGGCAACAGTTGGCCGCAGCACTTCCTGTTTCTTGCGCTGCTGCACGCGGCCACCGCCTATGTTTTCCAGTCGCGCTTCGTCCTCTCGCTCGCGGTCACCTCGCTCGCGGCGTGGCTCGGGATCGAGCGACGCGGCGTCGACGCCGTCTTCGAAGCGCCCGTGGCGACCGCCGGAAGGGCCTTCGTCTGCGCGGCCATCGTCATCGTCTGGCGTTTCGTCGATCGGGCCGCGCGGCCAGGTACCACGTTCAGCTCTCTCTTCGACCACAGCGCCGCGAACCTGGCCTTTTGGGGAGCGCTGACGCTTGCGGCACACAAGGAAACGCGCCCGCTCGGTTGTGCCATCGCCATCGCGCTGGCCGTCGTCTCGATGGTTTACGGACAGCGCACGCGCCAGGCCGCGTTCGTCGTCTATGCCTGGGTCTACGGGATGATCGCCCTGGACATTGCCGTCTGTACGGCAGTCAGTGATGAAGCCCTCATCTTTCTCTATCTCATCTTCTCCACGATCGTGGCCATCGTCGGCCTTTTCGTCACGCACGCACGGATGAGGAAGGCGGCATGAGCAGCCTGTTTCCGGGGCCGTCCGTCGCCGAGGAGCGTGCCGAAGCCCTGCGCCGATTGCAGCCGGGCATCAAGGTCGAATCGCCATGGCGCTACAACGGGACGATGCTCAGCATCGTCTTCGGCGTTCTCGCGGCCATCGCCGTGCTGGCACTCTTCGGGTTCTTCGCCATCGGATCCAGGCATGTGAGTGGATGGCTGACCTCCGCGCTTGCCATCGTCACGGCGGAGTGGATGATCCGACAGCTTCGCTTCTTCGGCACCGGGGTCGAGGCCTCGCTCTGGCTCTGCGGCACGTTCGCCTTCATCTGCGGGCTGCCCAGCCAGGGAAAGATCGAAGCCATCCTCGTCTTCGCCGCCGCCGCGGCACTCTCCGGCTGGCGGGTGCGCAACGCCTTCTTCGGTGTGCTGGCGGCGGTGCTGGTCGTCGCCTACGTCGCCGCGAAATGGGAGCACGACTCGCTTCTGACGACGGCTTTCGCGTCCGCCATCGCCGTCGCCGCCGCGATCGCGCTGCGGCGCCTCTGGCAGCGGCCATCGACCGAGCGCCTCCTGGCCGGGCTTGCCCTGGTGATGCCGGTGGCCGGTTATCTGGCCTCGGTCGCTCAACGGATTTTCGGCACGAACTATCCGACGAGTTACCCCGTCGCCGCGGTAATCCTTGTCACGGCGGTAGTGCTCTTCGCAATCGGTGTCACTGGGAAAGACCGTCTTCTCCTCGTTTCCGCCGCGCTGTCGGCCGCTATCGTGGCGGTCGAGGTCGGGATCCCACTTGCCTACACCACCGAGGCCAAGCTGATCACGGCGGGAATCATCGTGGCCGTCATCGCCGCGATACTCGCCCGCGCCCTGCACGGCGCCACGCGCGGCTTCGTCGTCGCGCCGTCGCGTGTTGCCGCCTACGACGAGGCCATGCAGATCGGCGGCATCATCGCCGTCGCCCCGCACGGCGCCGCCCCTGCTTCGCACGCGCACACCGGTCCCGATCTCGCCGATTCCTCCGGCCCCACAGACAAATCTTACGGCGGCGGCGGAGCGGGTGGGGGCTTTTGAGTAAGTAGCGCTGGCCGCTGGCCGGGGACCGCCGCCGGCTCGGCGGCGCGTATTCAAATACCGCCGGTGAGCCGCCAGCGGTCTGGCCGGCGAGCCGCCGGCGCTACGAATGGCCCAGTGTTCCACGTGTCACAAGCGTTGTGCACGGCCGCTGGCTCCTTTCGAAAACCATCAAGGAGCCGTCAAAAGCACCTTTTCCGCAGAGTCCCCACCTTTCCAGCCCCACGGCCACTTTTTTCTTCGGCCGCGTCTGCTATTTCCTTCGGAAACACATCGTAAAAGCTGCGGAAAAACAGGCGCGGAAATCTGTATGAAAAACATGTGCAAAAGATGTGGAAATCACGTTGATTTTCTGCGGATTTCACCTCCGAAGCCTGTGCAAAAACCTGTGGATAACCTGCGAGGATCTGGTGGAATAGCAGCGGAAGACACGTCACCATCATTTCTACATGCCGTAGACTAAACCATTGATTCATCGAATACTTACGCTCCATGTGGTGTTTTAAGTAAATCAGACCACAACATCTTGTGGTCATGGACTTGACATCCGTTTCGGTGGGGCGTAGCTTGTTCGACACAACTCATGACTGGAGAGCGCGTGGGAGGATTGATGAAGGATTTGAAGGGCGTTTCCCGTCTAACCGCCAAGAGCCCCCTGCGGTCCGTTTCACTGCAGATTCGCGAGTATCAGGTAACCGTCAAAGTCAAGACGCCGGTCCCACAGGCCCGCCCGTCGGGTGTCCGCTGGCTGGCTCGCTAAACACAAACTTCATCCAACACCGAAGCGCCCCGTGTAGGGGCGCTTTTGCTTCGAATCGAGGAGAACAGATCATGACGTCCATCGAGATTCCCACCAACAACCTCCGCCCCCGCTCGAGCGGCAAGCCCGCCAGGAAGAAGGAAACCAGGACCGGCGGCATCGAGATCGAGCGTTTCTTCACCAAGCCCGGCGTGGACGTGTACGACACGTGTGAATGGGAGATGCGCTCCGCGGCCATCTCCAACGAGAGCGGCGGCATCGTGTTCGAGCAGAAAGACGTCGAGATGCCGAAGTTCTGGTCGCAGATGGCGACGAACGTCGTTGTGTCGAAGTACTTCCGCGGCCATATCGGCACGCCGGACCGCGAGACCTCGGTGCGCCAGCTCATCGGCCGCGTCGTCCGCACCATCACCGGCTGGGGACGCGAGGGCGGCTACTTCGCCTCCGAGGGTGATGGGGATACGTTCCGCGACGAGCTCGCCCACATCCTTCTCTATCAGATGGCCGCCTTCAACTCGCCGGTGTGGTTCAACGTCGGCATCGAGCCGCATCCGCAGTGCTCGGCGTGCTTCATCAACTCCGTGAACGACACGATGGACTCCATCCTCGGTCTGGCCAAGACCGAGGGGATGCTGTTCAAGTACGGGAGCGGCACCGGATCCAATCTCTCCAGCATTCGCTCTTCCAAAGAGCTCCTGGCCGGCGGCGGCACCGCCTCCGGACCGGTCTCCTTCATGAAGGGCTACGACAGCTTCGCCGGCGTCATCAAGAGCGGCGGCAAGACCCGCCGCGCCGCCAAGATGGTCATCCTCAACGCCGACCATCCCGACATCGTCGAGTTCATCGAGTCCAAGGAAAAGGAAGAGAAGAAGGCCTGGGCCCTGATCGACGCCGGCTACGACGGCGCTTTCAACGCCCCGGGCGGCGCCTACGACTCCGTGCAGTTCCAGAACGCCAACCACTCCGTACGCGTCACCGACGACTTCATGCACGCCTACGAGAAGGACCTCGACTGGCAGACGTGGAGCGTGACCGAGCCGAAGCAGGTCATGGCCACGTTCAAGGCCCGCGACCTGATGCGCAAGATGGCCGAGTCGGCCCATCTCTGCGGCGATCCCGGCATGCAGTTCGACACCACGGTCAACGACTGGCATCCCTGCCCGAACACCGCCCGCATCAACGCCTCGAATCCCTGCTCCGAGTACATGTTCCTCGATGATTCGGCCTGCAACCTGGCCTCGCTCAACCTGATGCGCTTCTACAGCGAGAGCACCGGCTTCGACGTCGAGGCCTATCGCGCCGCGCTGCGCGTCGTCATTACCGCGCAGGAGATCCTCGTCGATTTCGCCTCGTATCCGACCAAGGCCATCGAGATCAACTCCCACGCCTTCCGCCCGCTCGGCATCGGCTACGCCAACCTCGGCGCGCTGCTCATGGCCCGCGGCATCGCCTACGACAGCGAAGACGGCCGCGACTACGCCGCCGCCATCACCTCCATCCTCTCCGGCGAGTCCTACGCGCAGTCCGCGCGCATCGCCGCGAAGGTCGGCCCGTTCGAAGGCTACGCCGTCAACCAGGAGCCCTTCCTGCGCGTCATCGACAAGCACCGCCGCGCCGCTTACCGCATCAACAACCGTCCGCTGCCTGCCGATCTGGCCGACGCCGCCACGCAGGTGTGGGATGAGGCCTATGCCCTCGGCCACGAGCACGGCTACCGCAACGCCCAGATCTCCGTCCTTGCTCCGACGGGAACCATCGCCTTCATGATGGATTGCGACACCACCGGCATCGAGCCCGATATCGCCCTGGTCAAGTACAAGAAGCTCGTCGGCGGCGGCATGCTGAAGATCGTCAATCAGACCGTCCCCACGGCCCTGAAGCGCCTCGGCTACGACGCCAAGCAGATCAACGAGATCGTTCAGTACATCGACGAGAACGACACCATCGAAGGTGCGCCGCACCTCCTCGACCAGCACCTCACCGTCTTCGACTGCGCCTTCAAGCCGAAGAACGGCAGCCGCTCCATCCACTACATGGGCCACCTGAAGATGATGGGAGCCGTGCAGCCGTTCATCAGCGGCGCCATCTCCAAGACCATCAACATGCCGGCCAACGCGACGATCGACGAGATCGAGACGGCGTACGTCGAAGCCTGGAAGCTCGGCCTCAAAGCCGTAGCCGTCTACCGCGACGGCTGCAAGCGCTCGCAGCCCCTCTCCACCGGCAAGGACAAAGACAAGCTCACCGACCTCGGCGTGACCCCCACCGCCGTCCGCCGCAAGCTCCCCGACGAGCGCGAGTCCATCACCCACAAGTTCTCCATCAGCGGCCACGAGGGCTACATCACCGTCGGCAAGTACGAGGACGGCACGCCTGGCGAGATCTTCATCACCATGGCCAAGGAAGGCTCGACCATCTCCGGCCTCATGGACAGCTTCGCCACGATGACGTCCCTGGCCCTCCAGCACGGCGTCCCCCTGAACTTCCTGGTCGACAAATTCACCCACACGCGCTTTGAACCGTCCGGCTTCACCAAGAACCCCGAGATCCCCATGACCAAGTCGATCATGGACTACATCTTCAAATGGCTGGCCACCAAGTTCCTGGACCGCGAGAGCCAGGCCCAGGCCGGGGTGATCATTCGGGAGGATGCCGCTGTCACCCCGAAGCCGGTTCCCAACGTCTCTCCCCTTTCCAAGGACGACGCGTCGTTCGTCACGTCCCTCGGCACCTCGCCGATCATCGCCGCCCCGAAGGATGCGGACGGGCCGAACGCCCGGAACACAGCCACCTTCCGGTATCAGCAGGATGCGCCGTCGTGCTCGGACTGTGGGTCGATCATGGTGCGGAATGGGGCTTGTTACAAGTGTTTGAATTGTGGGAGTACGAGTGGGTGTTCGTAGGATCTTGGCGGAATAGAGCTACGCGCTCATCGCTCGCCGAATCTTCTAAGGTAAGAAATGGCGCAAAGACGACGCAATCCTGAACAGGCCGAAATAGTCGCGCGCACCGCTGAAACGACGGGCGTAGATACCGATCAGGTTGGCGACGATGCGCTAAAGATTCGCAAGACAATCCGAATCGCCGTCAGCGGTGATGTCTTCGTTACAGCGGCTGAGTTGAAGGTGATCGATTCGGCAGACTTTCAGCGGCTTCGCGGAATTCGTCAGCTAGGCACGGTTAATCTTGTCTACCCGACAGCCATTCACACTCGATTCGATCATTCACTAGGCACGCTGGCGATGGCGGCCCGGATGATCGAGGCAGTCAGGAGCAACACCCACAACGATGCGCGGCACAGTGAGATAGCGCCACGGCAAGAAATCGTGGCACGGCTTTACGCGTTGCTGCATGACATCACGCATGTACCGTTCGGCCATACAATCGAAGATGAATTGCAGATTTTCGGCAGACATGATGAGAATTACGATCGTATTCACCGATTCCTGGGACCAGCAAGCGAGATTGGCACGATCATCAAGACAGAATTGAGCGAGGAGGTATATTCAACATTACTCCGCGTTTACCTCTACAACGACAAAGGCACTGCGCCGGCCGTATCCAACGCCTTACATCAATACTTGAGTGACCTTCCTGCTCTCGACCCCGCCGATGTCTTTATCTATGATCTAGTCAGCAACACCGTATGTGCCGACTTGCTGGACTATCTTCGCCGTGATGACCATTTCTGCAATCTCGGCATTGCGCTCGAATACCGTTTCCTGAACTTTCTGTATTTGGACGTAGACAACGATGGCAAGCGCCGCGCTTTCGTGCGCCTTTGGAAGTCAAAGGAGAAGCCTACGCCGCGTCGGGACACGTTGAGCGATCTTGGGCGATTGTTGGAATCGCGTTATTTGCTCGCTGAACGTGCGTATTTTCATCACGCGAAGATAGTCGCTGGCGTGATGATCGGTCGGGCGCTGCTCGATGCGAAAACGGCGAAGGTGCTGACCGAGAGTGACTTGCTGATCCATAGCGACGATACGCTCCTCAGATGGCTCGCAACGGACGATCGGATGCCAGACACGGCCAAGCATATGGCGGATTGCGTAATTCATCGTCGGTTGCATCGGACGTTACACGTTTTTAGCGAAAGCGACTTCCTTGGGGCATCGGATCACGATCACGCCTTCAAATTCTTAGAAAATGCTTTGGCACGCGTTCAGAGCCCTGAACAGCGACGGGAGTTTGAGGACGAACTCGGCGAGGTGATCGGCGCAAATCGTGGTGATGTGCTGATGTATGCTCCGCCATTCGAGCGTGACCCGGAAACGGGCGAGTCGAAGGTAATGAACATGAAGCTCGCCAAAATGAAAGTGCTCTGGCGAGGCGACAAGAAATTTCTCAAGGATATAGACGATACCGTGATAAGGCCGCGTCTCGCGCAGATTCTCGCTGCACATCGAGCTTTGTGGAGCGTACGGTTGATTGTGTCGAGAGAACTCAGTGACAAGCAATGCGCGTTATTGCTGCGGTTGTGCACCGCGGAACTCCTGGGAGGAGGCAGTTCGCGAGAGCCAGGTCAGTTGCTTGCCGCATACGAGGACGTTGTCGAGGCGAATGTGGCAGAGATCTTTGGCGATATCACTGTGAAGCCTCAGGATTTCCCAACTCTCCGAAACGCTGCGGCCACGTTGTTGCTAAAGACAGCTCGTGACGGCAGACCTTTTCGCAAGAGACTTGCAAGCGTTGCGGACGTTGTCAAGCGCCAGCACTTCGGTGGGGCTCATGAATAGTCGTGATCTTGATACTCCATTCGATCGAACGTCTCCGGTGTTTGCCGATTTAGAAAGCAAACTCGGGATGCCGGACCTATTGGCGTGGATCGACGATGAAGCTTTACTAACTGCGCGCGGCAGTATCAAATCTACAGCGGTTGAGGTAACGGCGTCAGTTCTTGCTCGACACAATGTCAATGCGTTGTTTTTCTCGCTAGACGTTCCGGGTCAGGCGTACATCACGGAGCGTGAGGGGGGGTTCGCGATCTATGTTAACTCTGGTCTGCCAGAGCTGGCGCGGCGATTCACAATTGGTCATGAGCTTGGGCATACGCTCTTTCTAGAGCGCGGGGATTGCAGCCGAGGACGTTCGCCGCTGCAACGCCACAATGATCCCGTGGTTGAGTATTTATGCAATCGATTTGCGGCGGGGTTTTTGCTCCCGCGCGCACCGCTCGAACGGTGGCTGTACCAGAATGGGTTTGATCCGGGTTATCCCGAGCGGAGCGTTCATCTTCTGCCGCGAGTGGCCCGTCTGTTTCGAGTGGCACCGCAAGCTGTTGCGCGACGGGTGTTTTATCACCTCGCTGCGAAGCGATACGCGATCGTTAGCCTGCGCCAGAGACCGGAGAAGGATTGGGTCGTCAGTTGGTGCGCCGTGCCGGGCGACGTGCAGCAAATGGCGGCCGATTTGCGGTTCGCACTTCCATTCCGCTCAGGTCGCGTGATCCCGCAGGAATATGTGCCAGTGACAGCAAGCACCTTCGCTAGTGATAGAACATCTCTTCATGGCCTATGGTGGAGAGGCGTTACGCCGAAATCGCCGCGGGAGACACGCAAGCCGATGAAGCAGTGGCCATATGCGCAACGGAGAACGGCGTGGGTTTCGCGCATCAACGGGCGAATGTACGTCGCGATGCCATTGAGCGAAGGTGAGTCTGGTAGCCCAACGCCTGTGGCGTAACGAACTAGATTCCAACGCGAGCATGTCTGCAACGGGCGATGTGATTCCTCGGTCGGCGAAGCCGGCTTGAGAACCATAGCGCCCGCCTTCAGGCGGGGGAAAGCGAAGCCCCCAAAGATCGCGAGCCCGCTTTAGCGGGCGGCAGAGAATCGCGCGGACGTTCTTACGCCGGCTTTGCCGGTGAAACCGGAGTCTCCCTGCGATCGAGCTGCCGAAGTCTGCGATCCGAGCTTGAACTGAGTGTTTCAAGTCGCGCCGCTTTTTCCGGGTTTCAGGGAGGGGGTTCCTTGGCTTTGCCCCGTCCGGAACCTGCGCCGCGCGAGCGTAGCGAGCCGAAGGGGCGCCTCCGGGCTTGGAACGACAGGAGGGTGGGTCGGCGGTAGAATATCGTCCGTGGCACGCGACCTACAGACGATGCTCGGTGACGCGTTGGAGCTCTCCGAGGGCGATCGCGCGACGCTGGCCGGCCTGCTGATCGAAAGCCTGGAGCCCCCTCCTGATCCGGATGTCGAGGAGCTTTGGGCCGCGGAAGCAGAACGGCGCTGGCTTGAGATCGAATCGGGCGCCGTCACCATTCCCTGGGAAGAGGTTTGCGCACGATTGTTTCGCCGGGGATGAAACGGATCAGGAAGTAACGGGCCTTGCTTCCGAGGGAACCGCTGGAGTCTGAATCCGGACTGCTGGAGCATCAGGTCGAGATCACGAACCCTTCGACTCGCTTCGCTCGCTCAGGGCAGGCTCTACAACCGTGCGGACTGTCGGCCGGCGAAGCCGGCTTGAGAACCGTAGCCCCCGCCTTCAGGCGGGGGAAAGCGGAGTCCCCAAGGTCGCGAGCCCGCTTGAGCGGGCGGCAGAGAGCCGCGCGGACACCGTTCTTTCGCCCGCTAAAGCGGGCTCCGGAAATGGGGCGCACGGGTTTCCCCCGTCTGAAGACGGGGGCTACGGTTCTTACGCCGGCTTCGCCGGCGAAGTGGAGTTTCCCGTGCGTTGGTGCCATCCCGTGCCCAACCGAAAAAGCATGACCACAGAGACACTGAGGACACGGAGGCCTCTGCGTCCTCTGTGTCTCTGTGGTGAAGACTTTCGTGCAGAATGCGCGGATGATCCGCTTCGAAGGCATGGTCCGCGCCCGGTTGTTCGACCGATGAGGTCACTCGAATGACGTCAACATCAGCGACGATCTACGGCAATCTGGGGCTGCCAGAGCTGGTCGTCGTCGCCGGGCTTCTCGCTGTCTGGATCGCACTTCTGGTCTGAGTGTACCGGGATGCCTCCCGTCGGGGGATGAACGGGGCGCTCTGGGTGGTGGTGGTTTTCTTCCTGCACTTGATCGGATTGGGTGTCTACCTGATCGCGCGAGGCAGCAGGACGCGGTCGTAGCGCTGTCGGCTCGCAGGCGAACAAGAGAACCGCCGCCGGGCCCCTGAGGGCAGGCGACAGCGGTCCAGCCGGCGGGCCGCCAGCGCTGCCGACGCCGCTCCGGCGTGTAGTGGTTCGCCGTATCGAACGAGTCTCCCCTTCATCGGGGTCGGTTCGTGAGTCGCGGAGTGGATTCACATTCATGGCCTCCCGGTGTTGCGTCCGGACGCGGGAGACCTTCCCCTCTCTCCAAAACTGGTGCATTCAAGCACAAGGTCGTATCGACCTGGCGTCAAACACACCAATTATGGTGTGTCAACGGACTCGCGGAGTCTGTTAACAGACTCCCAGAGTCTATCAACAGACTCCCAGAGTCTATCAACAGACTCCCAGAGTCTATTAACAGACTCCCAGAGTCTATTAACAGACTCCCAGAGTCTATTAACAGACTCCCAGAGTCTGTCAACAGACTCGCGGAGTCTGTCAACGGACTCCCAGAGTCTGTCAACGGACTCGCGGAGTCTGTTAACAAACCCGCAGAGTCTATTCACGGACTCCCGGAGTCTGTTAACAGACTCGCCGAGTCTGTTCACGGGTTTGACATCGCCCCGGCCCTTCCGGGTTCCAGGGAGGGGGTTCCTCCCCTTGCTCTACCCCTGAGCCTGCCCTGAGCGAGCGCAAGCGAGTCGAAGGGGGGTTCCGCCGCGCTCGGAATGACAGAGAAGCGGGCCACCCAGCCTTGGAGAGCGCCTGTGCTCCGGCGCGCGTGGTCGTTCGGCGCGACGCGGAACGCCGGTACAATAACCACCAAAATCTGAAACGCGGCAAAAGCCGCGATCAACCGACAACGCGGCCAAGCCGCAGAAAACAGGGGGCTTTCATGAATCGTCTGCTTCGCAGTCTGGCTCTGCTTCTCATCCTCACCGCGCCGGCGGTGTTCGCCGCCGACGTCACGGAGACCGTGCACGTCGTCATCACCGGGGGAGCGCATGCCGGGACGTATGACGGGACCACCGATCGCGGCGGCTGTTCGGCCGGGATGACCGGGAAGGAGTCGTGGGGGAATCAGTTCTCGCTGGTGAGGGAGAACGATCCGAAGAAGCTGAACAGCCTCCAACTCATCGTGCCCGACGCCAAGGAAGCGGCCAAGGGGACGCACAACTTCTTCCTCAACGTCGCCTTCGGGCGGATCACGGCCCGCGTCGCCGAGTACAAGGTCGAGACCGAGAAGAAGAGCGGCAGCGGAACGGTCACCGTCGACGACAAGGGCGCCACCGCCATCGTCACCTTCGACGCCACGACCGCCGAGGGCGTGCGCTTGCAGGGGACCATCGACTGCAAGAGTGTGCTGCGGCCGTAGGGAGCTTAGCGCCGCGCACGTAGCGCCGCCGGGCCGCCAGCGTTACGGACGCCGCTCCGATGGGTAGTTGTCGCCGTATCGAGCGAGTCGTTCCCTTCATCGGGTTCGAGTTTGTGAGGCGCGGAGTGGACGCACACCTTTCCAACGCGATAACTCACCAATTTGGGAGCATTCATGGCCTTGCGGAGCCAACCAATTGCCTCCGGGAAGCAATCAATTGCCTCCGGGAACAGATCTTTTGCCTCCGGGAGCAAATCAATTGCCTCCGGAAGGCAATTCATGGACTCACGGAGTGCGTCGAATCCAGGGAGGCGGTCTCACGAGCGGCGTGAGAGGTCGAAGGGGGCAGGGCCGGACGGCGCCGCCAGCCTAGAATCAGGACATGCGCACCGCCCTCGCTCTCCTTCTTTTCGTCACTACTTTCGCCGCCCAGGCGGCGTCGTACCAGTGGAAGTCGGACCATCACGCGATCAGCATCGACGTCGTTCCGATCACCGGTGGCGATCAATTCAATGTCACGATCGTCGACGTGGCCACAGGGGCCACGCTGGCCTCGCCGCATCTGGTCGCCGCGAGCGGCACTCAGGCCGAGTGGACCGACGATACCGGTGAGAGGCGCATCCATCTCGTGCTGCGCGCCACCGGTCAGGACCTGATCGCGACCGCGGAGCTCAGCAAGGGAGACACGATGGAGGAGCGGATCCAGACGACCTGGTCGACCGGGCCGCGCCACGTGATGGACCTGTCCAGCGACTTGCGGGTCAGCGGCGACGTCAAGGCGCCGCGGCTCATCCATCGTGTCGAGCCGGTTTATCCGGAGGAGGCGCGCAAAGCGCGCATCACCGGCGTCGTCATCGTCAAGGCGGTCATCACCCGCGAGGGAAAGGTGAAGGATGCCGTCGTCCTGAAGCCGGTTCCGATGCTCAACGACGCGGCCCTGGCCGCCGTAAAGCAATGGACCTTCGAGCCGGGAACGCTCAACGGCCAGCCGGTGGACGTCGTCTTTGACCTTGCCGTCAACTTCAGTCTCACGCCGAAGCCGGCGGACCACTGATCGCCGAGTACGCCGTAGCCGCGAATCTCTTAACTCGGGTTTCACGCACGACAGTGGAATTGCCCGAGGCCTGTTTGCCGATCGCGCGGAAGTGGTGCCGATGAGCAGGACCGATGTGGCACAGACACTCTTGTCTGTGCGGGGAGCTCGCCCGACTCGAGAGATTGCAAGCCCTCGCGGCCAGCGGCTTCGGCCAGAGCACAGACAAGAGTGTCTGTGCCACATCGGTCCCTGGCTTGCGGCGGCAGGCACGGAGGCTCAATCAGGTTCTGAAATGCAGGTTAACCGCGAAACCCCGAGACCCCGAGACCGCGAGACCCCGAGGCCGCGAGACCGCGAGACCCCGTAACCCCGCGACCGCGATCACAGCGCCCTCCGAAACAGCCCCAGCGCGATTCCCATGCACTCTCGCGCCAGCTCGGCGTCGTAGCGCGCGCCTTCATCCCGCATGAAGGCGTGCTCGCCGTTCACCTCGTGCCAACTGAATCGCGTGCCGGCCTGGTTGAGGGCGCGATACACCGTCAGCCGTCCCTCGGCGGGGATGTGCGGGTCCTGCCGGCCCCAGATGAGCGTCAGCTCGCCGTGCAGCTCGCTCACCCGCGCCAGCGTGTCGGCGTTCTCTCCTTCGCCGATCGTTCCGGAGTGGAGGTCGGTGGGATAGAAGGAGCAACACGCCAGGATCTCCGGCTGCAGCGCCGCGCGGACGGCCAGATGTCCCCCGATGCAGAAGCCGACCGTGCCGAGGCGGCCGTTGCACTGCGGATGAGCGCGCAGCGCGTCGGTGACCACGCGCGCGTCGTTGTCGAAGGTGGAGAGCTTCGTCGACTTCTTGTAGGCGTTCCCTTTGTTCTTCCCCTCCTCGTCGTACCCGAGGACCGTGCCGGCCGGCTCATGCTCGTGATAGATCTCCGGCGCCATGACGACGTACCCGTGGCTGGCGAACTGCACGGAGAGCCGCGCGATCGGCCCCGTCTGCTGGAAGATCTCGGGATAGAGGAGAAGACCGGGAAACGTTCCCGTTGCCACGGGCGCATAGACGTGGATGCGCATCGGGCCGGTGGGGGTGGGGAGGTCTTTGTAGGATGTGGTGACGAGCATGGGGAGGATTTTACTCGGGGGATTACTGTCATCCTGAGGCTGCCCCTTCGGCTTCGCTCAGGGCAGGCTCCGCCGCGGTACGAGTGATGGTGCTTGCTCAAATCTGATCCCGCGGCGGAGGACGCCGAAGGACCCCGTTGCTACGTGCGGGTAGTGCGGGGGACTTTGCCCTGCTACGCAGCACCTACGATCCGAGCAGGCCCCAACATTGATGTGACGCCGAAAGCCCCCTCCCTTTCCGGCACGTAGTGGGGGGGTCCTTCGGCGTCCTCCGCCGCGACGTTTGCTCTGCGCTGTCACCAACACCATGGGCGCGGCTGCGGCAGCCTCAGGATGACAGGTTGAGGATGACGGTGTGACCGCCCTACCCCCTCCTCATCACCACGATCGTCTTGTCATCCGTCGCTCGAGCGCCGCGTTCGAATGCGGTGATGGCGTTGAGCACGCGGGAGGGGATCGATTCCGTGGCGGCGTCGCGTTGGGCGAGAAACAGGGCGCGCAGTTGATCGTCGCCGAATTCGGTGTCCGAGGGATCGGCGGCTTCGTTGAGGCCATCGGTGTAGAGAAAGAGCGTCGATCCCTGGGGCAGCTCGATCGTTCCCTCGGTATACGACGACTCCGGGAGGATGCCGATCGGTCTGCCGGTCGATCCGATCGCGGTCACGCCGTCCGCGGTGACGAGGTAGGGTGGGTTGTGGCCGGCGTTGACGTAGCGCAGCAGGCCGGTCGACGGCGTGTAGCGGCCGAAGAAAAACGTGGCGTACTTGCGGCCGCTGGCGCCGCGGAAGATGAGCGCGTTGAGGCGCGCCACGAGGCGGGCCAGGTCGCTCTCGATCGGCGCGGCCACGCGCAGCGCGGCCTGCACGCTGGACATGATCAAGGCCGCGGAGACGCCTTTGCCCGAGACGTCGCCGATGGCCAGGCCGAGGTCGCCGTCCGGGAGCTCGATGAAATCGAAATAGTCGCCGCCGACCTCGTAGCAGGGGAGGCTCAGCGCGGCCAGCTCGACGCCGTGGACGTCGACCGGCGCGGAGGGGAGAAGCTGGCCCTGAATCTCGCGGCCGAGGGCCAGCTCCTGCTCCATCCGCTGCTTCTCCAGCAGCTCCATGTGCAGCGTGGCATTCTCCATGGCGATGGCCATGTGATCGGAGATGTCGCTGAGAAACTCGAGATCGCGCGGCCCGAACAAGCCCGTGGTCTTGTTGAGAAGCTGCAGGACGCCCACGATGCGCTGGCCGCGGTTCCGGATCGGAACGCAGAGCATCGAGCGAGTGCGGTAACCGGTCTTCTGATCGAGCGAACGGTCGAAGCGCGGGTCGTCGTAGGCGTCATGAAGGATCAACGGCTGGCCGGTGGCCGCCACCGTGCCGGCCAGACCCTTGCCGATGGGAAGGCGGATCTCGCTGGACAGCTCGCCGGCGATCTTCGTCCAGATCTCCTGCTTCTGCTCATCGACGAAGTAGAGCGTGCCGCGCTCGACGTGCAGCTCTTTCCGGGCCACGGTAAGGATCGAGGCGAATAAGGTGCCGGGATCGATCGAGGAGTTGATCAGCTTGGACGCCTCGACGAGCGTGCGCAGCCGGTCCATCTCGTCGCGCTCGGTCAGGGTGGAGACGATGCGTCTCATGAGCGGCAGGTCGCGGTCGCTGAATTGCAGACCGCTGCGGAAGGCCGCGCCCGAGGGCACGGTGCGGATGATCGTGCAGTCGACCGCCATGTCCGCGCCGTCCCAATCGAATCGCAGCGTCTGCGGCCCGAGCATCAGCGGTCCGTCGTGCTCGATCAGCATGCCCCCGAAACCGATGTCGACGATGCAAACCGCGCACTCGGCGACGTGTCCGGTAATCGGCGAAGAAAGCAGAATTCGCTCGGCCCGGCGGCGGTCTTGATCGAGCATCGAGAGAGGATATTATGCGCGGCTTCGTTGCGCTTCGCGCCTTGTCGGTTGTCGGTTGTCAGTTATCGGTTGTCGGTTGTCGGTTGTCGCGCTTTCGCGTGAAGATTGATTTCACGCGAAGACGCGACGCGAAGAAGAAGACTGACCATCGACAACCGACAACCAACCACCGACAACCAACCACCGACAACCAACCACCGCCAACCAACCACCAACCACCGACAACCGACAACGCGCCGCAGGCGCAGACAACCGACAACGCGCGACGCGCCACCATGTTCGAAGCCTTTCAAGAACGCGACTATCGCCGTTTCTGGACCGCCCAGTTCTTCTCCAACATCGGTTCATGGATGCAGGGGCTGGCGCAGGGGTGGCTGGTCTACAAGCTGACCGACTCGCCGTTCCTCCTAGGCTTCGTGGCCTTCGCCAACTCCGCGCCGTCGCTCTTTCTGATGTTGCCGGCCGGCGTGCTGGCCGATCATCTCGACCGGCGGCGGGTGGTGCAGTTGTCGCAGTGCGCGCAGGCGCTCTCGGCGCTCTTCATCGCCATCGCCATCCGGACAGGGCACATCACGGTGTGGCACATCGTGGCTGCTTCGGTCCTCAGCGGCGTGGCCATTTCGTTTTCGGCGCCGGCCTATCAGGCCATGATCATCGACCTGCTCGATGACCGGGCCCGGCTCTCCAACGCCGTGGCCATGAATTCGCTCCAGTTCAATCTCTCCCGCGTCCTAGGGCCGCTTCTGGCCGGTTTGACGCTGGCCGCGTGGGGCAGCCTGTGGTGTTTCCTGCTGAACGCGCTCTCCTTCATACCGCTGATCTTCGTCCTGGGACGATTGCGGAAACGGCAGGTACACGAGCCGCCGGTCGGGGCGCTCGGCACGCGGCTGATCGAAGGGTTCCGCTACGTTCGCGGCGACCGGGTCATGTTTCTCAACCTGGCCATCGTGGCCGTGGTCAGCCTCCTCGGCTATCCCTACATGACGCTGATGCCGATGGCGGCGCGCAATCTGTACGTTCACGACGACGCCCGCGGTCTGGGTATCCTCATGGGGTCGATCGGCATCGGTGCGCTGCTGGGCGCCCTGGCGCTTTCGATCCGAACGCCCGTGAAGATCATGCGGATGATCATCGCCTCGCTGGCTGTTTTCGGCGTGGCCCTCGGCGCGATCGGATTCACGCACGCGCGCCTGATCATCGTCCCGCTGCTGGCCGTCTGCGGCTGCGCCATGGTCGTCAGCGTGGCTCTCTGCAACACCTCGATCCAGAACCGCGTCCCCGACGCCATGCGCGGCCGCGTCCTCAGCATGTACACCTTCGGCTTCTTCGGCTTCCTCCCCTTCGGCAACCTGATCGCCGGCACCATCGCCGAACACCGCGGCCTGCCGATGACGATGGTGGTCCTGGGCGGGGGGTTGCTGGCCGCGGCGGGAGTGGCGGCGGCGGTCAGGAGCGGATGAATCTCAGATAGCACGAGAGTGTCCTGGAGCGCGACACCTAACGTAATTTGTCATCCTGAGCCTGCCGGAGCCGCTGAGCGAGCGTAGCGAACGAAAGGCGGCGGAGGACGGCGAAGGATCTCCAGATGCGCGGTATGGGGCAGAAGCGCAGATGTGGTTTGTCGTTGATATCTCTCACAAAACTACAGTTTCGCTCTTGCCCCAGGCCCTGCCACTGGAGATCCTTCGCCGTCCTCCGCCGCACTCGCTCGCTGACGCTCGCTCAGCGGCTGCGGCAGGCTCAGGATGACGCATGTTGAAAGCACGCCCCTTCCTATAAGTTTGGAATCGCCAGAAACCAAACGAAAGGAAGGGACGGCTGCCATGAAAAAAAACGAGGCAATCCATTATCTCGGGTTGGATGTCCACCAGGCAACGATCGTTGCCTGCGTTCGCGACGAACGCGGGGCGATCGTGATGAATGCGACGGTGCCGACTGAGGCGCCGGCGATCTTGCGGCTCGTGCGCGGGCTGGGCTCACGCGTACACCTTGCCTTCGAGGAAGGCACGCAGGCGCAGTGGCTGCACGATCTGCTGCTACCGGATGCCGAGCGTGTGGTCGTCTGCAACGTGCGCGGCAAGAGCGAAGTGGGAAACAAGAGTGACCACATCGACGCGGCTGACCTGTCGGAACGTCTGCGGCTGGGATCGTTGAAGACGGTCTACCACGGAGCGACGAGCATGCTCACCCTCAAGGAGTTCGTTCGCAACTACAACGCCCTGATTGAAGATACGACGCGCGTGATGCTCCGGATCAAGGCGATGTTCCGCGCTCGGGCCATCCCCACGCCGGGGATGTCCGTTTACCGAGCGGCATCGCGTGGAACGTGGTTGGACCAGATCAAAACGCCCGGAGCGCGATTCCGCGCTGAGTCCCTGCTCGCACAGCTCGACCTGCTGCTGGAGCTGCGACCGAAGGCCAAAGCGGCAATGGTGGCCGAGGCCAAGAAGCACTCAGGATGGAAGAACCTCCGCTCCATCCCGTTCCTCGGCGACGTGCGTGTTGCCCAGCTCATGGCCATCATGGCCACACCGCACCGGTTCCGCACCAAGCGCAACATTTGGCCGTACTCCGGGCTGGCCGTGATCACGCGAACGAGTGCCGACGAGGAGTTCGCCGACGGCAAGCTCCGCCGACGGAAAAAAGCACCTCGGACGCGTGGTCTGAACCGCAACCACAACCCGATGCTCAAATCGATCTTCAAGGGAGCGGCCAATGCGGCAGCAGCCAAGCCAGGACCGCTCAACGACATCTACAAGGCCTGTGTCGCCCGTGGTACCAAGCCCGAGCTGGCCAAAGTCACGCTCGCGCGGAAGATCGCCTCGGTGGCACTCCGTCTGTGGAAGAAAGGAGAGTTCTTCGATCCAAAGAAACTGACGATGCAAACGACTTAGCGCTCGGCGACGACGACTGAGAGAGCGGGTGACCGTCTCGAGGTCCGCCGCTCGATCCGAGCCGATGGTTCGAGGGGAAGTCTCAGCTTAATTTGTTTGGCCTGGCCGGCAGTCTCGCCAAGGCACTCGGATGACCACAGGCCCCCTCGTATGACCAGCACAAGCGCCAGGTCCGCGCCACCATGCGCGAGTCTCAGATAGAACCATGGTCGACACCTCGAGTGATCGCCGCCACGCTTGCAATCGTCTCAACACAGATCGACGGAGAACATCGACGATGAGTCCAAAGCGAACGACTGCGCCGCCACCCATCGAGCACTCTCGATCGTCCTCTTCGGGCCGGAAGGGGCTGATTGCCAGGAAAAAAACGGAAAAGCAATCAGCAAGGAAGAGGTCTGCCCTTGACAATCGCTTTCATAGAACAAATTGCTTGTGGAGGCGGGTTTCTTCACAACCTTTGAGCCTGCCGCAGCCGCGGTACGAAGCGTTCAGAGCTCAAACCGCGTTCACCTCCTGACCACCGACAACCGACAACTCGTTACCCCCATGCCCTCCGTCCACTTCCTCTGCCTCAAGTGCGAAAAACGCCTCGGCCGTGACGCCGGCGAGGCGCCGCGTCCTTGTGAGTTCTGCGGCGCGGCGAACGACGTCGTCGCGCCCGACGCCGCGGCCATCATCGATCGCTGTGCTGCCTGCGGACATGAGGAGCTCTACTTTCAGAAGGATTTCAACCGCAGGACCGGCATCGCCCTCGTCGTCCTCGGCTCGATCTTCGTGCCGTGGACCTATGGCCTGTCGCTGCTCGGCGTGACGATCCTCGACTACATCGTCTGGCGCATCGTGAAGGATGTCATCGTCTGCTACGACTGTCAGGCCGTGCATCGCGGCTACCGGCCGAATCCTGCGCTGAAACCGTTCGACCTGGTGATCCACGACCGGCATGTGTACGGATCGGCTCCGCCGGGAGCGGAAGAGGGACATGGGTAGGATTAGTAGATTAGTAGATTAGTAGATTAGTAGATTAGTGGATTAGTAGATTAGCGGGTTGCCGGGTCGCTAGCGCCCAATCCACTAAACCACTAATCTACCAATCTACTAATCCACTAATCTACTAATCTACTAATCGCGGGGCTGCCAGCGTCCAATCCACTAATCTACTAATCCACTAATCTACTAAACAGGCAAGTGCACAATCGCGCTCAGCCACGCGCCGAGCACCTCACCGATGACGACCGCAACGACATCGACGTAGAGGATGCCGGTGGCCGCCATGGTGGAGCGGATCTTCACCGTCCCCCACACCAGCGGAAAGAGCATCAGCGGTCCGGCCAGTCCCCAGCCCGCCCGCATCAGGAAGAAGATCCCCTGCCGCATGGCCACTTCCTGCCAGGCGCCGCCGGCGATGACGGCGATGGTAACGACGACGATTCTGATGATCGTCGCGGCGAGCGTGGCGATCGTGAGGCGCTTGAGGGGATCGATAGCCATGCCGCGGACGACGAGATACCAATGCCCGAGGAGCATGGCCAGGTTCACGCTGCCGAGAAGCGCCACGCTCGACAATGCTCCAACGACCGACCAGGCCAGCGTGGCGTGCGTCGCCTCACGCCAGGCGATCACCGGAGCGACGATGTAGACGACGCCGAGGAGCGCGGCCGGAATCCGGAACACGAGTCGCTTCGGATAGCGGAGCGTGACGTAGACGATGATCGTGAGCGGGATGCTCGACGCTTCCAGTACCCGAATGCCGTAGCCGTGCGCCGTAAACGCGGCCAGTTGCGCGCAGAGCGCGAGCGCTCCGCTGGTGATGAGGATGAGCCGATAGAACTTCACCCCCGCGTTACGCCGGCCAACCAGCGGGAGAAAGAGATAGAGCCCGGCGGCAAGGTCGATGAGGAAGAGGGCGAGGAGCATGTGGGGGCGGAGTGTATTGGTTGTGAAGGTTACTGGGTTGCTGAGTTGCTTGGTTGCGGGGTCTCGTAGTTACGGGGTCTCGCGGTTGCGGGGTCTCGCGGTTACGGGTTACGGGGTCTCGGGGTTTCTGCGCGGTGGGGCTGCGCGATGGAAACCTCAGACCACGCGACACCACCGCGAGACTCCGAGACCGCGCAACCCCGCAACCCAGTAACCCAGCAACTCAGCAACCAAGCAACCAAGTCACTCCACCACCGTACTGGCGCGAACGAATCGAAACCCGCTCGCACGCAGTCTCGGCGCCTCTTCGGTCAGCACTTGCAGGGTCGAGGGATACATGTGGCCGATGCCGACGGCCATCCCGCGCGTGGCGGCCGTCCGGGCGAGCTCGTCGAGCTGGCGTCGAATGGCCGCGGCATCCTGGACATCGTCGAGGAAGACGTTGCGCGAGGCGGTCTTCACGCGCATCGAACGCGCCGTGCTGCCCGCTACTGAGTTGCCGGTCGTTTTCGAATCGATGAAGTACATCCCGTTCGGAAGCGCGCCGAGGACGTCGGTCATCACGCGGCGGTCGGCGGTGGCGCGGGAGCCCATGTGGTTGTTCACCCCGCGGGCGAAGCGGACCACCTCGATGTTGTCGCGCGTGGTCCGGGCGATCTCAGCGTCCGACATCGTCGTCAACACCGCCCCGTCGCCGGGCGAGATGCGCGGAAATCCTTCGGGCTCCATCGGCAGATGGCAGAGCAACTCGAAGCCGCGGCCGTGCAGCGTGGCGGCAAACTCCGTCGAGCGCTTACCGTTCGGCAGGACCGCGAAGTTCACGTTCGGGTCGATGGCCATCGCCGTCGTCAGCGGCTGATGATCGAAGCCGACGTCGTCGAGGATCAGAACGATGTCGCCGCGATGCGGCGTCGTCGCAAGAATCGATGCTTCCGTGTGCGCGGGCCGGCGGACCTCCGAAATCGCGCCGTGCAGGAATCCCCATAGGAAGAAGAGGAGAAAGGCCACGACGGGGATGAGCATCAGGACGACGATGGCCGTGCCCGTGCGTGGCGGCGTCACACCGCGTTTCCCCTCCCGTCCCGACATACCTGTGGAGATTGTCGCATAGGTGACTTACAATTCATCCCCATCGGTTATTTTGAGGGCTGGTCCGCCCTGATTCCCAGGTTTCCGAGAGAGAAAGCTACCAGGAGCTTCGTGCCGCTATGCCGACACCGAATCACGATTCGTGCGCGATCGTTGTGAACACTGCGTGGAAACGAGGCCGCCGCATCCTCGCCGTCCTCACCATCCTCGCGGCGATGGCGTTGGCTCCCGCGAGCGCCAGCGCCGCAAACAATTGTGTCATGGTCACCTTGCTTCCTCCGGCCACCACGAACTGGAGCGACACCAGCCGGTGGCTTCTCTGCGGCGGCGGCTACCCCGGGCAGTCCGGCTCCGGAGATACCGCCTCCATCCTCAGCCTCCTGGGGACGACCATCAACGTCGACGTTCCCATCAATTCCGTCAAGCTGCTGATCGACGGCAGCATCCCCGTTCAGATCCCCAGCGGCGTCACGCTGACGCTGGAGAGCTCCAGCACCGCCACGAGCAACAACACCTTCACGGTGGCCGCCGGCGGCACGATAGGGACGGCAGCAGGAGCGAGCATCACCGGCTTCCAGGGAAGCGTGGTGGTGAACGGCGGCACGTTCAACAGCCTCGGATCGATTCAGCTCTCCTCGCCCTTCATCTTCAATGGCGGTTCGCTGACGGGCAACGGCACGATCTCCGCCGGATCGGCGCAATTCACCGGGTCGATCGGAGCGATGTCGATCAGCAACACGACCTTCACCGACTCCGGTTCGCTGAGCTACACCGCCGGCGCCAACACCTTGACGCTCAGCAGCGGTGCCAGCATCAACGTCCAAAGCGGCGCGACTTTCAACGTGCAGACCGACGCGGCCATCAACGGTACCGCCACTGAATCGATCAACATCGCCAGCGGCGGTGCGATGCACAAGACGTCCGGCACCGCCGTCAACGCTATCTCCTGCTTCGTCAAGAACGACGGCACCGTCAACGCGTCGACCGGCGGCACGGGCGGCTTCAGATTCTCGGGCGGGGGCACGCACAGCGGCTCGTTCATCGCCGGCAGCTCACAGCCGATCGTCTTCGCCAGCGACAACACCTTCAATTCCGGCGCGGCCTTCAGCGGCGGAACGCCGATCGAGATCGACAGCGGCACGCAGACCTTCAACGCCTCCATCAACGCCGGCGACGGCCTGAAGTGGGCGGGCGGAACGATCGCCGGCACCGGCCCTCTCAACGTATCGAACAGCATGCTGTTCGCCGGCTCCCTCTCGGCGATGACACTGACCGGCGTCATGAAGAGCACCGCCACCATCACCTACGCCCCGACCGTCATCAACAACCTGCTGACCATCAATGGCGCTTCGGCGGTCTTTGAAACGACGACACCCGGCTCGCTCTCCATCGCCGGTGACTACGACATCCTGGCTTCTCCCGCCGGCGCCGGAACACTCCGCATCAGCGGTACGGCGAACGTGAACAAGACCTCCGGATCGGCCGGATCTTCGATTCAAGCCTATGTTGACAACCAGGGCAGCACGCTCGCCAGCAGCGCCTCCGGACCGCTGAATCTTGCCGGCGGCGGGCAGTCGACCGGCACGGTCAGCGTCCCGAACGCGGGCAACAGCATCAACTTCACCGGCGGGACCTTTGCCAGCAGCGGCGCCTTCTCAGGATCCGGAACCGTCAAGGTTGCCGGCGGAACCCTGAACGTCAACACGGCCACGACGTTCAGCGGGTCACCCAGCCTGGGCATCAGCAGCGGCACACTCGGCGGCACGGGCGCTGTCACCCTCACCGGCACGACGACCTGGTCCGGCGGCACGATCACCGGCAGCAATCCATTCACCATCAACTCTCCCGGTGCGATGACGCTGACGGGAGCGAATGGGGCAATGACGCTGGACGGGCGCACGCTCACGAACAACAGCCAGCTCACCTTCAACGCCACCGCCAACAACCTGACGCTGACGAACGCCGCCTCGATCAGCAACACCGCCACGTTCACGATCTCCAGCGCCGGAGGCACGATCGCCTCCGACGGGACAGCCACCGCGGTCACGAATACGAGCACGGGAAGCATGGTCAAGACGAGCGCCAGCGGTATCTTCTCGATCTACCCGTCCTTCAATCACGCCGGAAGCGTCAACCTAACCGGCGGCGTCATCGACGTGTTGGGCGCGGGCACGAGCTCCGGTTCGTTCACGATGGCGGCGGGTACCGAGGTCTGGTTCCCGACGCCGTTCTCATCGACGTACACATGGGCCAGCGGAACGACGTTCAGCGGCGGCAAGGTCACCGTTGACGGTTCCGGAACGGTGGCCACCAGCGCCGCCCTGACGATCAACAACACGAACCTCGTGATCAACGGAGGGACGTTCAGCACGCCCTCGACCCTTACCGTCACGTCGCCCGCCACGCTCAAATGGACCGGCGGCACGCTCAGCGGCGCAGGTCACACGGTGATCAGCTCCGGCACGACGTTCGACATGACCAGCGAGTACGGGTCGAGGAGCGTCAGCGGTCACACGATCGACAATGGCGGAAGCGCTACGCTCTCCGCGATCGCACAGCCGCCGAGCCTCGACAGCGGCTCGACGTTCAACAACATCTCCACCGGCACCCTCGACATCCAGAGCGACGGCTCGATGAACACCAACGGCACCGGGACCAACACCTTCAGCAACGCCGGGGTCGTCAAGAAGAGCGCCGGCGGCTCCGGGTTCCGCTTCGACGTTCCCTACAACCAGACCGGCGGCTCGACCGATGCGAGTTCGGCGTCGAGCGGCAGCACCATCATCTTCAACGCCGGCGGCTCGATGACGTTCGGCATCCTCAAGGCCACGCAGGCCTCGAATTTCGTCGACTTCTTCAACGGCTCGTTCAGCGTCTCGGGCGGTTCGTTCGCCGGACCAGGAGCGCTCCGCCTTAACGGAGGGATCCTCAACATCAACACGCTGTTCACGTTCCCGTCGCTCTTTGACGAGACCGCGGGCTCGCTAGGCGGTGTCTCGGCAATCACGATTCCGAGCGCCGCGACGTTCAATTGGAGCGGCGGCTCGATCACCGGCGGAATCAGCTCGCCGATCACCATCATGAGCGGCGGCGCGATGAACGCCGACACCACTACCAGCTCGCTGATTTACAACGCCCGTCCGCTTGTCATCAACGCGGGCGGGAACTTCAACTGGAACAGCGGCGCCAACGCAATCGACTTTGAAGCCGGCAGTAACGTAGCGAACGCGGGAACGTTCACGGTCGCCACCGTCGGCGGCACGCTAGGGAACGCCACCGGCAGCTTCCTAAACACGGGGCTCTTCAGGCACACCGGCGCGGGCACACTGAACATCACGCTGCCGCTGACGAACAGCGGCGGCACTGTCAGCGAGCAGGCAAGCGTGCTGGTATTCCTGGACACCACGAGCGTGACGCACACCGGAACTTTCGATGCCCAGCCCGGAACATTTTTCGACTTCGGCGCGGGAACACACAACCTCTCCGCAGGCTTCGCCTTCACCGGCACCGGAACGTTCAAAATCGCGGGCGCTACGCTGAACGCCAACACGAACGTCAGCGTCGCGAACCTCATCCTCCTCGCCGGTACAATCGGAGGCACCGGCAACGTCACGACTACCAGCTCGTTCACCTGGAGCGGAGGCTCGATGAGCGGAACCGGTACGACAATCGTGTCGGCCGGTACAGCACAGTTCAATACGAACTCGCTTTCTCTCGGCCGCAATCTCACGCTATCGGTCGATACGACGTTCAACGACGCCAACTCAATGAACATACTGGGTGGCTTGACTATCACCAACAACGCAACGTTCGACATTCAGGCAATCGGCGGCCTTTTTTGCACATGTGGACTGCCGTCAACATTCATCAACAATGGCATCCTGAGAAAATCCGGACCGGCCGTTCCCGTCCAAATCAACACGCGGATCAGTGGCACGGGATCGCTCGACGTCACCGGAGGCTGGCTCCAACTCTTGGGCAACTCATCGTTCGCGAGTGCCTCCATCGCCTCGGGCTCGATCGCACAGTTCAGCGGCGCCGTGAACTCGATTGGGGGGACAGTAAGCGGCCTCGGGACCCTTCTGATCATCGGCGGATCGACAACCGTTACCGGCGCAGTAAGCCTCGCCTCGCCAGGATGGATCGAAATCCAGAGCGGAACACTCACCTTGAACGGTGCGACTACGACGGAAATGCTGCTCCTCAGGGGTGGATCGACAACCGGAGCGGGGAGTATCACAGCGAACGACCTCGCCTGGCTCGGCGGTTCCCTGGCCGGAACGGGCTCGTTGACAGTAGCCAATACGTTCGGCATTCAAGGCGGGTACGGCCCCATGACCCTGGCGCGTAATCTCATCAACAATGCACCAAGCGGAATCTACGACCCACCGAATGCCACGAACATACTCTCGGTCGCTCCTGGCGTCACGATCACAAACAATGGAGGCTTGGAAATCCAGAGCGGGATCGCCGCACTTGCAGGCAACCCTGCACCGTCATTCGTCAACACAGGAGTTCTCTACCGTGGCACAGGCACACCAGGCACAGTCGCATTCGATCCTGTTCTGATCAACACTGGCATTGCTTCGTTCATGTTTGGCACGACAAACTTTACCAACGGCTTCACCCAGACCGCGGGTGTTACAACCTTTGTCTCACCGATCAGCTCCCCCGTCGGATTCATGTTCAACGGCGGCGCCGTGAACGGCGCCAGCACTCTAACCGGCGACGTGACAAACGCCGGTTCAGCATCGCTCACCCCAGGCAACATCAGCGTTCCAGGTCTTTTCTCGATTATTGGCAACTACACCCAGACGAGCGGCGGCACTTTGACCACGCGCATCAACGGGACTACCGCCGGCACCGGATACGGACAGCTCAGCGTCACCGGCAACGTGTCGCTTGCGGGCGCCCTCACGGTCGTCAATCCGCTCGGCTACACGCCGAACAACGGCGACACCTACAACGTTGTCACCTTTACCGGCACGCGAACGAATGACTTCGATACGAAGAACTTCCCCTCGCCAGGAGCGGGCGGATTCCTGCAGGCGAGCTATGTCTCGGGTCCGCCCGCGGCACTGGCCGTCACAGCAGCCATGCAGCCCGCCGACATCAGCGCGACGCAGGCGGGCCCCGCCGCGGTCTCGCAGGGGCAGAATGCGACGATCGTCATTACTGTCGCGAACGCCGGCCCCGGCCCTGCGGCAAACGTCGTTCTCAACGATACATTCAGCGATGGCACCCTCGTCTCCGCCACTCCTAGCAGCGGCTTGTGCAGCGGCGCCGGACCGGTGAACTGCAGCCTCGGCACGATCAGCGGCAGCAGCAACGCCACGGTCACACTGGTCATCAATGCGAGCGCCGTCGGTACGATCACAAACAACGCATCCGCTTCGACGACGACGTCCGAGAGCAACCTTGGGAACAATACCGCGCCTCCGCTCAGCATTGCGGTCACCGCGAGCGCCGACCTCTCCATCACGAAAAACGGCCCGGCCTCCGCCACCGCCGGCTTCCCGTTCGTCTATACGATCACCGTCACAAACAACGGCCCGTCCGACGCCTCCGCGGTCGTCGTCAACGATCCCACTCCCGCCGGCACATCCTTCGTCTCCAACAGCGGCGCCTGCACCACCGCCTTCCCCTGCACACTCGGCACCTTGACCGCCGGTCAGTCCAAGACCATCACCAGCACCTTCACCACGCCTCCGACATTCACCGGCACCAGCATCGCCAACACCGCTACGGTGACGAGCACCACGTCCGACCCCTCCGCCGGCAACAACAGCGCCACCGCCACCACCCCGTTCGGCCCGCCGAATGCCGATCTGTTGCTCGTGAAAACCGGCCCGGCCTCCGCCACACCCGGATCGACCATCACCTACACGCTGACGATCATCAACAACGGCCCCGCCACGGCCATCAATGTCAACGTCACAGACCCGACGCCGGCCGGCCTTTCCTTCGTCTCCAACAGCGGCTCTTGCACCGGACCCTTCCCGTGCAGTCTCGGCAATCTCACTTCCAACCAAAGCATCACGATCACCGCCACCTACACCGTTACCGCGACCTCCGGCCCCGTCATGAACACCGCCACCGTGAGCAGTTCGTCCACCGATCCAAATTCCGGCAACAACGCCTCCAGCGTCACCACCCAGATCGGGACGAATGCGTGCGGCGCGCAGCCGCCGGCGCTCGTCTCGCCGGCCAACGGATCGACGGTGACTTCTCCGGTGACCTTCTCATGGACCGCCGTGCCCGGAGCGACGAGCTACAAACTCTTCGCGGCGGTCGATGGCGCCTCGACCCACGAGATCGGCAACACAAGCGGCACGTCGCTGACCCTGCCGATCAGCGGCGGCACGGTGGTCTGGTCGGTTCAGGCTCTCGGCATACAGAACTGCAATCAGCTCCAGTCCGCCAACGGGACGTTCTACATCTGCGGCGCCGCGCCGCTGCTCTCCGTCGTCGGTACATCCAGCGCCGGCCAGAGCTACACCGTGCAGTGGACCGACAGCGGCGTCGCGAATTACGAATTGCAGGAAGCCGCCACCGCGGGGTTCGATAGCCCGCAGACATTCCAGGTCGCGGGGACATCCAAGACGTTCACGAAAGACGCAGCGACGCCGACGGCCTTCTTCTACCGCGTTCGCGCCCTGGCCACCTGTGGCCAGGGTCCGGGGCCATACTCCGCCGCCGTGCGCGTCGTCATCGTTCCCATTCCGCAGATCAGCGCGCAGGGGCCGAGCTCGACGGTCGACATCAACAACAAACACGTGGTCGTGCAGACGGTCTTCGTCCCAGGCCAGGGATCAGCCATTCCCTTCGCCGCCACGACCGACGAGCCGTGGCTGACTGTTTCTCCGAACAGCGGAATCCTCCCGGCCGCCGGCATCACGCTGACCGTCTCCGCCGATCCGGCCGATCTGCCGAACGGTACCTTCACCGCCACGATCATCATTTCGTTCCCGGTCGGTGGCGGAAAAATCGGCACTCTCGGAGTCACGCCTCCCGTAACCGTTCCGGTCTCCGTCAGCGTCGTGACGCCTGTCTCCCCAGCGCCGCCGTCGGGGCCGTCCGCCAACTCGCTGATCATCCCCTCGGTCGGCCATCTCGACGGCATCAATTCCCAGTGGCGCTCGGACGTCCGCATCACCAACACGTCGCTGCAGAAGATCAACTACCTTCTGCGCTTCACGCCTGCCGGCGGCGATCCATCCCAGGTCAAACAGACCCAGGTCTCGATCGCCTCGAACGACACCATGGCCCTCGACGACATCGTCAAGAACTGGTACGGCGTCGGCGCGCTCGGCGACGCCGCAAACGGCGTCCTCGAAATCCGTCCGCTCAATACCGCGGGCAAGGGAGCGCCAAACACGGAAGACGTCAACGTTTCCTTCGTCACCGTCGCCTCCAGCCGCACCTTCAACCAGTCCACCGGCGGCACGCTCGGCCAATACATCCCGGCCATCCCCTTCGCGAGCTTCATCGGCAAGGTGGCGACGACGGGCGACGCGCGCGCAGGCATCCTCAGCATGCAGCAGATCGCGCAGTCCCCCTCGTACCGCACGAACCTCGGCATCGTCGAGGCCGCGGGCAAGCCGGCCTCCGTCCTCCTGAGTGTCTTCGACACAGCCGGGAAGAATCTCCTCGACCTCCCCATCGATCTGAAAGCAGGCGAACAGCGGCAGCTCAACTCATTCCTGGCCGCGCAAAACATCTCCCTCGACGACGGCCGCGTCGAAGTGAAAGTCACCGACGGCGACGGCAAAGTCATGGCCTACGCCTCGGTCGTCGACAACACCACCACCGACCCGCTCCTCGTCACGGGCGTCCCGCTCGCGCAGACTCCCGCGCGAAGCTATGTCCTCCCCGGCGTGGCCGATCTCGGCACCGGCGGCGCAAACTGGCGCAGCGACCTCCGTATCTTCAACTCCGGCACCGCTCCGCAATTCGTCACGATGACGCTCTACCCGCAGACCGGAAGCAGCAGCAGCGACACGATCTCGCGGTCGTTCACAGTCAATCCCGGTGAAGTCAGCGTTCTCGACAACGTCCTGGCCTCGCACTTCGGAGTCACCAACATCGGCGGCGCGATGCACGTCGACACGCTGACGGACGCCAACCTCGTCGTCACCGGCCGGACCTACAACCAGGTCGACGGCGGCGGCACCTACGGCCAGTTCATCGCCGCCGTCACTCCCGACGACGGCATCGCCAAAGGCGGCCGCACCCTCAACGTCCTGCAGGTCGAAGACTCCACCCGTTACCGCACCAATCTCGGCATTGCCGAAGTCAGCGGCCAGCCGGTCACAGTCGAAGTCTCCGTCTTCCTCCCCGACGCCAAAGTCGCCCCGAAAGTAACCATCCCCCTGGCCGCCAACGAATACCGCCAGTTCCGCGTCCTCCAGCAACTCGGCGTCGGCACCGCCTACAACGCCCGTATCGCCATCCGCGTCATCGACGGCGACGGCAAGATCACCGCCTACGGTTCCGTCATCGATATGCAGACGCAGGACCCGACATACGTTCCCGCGCAGTAACCAAACAAACCAGCCGCCGGCGCGCCTCACCATTGCCGGTCCGGCAGCTTTCGGAAGGCAACGGTCAACTATATTTGAACAGAGGTTCGCCATGCCGACAGTAAAGAGCGTTACGGTAGCCGTGGCGATGCTATTGCTCTCCGGCGCATGCCAACGCTCTGAGGATCGCTATCTGAAGCGTAATGTCGCAAGAGAGGAAATCGTCGGTTCGTGGCAGATGACACTGCAGAGCGTGAAAGACCTTCGAGACCTGGGGTACCTGCCTTCACTGACTCCCAATCAACACACGATCACACTGCGACCTGATGGAACCTGTCACTTCGCGACCCTGCTCGACGGGACGACAGCGGATAACCGACCGGGGCCATCGTTGAACTGCGAGTGTCGTTGGCGAATCGGAACGGTTGGCCACCAAGCCCTTCTCCTTGATCTCGACATCGACGCTCCAAAATTTCGATATTATTACTTCGGCACTGACGACGCGGGCAAGCTTGTGCTCTGGCAATATGCGACCGATCCTGACGCATGGCGTTATGTCGAATACGAACGGAGACCGAGACAAGCACCACTTCGAGGAGTTCAATAACAGACTGCGGCGGACGTCATCAACTGCGCAGCACATGCTGCCGTCGGGTCCTCCCTCGTCGCATTCCGTGGCGCCGCGAGAAGCCTGATGCATCTATTTAGTGGCACGAGTCCGGAGCCTGATGATGCGGAACTGACTTCGATCTTTTGAACCGATTTCACCGTGATCCCCGCCCGCGCGCAGCGTGAGCATGGCAAGATCAGCTCGACTGCTCCTCCGGTGCGGATACGCGCCGGGCAAGGATCGATGGAGGGCAGCCTCCCGCCACCGCCACATCCTCCCCCCTGTCACGGACGTGCAACTTCCCCTAGCGCCCAGCCCGTCTCCGCTGTATTTTTCACCGTTCCGGGTGGAAGGGCCTCCGGGGCGTTCTGCATCCGGGCCGTTCCGACGTATAGCGTCTGATTCATCTCGGACCGGAACGCTCTGGTAGAGACATTGCTAGGCGGTGAGAAGGAGGGGTCGATGCCCCAGAGTCAGACTGATCGAGAAGCGGCCGAGACCAGCTCGCCGCGGGAAATCCGCGAAGCACCGCCCCCGGAGCCGGGGCCGCACCACACGCGCAACCGCAACATCGCCATCCTGGTGGTCATCGTCGTGATCATCCTGCTGGTCGTGTTCATCCGGGCACGCTCCGCCGCGAACACCGCCAAGGCCGCGGCGGCCGCCGCGGCCGCGCGCGACCGGGCTGTTCCCGTCGGCGTCACGTCGGTGGTGGCACGCGACGTCCCCGTCTTTCTCGACGGCCTCGGCAACGTCAACGCCCTCAATACCGTCACGGTCAAGACACGGATCGACGGCCAGCTCCTCCACTTCAACGTTCAGGAAGGGCAGATCGTTCAGGCCGGGGCGGAGCTGGCACTCATCGACCCTGCCCCTTCCGATGCGCTGCTCGCGCAGGCCGAGGCTACCAGGTTCAAGGACGAGGCCACGCTGGAGAACGCCAGGCACGACCTCCAGCGCTTCGCCGATCTCTACAAGGCCGGCGTCATTCCCCAGCAGCAGTACAACACGCAGCAATCAACGGTAGGAGTCAGTGAGGGCACCGTCAAAGCGGACGACGCCCAGATCCAGCAGGCCAGGCTCAACGTCGAGTTCTGCCACATCAAATCGCCGCTCACCGGGCGCGTCGGCATCCGCGCCGTCGATCCCGGCAACATGGTTCATGCCACCGATCCGAACGGTCTGGTCGTCATCACGCAGATGCAACCGATCGCCGTCCTGTTCACCCTGCCCGAGGATGATCTGCCGGCCGTCACGCAACACATGCGGTCCGGCGGCTTTCCCGTCGAAGCATGGAGCCGTGACAGCACCACCAAACTGGCCTCCGGACGCCTCCTCACCATCGACAACCAGATCGACCCGAACACCGGCACCTTTCGCGTCAAGGCCGTCTTCGACAACAACGACACCACGCTTTTTCCGAACCAGTTCGTCAACGCCCGGCTGCAGGTCGACGTGCGACGCCACGCCCTCACCGTACCCTCGGCGGCCATCCAGCACGGCGCACAGGGAACGTACGTCTACGTCGTACTGCCCGACAAGACCGCCGACATGCGGCCGGTGCAGGTGGCCATGAGTGAAGGGACAATGTCCGTCCTGACCACCGGGGTCAAGGAAGGCGATCAAGTCGTCACCGACGGCGCCGATAAACTGCAGCCGCACGGCAAAGTCGAGATCGGCGGCGCCGGCGGCGGGAAAGGCGGCGGTGCAAGGGGTGGCGCGAAAGGCGCCGGCCCCGCGGCTTCGCGCGGCGGAGCTCCCGCGGCGCAGGGCAAACCGTGAATCCATCCCGGATCTTCATCCTTCGTCCGGTGGCGACGTCGCTGCTCATGGCAGCGATCCTCCTGGCCGGGTTCGTCGCCTTCCGGCAGCTTCCGGTCTCGGCACTGCCGCAGGTCGACTACCCGACGATCCAGGTCCTGACCTTCTACCCCGGCGCCAGCCCGGACGTGATGACCTCCTCCGTCACCGCGCCGATGGAGCGCCAGTTCGGACAGATCCCCGGCCTCCAGCAGATGAGCTCCACCAGCTCCTTCGGCGGCTCGATGATCACCCTGCAGTTCGATCTGACGCAGAACATCGACGTCGCCGAGCAGGAGGTGCAGGCGGCCATCAACGCCTCGGCCAGCTTCCTGCCGCGCGACCTGCCGAACCCGCCCATCTACAGCAAAGTCAATCCGGCCGACACCCCCATCCTCACGCTCGGCCTCACCTCTTCCCAGCTTCCGCTGAGCAAAGTCGAAGATCTGGCCGACACGACGCTGGCCCAGAAGATCTCGCAGCTCCCCGGGGTCGGTCTCGTCACCATCAGCGGCGGCCAGAAGCCGGCCGTGCGCGTGCAGGCCAACCCTTCCGCGCTCGCCTCCTACGGTCTCAGCCTCGAAGACCTCCGCACCGGTCTGGCCGCGGCGAACACCGATCAGGCCAAGGGCAACCTGCAGGGGCCGCAGCAGAGCTTCAGCATCGGCGCGAACGACCAGATCTTCGCCAGCGCCGACTACAAGCCCGTCATCGTCGCCTACCGCAACGGCGCACCGGTACGGGTCAGCGACGTAGCAAGCGTCGTCGACGGGGTCGAAGACGCGCAGAAGGCGGCCTGGATGAACACCACGCCCGCCGTCATCATGAACGTCCAGCGCCAGCCCGGCGCGAACATCATCAACGTCGTCGACCGAATCGTCCAACTGCTCCCGCAACTGACGAGCAGCCTGCCGCCGAGCGTGAAAGTGACCGTGCTGACCGACCGCACCGTGACCATCCGGGCCTCGGTCCACGACGTCGAGTTCGAGCTCCTGCTCACCATCGCCCTCGTCGTCCTGGTGATCTTCCTCTTCCTGCGCCGCGTCTCCGCCACGATCATCCCCAGCGTGGCCGTGCCGCTCTCCATCGTCGGCACCTTCGGCGTGATGTACCTCCTCGGCTACTCGCTTGACAACCTCTCGCTGATGGCGCTGACCATCTCCACCGGCTTCGTCGTCGACGACGCCATCGTCATGATCGAGAACATCACCCGCTACATCGAGGAAGGAGACAGCCCTCTCGACGCGGCCTTGAAGGGCTCGAAGCAGATCGGCTTCACCATCGTTTCGCTGACCGTCTCTCTCATCGCCGTCCTCATTCCGCTGCTCTTCATGGGCGACATCGTCGGGCGGCTCTTCCGCGAGTTCGCGGTCACGCTCAGCGTCACCATCCTCGTCTCCGCAGTCGTCTCGCTCACCCTCACGCCGATGATGGCCGCGAAGCTCCTCAAGGCCGAGAGCGAGGAGAAAAAGCACGGCCGGCTGTTCGAGAAATCGGAAGAGCTGTTCGAGCGCGTCATCGCCTTCTACGCGCGCACGCTGCAGTTCGTGCTCCGGCACCAGACCACGACTCTGTTCGTCACCCTCGGCACGCTGGTGTTCACCATCTTCCTCTACATCATCGTGCCCAAGGGCTTCTTCCCTCTGCAGGATACCGGCGTGATCCTGGGTATCTCCGAGGCACCGGAAGATACGTCGTTTGCAGCCATGGCCGACCGGCAACTGCGGCTCACGGAACAGGTCACGAAGGACCCGGGGGTGGCGAGCGTCTCCTCGTTCATCGGGGTCGACGGCACGAACATGACCTCGAACGTCGGCCGCATCCAGATCAACCTCAAGCCGCTGGAAGACCGCGATGCGGACGCCTCCGCGATCATCAGGCGTCTCCAGCCGAAGCTGGCAGCGGTCTCCGGCATCACGCTCTACATGCAACCGGTGCAGGACATCTCGGTGGAAAACCGCGTCAGCCGCACGCAGTACCAGTACACCCTCGAGGATGCGAACGCGATCGAGCTCGCCCAATGGGTGCCGCGCGTCATCAGCGAGTTGAACAAGATACCGGTGCTGACCGACGTGGCCAGCGATCAGGGAAACGGCAGCCTCGAGGCCGATCTCGTCGTCGACCGCAACACGGCCTCACGACTCGGCGTCACGCCACAGATGATCGACGACACGCTCTACGACGCCTTCGGACAGCGGCAAGTCTCGACCATCTTCACCCAGCTCAACCAGTACCACGTCGTCATGGAAGCCGACCCGAAGCTCCAGCTCTCGCCCGAAGCGCTCCAGCACATCTACGTGCACGCATCGCCACTCGGGGCCATCGTATCGAGCGGCGCAACCGGCACCGGCGGCACCACTTCCGGCGGCAGCAGCGCCACCCCGTCGACGCCAGGGACGACGCAATCCGTCGCACCGCTCTCCGGCACGCGCGAGCAGATCATCCCCCTCAGCAGCTTCGCCCACATCGAGACCACGTCGACGCCGGTGGCCGTCAACCACCTCGGCCAGTTCCCCGTGGCCACGATCTCCTTCAATCTGGCGGCCGGCGAATCGCTCGGCAACGCCACCAAGCAGATCGACGCCGCCGTGACCAAGCTCGGGCTCCCCGCCAGCATCCACTCCGAATTTCAGGGAACGGCCGCGGTCTTCCAAAGCTCGCTGGCCAACGAAGGGTGGCTGATCCTGGCCGCCCTCATCACCGTCTACATCGTCCTCGGCGTGTTGTACGAGAGCTACATCCACCCGATCACGATTCTGTCCACGCTGCCGTCGGCCGGTGTCGGCGCGATCCTGGCCCTGCTGCTCTTCCACATGGAGCTCGGCGTCGTGGCCCTCATCGGCATCATCCTTCTCATCGGCATCGTCAAGAAGAACGCCATCATGATGATCGACTTCGCGCTCGAAGCAGAGCGCGAACAGGGCAAGAAAGCGGAAGAGGCCATCTATCAAGCCTGCCTGCTGCGCTTCCGACCCATCATGATGACCACCTTCGCCGCCCTCTTCGGCGGACTGCCCCTGGCCCTCGGCAACGGCACGGGCGCCGAGCTGCGCCACCCGCTCGGCGTAACTATCGTCGGCGGCCTCCTCGTCAGCCAACTCCTGACCCTCTACACCACCCCGGTCGTCTACATCTGGTTCGACAACATCGCCGCGCGCGTGCGCCGGCGCGTACACGTAGGCAACGCAATTGCGGAACCGCAGCCCTCGGAGTCGTGAATGAAGGATGAAGGCGGAAGGATGAAGGATGAAGGGTTCCCTGGCAATGACCCATTTCCACCTTCATCCTTCTAATTTCCCATGAGCTTCTCTGAGCCATTCATCCGCAGGCCCGTCGGCACCTCGCTCCTCAGCGCGGCGGTGCTGATGGCGGGAGCTCTCGGCTACTCGAAGCTGCCGGTGGCTCCGCTGCCGCAGGTCGAGTTCCCCACCATCTCCGTCTCAGCCGGATTGCCGGGCGCTGACCCGGAGACGATGGCATCCTCCGTGGCCACGCCGCTGGAGCGACAGTTCGGCCGTATCGCCGGGGTGACGCAGATGACGTCGAACAGCTCCTCGGGTTCGACCAACGTCACGCTGCAGTTCGATCTCGACCGCGACATCGACGCCGCGGCGCGCGACGTACAGGCCGCCATCAACGCCGCCCGCGGACAGCTCCCGGCCAACCTGCCGACCAATCCGACCTGGCGCAAGGTCAACCCGGCCGACGCGCCGATCATGATCCTGGCCATGACCTCGGACGTTCAGACCCAGCCGCAGATGTACGACGTGGGCGACACCATCCTGGCCCAGAAGATCGCCCAGATCGAAGGCGTCGGGCAGGTCTTCGTCGGCGGCAGTTCCCGCCCGGCCGTGCGCGTCGAAGCCAATCCCCTGATGCTCAGCAAGATGAACGTCGGCCTCGATGCCGTGCGCACAGCGCTTGGCGCGGCCAACGCCAACCGTCCGAAAGGCGCGGTGGCCGGCGCCGAGTACGCGTATGTGGTGCAGTCGAACGATCAGCTCTTCAAGGCCAGGCAGTATCGCAGCCTCATCGTCGCCGCCCGCGACGGCAAGCCGGTCATCCTCTCCGAGGTTGCCACCGTCACGGACTCGGTGGAAAACATCAACAGCGCCGGGTCGGTGAACGGCAAGCCGGCCATTTCGCTTGTCCTCTTCCGCCAGCCGGGCGCGAACATCATCGGCACCGTCGACCGTGTCCGCGCGCTGATGCCGCAACTGCAGGCGGCCATTCCGCAGTCGATTCATCTGGATGTCGCGCTGGACCGGACCAGCACCATCAGGGCCTCGGTCATCGACGTCGAGCGCACGCTCGTCATCTCGATCGCCCTGGTCATCCTCGTCGTCTTCTTCTTCCTCCGCAGCGGATGGGCCACGATCATCCCCAGCGTGGCCGTGCCACTCTCGCTCGTCGGCACCTTCGGCGTGATGTACCTGCTCGGCTACTCGCTCGACAACCTCTCGCTCATGGCGCTCACCATCTCCACCGGCTTCGTCGTCGACGATGCCATCGTCGTCATCGAGAACATCACCCGGCACCTCGAGGGCGGCATGCAGCCGCTCGCGGCGGCCCTGCAAGGGGCGCGCGAGATCGGCTTCACCGTCTTCTCCATGAGCACGTCGCTCATCGCCGTCTTCATCCCCATCCTGCTGATGGGCGGCATCGTCGGACGGCTCTTCCGCGAATTCGCCGTGACGCTCAGCGTGGCCATCGTCATATCGCTCGCCGTCTCCCTCACCACGACGCCGATGATGTGCGCAAAGTTCCTCAGGTCTTCCGGCGAACGGAGCCACGGCCGCCTGTACCATTGGAGCGAGCGCGGGTTCGACAAGCTGCGGCGCGGTTACGAGCACGGGCTCGACTTCGTCCTCGCCCACACCCTGCCCGTGCTGCTGGTCACCTTCGCCACCATCGGCCTCACGGTCTACCTCTACATCATCGTTCCCAAAGGCTTCTTTCCGCAGCAGGACACCGGCCGTCTGACCGGTACCGTGCAGGCGGCGCAGGACACCTCGTTTCCCGCACTGCTGGAGAAGCTCAACCGGTTCATGCTCGTCGTGCAGAAGGACCCGGCCGTCGACAACGTCGTCTCGTTCACCGGCGGCGGCCGCGGGGGCGGCAACACGGCCAGCATGTTCGTCACGCTCAAGGATCTTGGTGTCCGCAAGGCCTCGGCGCAGGAGATCATCGCCCGTCTTCGCCCCAAGACCGCGCACATCCCTGGCGCCCAGCTCTTCCTCAGCGCCGTCCAGGACGTGCGCGTGGGCGGCCGGCAGAGCAACTCCGACTACCAGTACACGCTGCAAGGCGACAACGTCGCCGAGCTGATGTCGTGGGCGCCGAAGCTCGAGAAAGCGATGCACAAGCTCAAGGAGGTGCGCGACGTCTCGAGCGACCAGCAGAACCAGGGATTGCAGGCCACCGTCGTCATCGACCGACCGACCGCGGCCCGCCTGGGCGTATCGCTCGCCGACATCGACAGCACGCTCTACGACGCCTTCGGACAACGGCAGGTTTCCGTGATGTACAGCGGCATGAACCAATACCACGTCGTCCTGGAGGTCGACCCGAAGTACAGCCTCTCACCGGCCCTGCTGAGCGGCGTCTACGTCCATTCCTCCGATGGCCGCGACGTCCCCCTGAGCGCCTTCGCCACCTTCGGCATCGACCAGACGCCGCTGGCCATACCGCACCAGGGGCAGTTCCCGGCCGTCACCATCTCCTTCAACCTCGATCCCGGCCTGTCGCTCGGAGATGCCACAAAAGCAATCGAAGAGTTGGAGCGCACGATGTCCATGCCATCGTCGATCCACCCCGGCTTTCAGGGGACGGCCCAGGCCTTCCAGGCCTCCCTGGCGAACGAGCCCATCCTGATCCTGGCCGCGCTGCTCGCCGTTTATATCGTCCTGGGCATCCTCTACGAAAGCCTCATCCACCCGCTCACGATCCTCTCCACGCTGCCCTCCGCCGGCGTCGGCGCGCTGATCGCCCTCTTGATCACCAACACCGAGTTCACGATCATCGCGCTGATCGGCATCATCCTGCTCATCGGCATCGTGAAGAAAAACGCCATCATGATGATCGACTTCGCGCTCGAGGCCGAACGGAAGGATGGGAAGAGCCCCCACGACGCCGTCCGCGAAGCCTGCCTGCTCCGCTTCCGCCCCATCATGATGACCACCATGGCCGCCCTCTTCGGCGGCCTCCCCCTGGCCCTCGGTGCCGGCGTCGGCAGCGAGATGCGCCGCCCCCTCGGCATCGCCATCGTCGGAGGCCTCATTGTCAGTCAAATGCTGACGCTGTTCACGACGCCGGTGACGTACCTCTACCTCGACCGTTTGCGCTGGCGCGCGCGGAAGAGGCACGCGGCGGCGCACAGTACGGCGTAATTCGAAGTCGGGGGACGATCAGCTAAACCACGGCAGCCACCATCGTCTTCTGCGCGGTTGCGGACTGACCTCAAGAGGCGGCGCCACACTGGCTGCTTCAGGCTTTCGGCCTGTGACCATGTGTACAGAACCCTCTTCATCGAGAAAATAGGGCACGGACGGGTCGAAAGGGGTCTGTTCCAGGCGTGCATCGAGTCGTTGATATTTCGCGACACGCTCATCTTGAATCGCGACCGCGCGGGCGTAACCGCCCATGGATACCGTACGCAAGACCTCCACCCGGAACTGCGCTTCCTGAAGGGCCACCTCCAACGCTCGCTGGTTAGGGGCGAAGCAATTTGTAAAATCACCATTCAGGCTATCGCCCGGATACATCTGCCACAGCGGTACGGTCTTCAGGATCGGATTTACTGCCTCTAATGACGTAACCGTACCGTCCGGAAGAAGGAAGTACTCATCGATCATCATCGTGCCGACAAACAGTTGGCCGCCCGGCTTCATCACCGATCGGATCGCATCGAGCGCCGCCAGCGGTTTCCTGAGGTGGTAAAGGATACCCATGAACAGCACGATGTCGAAGTTGCCATAGGTCTCAGGGGACAGGTTGTAAACGTTGTCCATCCTGTACGCAACCTGACTCCCCAGGATTCTGCGAGCGGTCGCGAACCCGGTGTAGTTCTCCGGCACGAAGTCGATCGCTGTTACATCCGCACCCCGGTGCTCCATTTCGAATGCAAAGTACCCATCAGAGCATCCGATATCGAGGGCACGAAACCCCGCCATTTGCTGAGGAAACCCTAGGCTGTCGAGGATCGGCAATTTCCCACGATTCGAGTCGTCGCCGGGCGTCACAAGGCCAGGAGCAAACTCGATCTCATGCCACCAGCGCCCGTGATCGGCAATGAGCCGCTGTATTTCCGCGTGGTCGGTTATCGCGAGCTTGCGAGTAGTCACTTTAGGCCAACTTACTCGAACGCGTCCAGCGCCGCCGCAACTTCCTCCACCGTCGGCCGCTCCCGGTAGTCGCTTTCGATCTTCGACCAGCGGACCTTGCCTTCCCGGTCGAGCACGAAGACGGCCGGACGAGGGACGCCGTCCTGATCCTGATGCGCGTACGACGGATCGCGCAATCCGTAGCGGTCGATGGTCCCGGCGCGGGGATCGAAAAGGAGCGGGAACCCGAGCTCTCCTCTTCCGTCCTTGGCGATCTTCATGGCCAGGTCACGGCTCTCCGCGGGCCGGTCGAGACTGATGGCGAAGACGTGCACGCCTGGAAACGCGCGGGCCAGGGTGCGCAGTCCGACGACCTGCCGGACGCAATACGGTCACCAGTAGCCGCGGTAGAAAACCAGCACCGCCTTCTCGCCCCGCGCGGCGGAGAGCCTGACAGGCTTTCCGTTCTGGTCGGCAAGCGTGAAGTCAGGCGCGGCCTCCCCCACCAGCGGCGGCCGCGCTGTTGGAGACGCCGCGAGTGCGGAAGTCACCGCCGGAGAAGGAGGAAGGGCGGCAGCAAGGGCCAGGAGCGCGATCGATGCGAATCGGGTCATGAGAGGAGTATGCCTCGGCCGGCCGGCTTCCGTCGACCAGGTGTCGCCAGAGTTATGAATCCGGGGGGCATCGTTTCACTCGCGAGTCTCGCCTGAGTGCAGAAGCTACGCATGGCAGTCGCGGACATCTCGCCGGACAGAAGTTTCTGGTGACTCGCTGTCAAACCGACGAGCGAGCGGACGTCAAATCGGAGTCAAAAAACCAGAAATGGTGAGTTTCGACACTCCTCGCCACGAATAACCTCTTTCGATACTTCCTCTGTTGATCTAACCTGCACGGCAGTAGGTTCAGCAACCTTTCGCACAACTGAATATCTCGCGCGGTTTGGGACGGAGCCCACCGGCTCGAGCTGTGCCCGTTGTCTGTCTCCATTCAAGAGGACCACACATGCACACGATCCGCGTCCGCACCCTGGCGTCCGTCATCCTGACAGCCGGGCTTCTCCTATCGGTTTCGGCACAGGCCGCCACCACGTTGTCGTTCGGACCGTCCCCAATCTCGTGGAACACCGTCGGCCTCGACAGCAATAGTCCGACCTCGGGGCCGCGGTTCTTTCCGTTGGGGACGCGCGTCTGCAGCAGCGTAGCCACCACGAACGTCTCGGTCACACACGCCTGGGATACCGCGAACGCGAACATCAACCTCCGCGCCGGCGCACCGATCACGATCACGATTCCCTCGATCGGCGCCGGCCAGTGCGTCGACGCCTTCTTCGAAGTCGACGTCACCCAGACCGCGGCAGCCTTTGACACCACGCGGCGCTTCCACGTCACCGCCACCGATGTCTCGGGAACGATCACCACTCCCACTCCGCGGGAGCTCTACGTCGAGCATCTCATCTCGCAGAACCGCAACTCGATCACCGACGTCAAGTACGGACCGAACCCCGGAAGCCTGACTTCGGTCGCCTCCGGCGGGTCGATGAACCTCGTGGTCGGCAACACCTACACGATCCAGCTCCTCGGCGGGACGGCCACTCAGGGCTACAACCAGTTCGAGGCCTTCATCAATTTTCCGAGCACGATCTTCCAGATCCTCAACGTGGCCACCACCTACTCCGCCGACAACTCCCCGTACGTTCCCGGCCCCGCGCCGGCGGTGAACGACAAGCTGTATGCGGACGCCTGTCTGTGGGAGACCGACCCCAACAGCCCCGCCTACCGCTCCTGCGTCGGCGGCGATTTCAAAGCCGGCGGCAACAACGTCGTCACCACCTACACCATCAAGGTCATCAGCGGCGGCGGTACGAGCCAGGCCCTCAACACCCTGCTCTTCGACTTCTCCGGGAGCAGCTTTCACTACAACGCCGACTTCACCACCGGCGCCCGCATCGCCAACGTCATCGATCCGACAGCCGTCACGATCGCAAAGAGCTTCAGCCCCAATCCGACCAACCTCAACGGCATCTCCGCGCTGACGATCACCCTGACCAACCCGAACGCGGCCCCTCTCAGCGGCTACAACGTCGTCGACAACCTTCCGGCAAACCTCGTGGTTGCCAGCACACCGGGAGCGACGACCTCAGGCTGCGGAACGCCGACACTCACCGCCAACGCCGGTGCCGGTTCCATCACCTTCGCGAATGGCACCGTCGCCGCGAACGGAACGTGCGTCGTCACCGTTAACGTCACGCCAACGGCCACCGGGAGTCTCGTCAACACGACGAACCACCTCTTCCTTGACACGGTCGACACGGGCAAGACCGGCTCCGCGACGCTGACTGTCAACAGCGCACCACCGCCGGGAACGGGACTCTGCGGCATCTCCCTGGCCACCTGGCTCTTCCCGAGCGGCTTCAATGTCAACAATCCAGCATTCAGCACGAAGACCGTGGCCACCGCGACGGCCACGCCCGGCTCCGGTGTCAATCCGCTCTCAAGCACCCAGACAACACCCGCGGACGGCACGCTATCCTGGGGCTCCAACGGTGGGATCGACAACAGCGGCACGACGCTCAATACGACGTTTCACGACTACTTCGAATTCGCGATCGACACCACCGGCATCACGTCGGTGACGCTGACGTTCTCCGCCCTTCACAAGACCCCCAATGGTCCGCAGGGGATCGCCGTCTACTACGGTACGACGGAGCCCGCAGCCGGGGCGACGGCGGATCCCGGCAGCATCGCCCTTGCTCCGAATGCCACGGCCATTCCCAGCGCATCGACCTTCTTCAACTTCAGCACGGGAGCGATCACCACGGGCCTGAACAGCTCCGGTGTCACCTACTTCAGGATTTACGCGTTCAATGCCGGCAACCAGAATGCCGGCTCGGATCTCAATCTCGATGACGTCGTCTTCACCGGCTGCACCGCTGCCGTGAAACCGACGATCACAAAGGCGTTCTCCCCCAACCCGATCGCGGTGAACGCCACATCGACTCTGACCTTCACGCTGACGAATACGAACACGGCCCAACTCACCGGCGCGACGTTCACCGACTCCCTCCCCTCCGGCATCCAGGTCGCCGCCACCCCGTCCGCGTCCACGACCTGCACCGGTGGGCCGACATGGGCTCCGGCAGCCGCGGCCACCTCACTCACGTTCGGCTCGCCGACGGGGGCCAACATCCCGGCCAGCGGAACGTGTACGGTCAGCGTGAATGTGACCGCCACCACGGCCGGCCCTCACACGAACACCAGCGGCTTCCTCTTCACGAACCAGAGCGGCACGAACATCACCAGCGTCGGCAGCGCGCCGCTGACGGCCGTTCTTCCCCCGGCCATCGCCAAGGCCTTCGCGCCGACCCCCATCCTGGCCGGCGGTACGTCGACCCTGACCTTCACCATCACCAATCCGAACGAGAACAATTCCATCAGCGGCGTCGCCTTCGCCGACACCTTTCCGACTTCGCCCGGCCTGATGAAGGTGGCCGCCGCGCCCAACCAGTCCCTGACCGGCTGCGGCGCGCCCGTATTCTCCCCGGTGGCAAACGCCGGCTCGATCTCGTTCACCGGCGGAACCATCGCCGCGGGCGGAACGTGTACGGTGACCGTCGACGTCACCGCCCCCGCCACAGGCACCTACAACAACACCAGCGGAACCGTCTCCCACATCATCAACGCGCAGACGGTGAACGGGAACACGGCCAGCGCTTCGCTGGTGGTCAATCCGCCGCATCCGTCCATCGGCCTTCTCAAGCAGATCGGCTCCAGCGCCACCGGACCATGGGAATCGTTCCTGGCCGTCTCCTCGGGCTCGGTCTTCTACCAGTTCACCGTGGAGAACACCGGCGACATCCCCCTGACGCTGCCCGCGACGACGATCACCGACAACACCCTGAACGTCTCCACCTGCAATGCCGGCTTCAGCGGCACGATCCTTCCGGTGGCCGTGGCGGCCAACGACAACCATATCGTCCATTGCGTCGTCGGGCCCGTGCCCGTGACCAGCGGCTCGCACACGAACACGGCTCACGCCACCGGAACGTACCTCGCCTCACCGGTCGACTCCACCAACTCCTCGGCCACCTACGCCACCACCGGATTGACCATCGCCAAGAGCGTCACGGAGACGACGTTCTCCAACGCCGGCGATCTGCTGCACTACAGCTACCTGGTGACCAACACCGGCTTCGCCCCGCTGGCAGGGCCGGTCACGGTGGCCGACAACAAAGCCACCGTCACCTGCCCCGCCGTGAATACCGTCGGTGACCTCGACGACTTCTTCGATCCCGGCGAGTCGATGACCTGCACCGCGACCTACACGATCACGGGCGCTGACGTCTCCAACGCCGCCGTGACGAACACCGCCTCGGCCAGCGCCGGCGGCGTAACCTCGCCGACCGACAGCAAGACCGTGCCTCTCTCCACCGCCGCGGATGTCTCGCTCAATAAGACACTCGACACCGCGGGCCCCTTCAACTCCGGCCAGACCATCAGCTACACCATCGTGGTCGCCAACAACGGCCCGGCCACGGCCACGAACATCCAGGTCACCGACACACCCACCAACCTCACCATCAACACCGTGTCGGGCAGCGGCTGCGCGGCCCTGCCGTGTACCATCGCCAGCCTGGCCTCGGGCGCCAACACCACGATCAACGTGACGGCCACGATCAACGCGCCGGGAGTCTTTGACAACAGCGCCACCGCCACGGCCACCCAGCCCGACCCGGACAACACCAACAACACGGACAACACCGGCAACGGCGGATCGACGGGTTCCTCGGCGGATGTCTCCCTCGTCAAGACGCTCGTGACGACCGGCCCGTTCGTCATCGGCCAATCGATCAGCTACACCCTCGTCGTGGCCAACGCCGGCCCATCGACGGCCACCAGCATTCAGGTGACCGACACACCGACGAACCTCAACATCACGACTGTGTCGGGCAGCGGCTGCGCGGCCCTGCCGTGTACGATCGCCAGCTTGGCCTCCGGCGCGAACACGACGATCAACGTGACGGCCACGATCACGGCCGTGGGCGCGTTCGACAACAGCGCCAACGCCACAGCCGCCGAATTCGATCCGGACACCACGAACAACACCGACAGCACGGGCAACGGCGGAACCGCCATCGCCTCCGCGGACGTCTCGCTCGTGAAGACGCTCGTCACCTCCGGCCCGTTCACGGCCGGCGAGTCGATCAGCTACACCATCGTCGTGGCTAACGCCGGCCCGTCGACAGCCACGAACATCCAGGTGACCGACACGCCGACCAACCTCAACATCACGAACGTCACCGGCAGCGGCTGCTCGGTGCTTCCGTGCACCATCCCCAGCCTGGCCGCGGGCACGAACACCACGATCAACGTGACCGCCACGATCATCGCCGCCGGCGCGTTCGACAACATCGCCACGGCTACCGCATCGGAGTCCGATCCCACTCCGCCAAACAACACCGACAGCATCGGCAACGGTGGGACCGCCGCCGCCTCCGCGGATGTCTCGCTCGTGAAGACGCTCGTCACCACCGGCCCGTACACCGCCGGCGAGCCGATCAACTACACCATCGTCGTCGCCAACGCCGGCCCGTCCACGGCCACGAGCATCCAGGTCACCGACACGCCGACGAACATGTCCATCACGAACGTCTCAGGCAGCGGCTGCTCGGCCCTGCCCTGCACTCTGGCCAGCCTGGCCTCGGGCGCCAACACCACGATCAACGTGACCGCGACGATCATCGCCGCCGGCTCATTCGACAACACCGCCACCGCCACCGCCGCCCAATCCGATCCGAATCCGGCGAATAACACCGACAGCACCGGCAACGGCGGAACCGCATCCCCCGCAGCCGATGTCTCGATCGTGAAGACGCTCGTCACCGCCGGCCCGTTCACGGCCACGCAGACCATCAGCTACACGCTGCTCGTGGCGAATGCCGGCCCATCGACAGCCACGAACATTCAGGTCACCGACACGCCCACGAACCTCGCCATCACGAACGTCACCGGCAGCGGCTGCTCGGCGTTGCCGTGCACCATCGCCAGCCTGGCCTCGGGCGCCAACACCACGATCAACGTCGATGCCACGATCACGGTCGAAGGAGCGTTCGACAACACCGCCACCGCCACGCCCGCCGAATTCGACCCCAACACCTCGAACAACACCGACAGCACCGGCAACGGCGGAACCGCCGCTCCGGCAGCGGACGTCTCCCTCGTCAAGACCCTTGTCACAACCGGCCCATTCGTGGCCGGACAGACGATCAGCTACACGCTGCTCGTCGCCAACGCCGGCCCGTCGACGGCGACGAATATTCAGGTGACCGACATGCCGACCAACCTTGTCATCACCACGGTGTCCGGCAGCGGCTGTTCGTCGTTGCCATGCACCATCCCCAGCCTGGCCTCGGGCGCCAATACCACGATCAACGTCAGCGCCACCATCGTCGCCGCCGGCGCGTTCGACAACACCGCCACCGCCACGCCGGCTGAATTCGACCCCAACAGCGCCAACAACACCGACAGCACGGGCAACGGCGGAACCGCCGCCCCATCGGCGGACGTCTCGATCGACAAGACCCTCGTGACGGCTGGGCCGTACAACCTCGGACAGTCGGTCAGCTACACCCTCGTCGTGGCCAACGCCGGCCCCTCGACAGCAACCAGCATCCAGGTGACCGATACACCGACGAACCTGACCATCACCACTGTGAGCGGCAGCGGCTGCTCGGCATTGCCCTGCACGATCGCCAGCCTCGCCGCCGGCGCCAACACCACCATCAACGTCACCGCCACCATCAACGCCACCGGCGTCTTCGACAACAGCGCCACGGCCACGCCTGCTGAATCCGATCCCAACCTGGCCAACAACACAGACAACACCGGCAACAGCGGGAGCACCGGCCCGACCGCGGACGTATCGCTCGTCAAGACCCTCGTGACCGCGGGGCCGTTCAACTCCGGCCAGTCGATCAGCTACACGCTCGTGATCGCCAACGCCGGCCCCTCGACCGCCACGAGCATCCAGGTCACAGACACGCCGACGAACCTGACCATCAACACGGTGTCCGGCAGCGGCTGCTCGGCATTGCCGTGCACGATCGCCAGCCTGGCCTCCGGCGCCAACACGACCATCAACGTCACGGCCACGATCAATGCCCCGGGCGTCTTCGACAACACCGCCACGGCCACGGCAGCCGAGTTCGACCCGAACACCGCGAACAACACCGACAGCGTCGGCAATGGCGGCACGACCGGCGCCTCCGCCGATGTCTCACTCGTGAAGACGCTGGTGACCTCCGGCCCGTTCCTGGCAGGCCAGACGATCAGCTACACCCTCGTCGTTGCCAATGCCGGAACGTCCACGGCCACGAGCATCCAGGTGACTGATACCCCATCGAACCTTACCATCCTGACCGTCAGCGGCAGCGGCTGCTCGGCATTGCCGTGTACGATCGCCAGCCTGGCCTCGGGCGCCAACACGACGATCAACGTGACGGCCAGGATCATCGCCGCCGGCGCGTTCGACAACACCGCCACCGCCACCGCGGCCGAATTCGATCCCAACACCACGAACAACACCGATAGCACCGGCAACGGCGGAACCGCCGCCCCGTCGGCGGACGTCGCAATCGTGAAGACTCTCCTCACCTCGAGCCCGTGGTACGCCGGTCAAACCGTCAGCTACTCGCTCCTCGTCTCGAACGCCGGTCCCTCGATGGCGACGAACATCGTGGTCACAGACACGCCGACGAACCAGACCATCACGAACGTGTCGGGCAGCGGCTGCGTGACACTGCCATGCACGATCCCAAGCCTGGCCGTGGGTGCCAGCACCACGATCAACGTGTCGGCCAGAATCACCGCCGCCGGCACGTTCACCAACACCGCGAATGCGACGCCGGCCGAATTCGATCCGAACACATCAGACAACACCTCCAGTGCGGGCAACGGCGGCATTGCGCTCGCCTCGGCGGACATCTCGCTCGTCAAGACCCTGGTCACCTCCGGTCCGTTCACGGCCGGCCAGACCATTAGCTACACCCTCGTCGTGGCCAACGCCGGCCCGTCGCCGGCCACGAACATCCAGGTCACCGACACGCCGTCGAACCTGACCATCACGACGGTGACCGGCAGCGGCTGCTCGGCCCTGCCCTGCACGATCGCCAGTCTGGCAGTCGGTGCCAACACGACGATCAACGTCACCGCCACGATCAACGCCGCAGGCTCGTTCGACAACAGCGCCACCGCGACGCCGGCCGAATTTGACCCGAACACCTCAAACAACACCGACAACACCGGCAATGGCGGAAATGCCGCACCCCTCGTCCCGGCAGGCGGCCCGACCCTGAGCACATTTGGACTGATCATCATGGGATTGCTGCTCGCCGTGGCGGGCGCCCTGGTCATGCGCGTCAGCGAGTAAGGAGAACAACAAGACCCCGACCCCGCGCCCCGAGCGCGCGGTCGGGGTTTGACGAACGACTTCGCGCGCCGCAAACCGCGAGGACCTCCGAGGTTGCTGCGCAGGTCGATGCGGAAGGACTAGAATCGCCCTGGATGACACCGCACGCAATGCGGAGGAACCATGACCACCCGAGAAATGCTCCACGTAATCGTCGACAGGCTTCCGGAGTCGGAGCTGTTTACGGCCGCCCGCATCCTGACGGCATTAGACCAGCCGGCCGACGCGCTGCAGATCCTGCTGGCGAACGCTCCAGCGGATGACGAGCCGTTTGATCCCGCGGACCTCGAAGGAACTGATGAGGAACCTTTGATTTCCCACGATGAGGTTGTTCACAGCCTCCACGAATGACGCGCGCGATCAATTGGAGCTCACGCGGGCGGAAGGATCTCGACGATCTCGACCATGGAGTCAACCAGCGCATTCGTGCCGCCGTTGAGCGGCTCGCGGACGGCATCGGTGACGTGCGACGACTCACCGGAATCGAACCTCCCCTATTTCGTCTCCGGGTCGGGGACTGGCGCGTCCTGTTTCGTTACGATGGAGCAGGGATGATCGTCATCCTTCGCGTCCTTCCACGCGACAAAGCCTATCGATGACGAATGCGGCGCGAGCGTGGCCAACCACGCGGGGCCGAATTTCGGTCAAACGGAACGAGTAACCCTGCCGGAATCACGCCGCGGCGCCGCTCGTTTGTTCCTCACAACAATGCAATCCACCCCTGCCCACCCGCCCATCGGCCTGGCACTCCGCCGCGGCCTGCGGCGACGCTGTCCGCGGTGCGGCCAGGGGCAGCTCTTTCGCCGCGGCGTGAAGACATTCGAGCGATGCTCGGAGTGCAACCTTCTCTATCAGCGCGACTATGGCGACACGCTGATGTTCATGATCATCACCGACCGAATCCCCATCCTCTTCGGCATCGCCTTCCTCTACTTCGGAATCCATCCCACCGGCTGGCTCACCACCGCCTTCTTCTTCGGAGCGCTCTCGGTCCCCCTGCTGGCCACGCTGCGCGAACGCCAGGGACTTGCTCTCGCACTCGACTATCTCCTCCGCGTCTATCTCCGCGACCCGTCAGACGAGATCCACGGGGGACAGGCATACGTGAGGACGTAGCGGGAAGGTCCGTCACACGGTCGCGCGTAACCACGGAAAGGCCTCGGTCGTGAGAAGAGGCTCCGGATCCTCGAGACCGCACGACAACATCAGGTTGACGCGCGACAGCACCTCGGCCAGAACGAACGGCTTGCTGAGGAAGCCTTTGGCACCCGCGGCCAGCGCGCGCGCCATGTGCGCGGGGTCGGCGGAAAGGACGAGGACCGAAACCGCGGCCTCGTTCGTCAGGCCTTCCAGCACCTCGAACCCGTTCATGCGCGGCATCTGCAGATCGAGCAGGATCAGGTCGTAGCGATTCTGCTGGTGAAGAGCACAGACCTCGATGGGGTCGGTCGTCGAAGCGACCGCGACGTAGCCGCCCCGGCGCAGCGCGAGCGCGAGCAGACGGACATTGGATTCCTGATCGTCGACGATCAGTATCCGCGCGCCGAAGACGTCAGTTGACCCGGGCATGACCTTCTTCGGCAAATGCCAGGGCCACGTTCAGCGCGTCCGTGAAGTCGCTGACCTTGATTGGTTTCGTGAGATATCGGAAGAACCCCGCCTGCAATCCCTTTTCGATGTCGCGCGGGATGGCGTTGGCGCTGAGAGCAACGACGGGAATGTGTGCCGTGGCCGGGTCTTCGCGCAGGATTTTCAGAGCCTGGATCCCGCTGATGCCGGGAAGGTTGATGTCCATCAGGATCACGTCAGGCTGACAGGTGCGCGCAAGCTCAACGCCTCGATTGCCATCGACCGCGCTCAGCAAACGCAGGTCGTCACGACGGGCGATGAGCTTCTCGACCAGCTTCAGGTTTGCCGGATTGTCCTCGACGTAGAGAAGCGTGCGCAGGCGCACCACGCTCGGCGCCGCAGGTTCGGCCACGGCTGTCGTTTCAACCCGGGCGGGGAGTGTAAGCGCCGCGGTCGATAGCAGTTCCACCCAGAAAACGCTTCCCGTCCCCACGGTGCTCTCCACACCGATGACACCCTCCATCAGCTCGACCAACCGCTTGCTGACCACCAGGCCGATGCCGGTCCCCTCCTCGGCGTTCCCCTCCTGTCCTAGACGGTTGAACGGCTGAAAGAGCTGAGCCAGCTTTTCCGGCGGCAGTCCGGCGCCGCTGTCCGTGACCGTGACGCGAACATAGCCAGGGGTGCTCGTTTCGCAGCACTCCACGACCACCGATCCTCCCACCTCGTTGTACTTGATGGCGTTGGTGAGGAGATTGATCAGAACCTGTTTGATGCGGGTCCGATCGGCCTTGACCGAGTACGGCTCGTCGAAACTGGGGAAGGTCATGTGGATGCCCCGCCGCTGCGCCAGTGGCTCGATCATCAACCGGCATTCGAGCATCACCTCCACGAGCGAGACCGGCTCCAGGGACATGGAAAGCTTCCCCGACTCGATCATGGCCAGATCGAGGATCTCGTTGATCAGTTCCAGCAGATACCAGCCTGCGTGCAGGATCTGGCTGATGCTCTCTTTTTGCGACGGCGATGGCGGAGGCGAGTCCGACTCGATCAACTGGGCGAAACCCAGGATGGCGTTGAGCGGGGAGCGCAGCTCATGGCTCATGCTGGAAAGGAAATCGGACTTGGCCAGGTTGGCCTTTTCCGCAACGAACTTGGCGCGCTCCAACTCGTGATCCAGACGCTTGCGCTCCGTAACGTCGCGCGCCGCGGCGAACACGCCCTGCAGGCGCCGGTCCCGGTCGTAGAAGGTGGTGGCGTTGTAGGAGACGACGGTTTCCTTGCCGTCTCTGGCCCGCGCCGTGAGCTCGTAGTTGGTAAGCTTTCTCTCGCTCAGCACCAGCTTGATGCCCGCCTCGGCCAGCTCCGGATCGGTGAAGTAATCCTTGAACGGCGCGCCGATCAGCTCATCGCGCGTGCAGCCGGTGAGCGCCTCCATCTGCTTGTTGACGTCCGTGATGATGCCGGACGGATCCGTGGTCATCAGGGCGTCGATGTTCGACTCGATGAGGGAGCGCGTGTAGAACTGCTGGTCGCGCAGCCGCTGATCGAGCTTCTTCTGCTCCGCTTCCACCTGCTTGCGCGCGGTGTTGTCGGTGCCGATCAGCAGGTAGCCGATGATCGCGTTTTGCGCGTCGCGCAGCGCCGTGACCGACACGATGGCCGGGAAGCGGCTCCCGTCCTTGCGGATATAGGTCAGCTCGTAGATGTCTTCGATACCGCGCGAGGCCTTGAAGACCAATGCCTCGAAGCCCGGCGTGATCGGCGTGGCGAGCTCGAGGCTCAGGGCCTTGGCGCGCGCGATCACTTCCTCCGGATCGGAGATGTCGGCGGGCGTGATCCTGTCCATCACTTCCGCGGCCGTGTAGCCCAGCATCCGCTCGGCCCCGACGTTGAAGATCTGAATGACGCCCCTGGCGTCGGTGGCGATGCTCGAGAAATTGGCGCTGTTAAAAATCGCGCTCTGCAACGCTCCCGCTTTGAGCAGCGCCTCCTCGGCCTGCTTGCGCGCGGTGTTGTCGGTGCCGATCAACAGATAACCGATGATGCCCGCCTGATCGTCGCGGAGCGCCGTCACCGAAACGATGGCCGGAAAGCGGCTCCCGTCCTTGCGGATGTAGGTCAACTCGTAGATGTCTTCGATTCCGCGCGAGGCCTTGAAGGCCAGCGCGTCGAAGCCCGGCGTGATCGTCGTTCCCAGCTCGAGGCTCAAGGCGGCGGCGCGGGCGATCACTTCCTGGGGATCGGAGATGTCGGCCGGGGTGATCTTGTCCAGCACTTCGCCGGCCGCGTAGCCCAGCATGCGCTCGGCCCCGACGTTGAACAGTTGGATGACCCCCTTCTCGTCGGTGGCGATGCTCGAGAAGTTGGCGCTGTTGAGAATGGCGTTCTGCAACGCGCCAGTCTTGAGCAGAGCCTTCTTGCGCCTGACCTCGGTGACCGCGGCATCATTCCGCGCCTTCACCCGTATCGTGCGCGCGCGCCTCTCGCTCGCGGCACGTATCTTCTCCAATGCAGTCATGCGCCTTCTTTCCGCCCCTTACCCAGGAATTGACGAGCTTCGTCCCGTCGGTGGTCGCACCACCAACTTGCCTAGCACGCTCTCCTGATGAGGGGGAACAGGGTGAGCAGTAGCAACCCCTGTGCCGTCGCCGTGCGACGGGCCTGGAAAGGACCGGAGAGGAGGTTCCCGAGCCTAGGGAACCCACGTAGCACCGCGACAGCGTAGCGTGACAGCAAAGGACGTTTGGCGCCCTCAATCGGACCGAGAAACGGTGGTCGAAAACGAGACCTTCGCTGTATCCTTAATGCTATCCCCCAGTTGGCGACGTCAGCCGTATGACACAACTATCGCGATATCGCGGGCGCGTAAGGTGAGAACCGTCTAAATAGTCCGTCCAATAGACCGAGGGCCGAGGTGACAACAGGCAAGGCTGTAGAGGCATTTGACCGTTCCAAAATTGGGCAAAGCGATCCGCCCGGACATCGTCGCCGATCAAACGTTCGTGCCTCGCTTGTGGGCTTTTCGGTCGCAGTCCTTGCGCTGACGCTCGTCCTGCTTCGCGGTCGGCAGCCCGCCGATTCATCGCTTGCATCGCTGGTGGCAGCATCGAGCCCGATCGAGCGCAATGTCGAGCCGCGGCTGAGTGGAGGCTTCGCGTGGGCTCCGTTTCGCCCCCACACCCGCCTTGGTGCGCCTGATCACGAACTGGCGAAGGCAATGGCAACGACGCTGACAAGGGTCCGAGGCGAACAGACGCCGTCGGCACGTCACACGACCGGCGTCGTTCAAATGCTTGATGGACATCCTCGCGATGCTCTCACCGACCTCACCAATGCAGCTGAAGCCGGTAACGCGCCGTCGATCTGGAATGATCTCGCCGCGGCGTCCTATGCGACAGCTGTTCAATACGATGCCCCGGATCTCTTCGCCGACACGCTCGCGGCGTGCGATCGCGCCCTGTCGATCGATCCGCAATGCCCAGAAGCGCTCTTCAACCGCGCACTTGTCATCGAGCGCCTCGGGCTGCGCGATGACGCGCGCGAGGCGTGGGAGCGCTATCTGGTCACCGACTCGATAACCGAGTGGGCGTCGGAAGCGCGGGAGCACCTGCGCGCCGTGCAGCCGTTGATTCCGTTCATGGACCTTCTCGACCGCGACTACGATCGATTATCGAACGACCCGTCAGCGGTGATGTTGCTCGCCCGCGGCGATCCTCAGTCAGCACGCGGGTATGCCTGGATGGAGATTCTCGGCCGTTGGGGAGAAGCCGTAGTGCACGGCGACGGTCGTGACGCCGCTCGGCACCTCGGTCTCGCGCGCGCTCTCGGTGCGGCGGTGAGCAGGATCAACGGCGATCAGATGTTCACGCATGTCGTCGCAGCCATCGACCGAGCCGATGCGCCGATGCTGGCAGTGCTGGCTACCGCGCATGTCGACTATCGCGCGGGCATCAAGGCGTTCCAGGACAAACGGCCGGCGGATGCGGAACCAATGCTTCGACGTGCTGCGACAGCCTTCAGGCTCGCTCAAAGTCCAATGGAGCTGAACGCGGAGTACTTCGCCGCGAACACTACCTTCGAGCAGGGACGCCACGATGAAGCGCAAAAGCAACTCGAAGACCTGCTCGCAAGAGGCCCGCGCGAGTTTCCCGCTTATCGCGCACAAGTATCGTGGGAGCTCGGCGTCTGCCACACCTCCCGGGGCGCATGGGGAGAAGCCATAACGATGCTCCAGCAGAGCGCAACCGCGTTCGAACGTCTCGGAGAGGTCCAAAACGCGGGGGCGGTCAGGCGCGTACTCGCATTCATCTATGACCGCATCGGCGATCCCACGACGGCGTGGAACCAGCGGATGGCGGCTTTGCGTGGTGTTGGAGTCCGTTCGAGTGTTCCGCTCGAGAAAGCGATCGTCTCCATTGCCTATGCTGCAATGCTGCGCCAGGATTGGCACACGGCTGAATCGTTCCTCTCACTGGATATCGGCATTGCACACCGGCTCCGGGATGACGTTCACGTTACAGAGGCTCTACTAAGCAGGGCCGAGGTACGCGTTCGGCTGCAGGACTTGGCAGGTGCCGCCAAGGACCTCGCAGAGGGCGGCGCGGCCACTGCGCGGATCAAGGACCCGACCTATCGCGATTGGGGGCACACCGCTGGTCTGTGGGTACGCGCGATGCTCACAACGTCGGCGCCAGAAGCGGAAACATTGTTCACTCAAGCGATCACGTTTAGGGCAACTCAAAGCGACCCGCTATTCCTGCCGGGACTCTATCTGGAGCGCGGCCGCGCACGGCGTCGCGCTGGCGACGCCGCGGGCGCGGCTGCCGATTTCCGAAGCGGCATCGCACAGCTTGAAACGCAACGTGGATCGCTACCCTCCGGCGAGGCGCGGTGGGGCGCGTTCCACGGCGCGGAAGAGTTGTTCGGGGAGGCGATCGATCTCGCGATCAGCCAGAACGACGCCACAGGAGCATTCGCCGTGGCCGAAGCCGCGCGGGCGCGGGCGCTGATCGAGTCCTATGGCCGCTCGCCGTCGCTCGACTATCGGACTCTTCCCGCGGGCACGACCGTCATCGAGTACGTGGCCCTGCCGTCGCGACTGGTGATCTTTACGGCGAGCCGGTCAGGAGTGAGGGCTCTCGCAACCCAATGCGATCTTAGAACGTTAGCGACCGAGGTCAGCGCGCTCTCTCGGGCACTTCGTTCCGACGACACGAACGCTTGGAAGCGAGCGGCCACCACCCTCCACCGAAGGCTGGTGGAACCAGTGACAACGCAGCTCCTCGGCAGCCCGACAGTCGTTTTCGTTCCAGACGCCGCGACCGCCACCGTTCCGTTCAGCGCATTGCTCGATTCACGCGGTGCTTCGCTTCTCGAAGACCACGCAATCGTCGTTTGTCCAAGCGCTGCAGTATATGCGGTTGCCAACGAGCGGCGGCGTTCCGCGCCAACTCCAAAGTCTGTCCTCGTGATCTCAAACGCGCAGGCGAATACCGAAGGTGTCCATCTGGACTATGTGGACGGGGAAGCGGATCGAGTAGCGCATCTCTATTCGAAGGCCGTCCGTCTGCGTGATGACGCAGCGGATTTCGACGATTTCGCAAAACGAGCAACGGCGTCCGACGCCATTCATTTCGGTGGGCACGCCATCGGCGACGACAGCGGCCTGGAGCCGGCGTCGATCGTACTCCGGCAGAATGGCCGTGAACGCAGGATTGGTGTCGCGGAGATCGCCACGCTGCGATTGCCTCGTACGTCTGTGATCGTGCTGGCCGGCTGCGGTACGGCGCGCGGCGAGCGACGCGCGGCGGAAGGGGTGATCAGCGTCGCCCATGGGTTCCTCACCGCCGGCGTACCGTCGGTGATCGCCACGCTCTGGCCGATCGACGATGAAGCGTCAGCCGCGCTGTTCCCTCGCCTGCACCAACGGCTTGCAGAAGGAATGGCTCCGGCCGAGGCGCTACGCGCAGTGCAACTCGATTCGATTCACCGCGGCGACGTCCCCGCGTCTCTATGGGCAGCACTGCAGGACATCGGAAGCTGAAATTGCGCCGAAGAGCGTATTGAAGGAGAGAGAAAACATGCCTTACAAAATCGATTTTGTCGGATTGGTCCACTTCCTCGACAAAGGGAACGAAGGAAAGCTCGTCCTGATGCCAGACGGAAGACACCCTGACCCGCCATTGAAAGTCTCCCCGCATTATGGAAGCTTCTTCATTCAGAATGAGGACATCATCGACAAGTCAGACTGGTGGCCGCCCAACAATGACCCCGTATTGGATCGCATCCAAGTCACCGAGTTGCGCATTGCAAAGCCATCACGGATGACCATTAGCGGAATGGAAGACGGCGGAAACCGGGGTTGCTGGCCGTTCGGCTCCAAACTCGACGCGAAAGGGCACAAGAACCTGCCGAGGCTTGAGAACGACCGCCAACTGCAGATCGTTCCGGAGTGGGCCGAAACCATCGCGCAAATGGCGATTCGGCAGGGAACGCTCGAGTCGTTCCTGTTTGGTGGCAAGATCCACGGGTCTGGCGTCTCCAGGCTGACTGTGGCAGGTCAGTCCGGACCGATCGTCATCCTGGCGCACCTCGACGATGGCTCGGGGTTCAAAACGCTGAAGGTGAACGATGGGACGGAGATTGTCTTGTCAAACACCTCAAATCTACTCGTGCCACACACCGATACGGACAGTCACTTCCGTCTCTACGGCAAGCTCGACATGTACCGGCGGGACGAAACCTTGAAGGTGAAGCCGCCCGTGCCTGTTCTCGATCCCTTGCCTTTCAATCATCGCTATCTGAAACACGTCCTGGATGAATTGGGAACCGTCCCCAACGGCGATTGCTCCAACAGTTGCTGCTGAGCACACAATGAACACTCGAATCGCCGGAGTTCTCTTCATCGCCGCCGCGGTGATCGTGACGTTTATCACCGTGCCGCCGCGAGTGATGCAACCCACGCGCGAGGAGATGCTGATTGAAGCGTTTCCGCAACTCGCAAGGCGGTTCGCTGGGCCGGCAGGAATGCCCGCAAGCGGCGGTGGCGTCGCGACTGCGATGCTCATCCCCGACCCATTCCTGCGCTCGGCGAGCAAGACATCAGCGGACTTCGCGTACGACCTGGCGCTTCGGCGACTGCTCGCGGCGCAGGTCGATCTAAGGAAGCAGGAGGAGCGATTGTTCGATCTCCATGCGAGCGCCGGAACCGCTGAGACGCAATCGCGGCTCGATGATGCGCGAAGGAGAAGGGACATCGCGGAGCAGGCCGCAGAGACCGCTAGTCGGGCGCGAGATGAGCGCAGTGGACCGCTCACCGGCGCGCCCGGCTACCGCGGCATACTGGTACAGCGCAATACCATCGTTCTGCGTTTTCGCGACGATGTCGGCGTCGAGGCCATCCGTGACTTCCTTGATCGACAGCAATTCCTCATCCGTTCGGGCGTCGCCAGCATCGGGCTATTCGTGGTTGAGATGGCCGGGGCGGAGCCTGAGCCCACACTCGATGGCGACGCGACCAGACTTCGCGCCGTGGTTAACCTTCTGAAAGAGCAGAGGGATCTTGTCGACAGCGCCGTTCAGAATTCTCTGCTCGGGCCACACATCGTTCCGCGCCCCGCGCAGGTGCAAACCCAGCCAAAGGCTCGCTACTGGTTCTCGGCCTCGCCTCCGAGGGATCCATTGGTCCTGAGCCACTTTCCCGAGGCATGGAACTTCAATCAGGCGATCGCGGTCCGCCGGGGCCACGTCAACGTAGGAGTCCTTGATATCGGTTTTCGGAAGGATATTTGTCAGCAGAACGACTGCGATCTGGTCATCACAGCTACTTGTTCGAATACGGAGGATTCTCATGGAACTGCCGTCGCGTCAGTCATCGGAGCGACATTCGGCGATGGCTTGGGAATGGACGGCGCAAGCCCCTTTGTAAGCCTGTTCGGATGCGCACCCGATGACCCGCCGCCGTGCGACGCGAAGGTTTCTGATTGCAGTGATCTGACCAATAAAGGGAAATTGTTCTCCGGATTCATTAAGGCCTTGCCCACGCTTATTGTGAACTCGCGCGCGCGTGTCGTGAACGCAAGCATCGGCTATAACTGGTCTAATTTCGTCGACTTGGACCCGCTGAAGAATTCGGACGTTCAGGCTATCGTCGCAAACCAGGGTAAGGACGTACGGATGCTACTGAAGTACTACGACGATACCATCCTTGTCGCCTCCGCGGGAAACGACTCGGCCCGGGCATCCGGAATCATAGAGCCCGCGGTGTGGGCCAGTCCCTTCAATTGGGCGGCGCTCTACGGGGCGCCCGCAGACTACTCTCCGAACGTGATCGTCGTGGAGGCACTGCACCAAGACAGAGCGACGGATCAGTTGACACCTCGCGACGACTCGAATGATGGCGGAGCCATCGCCGCAATCGGCGATGACGTGCTCAGCATTGTCTTGAAGGATACCTACGATGGCTTACAGGGAACGTCGGCTGCCGCACCGCTCGTTTCGGCGACTATCGCGCTGATGCTGTCGAATAACTCCACGCTCAAAGTTGACCAGATCAAGGCGGCTCTTGATCTCGGACCAGGCAAGCAGCTCAACGCATTCAAGGCCATGTGCGCCAGCGCTGCAGATCACGATATCGAGCTCGCCGACCTCACTTGCGATGGAAAGGTCGATATGGCTGATTTTCTGATATTCAAGAGCGGTTATCAGCAGATTAGCAAACACCAGATCACGGATGATCTGAACATGGACGGAGTATGTGATGCCAACGATTCGATGTTCTGCCGCATTGATCTGGACGGCAACGGGAAGGTCGAAGCAGCCGATCTCGAGGTGATGATCCGCGCATGGAACGGAGGACTGTCCCCCGACGACGCCAAACGGTTGCGGCTTCTGCTCGAGCAATAGCTTCGCCAGTGCGCCACACGCACCCCGCTTGCCTTACACGATCCAGAACTGCACGTCCTGCTCCTCCAGATACGCGCGCGCATCCGGCCCCTGCAGATACGCCAGCGTCGACAGCGTTCCCGCTTCCATGCAGGTGCGGCCGATGACGGTTACCGAGCTGGGCGCGTCGACGACTGGCCAGCCAGTCTTCGGATTCAGAATATGGCCGAGGCGCTTGCCGCGCCATCGCACGTAGCGGCGCGCGTCGCCGCTGGTGGCCACGCCGCCAGTCGCCACATCCAGGCGGAAGAGGGCCGATTCTCCTGTTCGAGTGGGGTCATCGATCCCGACGCCCCAGGTCCGATCGCCACGGCGTCTCCGCGCCGCGTAGAGATCGCCCCCGAAGTTCACCAGATACGAGCAGCGGGTGCTCGCGCCGATCAGCGCGGCGGCGCGGTCGACCGCGTACTCCTTTCCGATTCCGCCGAAGTCGATCTCCATCCCGGTGGGGAGCCGCAGCGCCGGCTTTTCCCAAGCCACGCGCCACCAGCCCACATGCCGGAGGCACTGGTAAACCGCGCTCTCTGACGGCACGCCGCTCCGTCCGTCGAACGTCCAGACGCGGCGCAGCACCCCCGAGGTGATGTCGAACATGCCGTCGGACATCTCGTAACAGGTCACTGCATAGTCGATGAGCAGAGCCGTCTCCTCGTCGACCTCGATCGGGCGTCCATCGGAGTGATTGATCCGGTCGACGAGATTGCCCCGCCGGTAGCGGCTGAACTTCTGCTCGATCCGGCGCGCCTCCGCCTCTGCGATCTCGAGCAGTCCCTCCGCCTCGGCGCGGTCATCCGTATCCACCAGCACCGTACACGGGCTGGCCATCGCTACGAAGGTACCGACGAAGTGGTCCTCAACACGGTTGAGGACCGGCACGTCAATGCTCTTCAGCAGTTCGGCGGCGCGGATCGCCATGGTTACGCGAGCCCCTCAATAGTCGTCAGTAGCCGAAGGAGTAGCCGATGACGAACGCGACGATGTTGACCGGAGGCGCGAGGTCGAAGTTCCGCTGGATCCCGATCGCGTTCGGCGGCGAGCTGTCGCCGAACTGCCTCATGTACTGAGCACGCACCGTCCAATCGCCCGGGATGTCCTCGAAGCGGGTCCCATACGTCGCCCCGATTGTGATCGTCTGGAGCTTGCCGAGCCGGTAATCGCTCGTCGCGAAGTCAGGCAGCGGCGCTCCCTGTGGAAGCCCGATCGTAAAGAAACTCGCCGCCGACTGCCTGTAATAGCGGACGAGCGGTTCCACATAGCTGTCGGTATCCAGATCACGGCGGTATTTGACGTCGATCGTATGCGAACGGACGCTCCACGTATCCCAGTAATACCGATATGACGTATAGAGAATGTCATCGCTCAAATGATAGACGGAGCTGAGCAGAACGGACGACCGGTTCCGCGTCGAGGGACGCTTGTCCGTCAGCGTGCCCACGGGCGCGCCGGTCGCTGGGTTCATCAGGCTGATGAGCTTGTACGGTTCCGTCAAATACCCGCTCTCGAATGTCTGTGATCCGTTGACGGACATCATCCATCTTCGCGTGAGAATCCGCGAACCGCCCAGAAGCACGTTCTTGACGTCTTTTGAATTGCTTCCCGAGTGCACAACCGTGCCGTCCGATAATCCGATCGGCGTGCCGCCGACCGGAAATACCGAGTCGTGATTGATCCCGCCTCCTATGGTGATCGTGACCAGGCGGTTCATCAGGTCCGTCGATAACTTCCCGTTCACACCGAGCGACTGGTAGTCCTTTTCCCGGGAGAAGTGACCGCCCACCGTCGACGTAAAGATCCGGGCGAACGGCTTCTGCCACTCACCGTCGAAACCGAAGCGTTGATCATGGAACGGTGCCATGGGAATCGCACCCGCCGGAGAGGTGATGACGTGACCGGAGGCGCTCGTGCGCGTCTGGACCACGCCGGACGGCAGGGCACCGGTGGGCGACGCTCCCGTAATGACGTCGATCGAAAGCTGTGTGGAGATCGACTGTCCGTCCGCAAAAAGGTGCGTGAAGCGGACCACCGGTTCAACCACCTGGGTGCGGCCCTGCTCCCCGTAAAGGAGCGAGGTGACGTCTATGCGGTCGGTCGGATCGCCCGCCTTCGCCGTGGCCGGCACGAGCAGCAGCCCGAGGGCCGCCGTGTGCAACATCTCCCGGAGCGGCGTTGACCGCTTCCCGGACTCTAGTTGCACCCGCATCCGCCGCCTCCCGCGTCAATACCGCCCGTCGACGCTTCTTTGCTGAAGTAGATATGTTCGTCGATGGCCAGAAGCATCGGTGAGGGGATGAAGCTCATCTTCTTCTCGGCGAGGAGATCGCGGTCCCATGGCTGAACCGTCGCACATCCGGCACTCAGCAGCAGCCCGAGCGCGATCATCAGACAGCAGACTTGTCTTGTTCTCCTGATCATTGGGATAACGCCTCCTTGATCTGCGTTTCGATCGTTTGTGCCTTCGCCTGCTCGAACCCGGCGTGGGTATAGATGATCCTGCCTGTGCGGCTCACGATGAAACTCGATGGCATAGCCGCGACATGAAATGCCTCGGCCGTCTTCCCGGACGGATCGAGCGCCACCAGGAACGTCGCTGGAAACCGCTGCAGAAACTCATCCACCGCGTCGCGCTTCTTGTCCAGATTGACCGAGACGACCACAAGCCCTTGCGCGGAGTAGCGGTCGGACATGCCGCTCATCCATGGAAACGATTGCCGGCAGGGCACACACCAGGAAGCCCAGAAATCAACGTAGACAACCTTGCCGCGGAAATCGTGAAGCGAAACCGTGCCCGAGCTGGTGGCGCTGGTCGGCAGCGTGAAATCGGGCGCGAGAGGCCTGCCGTCGCGAGCCCCTTCGGCGAAATCGATCGGTGATCGGAGTGTGAGAAGAATGAGCAGCAGACTGAAGAGGAGCCGGATGCGCATATCAGATGTCGTCCACAGCGTCGGAGTCTAGTCAATCCGAATGAACAAGCGATGAATGGCCGGAGCAATGTCGGCCGCTGTGGTTGCGAGTCGTGACGGAAAGGGAAACGTTCTCTCAAAACCAGTCAAAAGAACATCGAATTCTGAGCGATAAATCGAAACATCCTGTTCATCTTCTGTTAATGCACCGCACGGCAAACCATCTGCTACTGTGATCTCAATGAGGAGACGGTCGGCGAAATGTCTCGGGTTGCTGCTGCTTGCAGTGTGTACGCTTCTCACGTCCTCTGCCTGTCGCCGGGAGGCGAAGAGGCCGGTCTCCTTTGTGGAATCGCTGCGATGCGGAATGACCCGCGCCGAGGTGACGCGGCTGGCGCGGGAACACGGATACAACGACTCCGATCAGTCGTGGTTGGCGCGATCTGCCGGTGACAAGCCCACAAAGTCAAAGGAGTTGAGCTTCCTGGATCTGACCTTCCGCCGCGACCGGCTCGTGGCCTTCAGAGAAGGAAAGAACGCGCCTGGCACGAAGCGCATCGAGTATCGCAACGTCGACTTGTGCAAGGCGGCCGTGCCATGACGGAGACCACCATCGTTCTTCTGCCCGGTCTCGATGGCACAGGCACCCTGTTCCTCCCTCTCATCGAACAACTCCCCTCGCGGCTGCGCCCGATCGTCGTTGCCTATCCGGGGAAGGAGAAGATCGGATACCGTGACCTTCTGCCGAGGGTCATGCACTCGCTGCCCACCGGCGAGCCGTTCGTCATCCTCGGCGAGTCGTTTTCGGGACCGCTGGCGTTGATGGCCGCCGCCAGCTGTCCAACCGGTCTGCAAGGGGTCATTCTCTGCGCCACATTCGTGCGCAACCCGGCCTGGATCCGCGGCAAATGGCTCCGTCACCTCGTCCCCGACCTTGCCTTTCGAATCTATCCCTGGCTCTCCGGCGCCAAGGCGCTGATGGGGGGCTACTCCTCGCCCGCGCTGCGCGAGTCCTTCCGAAACGCCATCGCCGCGGTGGCACCCGAGGTTCTGGCCTTTCGCGTGCGCGAAGTGATGCAGGTCGACGTGTCGGACGAGCTCGCGCGCTGCCCGGTTCCTGTCCTTTATCTGCGAGGCTCGCGGGATCTGGTGGTTCCGAAACACAACGCCAGAGAGATCGCCGCGCTATCCCCGAACGTTTCGGAGGTCACCATCACCGCTCCTCATATGCTCCTTCAGACACGTCCACGAGAAGCGGCGGCGGCGATTGGGAGTTTCATCGACTCCATCAGGGGATGATGGATCGTTTTCGTGGCAGCCTCCCTGACATGCCGGTCTCGGTCACTCTTCGCTACAGCCGACCTCGCCTTCGGCACCTTTCGTCGTCTACCTGAGCATTAGATGGAATTCAGCTAGCGCCGAACTGGTATGGACAGTGACATAAATACGGCGGTTGGCCAGGGTAGTGAACCGCGGCCGCCACCAGGGAGAGATCGATGCCGAACAGGCGAGCTGAAGCAGTCTCGGCAATCGCGCGAGCGCGAGCGGACCTCGATCGAGCGCAGTCGGATCTCGATCGGGCGCATGCGCGCATGGAGTCGGTGTCTGCTGATGACCGCCAGCGCTCGGTCTACTCCGCCCATGCGTTCAATAACTACCTGTTGCTCGTGAGCTCGATGATCGAGCTGCTTCACAGACAGCTGACCCCTCAGGGGGATGCCGATGTCATGCGATGGCTGGACTTGATGAAGCGAGAGACAAATCGGATGACGATCGCCGCGCGAAGCGTCTTGACATCCACACCCGACGCGCTCCCGCCCCTGCTTTCCGAGCCGGCCAGCCTCTCGGACATCGCCGAAAGTGTGTGCGTCGTGTATCGCGATGTGGCCCGGCAGAAACGAGTCAGCGTCACCTGTAAAGGACCAGCGAAACCGGATCGCGTGCTCACCGATCATGTGGCCGCTGCCGCCGTGCTCGACAACCTCCTGTCGAACGCCGTGAAGTATTCTCAGGTAGGGACCACGGTTTCTGTGACCACGAGAATCCGGCGCGATGAGGTCGTCTGCTCCATCATCGACCATGGCCCCGGCATCAGTGAAGCCGATCAGGCCCAACTGTTCCAGCATGGTGTGCGTTTGTCCGCGCAGCCAACCGCGGGCGAATCATCGACAGGGTATGGGCTGGCCATCGCCAACGATCTTGCGAAAGCGCTTGGAGGGCGGTTGTCCTGCAAGAGTGTCTTTGGCCATGGGTCGTGCTTCGCCTTTGCATTGCCGTTCGACAAGGCCGATCGCTGATCTACTCGCTGGATCGTTTTTTCTCACACGGATCACGGCCCTGATGAGATCGATCAAGACCTGTTCATAAACCAGCCGCCTGTCTCGAATCCACACGCTTCCGCCGAAGACTGGAAAACACAAACAACGGCAAACACTGCGCTTACAACGATGCATGCATTGGCGCGACGCTTGAGAAAGGAGTCAACAGAAAAGAATTACAAGGAGAAAGACAAATGAACAAATTCATCATGGGTTGTTTTGTGGTTGCAGTTCTGGGAGTCCCGACGTTCGCAATGGCCGTCGAAAACGCTTCAGGCACACTGACGGTCACGGGGACGGTCTCCAGCTCCATCAGCCTGACCGTGGAATCGACGGACGGAACCTGTACCTTGTGCGGAACCGCCGCGGCCTCGCTCGACCTCGGCATGCTCAGCAAGTACGGCACGCCTCCGACGAACTTCACGATCACCCCGGGCGCCACGAGCTGGACGCTCGCGTCGGTCAACGGAATCGGAATCAAGGTTGTGAAGGCTAACCTCGCCAGCACGGCCTACACTCTGAGCGCGAAGCTCGCCAGCGCACCAGCCACCGGCGTCATCTGGACCGTGGGTGCGATCACCGCCAACGCGACCACGATTCAAACGATCGGGACGGGCGTCGCTTACGGTTCGACGCTCCCCTACGCCTGGAGCATCGTGATTCCTGACTCCCTGGCCACCGCCTCGGCGATCGACAACGTCATTCAGTTTTCTGCCGTCTCGGCCTGACGAATTCCTGGGGAAGCAGGTGCCGAAGGAGTGGAAACACTTCTTCGGCACGAGCTTTGATTGGGAAATGAAATACGTAATGAAAACCATCGCTCTCGCATTGATCGTGACGGTTTCGATGCCACTGTACGCGGCACGGCAGCGGTCGGCGGCACCGGCGGCCGGCGCGCTCTCGATCGAGTTTGTGGACGTGCCAGCCGCGGGGACGACGCTCATTGCAGCCGGATCGGACGCCATGATCGAACTGAATACGGTAAGCCAGCAAGCGGGATCGATGGGGAAGTCGATGCGCGTGCGACGGCAATTCGGCATCCGCATTCTCCGGTCGGGCGGCCTCTCCTGGGGGACGGCGATGGTCACGGCTAGACTGGACTCGCCGGACGGCCGCTCTTCCCTGCGGATCGACGGGAAGCCCCTGGCCGGCATGCCCGTCGTGGTCGACGCGCGCGCCGCCGTCGGCGCCATGACCATCCACACCCTGGAAATCGAGGTTCCCGGCTCCGTGGCCGCCGGGCCACTGGCGGCTTCAATCTCGTGGGAAGTAACAACGCCGTGATTCGAGGAAAACGATGATCCCAACCATGAAGAAAACGTTAGTCCCGATGATGCTGTTCGCAGTGCTGGCCTCGGCACCCGCGCTTCGGGCTGGTAACGGTGAGGTCTCGGTCTCGCCGGCGGTGGTGATGCTTCGGGGCGAATCGGGCCAGAGCACGACGCAGACTCTGACCTTTACGAACGGCACATCCCGGCCCCTCTCGTTCGAAATGAGGGCGTATGACGCCGTCGTGCGCGACGGCAAGCGCAACTTCGTAGAGGCCGGGATAACGCCAGGGAGCATTGCCGTGACCGCGGTCTTCTCGCCGAAACTCTTCACCGTCGCACCCGGGAAGAGCATTCCTGTCTCGTTGACCGTCACGATCCCACCGCGTCCGGCTGTACGGGCCATCGCGGCCATGTGCGAAGGCACGACGAAGCTCGGTACCGGACCGCTGCGGGTGAGCGCGTCGATCGGCACGCTTCTGACGTTCGCGCTGGCCGGCGACGTCATCGCCCCCGTGACTTCGCCCCTGACCGTTCAGCCGCCGACGGCGACCTCGACGCTCATGGCCGGACAGCAACTGGCCAACAACGGCACCGGGCCGATGGTGGCGACGGGAATGCTGGCCATCATCAATGCCGCCGGATCTCTGGCCGGCAAGCAGGAGATTCCGATGTGGCGTCTCCTGCCGGGTGAGAAAAAAGATATGCACGTTGAATATGACGGCGTTCTTCCTTCCGGCCGTTACCGGGCCATCGTCACCTACGACCTCACGGACAAGACGCTGACGTCCAGCACGGAGTTCAGCGTGAAGTGAGACTACTTCTCACCGTCGCGGCCTGCTTGCTGTTGGCGCATGCCGCGCGCGGAGAGAGTTACACGGTCCGGGTAGAGGAGACAGCGATCATCGAGATCGCCGGTGCGACGGCTGCCTTTACGACCAACCCCGCCATCGCCGACGTGGCCACGCCTGCCACCGGCCGCCTCTCGGTGACGGGACACAGCTCCGGGACGACGCAGCTCGTGGTGATCACCGCAGGCGGCACGCAGGCGTACCTCATCACCGTTGCCGCGCCTGTCCTACCGTCCGCGGTCCGGCAGGAAGCAGGAGCGCCGCTGGCGCGATACGAGGGGCGCTATTCGAGCGGCTCCGAGCGGGTGCAGAACACCTTTGACCTGGTTACACACGACGGCGATCGTAGCTCGGAGATCCACGTTCTCCATTTCCACGACTTGCGTACCGAGCCAGGCCTACCGTCTGATGCCATTGGCTCGATCTTCTACCAGGACACCACGCCCAGCCGCCAGTTAACGCTGCTGGACGACACGGTCGATCTGTCGCGCATGACGATCAGCAACACGCAGGTGCGCGGCCTGCATCTGAAAGATGGCCCTCTCGAGCTCCACGCCGGCTACGCCTCCTCGACGATATTCGACGACTTCTTCCTGCCCGCTCAACGACGTTGGGTGGGAGGCGGTGGATACGGCATCGACCTCGCTTCGACACGATTGACGCCTTCGGTCTATGGCTTCTTCTCGCAGCCGACGGACACGGCTGCACGGCGCGGAGTGGTCGGCGCGCTCACGGCCGAGCATCGTGACGGCGATACCCTCTATCTGCGCGGAGACGTCGGGGTCAGCCGCTCGCTGGCCGCATCAGGCGAGGTCCGCTATCTCTCTTCACAGGATCAATTTCGCGCGCTTCTCTCCATGAAGCCGGACGACTTCCCGAATCTGGGTCTGGCTGACATCTCCGGCAGCCATGGAGAGCTCGACTGGACTCGCCGCGCCACGGATCGTCTGTCGATCACCTCGTACGGCACATACGATCGGCTCAATCTGGCGGCGCTGCGCCAAACGATCGGCGCCGCCAGTCTCGGCCTCGGCTATGCCGTAACCGCACGCCTTTCGTTCCTCGGTGGCGCCGACGCGTCGACGGTGCGCACTCCCACGACCTCGATTCGTACGATCGGTCTGCCTTTGGGCGTGGCGTATGACACCTCGGCGTTCGGACTGGCTGCGTCGTATCGTCTGCTGGATAACTCCGAGGCATCACGACGTGGCGACACCCTCCGCCTCTCCGCGCACGCGGGCGGCGGTCCGTTCACGGCCAGCGTCTGGGCCGAGCGCCAGCGCCAGGCACCGACTCTCGACCTCATCTTCCGCGAGGAGCCCGGTCTCGAGCTGGCGCTGCTCCGCCTCGGGATCTCCGTCCGCACCCCGGAGGACGTCGCCCGCGCTCTTCGAGACAACGCCGCCCTCATCGACCTTGGGCTCATTACCGGTGTCAACGTGGCCCTCACGCCTCGGCGTCTGCAGGCGGGATTCAACCTCGCCTGGCTTGGATCCGGTCCGCGGAGCGACCATCTCCGTCTGCTTGCCGTCTACGACCACGACGACGGGATCAGTACCACGCGCGACAACCTGATCGCCACGCTCACCTACAGCCGCCGCGTCCTGACAGCGACCGACCTCTATGCTTCCTACTCCTGGTGGCGCACCAGCGTGAGCGCCTTGCAGCAGGCCGGCACCTCCGTGGAGATCGGGGTGCAGCAGCAGTTCTCCGGACTACCGAGGTTCCTGCAGAGAAGCGGAACGATCGAAGGATTTGCGTTCCTCGATCCGGAGATGCGGGGTGTGCGAGACCAGAGCACCAAGCCGCTGCAGGACATCGCGGTCACGCTCGACGGTACACGGACGGCACGAACCGACGGCAAGGGTGCCTATGCGTTTGACAAAGTCCCTCCCGGTCCACACCGGATCGTCGCGCAGCTTCCCGGCTCGCCGCGTGCGTTCTTCACCACGAATTCTCGCGCCGAGACCACAGTGCCGGCGCACATCGACTTCGGGCTCGTGTGGGCCGCCGCGCGGATCGACGGGCGCGTGATCAGCGACGCCGGCGTCGCCATACCGGGCGCGGTCCTCACCGCGGCCACGCAGAACGGACACCTGATCAGCGCCACGAGCGACGCCCAGGGCCTGTTCGTCTTCGCCGTTCCGCCGGGAACGTTTCGCGTCGGGCTCACCGCGGAATCGCTCCCCGCCGGATATTCGATCGCCGAGCCGCGCGAAAAGAGCGTGACGGTCGAAGCCGGCCAGCCTCAGTCGGTAACGTTTGCGGTGCGTGTGCGCCGCAGCATCGCCGGCCGTGCCAAAGGCGCGTCCGAAGTACATATCGAGTCGCTCGCGATCACGGCCCCGGTCGATGCCGAAGGGAACTTTCTCTTCCGTTCGCTGCCATCCGGCACGTTTACGATCGTCGCCCGCATCGGCGGCCGCACCGTCAGCAACACAGTCACGCTGCCATCAGAGCCGACGATCATGCGCGATGTGGTTCTCGGCGCGGCTTCCCCATCAGTCGCGAACGTCCCCTCCCCCTCCGCTGCTCCGGCTCCTGGCCGGAAGGAGACCTCGCAACCAGCCGAAAGGGCTCCGTACGTCGTGCAGGCCGGCGCGTTCCGCGAGGAGCGGAACGCCGCGCAGCTCATCGGGCGATTGCGGCGCAGCCAGAACCAGCCATTCAGCGTCGCCTCCCACGGCCTGACGCACGTCTACATCGGACCCTTCGAAACGCGCCAGAAGGCGGCCGCGGCGAGCGAACGTCTGCGGCGCGCGGGATTCGACGGTTTCGTGACGCGGCGTTGAAATCGTCGCTTGCCACAAACAGATCCGGCCGGCGAAGACGCATCACAGGTGCGTGATATCGATCCCTCGCTCGGTGCGGACATTCATGCGCACAACTTCCGTCATCGTGTGCTCGACGGCATCGCGGTCGGAGAAGAGCGACCAGACCGGCTCGGCATCATCGAGGCGCGGCGCTTCACCTGGCGTGTCATGCGTGCTGGCCCATGCGATCCGCTTCGCGTACGACGGATGTGAGTCGAACGGTGACTCGTCGTCCGTGATCGCTTTCCGCTTCTCCTCGGCGATTTCTTCCGGCCTCCAGGCCTCCTGCGGCTGGAATGAATAGATGTTGACGACAGCCTTCTTCTGACTGATCGCTTCACTGAGCGTGGCGTTGGCATGCGCACGGAAATCGATCGAGCGCAGCACGACGTGGTTCAAGCCGCTCTCGAAGGCCGCCGAACCGTAGGCGAACGTCGCCCAACGATCCGCCATCGCTTCCTGGAAGCGCGATGCGCCATGCGAGACGCGAAGGAAGACCTTGTTGAAGAGCTTCAGAAACTGCCATGTCGGGCTGTACCAGGCAGCCGCACCTGACTGTGCGATGTGGATCGCCGATCGCATCAGGGTGTTGCGCACCGAGATGGCCATCCTGCCTCCGGCTGTATCCCGGTTGATGAGGTGCCCATACTCGTGAGCAAGGACGGCGCGGAATGGACGCATGGTGAATCCTTCGAGGACTCCGACGCCGAGGATCAGGCAGCGCTCGGGGGAACGCTTCAGCATGCCGCCCCGTTCCATGACCGCGACATCGGTTCCCGGCGTGAGATACACCTTATCGACCGGACGCGTTCCGATCGTTCCCGCAACATCGTCGATACAGGCGCGCAACGCAGGGTGGGCGGAGAGATCGAGCGTTTCGCCCGGGTCGAGATTCGGGACCCGCTTGAAGAATCCCTTTGTGACCGAGACCAGCGTGACGAAGCCGAGGATGAACGCGATAACGATCAACTGGCCGGAAATCCAGCCGGCGGCCAGCATCCCGAAGATGATCCCGGCCGCCAATCCCAGCGTGAGCAGCACCACGATCGGGATCGAGATGTAGTAGTACACGGAGCTGAAGGCGATCAGCGCGGCGTAGATGCGGCGCAAGCGTCGTCCGAACCCCGCCGGTGACACCGTGGGGTCGGTGGGGAGCTCTGCGGAGGCACGCAGGGCGGCACGACTGAGCAGTTCGCCCGCGCCGAAGATCAAGGCGAGAGCGAACAGCCAGGGGATGAGGACATACGCGCCCCCGATGAGCACCTTCTGGTACAGGGGCCGGGCCGCATCGAACGCATCCATCGTTGCCCGAAATGCGTCGTCGGGCATTCCGAGCGCGTGTGCCTGCTCGAGCTCGTCCTTCCCGGCGCTGAGGTTTCCTTGATTGCCTATGGCGAACGCGCGGAGGTAGTGCACTTCCCAGGACCGCGGTGCGACCGCTGCGAGCCGGTTCGCTGCCTGAGCGGTGAGATCGCTGCTCCCCAGACGAAGGGCGACTTCCGCGAGCATGAACGCGGTCCCCTGGTCCATCGGAGTCTCTCGCAGTCCTTCCGTGACCATTTCTGTGGCCGCCGTCTTCTCCGCATCACCGGGATGCAGGTCAGGCGCGAGGGTGGCCAACGCGACAACCGCCAGGTTCATCGCCGACCTCCGGACGTCGAGAGCCTGTCTCGCCAGGCGGAGCGCATCGGCGGAATGCCCGACTGCTGCTTCTTCTCCGCTGGCCCGGCGGAAGGCGTGATCGAATTTCGGAACGCGGGCGGCGAGAGCGACGTAGTCACGCGCGGCGCTCGCATGATCCTCGGCGTACCGCTCGCGGTTTGCCTGCTCCAGGAGAAGCACGGCCCCTGGATCGACTGCCCGCAATTCCTCGGAAAGATGCGCGTCAAATGATCTCATCTCTTCGTCAGGCTTCGCCGCCATCAGCGGAGCTGCTGCAAGTGTAAAAAGATAAACGGCGACCATGGCGCGCAGGCGCATTGCGGGAGCTCCTTCAGGATTGGATGGACGCGACTCTTGTAGACGCAAAGGCCCGCGGCGTCAAGAGAGTTTGGGAAGTCAGTGTCCGGGCGCAAGAAGGCCCAGATAGCGCCGTATCCTTTCGGCGTTCTTCCCCGCGTCGCCGCGGCCCACACGTGAGGTGGAACGGACGTCGACGCGGCTGTGCTCTCCGTTCGGACGGATGCGCACCACGATGTCGTCGTGGAAGCCGAACCATGCGGTCGTGGCCGTGGCCTCGAGGATGCCGTCCGCGGGACGCGTCGAGACGATCTCCCAGCCTGACGCTTTCGCCGCTTCAACGGCTTTGGCGAAGACGGCGTCGCCGCGGAGCGGCAGATCGAGCGTGACAAGGTCCGGGTAGCCGGCGCGCTGCATGGCCGCGGTGGCATCGTCGATACGGTCCGGTGCGGGGTTCGCTGCGCCGGCGCGCAGAGGAAGGATCGCCGAGAAGCGCGGCGGGTCGGCCAAGTTGGTGCTGATGTCATGGATGCGCGGCTTGCCGCGCGCGCCGGCAACCTGCGTAAGCGGGAGGAGCACGATCAACGCGCCGGCGATCGTGGCCACCGCCGCGGTCGGATTCGGGTGCGTCCGCAGCCAGGCGATCCCCGAGATCAGCATCGCCAGCAGCCCGGCCAGGAAGGCGACGGCAAAGAGCAGCAGCCCGATCTTGAAGTTCCACCAACCCCAGCGCGTGCCGGGGCCGGAGAGCAGGAGAGCGACGGCGGCGAGAGCTGCCAGGATTGCGCCGGTGACGGTCATCGGCGAAGTGTATGAGAATTCATCGCCGCAGGTGCCGCTGTTCGCCGACCTCGTACGCGGCCCGAATCCATCCGCGGACCTCATCGTCGATCTCGGCGATGCCGCGCAGCCGGAGGTTGTGTACGTGATTGCGCGGCGAGAACGTCTGCACCGACTCGAATCGTGGATGCTCAAGGCGCTCGGCGAGGAGAAACCCGAGGATCAGGTGGTCCTTGCGTGGATAGACGCTGAGGAACGACAGGCGGCGATGGAAGGCGATGCGCGTCTTCTCCGACAGCACCTCGGACGGTCCGCACGCGCTCACCGCCTTCGCCAGCGCGTCGAACAATGCGCGCAACTCCGGTGGCCGCCGCGCGAAGTGCCGGTCGAGATCGCAGAGCGGGGCGCAGGTATGCGTCTGATTGAGGTTCGCGAACGAGCGACCGCACTCTGAACACCTCCACAACGGCTTGCTCATGGGCGAGCAGTTTATGATCGATCTGCGATGGCCGTCTCTGCGTACATCTGCGCTATCGGCGGATGTTCCTCAGTGCTGGTGGGCCATCATCATCTTCTCGCTTTCGGCGATCTGATCCGTCATCGTGTAGCCGGCCGGCAGGGCGAAGGTTGACGCCGGAATCGGGCTCTGGCTGACGGCGGTCACTTCATTATCAGTCTCGCCGTTGTATCCGGACATCCGCGTTTTCAGAGCGACGCCGTTGAGCTTTGCTGCCGCCTCCGTCAGGTTCTTCATGATCCTGGCCATCTTCGGATGCGATGACAGGCCCGCGTAGCCGGCTTGCGTCATCTTGAGCATCGTCGCGGAATCGATCGGCGAACGAAGGCTCGTATCCATGCTGTACTCCCACACGAGGCTGCCGCTGGTGATCTTCGTCTTCTTGCACGAGCGCCCCATCACCGTCTCCGTTCCGCTGCTCTCCACTTTGAAGATCGAGGGATCGCCGTAGAGATCATTCATCCTGGCGTTCATCTCATCCATCCCTTTGCTTTGGGGAGTGTGTGCGGCCATGAACGTTACAAAGGCGGGAATGTCGGCCAGCTTCGTGAATTTGATCGTCTTGGCCTTGTGGTTGATCGTGTAGGTAATCCCCTTCTGGAGATCGGTCATGACGTCGAACCCGAGGCCGGGACTGTTCGTGCGGGTGGCGGTGCTGGTGATGTAGGTCGTCGAGAGAGCGGATGCCGCCCCCGACGTCTTCGACGTGATGGTCATATCGCCGGCCCAAAGCGCGCTGCAGCAGGCCATCATCAGGACTGACATGATCATTTTCAATTTCACGAGGGTCTCCTTGATTGAAGGTTCACTGATCGAAACGCAAGTCAGGAGCGGTCACTTGCTCATGCGGCCGCTGAGATTCACGAGGGTGTACTCGTCGTTCTTGCCGCGCAGGATCATGACGCGCTGATAGGTCGGATCACCGTTGGTGCCCACCTCGAAGAGGGCCATACGGTCACCGTCGTCGGTCGTGTGATTCGATGCGGCGGCGGCAGCCGGTTCGGAGCCGCCGGGCATCTGCTTGCGATACCACGCGTACACATCCTCGAACGAGTCTTTCGTGCTCATCTCGCCATTCCGCATCCGCGGCGTGTCGAGTTTCTCTTTCCCGACCAGTACGCGCATGGCCTCGGTATCCGTCCAGCCGCTCTCGACAACGTTTGGATAGAGCGGGAGCCCCATCGGAGAGAGATCGTCGTGCGCTTCGCCAATACCGGTCGTAGAGGTGGAGGGCGAGGCCGTGGCAGTCTTCGTTGCGGCCGAAGCCGTTGTGCTGGTTGCCGCCTTCGTTGCCGTTGCCGCTGGTTGCGCGGTTTCTTTGCAGCCGTTCAGAGCAACGAGAGCGAACCCGAAAGCGGCGGCGAGGCCTGGGCGATATAGCGATTTCATCGATGAGCCTTTCGAAAATCGTTTGAAGGCGGCAGCCACGCGCGTAGTCCAGCGGGCAATCCGTTACGGCGAGTTCGTTTCGGCCGGGCTACCGGCGATGGGGCCTGATTGTGTCGATCAGACGGGAGGCAGGCATGCTAGCACGGGAGCCGCTCCTCGCCGGGTCATACGCCCTAGCTCTAGGGCCAAGCCACGCGCCGCGATAGCGGCCCAAGACGGTAGCCAGGGGTGCGAGCGCCTTTTGCGAGCACCCCTGGTTGGATGTCAATTGAATCGTGCCGCGACAGCGGCACTGGATCAGGCAAGCGAAGATGCGTCGCGATTTCAGGTGCCGCTGACGCGGCACGTGAGCAATGGGACCTCGTACCAGGGGTGCTCGCAAAAAAACGCTCGCACCCCTGGCTACCCTCTTTGAGCCGCTGTCGCGGCGAGAGGCAACCGAGGGATTTCAGGGATGCACGCGACATAAGCTGTTCGTGCGTATGCCCTCGCCGGGCCGGCAGAAGCTCACCGTCAACCGGAAACCGGCGGCAGCGACATCCCCCTTGCAAACCGCCACACCGCGTCCGGGCCGCGCCGCAGGATGAGGAAGACTCGCTGACGCTGACGGCGCATCTCCCCGCCATCGCGGGGCCGGACCGTCTGGACATCCCAGCCATACTCGAACGCCAGGTCGCCCGAGACGATGCGCTCCTCCCTCTCGAAGTCGATGTCGATCTCATACGCCGCGAATGCGGCCTCGAGTCGAGGGCGGAGCGCGTCGGTCCGTTGGGGAGGCAAACCCGGCGCGAACAGGACGTAGTCCGCGGTCAGGAGACCGATGATCGTGTCGATGTCCTGACGCCGGAAGGCGTCACGCCAAGCCGCGTAGAGGGCGTCGATCCCCTGGTCGTCTTCGTTCATCGGTTCAAGGCACGCGAGGTGCCATCGACTGCCGGCGCCGATTCTCACACCTCGCGAGCTGACTTTAGCAACTCCCAACCTGATTTTCTCTGCTGATTTTGACTACTTACAGGCTGGTTTTCACCGCTCACGACCTCGTTTTTGCGTCCGCGCGTGGACCTGATCCCGGTGATCGCGGATGTGTTCGCCTGGTCGCCGGCTCACGCTAGGATCAAATAACGTTTGTATTTTGAGGGGAAGCATCGAAACCTCGTTTGGTAGCATCACATCCACTTTTGGTAAGCATCACACCCACTTTTTTGTGGCATCGCAATCATTTTTGGTCGTGCCGCAACCTTTTTTGGTCGTGCCGCAACCTTTTTTTGCGGCATCGCAATCTTTTTTGTGGCATCGCAATCTTTTTTGGTGGCATCGCAATCTTTTTTGGTCGTATCGCAACCTTTTTTGGTAGTGTCGCAACCTTTTTTGGTAGTGTCGCAACCTTTTTTTGTGGCATCGCAATCTTTTTTTGTGGCATCGCAATCTTTTTTTGCGGCATCGCAATCTTTTTTTGCGGCACCGCAATCTTTTTTTGCGGTATCGCATTATTTTTGGACATGGTGGCTAGATTCTGGACATCGACATCCGCGTTCTGGACATCTGTGTCCGAAAACTGAACAGCGACACAAGCTAACCGTCCTGGGCCAGCGAAAGCTGGCTCATGAGCCGCCGGAGGCGGCTCGGACGTAGGTCGGACTCTCCAGTCCGACCCACGTACGAGCCGGCTACGCCGGCGATGCTCCGCGGGTTGCGCTTCGTGAGGAAGCCTTAGCAACCTCACCCCCCATCAACCTTAAACTCCCCTCATGCACGCCGTCCGTCTCACCCATCTCACCACCCCGCTCATCGACGCCGATCTCCCGGAGCCGCCGGTACGAAGCGGCGAACTGGTTGTTGAAATACACGCCGCCGGCATCTGCCACAGCGACGCGCACTACCGCGGCGGTGGCGGGTCGGTGACGCTCCCGCTGACGTTGGGACATGAGATTGCCGGCGTCGTCTCCGGTACCGGCCAGCGCGTGGCCCTGCACTACCTTCACGACGACGGCCGAATGCTGGGGAAGGAAGTCGACGGCGGCTACGCCGAGCGCATCGCCGTCCCTTCCGCGAACGCGGTGCCGATCCCGGACGGCGTCTCCTTCGAGGCCGCGGCGGTGATGATGTGCTCGACCGCGACCGCCTGGCACGCCCTCCGTCTGGCCAATCTGCGCCCCGGCGAATCCGTGGCCATCCTCGGCTTCGGCGGACTCGGCGCCTCCGCGGTGCAGCTCGCGCAGGTCCTCGGCGCCAGCCGCGTCTTCGCCGTCGATCGCATCGCTGAAAAACTGCAGATCGCCGAATCATTCGGCGCCATTCCATCCGCCGCGGAAGATCTCCACGACATCGACGTCGCCCTCGACTTCGCCGGCCATCCCGCCACGACCCTGCACGCCCTTCGCTCGTTGAACCGCGGCGGCCGGATCATGATCGTGGCCATCAATCTGAGGGAGCTGGCCATCGACCCCTATCGCGACGTCCTGGCGCGCGAACGCCACATCATCGGCGTCTCCGACCACACCCGCGAAGAGCTCGTCGAACTGCTCGACCTCGCCAGCCGAGGCACGATCGACATGTCACGAGTGATCACGCGGAGAGTCGCCCTGCAGGCCGGCGCGATCAACGAGGTGCTCGACGACCTCGATGCCGGGACGAAGCACCTGCGCACGGTGATCGAGATCCGCGGGGATCGATGATCCCGGGTAGGGAAACACCCCGCTCGCGTCTCTCCTCTTCATGAGCACTCCGAACATCATCTTCTTCATCACCGACCAGGAGCGGCGCGAGCGCCACTGGCCAGCCGGCTGGTCGGAAACGAATCTGCCGACCCTGCAGCGGCTGAAAAAGAACGGCCTCACGTTCAACCACTACATCGCCGCCGCGTGCGAGTGCTCGCCGAGCCGCGCGTCCATGATGACCAGCACCTATCCCCAGGAGAACGGCGTGACCGTCACCTTCGCCACGCCGTTGAACCCCTCGACCGTCAACCTGGCGGCCGTGCTCGACGCGGTGAAGATCCCCTTGTACTGGAAGGGGAAGTGGCATCTCTCCCATCCGCTCAGCGGCAACGAGTTCAGTTGGTCGGCCAGCGACATCGCCAACGTCGCCAGTCTCTACAACGTTCTGGCATGGAACCCACCCGACGCCGGCAACTCCCTCGGCAGCGATTTCCAGACCCTCGGCGCGGGTGTGGGCATGAACGACGCGCGCTTCGTCACGGGGAGTCCGGCCGGCCCGATCTCGGCGCAAAGTGCCATCGAATGCATCCAGTCGTACGATCCGTCGTCGGGTCCGTTCTGCCTGGTCGTATCGCTCGTAAACCCGCACGACGTGTGGGTCTACCCGCAGTACCTCAGCCAGTCCGGCTACACGCTCGCGCAGTTCCAGAACGCCGGGATCAGCCTGCCATCGAATCTGCACGACGATCTGCTGACGAAGCCGTGCGCGCAGCTCGAATTCCGCAAGAGTTACGCGCACGTTCCCGACGCGGACAGGCTCAACTACGTGAACTTCTACGCCTGGCTGCACACCCTGTCCGACGCGCTTTTCGGACAGGTGATGGATGCCCTGGACACGGCCGGCCTCACCGACGACACGATCATTTTCCGATTCGCCGACCATGGCGAGATGGGCCTCTCGCACGGTCTGCAGGAGAAGATGTACACGGCCTACGAGGAGGCCATCAACGTGCCTCTGATCATCTCGAATCCGAAGCTGTTTCCGAGCCCGATGGTGACGAACGAACTTGCCTCGGGGATCGACATCGCGCCGACGGTGGCCGCTCTATGCAACTCGACGACGACGTCGACGCTGCGCGGCGTAAGCCTCGTGCCACTCTTCACCAGTCCGTCGTCTCCCGTGCGCAAGCACGCCATCTATACGTTCGACGATCAGTTCGGGATCAGCAGCGGCGCGACGCACATCCGCTGCATCCGCACGAAGGAATGGAAGTACGCCGTCTATCTCAGCGACAACCCCACGGGCACGAACGTGTTCGAGTACGAGCTCTATGACCTCGCCCACGACCCGGGCGAGCTGACGAACCTCGCCTTCGGAACCGTAACGCCGGCGACGCTCACGCAATGGACGAAGCTGCACGCGCAGCTCACCAGCGAGCTGCGCTCCGTCGCCGCATTGCCGAATATCACCGACTGGCCGGCGGCACCACCAACGTCGTGGACGCGGTGCCCGTCATAAGGCCGTTCTCAAGGCCCCACGCAATCCACGCGCTCGTCATTATCTCGATATCGCCCGCGGCATCGTCCGGTACGGGGAAGCACCCATGGCAAGTCTTGGAGCTTCGGCAAACCCGGGACGATGTATCGCGTTGGGGCCCCTCATCCACAGCCGGTAGAGGCGGCCAAGACTCTGCTGATTCGCGAGTTTCATCCTCGGCAGTTCCTGGATCTTCGTGGCGTGACCCCGGTATTCGTACTCACGTGAACCTCGTTCCAAGAATCAGTACTCTCCAATCGAGCGCCCTTCTCCCCCAGCGCTTTTCAGCTGGGGGAGAAGGTGCCGACAGGCGGATGAGGGGGCGCTTGACGCGAGTGTAATTTGCAAACGAGCAAATTGTGCATGTGAACGCCCCTCCCGCGCGCGCTACTCGCCGTAGAACACCAGGCACCGAGGTACTTTATGTCGATGCCCAGAATGTCGTCACGAATGAAACGGCATGCGAGTGCGATGCGCCGAAATCCGACTCGATCGGAAGGCCGCATTTGGTCCTGGCTGCGCAACCGCCGCTTCCTCGGCTACAAGTTCAGGCGCCAAGTACCGATCGGACGGTACATCGTCGACTTTTACTGCGCTGAGTTGAAGATGGCGATCGAGCTCGATGGAGCTCATCATCGTTCCGCGGGAATGGACGAGTACGACGACCGGCGAACGTATTACCTTCGTCAAGATGGCCTGCACGTGCTTCGCATTCCGAACGAACAATTGATTCGTGACTCGGAGATCGTCGTCGAGATGATCAAGGCGGCCATTGATCAATGCCTCAGATCGCGCGAGAACTTGCCCCCTCATCCGCCTGTCGGCACCTTCTCCCCCGCAAGAAACCGCGGGGGAGAAGGCTCTCGACGGGTAACAGAGTGCCGACGAGTTAAGTGAGTGTGTGAGAAGTGCGCGATAACGCAGGTCTAATTGCAAGAGTGCCTCCCTCGGCGGCGAGACGCCGCCGAGCCAGCCGGCGGGCGCCATCGCTCCGGAAACCGATTGCCTCCCCGCCCACCTCCGAGTACTGTTCCCCGCAAATCGCCATTCCGGAGGCAACGTGAAAACTGCGAAAACTGTCCTGCTCGCGATGTTCGTGTCGGTTGCGGTCATCGCTGCCGAGAAGACGGCCCCACCGAAGCCCACGCCCGTCGCGACCGACTACAACGAGGTCTTCAAAGGTCTCAAGTTCCGTGAGATCGGGCCCGCCGTGATGGGGGGGCGCATCGACGACTTCGCCGTCGTCGAGAGCAATCCAGACATCATCTATGTCGGCACGGCCTCGGGGGGCGTGTTCAAGACCACGAACGGCGGCACGACCTGGGAGCCGGTGTTCGACGATCAGCCGAACTCCACGATCGGCGACGTCACCGTCGCCCCTTCCGATCCATCCATCGTCTGGGTCGGCACCGGTGAGGCCAACAACCGGCAGAGCTCCTCGTGGGGGAACGGCGTCTACAAATCGACCGACAGCGGGAAGACCTGGAAGCACATGGGCCTCGACGCCTCCATGGCCATCGGACGCATCGTCATCTCTCCCGCCGATCCGAACACTCTGTACGTTGCCGCCGGCGGCAACTTGTGGGGTTCCTCGAAAGAACGCGGCGTCTACAAGACCACCGACGGCGGGAAGACGTGGAGCAACGTGCTCTTCGTGAACGAGGACACCGGCGCCTCCGACATCGCCATGGATCCCGATTCGCCCGGCACACTGATCGCCGCGATGTATCAGCGGCGGCGGACGGTCTTCGGCTACAACGGGAGCGGCCCGGGCTCCGGTCTGTACAAGACCACCGACGGCGGCGCGACCTGGAAGAAGCTCGAGAAGGGGCTGCCGTGGGATCCGGACGCGAAAAAGCCGGTCGCCGCGGCAGGGGCCGCGGCGGCAGCTGAAAAGGATGCCGACGAACCCGAGGCCGTCAAGGAGATCGGGCGGATCGGCGTCAACTTCTACCGGCGCAACTCCAACGTCGTCTATGCCCTCATCGAGCATGCTCACGGAGGGATCTTCCGCAGCGACGACGGGGGCGAGACGTGGACGCGGGCATCGGAAACGAATCCCCGAGGCATCTACTACAGCCAGGTCGTCATCGATCCGAATAACGACCAGCGCGTCTGGGTACATGGAGCGCAGATGTACTACTCCGAGGACGGCGGGAAGACGTTCAAGACCAACCTCGTGCAGAAGATCCACGGCGACTATCACGCCATGTGGATCGATCCGCACGATTCGAATCACATGATCACCGGCTCCGACGGCGGCATCTATATGAGCCACGACCGCGGCAAAACGTGGGACTACATCAACAACATCGCCATCGGCCAGTTCTACGAGATCGGCCTGGACATGCAGAGGCCGTATCACATCTGCGGCGGCCTGCAGGACAATAACGTCTGGTGCGGACCCTCGGCCACGTTCGACATGCGCGGCATCGCCAACAGCGACTGGTTCACGGTCGGCGGCGGCGACGGTTTCTACGCGCAGATCGATCCCACCGATACGAACACGGTCTACGCCGAGTCGCAGGACGGCAACCTGCTGCGCCGCAATCTGAAGACGCACGAGTCGCGCTCCATCAGGCCGCCCGCCAACGAAGGGGAGCGGCTTCGCTTTGAATGGAACTCCCCGCTCGTCGTCTCCTCGTACGACAACAAGACGATCTACTACGGCGGCAATTACCTCTTCAAGTCGACCGATCGCGGCGACAGTTGGACGCGCCTCGGCAACGATCTCACCACCAACCAGGAGCGCGACAAGCTCCCCATCATGGGCCGCGTGCCCGACAAGCACACCATGTCCCGCCATGACGGCGTGGAGGACTGGCCCGCCATCACCACGATCAGCGAATCATCCCTGAACCGCGACCTTCTCTACGTCGGCACCGACGACGGCAACCTGCAGGTCACCCGCGACGGCGGCAAGACCTGGAAGAACGTCTCGCCGAAGAAGGGGATCTACGTCACCCGTGTCGTAGCCTCGCGCTTCAATGAAGGCACCGCCTACGCCACGCTCGACGGCCATCGCAGCAACGACTTCGCCGTCTACGTGTTCATGACCAGCGACTACGGCGATACGTGGAAGCCGATCCGCACCGGACTGGCCGACGACGTCGCGGGCACGGTCCACGTCATCCGCGAGCATTTCCGCAATCCGAAGCTGCTCTTCCTCGGCACCGAGCGCGGACTGTTCCTGTCGTATGACCAGGGCGGGCACTGGTCGCGGCTCAAACTGAATCTCCCCACTGTGCCGGTGGACGACATCGCCATCCATCCGCGCGAGAACGATCTCGTGCTGGCCACGCACGGGCGCTCGATCTGGATCCTCGACGACCTGGGGCCGGTCGAGCAACTGACCGATGCCATTCCCACCGAGGAGCTGCACGTGTTCGACACGCGGCCGGCCACCGAGTGGCGCGTCGTCAATCGCACCGGCTTCACCGGCCACAAGGCCTTCTTCGGCGCCAATCCTCCGAACGGAGCGCTCATCACCTACTTCCTCAAGAGCAAACCGGCCGAGAAGGAGAAGGTGAAAATCACCGTCACGAACAAAGAGGGCAAGGTCATTCGCGACATCGACGGCACGGGCGATATCGGCACGAATCGCGTGACGTGGGATCTGCGATCGCGTTCGGCCACCGAGGCACCGCGCGAGGAAGGAGCCACGACGGAGGCTTCGTCAGAACAGGGCGGCGAAGCGGGAGCCGGCGGCGGAGGTGGTGGCGGTTTCGGCGGCTTCCAGGGCGCGATGCGCGTGGAGCCGGGCGAGTTCACGGTGAAGGTGGCAGTCGGCAAGACGGAGCAGTCGACGAAGGTAGTCGTCGAGGAAGATCCGCGCATCGTGATTTCCGCCGAGGACCGCGCGGCGCGGCGGCAGGCCCTGAGCCAGCTCGCGCAGATGGCGCAGTCTGGAGCGGCCGCGCGGCGGTCGATCACCGGACTGCACACCGCGCTCAAGGATTACAAGAAGACCAAACTCCCCGAGAACATCCAGAAGGCCGTGGATGACTTCTCGAAGAAGGTGGAAGAGACCTGCCTCAAGCTGGCCACTCCCGTGCAGTGCGGCCAGGCCGCTCCCGGCATGGGCACGGCAGGACCGCCCGTGGTGTACACGCCGCCCGCGTTGACGCAGCGCATCACGCAGTTGCTCGGAGGAATCGAGAACTACGTGGCAGCGCCGACGGCGTGGCAGCTCGATCAGATCAAGGTGCTGCAAGGCCTGCTCAAGGATGCGGTGGCATCGGAGCAGGCGCTGGCGAAGACGGAACTGGAAGCGCTCAACAAGACGATGCGTGACGCGAACGTGCCGTATATCTCAGTCCCCGCCGGCGGCGGTGGTGGCGGACGGCGGCCTCAATAATGTTCACTCTGACTCTCGACGACTTCAAGGAAGCGCGCGCCCGCATCGCGCCGCACATCAAGCACACGCCTCTGCTCACGTCCAGGCAGTTGAGCGAGCGAACAGGGCTTGATGTGCGGCTGAAGGCCGAGGTCTTCCAGCGCGTCGGCTCGTACAAGATCCGCGGGCCGCTCAACAAGTTCGCGCTCATGCCGGAGGAGCAGAAGGCGCGCGGCGTGGTCTGCTCCTCGGCGGGGAACCACGCCCAGGGCGTGGCGCTGGCGGCGAAGATTCACGGCATCCGCGCCGTGGTATGCATGGCCGAGAACGCCACGCCGGCCAAGATCGCCGCCACCCGCGGCTACGGTGCCGAGGTCGTCCTGCACGGAATGATCTGGGACGAGGCCAACGAGAAGGCGAAGGAACTGGTGCGCACCGAGGGGCTCACGTACGTTCACCCCTTCGACGACGAACAGCTCATCGCCGGCCAGGGCACGCTCGGCCTGGAGATCGTGCAGGACTGGCCCGAAGTCGACGCCGTGATCGTCCCCATCGGCGGCGGCGGGCTGATCTCAGGCGTCTCCATGGCGGTCAAGAGCCACAACCCGAAGATCCGCGTCATCGGCGTCGAATCATCCGACGGACCGGCGATGAAGAAGAGCGTCGAAGCCGGCCACCTGGAGACGATCGACTGCAAGACGATCATCGACGGCCTGCGCGTCCGCCGCGTCGGCGAGATCAACTTCTCGGTCGTGCAGCGCTTCGTCGACGAGCTGGTGGCCCTCCCCGACCGCGAGATCTTCGACGCCATGATCTGGATCATGGAGCGCTGCAAGCTGGTCGTCGAAGGCGCCGCCGCCGCCCCCGTGGCCGCGCTCCTTCACGGCCTCGTGCAACTCCCGCCGGGGTCGCGGGTGGCGGTGGTGCTGTCGGGAGGGAATGTGAATCTCGATCAGTTGCGGTCGCTGAATTGGAACTGATCGAGAAGAGCCTTCTCACGCGGAGGCGCGGAGCCGCGGAGAGAAAAGCGCCAACTCTCTTCTTCGCGTCTTCGCGCCTTCGCGTGAGCCATTGTCGATCGAGGCAATGACATGGAGTTGGTCAACGACCCTCGCTTCATCCGAGGAGTAACCCTCTTCAACGAAGGCGAGTATCTGGAAGCAAGCGACTGCTTTGAGGAGCTGTTCTTCGAAGGCGTCCGCGACGAACCCGACTTCATCCGCATCTTTCTCCAGTTCAGCGTAGGGATTCATCACGCCGAGTTCGGCCAGTGGCGCCCGGCGGTCGAGCGGATCGAAGAGGGACTGCTGCTCGTCGACGCGAATCAGAACGATCGCGGGATTGATCTTGCCACGCTGGCGGAGGGGATGAAGGGCGGAGTGAGGAGTGTGAGGGAAAAAGGTAAGCCGGTGTGGCCGGCGATTGCGTTTCGCACTGCGCACTGATTGAATGAGCCAGCCGATGGACTGGGACATGTTACAATCGATCCCAGACCGTCCAGTACGTAATCGGTCACCGTCGGGTCTTCGCCATGATGGACGGCGGGACTCAATAACAAGTCAGCCACAATCGATTTCAGAAAAAGGAACCATTTCGATGCGTATCCAACGTTTTTCAGCTTACGTCCTCGCCTCGGCTACGCTTCTCATGACACCAATTCTTTCCGCGCAGGGGTTTCAACCTGGAGGCCCACTGGTGGTAAGAGACAATCAAGGCACAATCGTTGGCCAGTACTTTTCTAACCATCAGGTCTCTATAATAATCAACGGCAAGCCGTACATCGCTCAGGTGAATCAAACCGGGCTCGACGGACAGGTTTTCTTCGACCAGCCGAACTGCCATGGCAATGCGTTCATCGACATCGGCCCTAATACAATAGAAAGCCGGGCCGCTCCGGGGCCCGGGGGAGTTCTCTTAACGGCAGATGCTTCAAACGGTGTGCAACCCCTGTCTAGCGCAAGCTGGTTTTCCGCCAGCGGTGGATGCTTCAACGTCGCCATTCCTTCGAACGAAGGGGTCCCTGCGATAGCTTCGACAGTCAATGTCAACTCCACCTTTCAGCCGCCTTTTTCTCTCAATATTGGTCAGGTCAGCACTCCGCTTGCCGTTCCGCTTGCCGTTCCTCTTGACGGCGTTGCATTCCTTGCCACACTCGCGCTTGTTCTGGCAACCGCCGGTGCCGCCGGCATTCGGCGACTGCTCTGAGAACCGACCCGCTGCGCCTGAAGTGCTGGCAGTGGGTCTTTCCGGCAGGGCAGCGGGTAAGTTGGGGTCGTATCTGGAAAACCAACTTAACGGAGCGCTGTTATCACCGCGGCACACGCGTTGAGCTGGACTCGAGGGCTGCGCCCGCTCGCCGGTTAACTTCAACGTTCGACGGACTACCGATCAGGAGAAGCACAGATGAGGGTTGCCTACCGAGTAAGCACGACTCTACTGGTCTTTCTGGCGTTGACGGGCGGAGAGTCCTTGCTGTCCGCGGGACAGCCAGCCTGGCAGCCGTCACCTGGCCACACGCAGATGCCGATATGGCCGGGTGTGGTCCCTGACGCGCAGCCAGCGCAGGGACCCGAGCTCGTAGGCACGGACGAAACGCTGGTTTGCCGGAAGGCAGTGGTCTGATGTCGGTCGAGTCTCGCAACCGACGATGACGGTTTATTCGCCGAGAGGGAGCAACACGGGCGCTGCGGTCGTCGGAATCTCCTATCACGGGATGGCCTCAGCTAGTGGAGACGTGGCTTGGGACCATCGGGATCAGTACGAGGTGACGGGTCACGTGATGAACGTGGAAAAGGCTGAACTCACGCGGAGGCGCGGAGAAGAAAAGGCCGATGACTCCTCCTCCGCGTCTCCGCGTGAAACGGCAGCCCATCAGGTCACGACATTCGGACCCTGCAGGAGATCGTTAAATGACACATAATCGCTTACCTATCGTACTCGCGATCCTGATGGCTGCGACCGCGATTTACGGACAGGATGAACAGAATCAACCGGCGCCAAAACATCCGATCGATGTAGCGATGGACAAATGCCTTGAGGCAAATCATGCGACCATGCCCCGTGCCAAGTGCTACAGTACCGCTTCGGAGTCGTGGCAGGCTGCCGTAAAGACTTCCTATGCGGAACTTTTGACACTGTTGCCGGCCAGCGGCAGGCCCGCCCTCAGAAAGAGCCAGGCGGCTTGGAAGCAATACGAGGCAGGTGAAGCTGAGGTCATCATGACCATGTACGGCAAGAAGACCGGTACCGGGTATGTTTCGGTCAGGATCACCTTGCTGATGAAGGCCTACAGGGATCGGGCATTGGAGCTGCAGAGTCACGTGCAGCATTACACGCCCGAGTCCGAAACCACAGAATAGCAGGGTGAGCCGCAGGGCCGTTGGGCGGCACTGGTCATGCCAGCATCCCCGCCAAAAGGAGGTCACATGAGCTTCAGCACTTGCCCCATCGCCACTGTGAACGCCCCGGTCGATCAAGTCTGGCGTCTACTCGCTAACCCGATCCAATATGACTTGTGGTGGGAGGTCCGAACCCGCTCAATCGTCCCCGAGGGCCCGGCACAGCCCGGTCAACAGATCTTCGCTCAGACTCTGGCCCTGGGAAAACAGTGGCCGGTGGCTCATATTACCGTTCAAGCCGTTTCGCCTGAGACGTGGCAGCTTGATCTGCTGACACGCTTACCACTCGGCATTTCCCTCCATAACCATATCACTTGCCTGCCGCTGGACGATCACCACACGCGTGTCAGTTTTGGCTGAGATTTCTCGATCTCACCTGGATGGTGGGCCTGGCTCCTCGATCACTTTGCCAGCCGGCAACTGCACGGCAGCGTTGCCGACGCCCTGACGCGGCTTAAGAATGCGGCGGAAAAGCTGTCTCAGGAAACCGGCGTGGCGTAAAACATCCAATGCTGCCCAACTAGCGGTCGCACCGGACGCCAACCGCTGCGCTGCCTCTCTCGGCCGGTTATACTTCGCGACATCGCGGTTCGTACAGGACCATTAGCTGCCGATGGACGAGTTCCTCAGTCTGTTCGCCTTTAGAACCGGTATCCCGTGCGGTTACCTTCTCTTCGTCCTTCTTGGTTTGTGCATATCGATGATGGCGCTGGTCGCCGTTCTAATCGGTCTGCTTAGAAAGCCTCGGAACTGGGTACTCATTTTCCTCGGAGCACTTGTTCTGTCATGCGCAGGAATCTGGGTCGCCGGCAACGTAGCTTACAGCGCGGCGCTCGACCTCAACCCAGTTACCGAGGTCAAGAGCGTCACTGGGCAGTGGCGTTGGAACGGCGCCAGACTGCGACTCAACAGCGACGGGTCATACGAGCTGAACCCTGGAACCGCGCCGCTCAACTCCGGTCGATCTGTTGGTCAATGGATCCTGGATGGCAAGGGTCTTCATCTCACCGACATTCATGGGCAAGTGGCGCTCGACCTTCGGCCCATCATCTTTCGTGGGCGGCTGCACCTCATAATCGATCTGCATGAAGATCCGGACAATTGGGACGGGGATTTAGGTTTCTCGCGCCCCGTAAACGGCGGCTGACAAGCGGTTGCTCAGGACGTTACCATGTCGCGTGCCGGCACCACGCCGCTGACCTGAAACGTTGGGTGTCCCGCGATGCGGCGATTTCAACTCACTCTCGCAATTGCTCTGCTGGCGGAAGGCACGACCGTCCTGGTCGAAGCCGCCCGCCTCGCCGAGCGAATGACGGTCACGAGCGACGGAACACTTGTCCCGAGCCCCTGGCTCTATCCCTCGCCATTTTCGGCCGGCCTGGCGCTTGTTCTCGCTGTTGTTCTTGGCGGTTTCCTCGTGCTCTTCGCTCCACCCACGAAACAGCTACTACTCGGTTCGATCGGTAACTTCGTGCTCGGAAGCATCGGTCTCTGGTCCTTTCATCGTGGGATTGTGTGGATACAAGGAATCGGTCACGGTTTTCCAGCGTGGCGGTAAACGGACACTCAACTCTGCGCTCCACCGGCCGAACCCGCGACCTGCTGCGCCCAAGTACGCTACGCTGTCTCGTGCGGGTCCGCCGGTAAGCGTGGATGGTTCGGCGGCGAGGGCAAAGAACGATGTGTGGGTTTTCAACGGTGCGACCAACCACTTTCCCAGGGCCGTCACTTCAGCGCGTCGCGGTTCGTGCGGGTGACTCGCAGATCCGTTGGGCGCTTCCCATAAGCTTCCTCGAAAACGCCACCCCTCAGCAAGCCACAATCAGCCCGCTCGAGCGGAAAGCGGCGCGCTAAACTTGCACGGTGCTGTTCACGAAATACCTGCGCGATGGCGTGCGAAGTGGTGCCATCACTCGAAGCGTTCGCGTCTGGATGCGTCCGCACGTTCGCACCGGCCGGCGATACCAATTCGAAGAAGGCGAGATCCAAATCGATTCCATCGTTCCGATCACGAGCGAACAGATCACACCTCATCTCGCCCGCCAATGCGGCTTCGCGAGCGTAACCGATCTGCTCAAGGTGGCAAGGCATGGGCCAGGCGAGAACGTGTACCTCATCGAGTTCCACTACATTGCGCCGAAGGGTAATCGTCTCTAGATCGCTGCTATCGTATCCACCCGACGTTCAACGGACATGAAGAAAGAACCGCTCTTCAGGAGAGTCAACACAACCGCTCGCGGGGTCCATCACCGCCATGGTGGCGACTTCAGCGATCTCAGGAACACAAAGGCGCAAAAGCTCTTCCAGGGCAACCACCAGTCGATGCACGGAAAGCAGCGTCGGGGCCTGGACTACACCCCGCTATTTCGCTTCCTTCTTTCAAAGGCCGGGGAAGACTGGGACTCCGTGTACTCCGAGGCCCTCTCGCGGCTAGACAAACCCGGCCCGATCTTCTGGCTCGTGGCCAAGTCCGAGCATGAGCGCCGGGACTGCGTCAGAGTTGGCGAATCAACCTACTTCAGCGGGTTGTACGTTGACGAAACGGGTGTACTCAGGAGAGTGAACCCTGATCTCAGAGTCGACGACCTGTATCCCTTCTGCGGCTGCTGTACCCACACTTTCAACGGCACGCCATTCACCAATTCGTTCGATCCCACGCGCGTTCGATGAATGCGCAGAATTCATCATCGACGGGCACGCCGGAATGCCAGTGCTGGGGAATCTGATGTTTCCGATCCGTGGTCCTCGGCATCTGGCCCGTGGCTAACTTTTCGTTCCAGCGGACACGGTCACAATCTGCTGGGTTCCGAGCGCTGTAAACTACGTGTGCGGACCATGCCGCTGAACGACGGTCCGTTAGGCCACCCAAAATCGAAATACGTGGAGGGATATGAAAATCGTACTCGTTCCCTTGATGATCTTTGCGTCTGGAGCGTTTATGTCCGTCGCATGGCTCGGCCATCTCCGGTTTCGTGACATGAGCTTTTGGCTTGCTCTGGCAATGAGCTGGGCCATCGTGTTGCCGGAATACGTCCTCAATGTTACCGCCACGCGTTACGGCTACGGGACTTACACGGGTGCGCAAATGGCGGCATTCCATCTCGCCTCTGGTGTCGTATGCGTTGCCTTAGTCTCCTACTATCTATTGGATGAGAAACTGACGCCGTCACAGCTCACCGGTCTTGCACTGCTCGGGCTGGCGATGGTCCTCATTCTCCGTCCCGCAGCAAAGCTGTGACCCTCGGCAGTGAGGCAGTGATGTTTGACGACGACACCCGTGCGCTTGGTTCCGCGTTGAACGCGCCTGACTGAGCGGTTGCAACGGGCTACGCTTCGTCATCTGCTACACTAGCTTCGCAATCTGAGCGGGACAGGCAACCACTGAACCGCCAGGACCGTTAGCCCCCGGAAAGTTATATGCCAGAACATATGCCGGAGCGTGATTGGAAGCTGTGGCAGCGGCTCGCGCCAAGGTTGCTGAACCGCTTCTGCAATGCCGCTGCCGCGAAAGCCGCGGAGTTCTCGATGAGCGATGCATCAGGCCATGAGAAGTTCCTTGCCCTCTATCGGTTCATCAGCGAGACCAACGGCGACATCGCCGTCGTCTTCGACGACCGACGTCGGTCGAGTGCCATCCTTCAAATCGGAGCGGCGGTCGCGCGCGGGATCATGTCTGAGGCTGAGTTGAATTCGTTCTCAGAAGAAACTCAAGAACGCGTCCGGACGGTTGTCGCCATCGGCGACTGACAAGGAGAGCATGCGCACTCGACAATTTGTCGCATCGGCAGGAACGGTCGTGACGTACTTTCTGCTCTTGTCGTGTTCCTCGGCTCCGAAAAGCGCTCAGCCGGCTATTCTGTCGACCAGTTCGTCAACCGCCGGGGGCGTGGTCATCACAGACGAAATGATCGGTCGGAGGCGAGGCGAAATGAAGCTATCCCAGGCCTCGACCGATCCAAGCTACGCATTTTCGGAGCACGCGCCGGTGCTCGTCGGCGGAGGGTTTGGGGCTGGTTCCGATCGTACGTATCAATACCTCAACTCGTTGCGCGGCCCCGGCGGCGAGCTCGTCAAGTACGACCGCGTCGGCACCTGCTGTTCTTTCAAATCTGCCAACTCGCCTTTCGGCGGCGAAGCGCTTCTCGAGGTCTACCAGCTCAGCATACCGGGTGTTGGTACGAAGCGCATCTACTTCAACTGGTACGAAACCGCTGATGTGCTTATTCCAGTTGGGTTGTCCGCAACTCATTAACGGAGGGCTTACTCTGCACGGCATCGGACTTGGCATCGTCTGATCTCTAACTGAGAATGAAGGGGACTGCATGAGATCTGTCGGGTTGTGTCTCTGGGTCGTATTGATGCTGACTGTCTCTGGAACCGTCTCAGCCGCGAACGACTCACAACTCCTGGACAATAGCAAGGTTGCTCCGTTAACAAAGTTCCTCGAGGAACAGCCGTTTCACAAAGACGCTCCCATCATCCGTGCAGAGCTCCTTAAGTGGGAAGACGCGAGTAAAGACGTGGTTGACGTCGTCTGCCCACCTGTCCTATCGCCGCTTCCGAACAAGTCCATCAAGTACAGCGGCGAGTTGATCGCCCAATTTATCTTCGGTAGCGCGTCGTACCAGCTGATCAACCCTTCGGAAAAGGGAAAGTTGCAGCCCGCCCAGCTGGCCGGAATGCGAAGTCTGCTCAAGGCTTACCGCTCCATGATCGCGCTGGATTCCAAGGCTCGGGTGTCTCGCCTGGACGAGCTCGTCCAAAGTGAAATCGACGGTTCGTTGCCAAAGGTCATGGAAGCGCTGGTGACGGCTAATTGCAAGAGCTAGGAGTCCGGCGTTCAACGCGCGCTTGCATCTGACAAGTCCTGCCTTAGTGCTGCAGTGCGGAGCAGGGCCGCTGAACGTGGGTCAGTTGGTTGGCGCCGCGGCTAGCGGGACGAAGGGCAGGTTGAAATGAATAGCTCGGATATTCGCGAACTCGTCGACTCCTTGTCGCTGACGTCCGGAGCGGCACTCATCGCCGGCATGTCGTTCATCGCGGCGTTGGCCCTCGTTCCAGTGAGGAATGTCGCTGTTCGCTGGACCACTGCTCTCGCGATTCCGGTCCTCCTGTCATACTCGCTCTATTGGTTGCCCGTGTGGCTTGGCAGCAATTCGGCAGAGTACTCCGCGTGGGCGCCGCTCTTTCTCGTCGGATGGTCCGTGTCAGGAGCAGTTGCCGCGTGCTTTGTTCTTCTCGCGTTTTGGTTTCGCACCCGACGTCAGCTCGGCGCGAAGGAGCAACGTGGTTGACCGATCAGGGCGCCGTCCAACTCGCTCTTCAGGGATGTAGCCTGCTTCGTTGCCGCAATGCGAGTGCGTTACTATTTCGCGACCCGGGCAAAGCGGCTGAAGCGCGGGTGCGGCATGCGGCTCTGGTGGGACAGCCAACTACGCGTCTAGTCAATGGTGAAACGCATCGAAGTGTTCAGAGTGGTGCGAACTTCCGAATTCGGGCTTACGCTCGGCGAGGAATCACTTTGGGCCCGTCTGGAGATCTCCCAGTCAACGATCAATTCTTCGCGGTACAGGGCCAGGCTCTACCATCAAGAGCTCTTCAGAATCCAATCAACGTTTCCACAGCAAGGCGGACAGCCTGCGGATCAGCCATCGGACGAATCGATCTGGGTCGACCGGTCAGAGATCCTTCGCACGTTCACTTCACCTTTCACGTCTCGCTCGGCCATGACGGCTGAGCGTGCAGTCCTATCTGAGGTTCGGAAATGGCTGTCTCACAGTCTGGGGACCTGCAGCAAGGCGACCCATACCTGGGACGACTGTCCCGGCGAAGCGGCAACCGGCACGCCGAAGCGCGCTCACCACTGAAAGCCGATGCGGTCTCTCGTCTCTGTTTTTCGGAGTTGAGCTACCATGGCGCCGAGCCATTCTGCCTTGATCTCCTCGTGCGACGACCCGTACATCGATTCTTTCAATCAGCCGTTTTTCACGCGAGAGTGCGCCGCTGGTCTACTCCGCCAGGTTATCGCGCCGTCGGTCTGACTTTGCGCTTGCAGCCGGCGTGGACCCGCGCCCTGGTGAGTCCCAAGCGCGGTAGTGTTCGTGCTGGTCCACGCGGCAGAAGCGCTGTCGGTTCGGCGCTCTGATGACCCAGTTCCTTCTTGTCGAGTCCCTAAGTCGTCCCGCAGCCCGCGGGTTTGGCGCAAAGCGCGTCGTCGAAGCTCCATACCTCGTGCGTGCGCGCGACAATTTCGGCGCGATCTTTTGCCCTGGACAAGGCGTCCACCATTCCAGGGATTGGCGCCCTTGTGGCGATTCTTCTCGGCGGAGTCCTCGTCAGCGCTCGCCTCGTGGCACGGTCAGCGCGGGCGACAGCCAAGCGCCTCGTCAAATCAAGACGACCGTTCTGGTTCCCGTACCCGCCAAACTAACTATAGCCAGTACGTTACAATTCGGCGTGCGGGCACGCGCGGCTGAGGCGTGACCAGCTAGCCGCCACGATGTCGACGCTGGCCAACCTCCTATCCGACGTTCTCGCTCATCCAAATTCGGTCTTGCTGCAGAAGAGCGAAGCCGCTGAGGAACTTCTCGAAACGCCGCTATCCACTTGCAACGCGATCGGAACGCTCTTGCGTGAGGGTTGGACGTCGGATGCACATTCAAAAGATGTGGCCGAGGCGCTCGTCATGATCCTGGGTCGGATCGCCGTTCGCGAACCTGCCGCAATTGAACGGTTACGCGCAGAGCCGGCCCTTGCCCACTGGCGTGACCTCATCTCCTGGGGGATGACTCTGGCTCGGACCGGACTTGGATCCGTTAGCCATCTGCATAACATGGAGCGCGAAGCGATCGAATTCCACGACTCCGTGCTGGCGCGGGTTGATCGTGACGGCCACCAGGTTCGCCTCCTGTTCGGGCCAGCGTACGTTCACCGCTCGAGCGGCGAGCCAGCCCTCGACTCTGGCACGGGTTGGTTGGCAGATACCGAATTGACCATCGATACGTCTCTCGGGTGCAATCTTCGTTCAAAGCTCCCCTGTGGCATCTGTGACGGCTATCTGCGGGTCGGCGACCACGAGTTCGAGAATGTCGTGCCCCTTCCCTTCGAGAGCAGAAGCGAAGTACTTCTCACGATCGAGCTCACGAGCGGTGAAGTGGTGAAAGTTTCGGGAAAGCGCGTTTTGATCAGAGTGATCGGAGCCTACCAATTCGTTGAGGACTTTTCGCCTTGATAGCCAGCGGTTGGGCTGATCAAAGCGGTTCGGAGCATGCGGGGCCGCCCACGAAGCCGGTCGGTGGAATCGCTTGCGTAGGGACCGTTCCGCTTAATCTGCGCTGTGGCTGACGTTGCCCGTTTGGCGGCGCATACTACGGTGATGCTCCCGGTCTTCATTCCATTCGTTCTTGTGTCCGTGGCTCTGGTTGTCATGGGAGCGTTCTACGTGCGACGGCGACCGCCTTTGGCGGAACGGTCTATCGCACTTCTGGCGATGATGGCAGTGCTCTTCGTCATGCCATTTGCGCTCGAATGCACCGTCGCCGCGGCACTTCGCCGGCCGAACGTACTCTGGGTCGACCTGTACCTGCAGTGGCTGGCAATCCCGGTCGTGATCGCGTTCATGGCGGCTCAGTCGATCCTTCGCAAAGATCCCAACCGCGGAAGTGTGTTGCCACTCCTGTCCTGGGACGGCCTGACCGGCGTGGTAAACACCGTTAACCAGTGCCGATCAGGATGGTGCGGCCGCTACGGGTTTCCACTCGCGTACTTCTCCTGGAGTGATGCCATCGCCGGCTTCAATGGTGAGTCCCCGAGGCCGTTCAGCCTCACGGCCGTCATCGTCGACGGTGCAGTCGTTGCGAGCGGCGCTGTTCTGATCTGGATATTTCGGTCGAGGGCGGACCCGTCGCCTTCGCACCGCGAGACGGTCGGCTAAGGCGCACGTCCTGGTGAAAAAGGCGTGCTCTCGCGATTGATGAAAGACATTGTCCCCTGGTTTGGGCTTGTACCGCTCGCGGCCATCCTCGCTTTCGCCGTCAGGCAGCGATTGAGGCGGGGATCCGCCCCGAGATATGTCCTGGTCAGCGTTGGCGAGCGATCGAAGTGGTCGACGCGTCCTCCAGTCATTCGGACCCAGGAGAAGCTCGCGCTGGTCCAGGACATCGAAACCGAAATCGAAGCGGCAGGATTCACCGCAAGAGCTCTCGTATTTCTTGGTAAACCGACGTTGGATCTGATCGTGAAGACACACGACCCCGATCGTGCCTCAAAGGATCTGGCTGCAAGGCTGACGAGTTTCCCCGTTGTAGTTTATTCAGTGGGCGCTCCAGGTGAGTTTCGTTGGGTACGGAGACTCTGGCGCCATCTGTAGTCCGTCAAACCGAACCCGACCGGATACTGGAATACGCCTTTGTTCTAACGATTGAATGCGCTACGACCTCGACCTCCTATCCAACGACTCCCTCACGGAACAGGCAAGCGAACCGCAACCGGTGGATTTCGACGACGGCGAGCTTCTCGACGCCTATTCGGTCGCGGTGACCTCGGCCGCCGCGCGAATCACGCCCGCGGTGGTGAACATCGAGGTGAAGACGTCTGGCCGCCGAGGAGAACGGAGCGGGGGCGGGTCGGGGTTTCTGTTCACGCCGGACGGATTCATCCTCACCAACAGCCATGTCGTGACCGGTGCCTCCTCGATCGATGTGACGCTCATCGACGGCACGCGCTGCTCGGCCAGCGTGGTCGGCAATGACCCGGATACCGATCTGGCGGTCGTGCGCGTCTCCGCGCCGAATCAGATTCCGGCGCGGCTGGGCGACTCCGATTCCATCCGTCCCGGTCAACTGGCCATCGCCGTCGGTAACCCCCTCGGGTTTCAGACGACGGTGACGGCCGGTGTCGTCAGCGCGCTCGGACGGACCATGCGGGCGAAGAGCGGACGGCTGATCGATAGCGTGATCCAGACCGACGCCGCGCTCAACCCCGGCAACTCCGGAGGACCGCTCGTCAACTCGCGCGGCGAAGTCATCGGCGTGAACACGGCGGTCATTCTGGGGGCCCAAGGCATCTGCTTTGCCATCGCCATCAACATGGCCACATTCGTAGCCGCGCGTCTCATCCGGGATGGCCGGATCACTCGCAGTTACATCGGCGTTTCCGGTCAATCGGTTCCCATTCACCGACGCCTGGTCCGTTTCTACAATCTCGCGGTCGAGAGCGGCGTTCTGGTCGTGGGCACGGAGAAGGACAGTCCGGCCGAGAGCACCGGCTTGCGCGAAGGAGATGTCATCATCGCCTTTGGCGATAAGCCCGTGGCGAACGTAGATCATCTTCATCGCATCCTTACCGAGGAGCAGGTCGGCAGGCGGTCGGAGCTGACGGTAATCCGAGGGACCGAGAGATTGACGCTGTCTGTTGTCCCGGCGCAGGCGCGTGCCTGAGGAACACCTTTCATTTTGCGCGTGGCACAATACGTTGGCAGCGTCGGTCTCGTTTAGCCACGAGGCGGATCGACACCTGATCTCGATGAACGAGGATGCCTGGAAATCGTTGCTTGCTTTAGCGTCGGCCATGAGAATCGGGCTGAGACAACGCAGGTACGAAGGCGATGTAGCCGACCTCGTTGCAGGCGGCCGGACAGACTTCGCGCCCGCGGTGGCCATCACGATGTACTTCGACGGGCCTCGTGACGGGTTCGCGGACGGAGTGGTCGCGTGTTGGGAGGAGTTTCTGCAGAGATTCGGCAGCCGCCTCACCTGGTACGCGGACGAGGAGAACGGGCGGTGGGGGACGGCATCATCCAAGGAGCTTAGGCGCCCGTCGAAGCGCCTGCGAATGTCGAGAGCGATGCCTTTCTATGCCTGGAAGGCGGTGTCGGGCCAGCAATACGAGGACGCTTCCGACATCACGTTCGCCGCTTACGTGCGCGACAGCATCGGAGGGAATCTGTCCTTCATTCGCGCGACGTGTCCCGTTGCGTTGGTGGCGTCGGAAGCCGCCGCCAAGGAATTCATCGCAACCACACAAACATGGTGCGAGCGCATTCCGATTCTGCACGGGTACGGCGGCTTCACGGTGAATCAGTCGCCGACCGATTATCAATCCGGCAGCGGCATGCTCCTTCAGATCGCGGAACGGTTTCCTGGTTTCGAGATCGACGACTACGGCGGAACCGTTCTGGTGGCTCACGACCTCATCAAAGGAGTCAATTGGTTGACGCTTCTGGGCCCTCGATTCGTGGAGCGGCTGGGTGGCGCGCCTGCTCTGCGAGACCGTCTCTCCGCGGCCATCGGTCTCCATCTGCTGCCCGGCGGCGGCGTGATCGTGCAGGCCGGCCGGTTACCGGCCTATGGCGATACCGCGAAAGGCGACGAGTTGGAGCCGTATAGAGAAGTCGCCCGGAACCTCAGGCCCATCTGTCTCGACCGGCACCCGGATCTCGGGACTGTCGAGTACGGGTTTGGTCCCGAGGAGACTCAACGTTGGCTTCGCAGGCTCGATTCTTAGAGCGCCCTGCCATGACCGAAGTACGCGCTCGTCGCGGCGGCGACGATCGTTCCGAACTTCGCGTGCCTAAGGGCGTAGGCGTACTGATTGCGGCGGTCCTAGGGAGCAGCGTCATAGGCACCTTTCTCACGCTCGCTGCTCGAAATCTCTTCCATGGGGTCGCGGTCCTCCCCTCAGCACTCTGGATACTACTTCTGACGTTCGTCGCAGGGGCGGGCATCAGAGAATCAGGCCTCCGAGGATTCTGTGTCGCGACGCTCAGCGCGTTTTCTAGAAGCCAGGTGTTGCGAGTAAGCACGAACTGCGGCGAACAAAAGGTGTTGGAGATCGGTTTCCGACTGTTCAACCGCACCGTCATCGAGCGGAAAATCCTCGCGGACGATCTCGCCGACATTCGATGGAACACGGGCCAAGCCAGCGACATGGCGCACCGCGACGTCGGCGACTGGTCGGTGGTCCTATGGTTCTGGCACCGAGATCACGACAGGGAAACGCGGGAAAAACAACTAGGCCTTCGAAGACCAGGACAGGCAGCTCTCATTATCGGGCCGGCTCGAGCAAAGCGCGTGACCGAGGAGCTCGGCTCCCGTGTGCTGAAGTTTCTCAACGAGTCAGGGATCCCGTCTCCGTAGAGACTTTGACCTCCCAACTGGGCCGCCGCGCCAGCCGTTGATCAGATCGAGCCACCGCCGTGTGCGAATATCGACACTCGGGGCGTCCGCGCTCCCCTGAATCGCCGCTGTACTATTCCGCTGCCGATCCGTCTCGGAACGCGCGGCGACGGCCGAACGATGCACATCCAGGACCTCGTACCGATCCTCCAGGTGGCCATCACCCCGGTGATTCTCATCTCCGGAGTGGGGCTGCTGCTGCTCACGATGACGAATCGCTTCGGCCGGATCATCGATCGCGCGCGCCAACTCTCCCGCGAGCTGCGCGCGGCCACGGGCGAGGACAACGAGAGGATCATCGCCCAACTGGCCATCCTGTCCCGGCGAGCGCGGCTGGCCAGGTCCGCCATCGCGCTGGCCGGATTCAGCGCTCTCTTCGCGGCCGTCCTCATCATCGCCCTGTTTGGCGTGGCCCTGTTTCATCTCGAACTGGCCTTCGTCGTCAGCGGCTTCTTCGTCGCGTGCATGCTGTGCCTGATCGCGTCGCTCATCTTCTTCATCGCCGACATCAACGTCTCGCTGGCGGCACTCAAGCTCGAGATCGGCGCGAGTGGAAACTTCGATCGAGCCCATTGATCTCTCCCGGAGCGTCGATGCTGCTAAGCCAACCGATCCTGAATCAGCTCAACCTGGTCGTTCGCGATATGGACGCCACCGTCGCCTTCTATCGCCGGCTCGGCCTGGAGATCCATGCCCAGGCAGGCGACTACCACGTGACGGTCCGGTTGGCGAATGGAATGCTGCTCGAATTTGACAGCGCGGCGTTCGTCCTGCAGTGGGACAGTGCCTGGAGCGGATCGACCGGCGGAAGCACCGTGATCGGGTTCGTGCTGCCGTCCAGAGAGCGCGTCGACGCCCTTTTCGCTGATCTCGTCATGGCCGGTTACCGCGGCCACCAACGCCCCTACGACGCGTTCTGGGGCGCTCGATACGCCATCGTCGACGACCCCGACGGCAATGCCGTCGGCCTGATGAGCCCCATCGAAAAAGAGCGGAAGTTCTGGCCGCCGGTTCCCCCTCCCGCCGCCTGACGTCCCATCCTCCTCCTGGGAACTGAAACGCTGGCCGCCGCCGCGTCCCGCCGCCGCCCTCGAATCGTTGCGGACGCTCCATCGACCATCTCGAACCCTGTAGCGGCCGCCTCCGCGGCCGCACATGTCCAAACCACGAACGTACCCCGCGCAGAGCGCGGGGCTGCACTGTGGAGCGCGCCTTCGCGCGCGACCCGATTCAAATCCAGCAGAGCACGATGGGACCAGGCGCAGCTCCCCGCAAGTAAGTGTGCAGGGATCACACCTCGAGCGGTCAGCGATGACTGGACACCAATTCCGGGAAACTTACTTAGCGGTTGCTCGGTCCCGGGTTCGCCCGGTTTCGGAGTTACTTGGTCGGCAAGTGCCCTTATCATCGCCGCCGACCAGGATCGGCAACCTGGCAACTAACAACCCCGAGACCGCGAGACCGCGGAACCGCGAGACCTAGCAACCAAACAACCCAGCAACCATCCACCAAGCATGCTCACCCTCATCCTCGCCATCACCGCGGCCATCCAGAGCCCGCCGCCCGCGGCTCCACCTCCTCCCCCACCTGCTCCTGAGTTCTCCACCATCGTCATCCCCATCCGCACGTCGCTGGCGCCCCTCCTTCCGCAACTGGAGTCGCAGGTGCCGAAGAGCCTCTCGAAGACGGATGCATACGAGCTCGATCCTCAGAAGCAGTTCGGGATGCGGTACAAGGTCGTCCGCGATCCGATCACGCTCAACGTCCTCGGCAGCGGCATTCACGCCATGACCACCGTCCACTACGCGCTGGAAGGATGCCGCCGGACGCAGAAGCCGTTCAGCGGGGAGATCGTCATGTGGCCGTGCATCTCCTGCGGCTTCGGCGAACCGATGCGCGATGCCTGGATCTCGCTCTCCTCGCACCTGGAGTGGGACGCCAACTGGCGCCTGCGCTCCGTGACGCGGGCCCAGCCGGTCGATTTCTCGTCGAACCGCTGCCAGGTGACGTTTGCCAACATCGACATCACCGACTGGAAGATCGGCCCCATCGTCAACGAGCAACTGCGCCAAGCGGTGAAGACGATCGACGCCAACACGCCTCGGCTGACGAACATCCGGCCGGCGGCCGCGCAGGTCTGGTCGGCCTTGCAGACGCCGATCGCCATCGGCCCGCGGACGTGGCTGGTAATGGATCCAGCCGACGTCGCGCTCGGCCCGATCGCCGGCTCGGGGCTCTCGCTCACCAGCGCGCTGACCCTGCGGGCGCGCACGCGCGTCGTCGTCGGCGAACGGCCGCCCGTGACGCCGAAGCCGCTGCCGGTGCTCCGCGTCTCCCAGGCCGCCAACGAGGGCATCCGCATTCCGTTCGACGTCGAGCTGTCATACGAGGAAGCGAACCGCCTCATGACGGAGAACTTCGCCAAACAGACCTACGAGGGTGTAGCCGTCGATTCCATCCACCTGGGGCCTGCGGCCGACGGCCGTGTCTCGATCGAGTTGAATATCAACTACCGCGTCTCGTTCCTGAAGCGGTACAGCGGCCTCGTCTACCTCGAAGGGACACCGCTCTTCGACGCCGCCACGCGCACGGTCTCGCTCCAGAAACTCGATTACTCGCTCGATCCTCGACGGAGGAATCCGTTCCTGCGCATCGCCGACCGGATGGCGCACGACAAACTGCGCGCGACGCTGAGCAACAGCGCGCACTGGTCCGTGGCCCCGCGCATCGACTCGCTCCGCGACGAGATCACCCGCGCCGTGACGCGTCCGCTCGCGCCGGGCGTGATGATGCGCGGCCACGTCGACGCCATCGAGCTCGGCTCGCTCGTTCTCGACGCAAACGGAATCATCATCCATGCCCTGGCCACCGGAGGCGCGGAGGTGGAAGTCAGCGCGATCCGGTAGGGGGGAGCAAGGTTTTGCGCGCGTCTCAATTCGTCACTGTCATCCTGAGGCTGCCGCAGCCGCGCCTCGAATGTTGATGCTTGCGCAGATTACGGTCGCGGCGGAGGACGCCGAAAGCCTGCCCTGAGCGCAGCCGAAGGGGACCCCCCAGGTGCTTGCCGGGTCGGGCGGTCATCGCTCGGGGCAAGCTCGCGGGGGGTCCCCTTCGGCTGCGCTCAGGGCAGGCTTTCGGCGTCCTCCGCCGCGGGACTAGATTGGAGCAAGCATCGAAAAGTAGCACCGCGGCTGCGGCAGCCTCAGGATGACAGTTAAACCCCTCACCCCGCGCGAGCCCAAGACCCCGAGGCCGCGAATTGATAGAGTCGCAACATGTCGGACGACGTGACCTTCGCTTCCCTCGGACTCTCCGCGCCGCTTCTCGAAACGCTGGCCGGCCTCGGCTACGAGGCGCCGACGCCGATTCAGGCGCGGACGATTCCCGCGCTCCTGGCCGGACGCGATCTGATCGGGCAGGCGCAGACCGGCACCGGTAAGACGGCCGCGTTCGCCCTGCCCATCCTCCAGCAGCTCGATCTCAAGAGCCGCGCCACGCAGGCGCTCGTGCTCACGCCGACGCGCGAGCTGGCCATGCAGGTCTCCGAGGCCATGCACTCGTACGCGAAAAAACTCGAAGGGGTGACGGTCCTCCCCGTTTACGGCGGCGCGCCGATCTTCGGGCAGATGAAGCACCTGCAGCGCGGCGCGCACGTCGTGGTCGGCACGCCGGGCCGTCTCATCGATCACCTCGACCGCGGCACGCTCGACCTGGCCAAGGTGCGCATGGTCGTGCTCGACGAGGCGGACGAGATGCTGAAGATGGGATTCATCGACGAGGTCGAGCGGATGCTGTCGCTCGTCCCGAAGCCGCGGCAAGTGGCCCTCTTCTCGGCCACCATGCCGGAGCCGATCGCCCGGATCGCGCAGCGGCACCTCGTCAGTCCGGAACGTGTCGAGATCGAGCACCACGGCATCTCCGCGCCGGACATCGAGCAGCGATTCCTGAACGTCGCCGAGGGACAGAAGCTCGAGGTGCTGACGCAGATGCTCGAGCTCGAAGAAGCGGATGCGGTGCTGATCTTCCGGCGTACGAAGAACGGAGCCGCGGAACTGGCGGAGAAACTCGGCGGCCGCGGCTTCGTCGCCGAGGCCATGCACGGGGACATGAAACAACCCGAGCGCGAGAGCGTCATCCGGCGTCTGCGGGGCGGCAAGATCGACATCGTCGTGGCCACGGACGTGGCCGCGCGCGGGCTCGACGTCGAGCAGATCACGCACGTCGTCAACTACGACATCCCCAATGACGTCGAGGCTTACGTACACCGCATCGGCCGCACGGGCCGGGCCGGAAGGAGCGGCGTGGCCACGCTCTTCATCACCCCGCGCGAGCGCCGCATGATGCGCGAGATCGAGCGTTTTACGGGGACGCAGATCAAGCCGATGAAGATGCCGTCCCGCGCCGATGTGGCCGCGCGCCGCATCGCCGTGTTCAAAGAGACGCTGCGCAAAGAGCTTGCGGGCGGCGAGCTCGATCTCTATGTCGAGGTGGTCACACAGCTCGCCGACGAAGGACCGTTCGACATGTCCGACGTCGCCGCCGCCGCGGCCCGGCTGGCGCACGGCACGCGCGCGGTAGGGGCCGACGCGCCCCATGAGAAGTCCACTCCATCCTCCGCCGCCGCGCCGCATCGTGACCGAAAGCCGGACGAGGAGCGGAAGCCAAGGCAGGATGACGATGCCAAGGTCCGCCTATCCATGGCCCTCGGCAAACGCGACGGCATCCGCCCGGCCGACGTCGTCGGCTCCATCGCCAACGAGGCCGGCATCTCCGGAAGCGAGATCGGACCGATCGACATCCGCGACGAGATCACCTACGTGTCGATCCCGGCCCGGTACCGCGACGACGTGATCGCCAAACTCGGCGGCGCACGCTTTCGCGGGAGTCCGGTGAATCTGAGCGTGGCCGCACCCGAGCCCGAGGGCCCATGGCACAAGCGCCCGCGATTCGATCGCGACACACGCGAGAGCCGCCCGCCAGCGCGGCAGTTCCAACGTGACGACCGCCCGCGCAGCGGCAAACCATTTCGCCCCGGCATGGATCGGCCGCGGACTGGTAAGCCGTTTCCACCGAAGGGGAAGCCGCGGAAGGGGTAGCGGTGGGTTGCTGGGTTACTGCGTTGCTAGGTTGTTGTATCCCGAGGGAGTACCATCTAACTAACTCATGAGGGCAACCGTAGCCAGATCGCTATCGCTAGTGGCGACCCTCAGCGTTCTTTTCGTTTGGGTAGCGATATGTGCCACGATCAGCGCGTGCGATCAGGAACCGCAACCGACCAAACCGCAGCTTTCAGAATCGAGGCCGTCAACTCCTCTAGCTGACTCGACGACAGCTGAGCCTCCAGAGGTTCATCTCCCTAGCGATGTCCCTTCTCCGGCGGAATGGCCGAAAGAGCCAACATCATTTCAGGGAGTACCGTTCGGCGTATCTCGCCAGACCGCCGATGCGAAGTTCAAGTTTCTACAATGCTACCCGCACAACGTAGACGAGACGGAGTGCTCCGGCGATGTGATACCGATCGGTCCCGTCAATGCGGTTCCGCAGTTCACGTTTAATTCTCGGAATCAGTTTGTGGCGATACGCCTCTCACAGTATACACACGAATTCGATTACCTGAAGGATATTTTCATCGAGCGCTATGGAAAACCCACTACGACGCGAAGCGGGGTTTCAAAAACTGGCGTCCCGGCTCCGAATGAGCTGTTGATTTGGCAAGGTCAGGCCATCAACGTAACGTTGCTCCGGCACTCAGGTGACATGAAGTGGAGCTGCGCGGAGATAGTCAACCGCGCTTGGCAAGATCACAAGCTAAGAACTCCGCGCGAGCAGGACGACATGAGATGGACGTGTGTTGAACTCTTTGACCATTCGTGGGCTGAGGTGATGGCGGAGGACGCAAAGAAGGCAGACAAAGAGGCAAAGAAAAAAGCCGCTTCGACCTTCTGAGACACGCGGAACACTATGCCAGTCAACTATATTATTGCCCTACCGTGGAGCTATCGTCGGCGCAGATTGAACGATGAACTGCCGCTACTTCAACCGTGACAACTTGGAGCGGCGAGACAGTTCCCCGAGCTTTCCGACAATGCCGTCCAGTATTTGCGGGCGCGAAAGGTAATTGCGGCTCCATTCGTCTAGCTCGCGGTCTGGGAATCCGCGCCCTGCTAGTTCGTCAACGTCTTCGCGGAGACGAGTGTTGAACCTTTCGAAGAACTGCCGACATGTTACAAGATCGTGTTCGGCTGCCGCTGGACTGTTGGGATCAATGCTCATCACTGACGGGGAAAGGGTGACTGGAATTGGCGGAGCCATAGCTCTCCGTTCCCACAGAAAGCCGTTCATCTCATGCGCCAACATCTCGACAGTTTCATCAAAGATCGGTACCAACGCATCGAGTCCATCGCGCGTAGAGTTAGTCAGCTCGCCAATCTGACGCTGAGTCTCTCCTGCGGTCCCTAAAGTGGCGTCTATCCCGATCCTCTGAAGGCCGATCTGCGTATCGTATCGAAGCGCGGCTTCCTCGATTCTTGCTCGCGTCTCTTTCTCGCGTTTCGAATCGGCTAGGATGTTTCCTGCGGCGAGGGCGAGAACTGAGCAGATGAGGAGGACCATGGAAGTTACCCCCACGACCGGAAAGATCGTGACCGTGATCCCTACCGCCGCCATGCACGTGGTTAGCACAACCGGCCTAGCTGAGAGATTGCGTCGCCACCACGGGCTACGCCAAAACCTACGCATCCCGGTAGCCTACCCCGCTTGCCGTGACTTTGTGTGCAGGCGCCCGACTCTATGTGCAGGCGGGACATTAGGTGCATAGCAACCCAGCTACCGACAATACGATATGGACGACCTCCACTTCCTCACCTTCGACCCCGACTTCGCGTCGCCCAAAGTACTCGCGGCCTACGACGAGCTACCGCTCTGGTCGGCCATGTTCGGGCTCCTGCTGCTCGATGAAGTGCCGCTGGCGAACGTGACGGACGTCCTCGACGTCGGCTGTGGCACCGGCTTCCCGCTGATCGAGTTGGCCGAGCGCCTCGGCACTCGTGCGCAGGTTCACGGCATCGACCCGTGGAGCGGCGGTCTGAAACGGGCCGCGGAGAAAATCGCCAGCCGCGGTACACCGAACGTGACGTTGCACGAAGGCAGCGCCTCCGACATGCCCTTCGCCGACGCCACCTTTGATCTGATCGTCTCGAACCTCGGCGTGAACAACTTCGAAGATCGCGCCGCCGCCATCCGCGAGTGCCGCCGTGTCGCGCGCGACGGCGCCACCCTGGGGTTGACCACCAACCTGCAGGGACACATGCACGAGCTCTACGCCGTCTTCGAAGAGGTCCTGCGCGGCGAAGGGGAAGACGCCCTGCAACGGCTCCGCACTCACGTCGAACATCGCGCCACGGTGTCCAACGTACGCGAGCTGCTGGAGAACGGCGGCTTCACCGTAACCCGCGTCGTCGAGCGCGAAGGCGTGATGCGCTTCGCCGACGGTACGACCCTGCTCAATCACTACTTCATCAAGCTCGGGTTCCTCGACGGCTGGAAGAAGGTCGTGCCGGGTGATGAGCGCGCCGTGTTCACTCGGCTGCGCGACGCTCTCGACGATCTTGCCAGGCGTAACCTTGAGCTTCGCCTGACCGTACCAATGGCGTATGTCGAAGCCTTGGCCGGATAATCCGGCCATCGGGAGGATTCAATGCGATCAGCCGGTTCGGCCCTCTCATGAAACTCGCAGACGATATAGCGTCGCTGAATGAGCACTTCTTTTTTCGTGAGTTCACATATTCACAGGCGACGTTTCGCCCAAAACCCGGACGAGAGTTTGAGCTTGCGGACGCATTGCTTTTGATTGGTCAATCCGTTGTCGCATATCAGCTAAAGGAACGTGAGCCCGTCGCATCGGCAACCTCGGCGACGGAATTACAATGGTTCGAACGCAAGGTGTTACGCAAAGCCACACGCCAGATCCGCGATACCCTCGCCTACCTTCACGAACACGACACCATTCGATTAAAGAACCACCATGGCCATGAAGTCGTGTTGCAGACTCCACAGCTCAGGATTATCCACAAGCTTGTGGTCTATCTTCCGAACGAACAACTTCCACACCAGTGTCGCCGGAGGAAACACCACAGAAGCAGGACTGCTGACGTAATTCACCTAATCTCATCCAACGATTATTTCGGGATAGTCACGACTCTTCTGACACCAGCGGAGTTAATGGATTACCTTGACTACCGCGCCGCACTCATCACCCGCTGGCCGAAAGAAGTGGAGGAAGTTCCGGAACCTGTCCTCGTAGGTCACTACCTCCGAGGCAACCTTGACGAAATACCCGACTCTAAGCATTTGGAGTACCTTAAGAGACTCACGCACGAGACCCAGAAGTGGGACATGTCAGGCATCATCTCCGTGTTTGCGGACCGCATCACATCAGGCGGCGAGATGACCAACTACTACCCCATCATTTCCGCCATCGCTGAGTTGAAGAGACATGAGCTCGCTGAATTCAAGCTACGCTTCACGCTTGCCATTGAGAAAGCAAAGGCGAATGAGTTCGTTCTACCCTATCGAATGGCGATTCCTAGAACCGGCTGTGGCTTCATCTTCATACCTCTGACATTGAAGTTCATTCCGCAGAGAGGCGATGCACTGCGATACATCACGACAGCGCATAAGTATGACCAAAAGTTACCAAGATGCGTAGGGGTTTCGGTGGCGCCCGATGCTGACGGCTGGTACTTCGTAGAGTGGTGCTACCTCGAATACCCGTGGAAGAACGATCCCGAACTGGATCGCCTTCTGACAGCGAATAAGCCATTCCGCGAGGTCAGGGTTGCCAAGGCTGATCGATACAGTTTTCGTCGATAAGTTGATTCCAGTTAGAGTTAGATCGTGAACGCCGTGGCGGATCGGTTCGCGGCCCTTTGACGGTTCCACCGAATGTCGCAGATGAAAACATTGTCTCCGTTGCCTGCCCTACTTGTCGATCAGCCCCGCCTTCGTGGCCCGATCGAACACCCAGCGCGGCCCCTCCCTGACCATGCGGATCAGGAAGAGCGCGTTCTGCCCTTCGAACAGCTCGGCTTCTACACGCAGCACCGCGCTGTCGCCGCGCAGCTCGCCGCCCGTGATCTTTCCGGGCTTCTTCGGCAGCGAGAAGCCGAGCGTCTGTAGCGCGTCATCCAGGTTCTCTTTCGGAGTGCGGTAGGAAGCGTTGAATGATTCCAGCCTCCTGGCCGTGACGTTCCTGCTGATCCCTTCCCAGCTCTTCGCCACCATGGCTGCTTGCAACGCCTTGTATGCCTTCCCAGGCTCGCCGCCGTCGGCGGGGAGTTTCGTTCCCGCGGGAGGGCGCGTGACCGCGGTCGAGAAGGTCAGGTCGACCGCGTAAGGAGAGCCGTCCATCGTCTTCAATGCTTTCGTCGAGACGATGCGTCCGGCCACTTTGTCGGGCGTGTTGGCCGTCATCTCCGCCTTCATCCGGTCTCCCGTCATCTCGACGAATTGGGTCATCGTGTCGGAGTACGTGGCGTTCATGCTCACGTCGTTGTCCGGGCGCACCCACAGCAGGACGTAGTTGTGATCGCGAAGCGCGCTCTGGTTGATCACGTTCGCGTGCGGATCGAGCTCCGCCGCGGCCGCGGCGACGTCGACGGGCGCCTCAGTGAGGACGACTTCGATGGCCATCTTTCGGGCATCACGCTGGTCCGGCGTCTCGAATGACGCCGCATAGTTCGGCTTGATCGGCGGCCGGGTCCCGGCGGTGAATTCGCCGGAGGCCTCGCCGGCGAAAGCGGCCGACGATACCAGCCAGACCGCCGCGAACAGCACCTTCACTCTTCGACGCATACAATCCCCCCGACGATGACTCTTTTTCTGGGCCTGCTCTTCGGCACGATCGGCACGGTCTATATGATCTACGGAAAGCGGCAGTCGAGCGTGATTCACATCATCGTGGGCGCGATCCTCATCGTCTATCCGTATCTCTTCACGAACGCTCTCCTGGTCTTCATCGCCGGCGTGATCCTCACGGCCATTCCGTATGCGCATCACCGCGGGCTGATCTGACATGACCGAATCGATTCCGCTGAACTGCCCGTACTGCGGCGAGGAGGCCGACCTCGATATCGACGACACCGGCGGCAGCCGGCAGTCGTACGTGCAGGACTGCCCGGTGTGCTGTCAGCCCTGGCAGGTCGAAGTGACGCGCGATCGCGACGGCGATTGGAGCGCCACGCTGCGCACGGGGGACGAGTAGCGCTCACGATGGCCGAGATCGTGTGCCGCATGAATGCCTCAATCCACCAATTCCGGTGCGTTCACGGACTCCCGGAGTCAATTCATCCACTCCCGGAATCGATTCGTTGCCTCCCAGAGGCAGTTGTTTGCCTCCCAAAGGCAGTTGTACTGCCTCCAGAGGCAGTTGTACTGCCTCCCAGAGGCAGTTGTTTGCCTCCCAGAGGCAGTTGTTTGCCTCCCAGAGGCAGTTGTACTGCCTCCAGAGGCAGTTGTACTGCCTTCCAGAGGCAGTTGTTTGCCTCCCAGAGGCAGTTGTACTGCCTCCAGAGGCAGTTGTACTGCCTTCCAGAGGCAGTTGTTTGCCTCCCAGAGGCAGTTGTACTGCCTCCAGAG
>DATHRD010000026.1:0-6742 GCA_035482045.1 Thermoanaerobaculia bacterium
GTAGGGGGTCCTTCGGCGTCCTCCGCCGCGACGTTTGATCTGTGCAGGCACCAACATTCGAGGCGCGGCTGCGGCAGCCTCAGGATGACAGTGAATTGAGAGGCGCTTAACCTCCGATTTCAATCTTGACGCGCCACTAGGCCTGCCAGGCCGCATTTCTCACACTCACTGGAATCGTCGGCACCCTGTACGAAGCGACGTGGTAACCGTCATCGATCCGCCGATTGAGAACCAAAGTAAACTCCAGCTCCAATGAAACGGCTCGTCGCGGCGCTACTCCTCTTCACAACCACCACCGCCTACGCCGCATCGCACGATTCGGTCGCAGCGCGTCACGGCATGGTGGCCTCCACCAGCGAGATCGCCTCTCGCATCGGCGTCGACATCATGAAAAAAGGCGGCAACGCCTTCGATGCCACGGTGGCCGTTGCGTTGGCGATGGCAGTGACCTGGCCGGCGGCAGGGAACATCGGCGGCGGCGGCTTCATGCTGATCCGCAAGGCCGATGGAACGGCCGAGGCCATCGACTATCGCGAGCGGGCGCCCCTGGCCGCGTCGCGCGAGATGTACCTCGATGCCCACGGCAACGTCATCAAAGGCGCGTCGACCGACGGCTACAAGGCGATCGGCGTTCCAGGAACGGTGGCCGGTCTGATGCTTGTCCACAAACGCTACGGCAAGCTGCCATGGAGCGAGCTCGTCGAGCCGGCGCGCAAACTCGCCGCCGAGGGATTCATCGTCTCGGACTTTTTCGACGGCGTCCTTCACGACCATGAAACGCTGAGGAAACTCGAGCCGTGGCCGGAAAGCCGTCGCATCTTTCTGCGCGATGGTCGCTTCTACACGATGGGCGAGAGGTTCAAGCAACCCGAACTCGCCGCGACACTGGCGCGCATTCAGGCCAATCCGCGCGATTTCTACGAGGGCGTGACTGCCAGGCGGATCGTCGCCGACATGCGCGCGCACGGCGGGTTGATCACGATGAAGGATCTCAAGGAGTACGCTCCCGTGATCCGGAAGCCGCTGCGGGGCACGTATCGCGGGCACGAATTCATCGTCATGCCGCCTCCGTCATCGGGAGGCATCGCCATGATCGAGATGCTGCGGATGCTGGAAGCGTACGACGTGGCATCGACCGGCTGGCAGTCGGCGCGTTACCTCCATCTGATCACCGAGGTGATGCGGCGCGCGTTTGCTGATCGCGCCGAGTATCTCGGCGATCCTGACTTCGAAAAGCTCCCTGTGGCCGCACTTACCTCGCGTGGCTTTGCCGATGAACGGCGCAAGACCATCGATCTCGATCACGCCTCGAAGTCGAGCGACATCCGGGCGGGCGATCCCGCGCTGTTCGAAAAGCCGGACACGACGCACTTTGCGGTGGTCGACAGCGAAGGCAACATGGTCAGCAACACCTACACCCTCAACGATTGGTTCGGTGCCGGCGTCACGGCGAAGGGCACGGGCATCCTTCTCAACGACGAGATGGATGACTTCACGTCAAAACCAGGCGCGCCGAACGACTATGACCTCATCCAGAGTGAGAAGAACGCCATCGCGCCCAGGAAGCGCCCGCTGTCTTCGATGACACCGCTGATCATGTTGCAGGACGGCAAACCGTGGCTGGCGATCGGCGCCGCCGGAGGGCCGCGCATCATCAGCACCGTTCTCGAGATCGTTCTTTCCGTCGTCGACTTCCACGTCTCGCTGCAGGAAGCGCTCGATGCCGGACGCATTCATCATCAATGGTTGCCCGACGAGATCTACTGGGAGCCGAACGGTTTGAATCCTGACTCCCGCGCCGCTCTCGAGAAGATGGGGCACAAGTTCCGCAAGAGCCCGCTCGAACATATCTCCGACGCCAACGGGGTGATGATCGATCCGAAGAGCGGTCTGCGACAAGGTGGTGGCGATCCTCGGCGGTCGGGTGCGGCGGTCGGTTACTGACATAGAATCCGAGCCCATGAATCTCGACAAGAAGTCTCTTCTGACCTGGGCGCGTGATCATCGCGCTGATTTCGAATCGACGCTCCAGCAGTTCATCGAAACACCGTCCGTCTCCGCGGAGCCGGAGCGTGTCGCCGACATCCGCCGCTGTGCGGAGCTGGCTCAATCGAAGATCCGCGAGTTCGGCGGTGAGGCCACCATCCTCGAAACGGATGGCTATCCGATCGTTCACGGCCGTTTCGACACCGGCCCCGGTCTGCCGACGGTCACGGTCTACAACCACCTCGACGTGCAGCCGGCCTCGCGCGAGACCGAGCCCTGGACGACGGATCCGTTTGTCTTCGCCAAAGACGGAGACCGTTACCTCGGCCGCGGCACGACCGACGACAAAGGCCCCGCGCTCACCGCGCTATTCGCCATTCGCGCCGCACGCGAGGCTGGCGTTCGCGCCAACATGCATCTGATCTGGGAGCTCGAAGAGGAGATCGGGTCGCCGAGCTTCGATGCAGCCATGAAACGGTACGCCACGCAGCTCGCGACCGACTCCGTCCTCGTCTCCGACACGATCTGGGTCTCCCGCCAGCGGCCGGCCTGTCCGGCCGGTCTCCGCGGTCTGCAGGGTTTCGAGTTGACCCTGGAGACGGCAGCGACCGACCAGCATTCCGGCACCACCGGCGGCGCCGCGCGCAATCCGATCGGCGAGTTGATGAAACTCGTCTCCGAGATGTACGACGCCACCACCGGCAAAGTGAAGATCAAAGGGTTTTATGACGACGTCGTGCCGCCGTCGAAACAGGAGCTGGCCGACTTTCGCGACTCCGGCTTCACCGTGAAGAAGTTCAAGAAAGACCACGGCTTCAAGTCGATCCGTTCCGAGGATCCGATGGAGGTGATGAAACGGATCTGGGCCATGCCCACGTTCGAAGTCCATGGTCTCGTCGGCGGCTACACCGGCCCGGGCATCAAGACCGTCATTCCGCCGCACGCAACGGTGAAGATCTCCTGCCGCATGGTGGCCAACCAGCAACCGAAGAAGATCATGAAGCTCGTCCGCGAGTTCGTGAAGCAGCGAAATCCCGATGTGAAGATCATCACCGAGGCCTCGATGCTGCCGTACCAGGCACCGACAAGCGGGCCGCTCGCGGACGCCGTTCGCAGCGCGATGAAATTCGCCTTCGGCCGCGAGCCCGTCTTCGTCCGCGAAGGCGGCTCGATCGGTGCGGTCGTCTCGATGGAGAAGATCCTCAAAGTCCCCGTTCTTTTTCTCGGCTTGTCACTCCCCGAGCACGGCTACCACGCCCCTAACGAGAACTACGACTGGCAGCAGGCCAGCGGCGGGATCGCGGCGTTCGTCAAGTACTTCGACGAGATCGCCAGGATGTAGCGCGTGAGGGAATGATGTTGTGGGAGTGACGGCCGAGTACGAACGGAGCGTGTTCATCAATTGTCCATTCGACAACAGGTACACGCCCATGTTCGAGGCAATCGTCTTCGCTGTCATCGTCTGCGGCTTTCGTCCCTTGTGCGCCAGCGAAGCTGGCTTAAGGTCCGTAGCCCCCGGCTTTGAGCCGGGGTCAAACGAGCTGGAATCGTCGGTACCCTGCACCCCGTCGAGAGCCTTCTCCCCCGCGGTTTCTTGCGGGGGAGAAGGTGCCGACAGGCGGATGAGGGGGCGGTTCTCGCCGCGAAGTTGACTGGTTTCAATCGCTTCCACCCGCCCGTTCATGAAAATAGTCCACTCCTCTGCAAGAGCCAAGGCCCCCTCATCCGCCTTCGGCACCTTCTCCCCCCCGCTGAAAAACGCGGTGGGGAGAAGGACGCTCGATTAACACTGTGCCTGCGATTCCACTCAGGTGGTGAGTCATCCAGGCTAAAGGCTTCAGCACGGGAGGCCACTGCCGATGAGCAGGACCGATGTGGCACAGACACTCTTGTCTGTGCGGGTCTCGCCCGACTCGAGAGACTGCAAGCGCTCACGGAACGCGGCTTCGGCCTGAGCACAGACAAGAGTGTCTGTGCCACATCGGTCCCTGGCTTGCGGAACAGGCAGGGAGGCTCAATGAGGTTGTGAGAAATGCAGGCTAACTTCTGGGCATCGGAGTCCAGATCGACCGCATCGGAGTCCAGATCGACCGCGTCGATGCCCAGATCGACCGCATCGATGCCCAGATCGACCGCATCGATGTCCAGATTGACCGCATCGGAGTCCAGATCGACCGCATCGATGTCCAGATCGACCGCGTCGATGTCCAGACGGACCGCGTCGATGTCCAGATCGACCGCGTCGGTGTCCAGATTGACCGCGTCGATGTCCAGATCGACCGCGTCGATGTCCAAATTGACCGCGTCGGTGTCCAGATTGACCGCGTCGGTGTCCAGATCGACCGCCATCGAAGTCCAGGTTGACCGCACCGACGTCTAGCTTCCGGGCATGGACGTCCAACTTCCGGGCAGCGCACCGATCCGCGATGATCCAGGTGTCATACCTCCTCGAGTCGGTCGCGAGCGAGTGCACGCCGACGTCGATTTCGGTTGCTGGGACGCCTTGCCGTGCGACGAAGATGCGAGATCTGCACCTCCGTTTTCGGTCCTGCCTGGACCTCGGGTTGAATGATGTTGTCTCGCTCTGCAAGGCGGATCGCTGACTGCTCGGCGGATACCGGTCAGGCCGAAGGGCTCTTGCCTTCGAGCGTCAACGCGTCCACTCGGAGTGGATTTTTGTGGACAACAGTGGCTACTAGTGGTAGAAACAGTGCTTCGAATCACGAAAAGCTGAACGAAATGGTCGAACCAGTCCTCATGGGGCATGCCCCGGCCACGGTTGACGAGAAGGGTCGCCTGAAGATCCCGACCAGCTTCCGCAAGGTCATTGAAGAGAAGTTCGGCTCCGACTGCTTCATCACGTCGACCGACGGCGAGCGGGCCCTGATCTACCCGATGCCTGTCTGGTACGACTTCCAGGGGAGGCTCTCGAAGGTGCCGTCGACGTCGATGGCGAAGACGAAGCTCCTGGAGAGGGTGAACTACTTCGGACATGCCGCAACGATCGATGGCCAGGGGAGGGTGCTGGTCCCGTCGGTCCTGCGCAACGTGGCCGGCATCGCCGAAGACGTCGTCGTCATTGGAAACACGGACCATCTCATCGTCTGGAACGGCGAAAAGATCCAGCAGCGGATGGCGGAAACGCCGCTGACGAGCGATGACTGGAAAGAGTTGGAGTTGCATGGTGTGTGATGTGTCATGCACCAGTCGGTTCTTTTAAGCGAAATCGTCGAATCCCTCCGTCCCTCGCGCGATGACGGAACACTCGTCGATGCCACGGTCGGATTGGGAGGCCACGCGGAAGCATTGCTCTCGCGCTACCCCTCGGTCCGGCTGCTCGGGATCGATCGGGACCCGCAGGCGCTGGCCGCGTCGGCGGCGAGGCTGGAGAGATTCGGAGACCGTGTGGCGCTCGTACAGGGACGCCACGAGACGCTCATTGACATCCTGAAGAAGCAGAAGATCGAGTCGGTCAGCGGGTTGCTCGCCGATCTCGGTGTCTCGTCGATGCAGCTCGACGACGCGTCGCGTGGATTCTCGTTCCGCCACGACGCGCCGCTCGACATGCGGATGGGGCCCGAGTCGAAGACAGCCGCTGATCTCGTGAATACGCTCGACGAGCGGGACCTGGCGTCGATCCTGCGCGATTACGGCGAGGAGCCGATGGCGCGCCGCATCGCCAGAGCGATCGTCGATGGGCGCACCGAGGCGCCGATCGAGACGACCGCGCGGCTCGCCGAGATCGTCCGAAGCGTGAAGAAGTCGAAACCGCACCAGATCGATCCGTCAACGCTCACGTTTCAGGCGCTTCGCATCGCCGCGAACGAGGAGCTGATCGGCCTGGACAAGTTCATCGACGACGCCGTCAGCGTTCTCGAGCCCGGGGGCCGGATCGCCGTCATCTCGTTTCACTCGCTCGAAGACCGGATCGTCAAACGAGCGATGCGGCGGTTGGAAGGGGAGTGTACCTGCCCGCCAAACCTGCCGGTGTGCGGGTGTGGCGCGAAGGAGGTGGTCGAGATTCTGACCGGTCGCCCGATCACTGCTTCGGAGGAGGAAGTTCAACGCAATCCGCGGTCTCGCAGCGCGAAGTTGCGGGTGGCGGAGAAGCTCTTAGCTGTCAGCTCTTAGCTCTTGGGAATTCGAATCTCAGAGTTGACAGGTAAGTGCTCATAGCCGAGGCAGGAGGCTCACCGGAGAGCCGACAGCCAACAGCTGAGAGCTGTAGTAACCGGAGCCCGGAAGCAAGGGTGAAGGTTGGGGAAGGGTGGGCGTGTGTGCGCCGCGGGAGCTCGGGAGGGGTGGCTGGGGGAGCGTGGGTGGGTGTGGATGGTTCTCGGGTCGTGCTTGTAGGCAGATCTTCACCCTTGTTCCCTGGCTCCGTGAAATACCCGAGACGGTCCCCGAATGTACGCGCAGAAGAAGCCAATCGAGAACACTCACATCGTCCGCGAACGCGACCGCCGCCGCTCCCGTGAGCTGCTGGCCGTTCTGGCGCTCGGCATTCCCATCGGCGCGTTCCTGCTTCTCTTTACGTGGCAGAACCTCGAGGTCATCCGCCTCGGCCACGAAGCGACGCGCCTTCAGAAACAGAAGCAGGAAATCGAGAACGCCAACAAGGCCCTGCAACTGGAGCTGGAGCGACACACCTCGCTGGGTGCCGTCGAAAAGAGCGCCATCGATCTCGGATTTCAACGAACCGACCCGCGCGCCGTCGTCATGGTGCAGCGGCCAACGGACTCCACTCCAACTCCCA
>DATHRD010000027.1:0-65164 GCA_035482045.1 Thermoanaerobaculia bacterium
TTCTTCGACTCTCTAGGCCTTCAGAAGCTCTACAGCTGACGTGTTCAACCAGCCGAACCGCCGTGTGCGGATCCGCACGCACGGTGGTGTGGGAGGGGCGGAGCCGTGAGGCTCCCCCCTATCCCGAATCGGGACGTCTGCTCTCCTTACGCGGAGTCGTGCGGTCGGAAGCGAGTCGGGCGTATCCTTGTTTCGGCGGAAACCATGACAAGAGTCGAACAACTCGAGCAGGAGATCGCGAAGCTCCATCCGGACGAATTCGTCCAGCTACGCGAGTGCCAATGGATAGCAGTGCAGATCAGTTAGGAGTTAGACCGATGATCGACGGGGAGGTAGAGTGGGACCTCAGATGCTCACAACCGTAATCACTTCAGCTGCAATGGGTGCTGAACCTCAGATGCTCGCAACCATAATCACTTCAGCTGCAGTGGGTGCTGTCATATCGTCCGCTGTCACGTTCGCTGCGCAGTGTTTTGAACGCCGCGCGCGTCGCCAGGAGTTGCTCTTGGCAAAGTCGATCGACCTCGTGCATGAGCACCTGCGGTTTACTAAGGAAATCGTCGCCGAAACAGGTATGAAGGCCGTGTTTCCCACTGCTGTCACGATGGTCGCTGATTGCTATCAGCTCCTTCAAAACTTAATGAACAAGGGCGAGCTACCCAAGGATTTTGTCGAAAGGGCCACGAAGAGTCTCGATGAACAAAAGGCAAAATTGAAGGCACGGCCTTGAAGTCCAATGCCTAACCGGGCGTTGAACCCGGCGGCCTTCGGCCACCGGGTTAACGCCAGATCGTTGGGCCGCTTTTTGTCAGAGCATCAGAAGGTCACGCAGTTCCGACCATCGTTGCACGCGTGTCTTGCGCGGGTTGTAACGGTTCGCAACAGTGAGCGCATCGAACTGACGCTTGTCGTGCGTGAGAAACCGGTCGCAGAAGGTTAGATAGACTGCGGTATCCGTATCGATTGCACCGGCCTTCTTCTTGCCAGGTGGCCGTTCGTTCACGGCGCGAACCCACAGCACATGGAGTTGCGCGGCAATAAATACGCGCCAAGCAGGTATCTGATTCAGAAATCGGGGCACATCGTCAGGCTCCAGCAACGATCCGGTGACTTCCTTGTAGAAGTGACCCACGAGCTGACCGAAGTGCTCTGACTCGTGTTCAAAGCGAAGTCCATGAACGCGGCTTCCGAGGAAAAGCGGTCGGGACCAGCCTCGAACGACACATCGAAACGCTCCCGCATGGCCGCGTGCATTTCGCTGAAGCGACGTTCTTCATCTCTTGCCCAAATGGTGAATTTGTCGCGTAGGCCATCGCCGGCGAGGCTCGGTTGGCTGAGCAGTGCGTAGAGCTGTTGATCGCCGGTCTGGATAGTCGGCAAACCTCTGTGATGAGCTCGGATCAAGTACTCCAGCAGCTCCGCGGGTGAGTTTATCGGCGCAACCGTACCCGCCACCTCTCGGTAAAACGCAAGCTTTCGAAGTCGTAGCTCGTTATCATTAGTCTTCGCGGTCTCAACTACATTCAAAGCTGTTACGTGAAGAACGCCGAGAGTCCGCAGTCCTGCTAAGAGCGCCTTGCGGTCGTTCTCCGTCTCCTCTACGAGTCGGCTAAGTGCGCTGTTATCAAAGATGATTTCGTCGCTCACGAGGCATCCTCAGGTCATTAGTCGGTCGAGGGCGAGCTCTCATGAACCCGCAACGCGGGCTCAATCAGAGCCAGCCTGCAACCTTCTTCCAAATGGTAGAAGTTGAACGTCCCCAAACTCCCGGGTTGGTCGCTCGGCCAGACAACGTCCGCACTCAAGACAAGTTCCAGCGCGAACATGACTCATAGTTTGGCGCCGCCTTGACACGCACAATAGTGCATTAGTTATCACGTTCGCGCAAGGCCAGCTCAACTCTCATTTCAGCGTGACGTATACTTTGTTGCATGCGAATCGGATTGTCTACAACGACATGTCGAAATCGAAGAGCGCTGGCGTCAGCACGGGAGAGGTTGAGGTCACCAGTATCTCCGGGCACGGCTCCGGGCTGTACCTTGGTGGGCGAGAGCTCTTCGTCGATTTTCGGGGGTTCCCGTGGTTTGCCGAGGCACCGATCAGCAAGGTACTGAACGTCCTCTGGCCGGCTCCCGACCATCTGGCATGGCCCGATCTCGACGTCGATCTGTCGGTCGAGTCGATCGAGCATCCTGAGCGATTTCCGCTGTGCTTTGGCTAAGAGCTCAAATGAAGAGAGAGGTCGAGGTGCGCCTGGCCGGCGAAGCCGGCTTGAGATCCGTAGCCCCCGGCTTCGAGCCGGGGGAAAACGAGCATCCCCAGGTTGTCAGCCCGCTTTGAGCGGGCGGCAGAAGAGCGATCATCGACGGCATCCCTGTCGCCCGCTGAGTCGGGCTCGGAGAATTGAGGTCCGTGTCCCTCGGCTTCCAGCCAGCGGATATCGCCGGTGTTTGGTGTTTGGACGTCAAAGGTGTGGATTCGGGAATTTGACGTTTACAGATCGCTGCCAAGCCAGCGCGAAGCACGCCGGAGGCGTTCGGTAGATTAGACGGTGGCAAGCGCCGAAGGACGCGCCGCCACCGGTTAGGGATCGTGGCCGTCACCGACCCCGGCAGGGGTCGCGGACCGCGCGCGCGTCACGAGAGGACACCCGTCGGAGCTCGATGTCGTCGAGGGCATGCGTCAACCCTCCGGTACCCCTGCCGGGGTACGACATCTGTGCGGATCGGTAACCGGTGGCGGCGCGCCTTGCGGCGCTTGCCACCGGCTAATCTACGTCACGCCTCCAGCGTGCTCACGCCGGCCACGCCCGCGGATCCGGCAACATTCCAAATACCTACCCTGGTGCCGAGAGGCCAGCTTCGCTGGCCTAGATGGTTGCCTCGCGTTGCTGTTCAAATTCCGGACAGTGGTGTTCAGAATATGGAGGATCGGTGTCCAGAATGTAGACACGGTGTCCAGAAATGATGCGATGCCGCAAAGGATGTTTGCGATACCGCAAAGGATGTTTGCGATGCCGCAAACGATGCTTGCGATGCCCTAACCCATGTTTCCGGCGTTTCCCCGCAGAACGCCAACGTTATTTTAATGTTAGGGGCGCCCGGGGACGCCCGGTGCTACGGACGCCCCGGTGCCAGGCCTTCGTCGTTCGCTTGACCGCAAATCATTGGGTGATTGAGACTTACCAGCGTTCGTTTCTGGCATCGACGAGGGTCATCGGTTATTTGATGATGGTCATCCAGCTTCAAAAAGCGTAGCCGGTTCCGGATGAGCTCGCAATAGCAACCATTCAGCGGAATCAGAAGGCTCACGCGAAGTCGCGGCGCCGTCGCCAGGTGCTCGTAATCAGTGCTTTGCCGCGCGCCTCCGCTGCCTTGCCAGCGTCAGGGTCACGCTCTCGAAAACCGACGTCGAATAGTCAGGGAACAAGCCGGTGGGAAAGCTCGTGAAATAGACTCGGGGCGCCGGTCCGCCGATGGTCGGATCGCCTGTCTCGCCGATGAGGGTTGGATAAAAGACCGCGCGCCCGGCCTCGGTGTAGGGGACTCCGATCGGTTCAGACCAATGGATCATGTCGCTCGATGCCCGCGCCTTGATCGACGCCCCGACGCCGCTGACGTAGACGGCAAGGTAGACGTTGAATGTGCTGTCGTAGAGAACGATGGGCGAAGCGGCCGGCTCGTCGGTCCAGAGAGGCATGAACCGGCCCGCGGTTCCCGACAGGTCGGGCGTGGCGCTTCCCTGCACGAAGGCCGTGGCGGGCTGGGTCCAGGGATCCGGCGAGGCCCCGTCGTACTTGTGGAAGAGTTGGGCCACCTGATGCCCGTCACCCGAGAGAGCGGCCGTGACCACGTCGGCGTATGTCGCACGCGCGACGCCGAGACAGACGGCGACGCTGCACGCGCCTGACGTGCCCGGCAAGCGATCGCCGAAGAAGACATAGAAGTAGGCGCTGGCCGGATCGGGCGGTGGATTGTCGAGGTGCCTGCCGTTCGCGTCGGCAACGAGGAGCGATCCGTAGCCGACCGCCATGTTGTTGCTGCTCCCCTCGAAGACGGACAACGGTTCGCTCGGCTGGACGATCTGCCCCGCGACGGTGAAGGTCTTCCCGTTGTCGGTGGATACCGCCAGCCCGATCGACGAGTAGAAGCAGGGCACCATGGACGGGCTGTTCCCTCCCGCGCTGCAAAGGAACGACGGCGGGTTGGCCAGGTTCTGCCAGTGGTATTCGGCGTGGAAGGACATGAGCCATCCACTCTTCCCGCCGCTGGAGAAGCGGACCACGCCGCCTCCGCCCGCGTAGTCCTTGTCGAAGGCATAGCCTGCCGGCCCGTCCCCGGGGCCGAAGAGCCTGATACAGCCGCCGTTGACTCCGGTCACATGATCGAGCGTGCCATTGAACGGATAGGTACCGTTGATTTTCGGAGAGGCCGTGCAGGAGGCGGAGGAGCCGGCGCTGCCGTAAAAGTTATAGCTGCCTCCGCCCGTGGGGATCGCGCCGATCGAACCATCCGAGGGACCGAAGGAGAAGCCGTAGCTTGCGAGCTGCGTGTGCGTGGCGAAGGTGACAGGCGTGCCGAACACGCCGAGGATATCGCCCTCGGCTGGGACCTGCGCAGCATCATCCACGGGCCTGGTCTGAGCGAAGGCGCTCAGGCACACCAACACGGCCGCGATTGCGGCTCCCAGCGAATTCCTCATGTTCCTCACTCCGAGCTCTGACGGAAAACGGCGCCGGGCTGCGTCGATGCAATCGTAGCACCGGGCGGGAGCGAGCGATTGGGGTGACCCTCGTCTGAGCTCGCACATAGCTAAGCAGAATCGCAGACGCTGTGCCATCGAGCGCCGAGCGCGGGGCTGCATTGTCTGGCGCGCCTCCGCGCGCGTGTACCTCGTCGCTTCGCGACGCATTCCCCCCTGAAAAGCGCGGGGGAGAAGGCTCTCGACGTCTCACACTGTCCGGGAGTCCTACCCTTTTCTTGAGAAATGCTCGTTATCTGCTCAGCCGTAACCTCACTGTGGCGTGGACCTTGCGATAGACATGGGAAGACGTACACAGGAGGATTCTATGGACATCAAGAAAAGCATCTTTGCGCCGCTCGTCGCGGCCAGCGGCCTGGCAATGCTGCTGAGCACGGCGGCGATCGCGTCGCCTCAGCCGCAGGACCGTGACGATTACCACTTCCGCGCCGATCGCATCTCTACGCAGGGAGAGATCACCAACATCAGCCGCGAGGGCGACCAGTACCGCGTCAACCTCAATCACGGCACCTACACGTACTTCTTCCCCGTGTCGACGATTCGCAACCGCGACATCCGGGTCGGCGACCGCGTCCGCATCGGCGGCGTCGTCTCCGGTGACTCCGTGAACGCCGACTTCATCGCGTTTTCAGGCGAGCCCGCGTACGCCAATGATCCGTCGTATCGAAGCGTACCCTACGGTTCGACAGGATGGATGAGCGGTACGGTCATCAGCGTCAACCGCCGCCTCAACTACGTCACCATCCGCGATGACTCCTCCGGCCTGCCGGTGAAGATGGACGTGCGCAACATGGACACGAAGCGCTCGGTCAACGTCTGGCGGACGCGCGCCGGCGACCACATCAGCCTGATGGGCTCGTGGTCGAACCGCGACACGTTCACTGTTTCGATCGTTCAGTACTAACCTGCATTTCCCACAAAGGCTCACCGTAATGGTACCTATCGAGAACCCTCTCCCCGCGATCGAGCGGGGAGAGGGTGGGCCGAAGGCCGGGTGAGGGGACGCGCAGCTGCCGATCTGCGAAGTGACGGGTCGGGGGAAGCGCATGAAAACAATCAACTTCAGCGCGAGAACGGCCCCCTCATCCGCCTTCGGCACCTTCTCCCCCGCTGAAAAGCGCGGGGGAGAAGGCTCTCGACGTTTCACAGTGTCCCGATTCCACTCAGATGGTGAGAAATGCCGGTTGACCCCCGGTAACACGCCTTCGCGATTGACTCCCGAATCGCCCTCGACGTCTTGAATCGCGCGGTTTTTTCCGCTTCGGTTGTCAGCGCTCCTCGACGACTACGGCCTGCTCTTTGACGAGCCATGAGAGGACGGCCTCTGCGTGATCGCGACCTATCGTGCTCGACCACTGGTCGACGATGTGGTGGGCGGGAGTGCGCGGGCGAATGGAGGCCACGATCGGCGGGAGTGCCGTCGTTCCGAGGTAGGCGACCTCGTTGCCGGAGGCGGTGCGGATCGCCGGTGCGAGCTCGACGAAATGATCGCGGATCGTCGGGACGATGACCTGGGCATCCGCATTCGCGGAGAGGAGTGTTTCCTCGCCGACTTGAGGCGGGCTCTCGATCTCCCCTCCGCCGGCATACGAATCGCCGGCCCATTTCGCATGCTGGGCCGAGGCGCGAGCGACGTGCGCCGTGTAGAAGGCGATCGCCGCTTCGCGATTCTCGCTTCGGTTCAGGATCGTATTGATGGCGATCGCGGCCACGATGCCGCTTCCGAGCGCGGCTTGCACGCCGGACGACGAGATCGGATCGATGGCGAAAGCCGCTTCGCCGACGGCTGCCGATCGGTCGTCGATCGGCGACTCGCAGACGTACGGGGTGGCGTCGGAAGCGCGCGGCGGTTCAAGCGGATCGATGGGCGCGAGCCACGCGAAGAGCGCGGAGTCTCGAAGGGTCTCCGTCATCGGCGCGGAATCGTTGCCGAACGTCATCGCGCTGAACGTGCCGTCCGGAAGAGTCGTTCCCCACAGCCAGCGGGCGCCGCACCGTTCGACGAGCGTCTCGGCAGGTGGATGCGCGATGCGCCAGCGGGCGTGCCAGGCGATGAGCCGCTCGGCCGTGAAATGCCGCGTGCGCCGCGAGAAGCTGGCGCGGCCGCTGGCATCGACGAGGAATCGCGCGTCGATCATCCGCCCGTCGGACAGGCGGACGCGCCATCCGCCGTCGATGGTTTCGATCTGATCCGCGGAGACCGGCTGCGCGATCTCGACGCCTGCCTCCCGCGCCGCATCGAGCATCAGCGCATCGAAACGCGCCCGGTCGACGATGAGCGAGGGCCGCCCGGCTCGGACGCGCCTCGTCTCCCCATCCCACCGCAGCAGCGTTTCGAACGATAGCCGGAAGCCGGCACGCTCGATCTGCCGGGCCACATCCAGGTTCTCGAAGTGGACCCAAACGCCCGGCGAGAGCGACTCGCCCACGTGCGGACGCGGAAAGGTGCTCCGCTCGGCCAGCATCACCGAGCAGCCGAGCATGGCCAGGCGTCGCGCCGTCGCGCTCCCGGCCGGTCCGCCGCCAACCACCAGCACATCGATCATGACGACGATCCGAAAAAGCCGGGCGCTTCCCGCAGCAACTCCGTGTAAGTCTCGAGACAGTAGTGCAGCCATCCGCGGATGTAGTCGCACGCCGGGCGGCCGCGATGAATGACCTCGTGATGGCAGCCGCCGCTGCACATGTAACGGGCCCAGCACGAACGGCACGGCTCCTGCCGCGACACATGGCGGTCAGCGAGCCACTGGGATTGACGATCGCGATCGATTCCGGTGACCACGTCGCCCATGGCGCCGGCGTCGTCGGCCACGAAGCGATGACAGGCGGCCAGCTCGCCGCCGGCGGAGACGGCGAGGTAGCTCGCACCCGCACCGCAAGGGTAGGGACGATGCGTGCCGCGATCGATCTCGCGCAGCGCATTGACGAGGTTCGCGAACGCGTAACGCCGGCCGGCGATGACGCGGCGGCGAAGCTCGTCGCCGCACTCGATCATGGCCGCCAGCATCCGATCGAGATCGGCCGCGTGCATCTCGACGTCGTTCCCGGAAGTCCCGGCGGGCGCGGCCAGCATCGGCGAGAAGCCGACGCTGTGAAATCCGCGGGAGAGAAAGTCGTCGAGCGTCTTGCGGAGGGCGAGGTTGCGCGGCGTGACGGTCACGCGGGCGGAGACCTGCATCTGGCGTTGGGCGCGGAGCAAAGGCGCGACCCTGGTCATGACCGTATCGAAGCTGCCGCGCCCGCCCTTGAAGGGCCGCTGGGCGTCGTGCGCCTCGCCGATGCCATCGACGCTGATCGTCACCGCGAATCCGTTCTCCTCGAAGAAGTCCGCGTCGCCGTCATCGATCAGCGTTCCGTTCGAGGTGATCGAGAAGGCGGCCTCGGCGCCGCGTTCCCGGGCGCGCTGCCGCGCGTGCTCGGTGGCGCGGCGGACGACGGCGCGATTGATCAGCGGCTCGCCGCCGAGAAAGGCGATGTTCACCTTCTCGCCCGGGGCGACGTCGCGGAAGAGAAGGTCGATCGCGGCGACGGCCGTCTCGATCGGCATGTTCCTGGCCGCTCCGCCGAAATCGCCCTGCTGCGCGTAGCAGTAGGTACACCCGAGGTTGCACTTCTGGGCCACGGCCAGCGAGATGGCGCGCAGAGGCGGATCGCGGAGAGGGACATCATCGACAAACGGCGGGGCGTCGAGCCCGAGAGCGGCGATGCTCGCACCGACCGCTGCTTCATCGCGCGCGTCGACCGCGGCTGCGATCGCGGCGTACGAATCGGTATCGAGCTCGTAGATCCGGTTTCCGTTCGGAAGGAGAATGTGCCGGTCGCCGAAGAGATGTACGGCGGCGCTGCGCGGAGCGGAGGCGAGTTCAGGCACGCTCAGTCCGTGTCATGGCCGGCGATCTCGAAACGGAGCACCTTTTCCCAGCGCCGGAAGATGTCCTCGTACGTCAGCAGCCCGGCTGAAGAAAAGTCGTCGGGCTGGTATTGCTGAGCCCCCGATCCGCGCACCTGCATCCAGTTTTCGCCGCTGCTCGGCCCCTGCGGTCCGGCCTCGACGTTGACATAGTCGGGACGGCTGGCGGCCCAGTAGTAACAGGCACACTCGCGGTAGTCGTTCTGCCACGGCGAGCAGAGGCTCTGCGTGAGTTGGCCGGGCTCGACGAGATCTCGGGCGATCACGGCGCTGCCGGGCTCGAAGAAGTTGCGCACCAGGAGGGTCATGCGTCGCGTCGGGGCGTCAGGGCCGACGGGATTGTCCTCCCGCTCGCGCGTGAACTCGCACGTGACCTTTTTCCCGCCGGCGGCGACGAGGTAGGCGAAGGCGTTCGACCACTCGAGGGCCTGTGGGCCGAAGTTCGTGTCCCTGCCTCTCGGATTCGGACCATGAACATTGATGACGAGCGGTTGATCGATCCTGCCCTCGGGGCCGGGGATGACGACCTTCACGAGACGGTGAAACCGCAGGTTCCGGATTTCCTCAGGATCGAGGTCGGTGCCGACGACGAGATTGTCCGACTCGTGCATCTCGATGCCGACAAACAGTTTCTTCCAGACGTTGCGGAAGTCGAGCTCGAGGCCGGGGAAGCAGTTCGAGATCGCCGTGGTCGGAAGCGTGCCGGGGGGATTGCCGGCAGCGCGATACGAGAGTTGCTCGTGCAGCGCGGCCGAGCCGATGCGTTTCGGCGCCCACTGTCCTTCCATCGCCTGCACGGCCAGCGGCACGCCGGCGCGCGCGGTGCGGTTCTTCGGCCGCGCCTTCGTGGTCATTCGGTCTCCTTGCCGGGAGGCGTCGTCGGGGCGGTGAACGTCACGGCGCGCGCGTCCTCGGATGTGGCCTGCTGGTTGCCTGATCCGAGCACGGCATTGCGTTGCCTGCGCGTGAGCGCCAGGTGCAGTCCGTCGCTGCCACGCATCATGGCCGGCATCCTGCGGCGCCCGCGGTCGGTCAGGTCTCCCACGTCGTCATATTGGCGCAGCACCTGGCCGAACCAGGGAGCGCTGCCGCTTCGGAGCGCGGCGAAGACGCTCTGATGGAGTGCCTGAAGCGCCAACGAGTCGACGATGGCCGGGGCCATGATCGGCTCCTCGGCGCGGCCCAGCCCCGCGTCCTGCGAGGCCATGCTGTTGGCGACGCCGCCCTCGAGCGGGTTGCCGTTGAGGGCGGCTGTGTTCTGAAGTCGTACGGTCTCGAAGGCGCGGCGGATGATCTCCTCTGTCCACGCCGAGGAAACCTCGTCGTCCTTCGGATCGGGGCCGAGCAGGGCCTGCTCGAGATCGTCCGCAATCGTGCGGACGGGGAAGCTGTCGGGGGCGAAATCGGGAGGGCCGGCTCCGATGCGCGCGAAGGCCTGCAGCGGCTTCTTCCGGCTGGTCACGATCCTCACTTCCACGATGCCGTCGCATTCGTCGTCGAGGTAACCGCGGCTGGTGGTTCGATCGTCGCCGGTATTCGCATAGATCGAGCTGGGATTCGTGACGATGAGCGGCGGCACGGCGTCATCGTCGCTGTAGCCGCTCCATGTTCCGCGGCTGCTGTCATAGACGATGTCCGCCACGTCCGCCTTGCGATGCCGCGCCACCGCGCCGTAGATGAGTCCTTTCGGCGGCGTGAAGCGGAGGCGAATCTCCGGGAACCTGCGACTGGGGCGGATGAACTGCACGTCGCCGAAGGGGATGCTCTTTCCATCCAGAAAGTTCTCACACTGTCCGGCCAGCGGGTGTGGCCTGTGGCCGCGGAACCAGCCGGTGTCGGCGTCGATGCGGTCGGGTGCCTTGCCGGTGCGCCGGAAAGCTTTGTGATTCCCGACCTGCGCGCGCCACTCGACGTCGTCGATCGTGAGCTTGTTCTTCGCCAGCAGCGCGGCGGTCAGAGGAACGAGCGCGCCGTCGACATCGGCCCACACCTCGAGAAACGGCGCGACCGGTCTCACGCGGCCCTGCCGATCCTTGAAGCGGATCGACTTCGGCGTGTAGGAACGGCGGATGGTGCCGCTGTGACGATCGACGACGAGCGTCTCGGCGCCGTGGATCTTGCGGAACCCCGGCGGATCGTTCTCGGCCACGCGGACGTCGTAGTTCTCGAGCGGCTCGGGCGAGGAGCCCAGGCGTGCGATCGCCAGCGGCGGAAGAATGCGAAGACCGCGGATCGTCATGCGTTCGCCTCCTGCTCTTCCATCGCCGTCAGAAGCGTCTCAACCACTTCCAGCTCATGCCGGTCATGGTCGCGGAGGGCGCGGAGATACTCGCGGTGCGGCTCATCGATCCCAATCCCATCGATCTCAGTGATGAGCCGTGCCGAGGCCTGGATCAGATCGCGTTGCACGCGCCACTTGTCGGAGTCAAAATCGGGGAGAGCGAGCGTGTAGGCCACCTCGAACGGCGGTGCGGCGCGCTCGTCGCCGCCGCCTTCCTGCAACGGCAGCGTGACCAGGATCCCCGCGATCGAGCGGAGGTTGTACATCTCACCGAAGGTCCAGGCGATGAGGTTCCCGCGCGCCGTAGGCCGGTCCGTCGCGTCACCGGCCCTGACGTGGAAGGCATGCTTGAGGGTGAAGAGCAGCTTGCGGTAGCGGACGTTGAAGAGATGCGCCCACAACAGCGATCTCGGATTCGTGATGTGCGCGCAGGCTAGCGTTCCGTGCTTCTTTGGCTCATCCTCCCGCGGCTGCTCGGTGGTCGGATTGGTGGGGATGTTGCGCGAAGGGGGATTCCGATCGGGGAAGGCCTCATAGATCTTCTTGAATCGCTCGAAGTGCGATTTCTCGTCCGGGTCCTTCTTGCCCGTGTCGAGCGTCGGCGCTTCTCCCTGCTTCGCGATCGAGTGAAGCGCGTCCAGCACGGAATGGCGGTCGGTCGTCCGCATGACGAGAAGGTGGGGCGTCGTCCGCGGCGATTCGAGACCCATGTTCCCGCGCTGCCCGTCGCCGTAGCCGCGTCCCCATTCGTCCCAATTGGCCTGGTATGGCGCGGTATCGGTGCGGAAGTCGTCCGCGGTGAGCGCGGCGCGGTCGCTGAAGAGGTCGATGAGCTTCCCGTAGAGCGCGCCGACCGGTAGGATGGCCCGTCCCTTGTCAGCCTTGCTGGCTCGCTCGACGATCGGCTCTGCCTCCTTTGTCTTCAGCCAATCCTCCGGCGCCTCGGCCACGACGTACTTCGTCAGCGAGTCTTTCGTAGCCGGCTCGAGCACGAAGTTGAACGGATAGAAGTCGCTTCGGAACGGGTAATCCTCCCGTTCCAGATGCAACGGTCCCCCGATGAGCCGGAGGATGTTCTGCACCGTGATGAGGTGCCCCATCTCCTCCTTGGCGATCCCGAGGATCACTTCCCGCCAGTGCCGCGCGTCCTCGTGCTTGATGCCCGCCACCGCGGCACCGCCGAGCGAATAGGCGGCGTAGAGGTACTGAACCATCAGCGCATGCTCAACCTCCGAGGCGACGTGGAGGAGGAAGACGGCATAGTCATGCCACGACAGCTCGCACGGCAGACTCGGCTTGGCAGGCCCTGCGGCGGCCTTTTGCAAGGAGCGCCGTGCGGGTTGGGGGGCGAGGTACCGGCTGTAACTCGGGCGCATATTGGGTTGTCATTTAAGGAGTGTCTGGGGAGGGGGTTTTCCCTACCCCCCGGGCGAAACATGAGAGTGATGAAAGTCAACGAAGGGTGCGGCAGTCCATCATTACGTTGTAGGTGGGTGGTGGCTCGCGGTTCTGCGATTCTGACTCTGTAACGGTCGGGATCCTTGAGGCACACAACGAGACCGGCGAGACCTCACGAATGGCGAAACGGTGAACTCTGATCAGGGGATGGAGTCCACGCGAACCGATCCCGGGGCCGCGCACTCGGAGGGGCGGGCGGTTCGACACCGCCCCCCTCAGGTTATTTAACCTCCGTTCATGAAGTCGGGTTGGAGTCCGGAATTTCCCGTGCTATAAGCGAGGTACTTGATCACGCTTCTCGGAATCGAGTCCTCCGGGGATATGACAGACATCATTACCGTTACCGGTCCAGGGGAAACTCCAAAACATGCTGTTCATAATCGACTTTGACGGGACAGTGGCCCCGACGGATACCGTCGATGCGCTCCTCGAGCGATTCGCCAATCCGGAGTGGCGGCGGGTGGAAGCAGAGTGGGTTGCCGGCCGGATCAACTCCCGGCAGTGCATGGCCGCTCAGATCGCCCTGGTGGCGGGAGATCGCCGAAAACTCGAAGAGTTCCTTCAGTCGGTTGCCATCGATCCCTCGTTCCCGGCGTTTGTGAAGTATGTGTCCCCCTTCGCCGACATGGCCATCGTCAGCGACGGCCTCGATTATCCGATCCGGCATGCCCTCCTGAAGCTCGATATTCCGCACATACCGATCTACGCGAACAAGCTCGGATTCCGGCCGGGTGGTCTCGACATCTCCTTTCCTTATACGGACGATACGTGCTCCGTGATGAGCGGCGTGTGCAAGTGCGCCGTCACGCGCGTCGTCGATGCCGGCAGGGGGCTGCAGACCGTTCTGATCGGCGACGGCCGTTCGGACCTTTGCATCGCCCGGTCCGCCGCTTACGTTTTTGCGAAGGGTTCTCTTCGACGGTTCTGCGAGGCGGAGGGGATCATTCACACGCCATTTGAATCATTCCACGACGTGCTCTCTGTGATCCGAGGTTGGAACATGCAGGAACGCGGTGCGGCGCTTCAGGAGAGTGCATGGCCCTCGGTATAGACGAGACCGCGACATTGAGCCCCGTCGAGGACCTCCTCGATAGGGACAGCCGCTATTGTTCTTACGGGGACACCGTCCATTACGCGAACCCGCCGAAAATCTTCTCGGGTTGCGACGGCAGTTACCTGTTCGATGATCAGGGAACTCCGTATCTCGATCTTCAGATGTGGTACTCGGCTGTCAATTTCGGCTATAAGAACCGCCGTCTCAATGACGCCCTGAAGCATCAGATCGACACACTTCCGCAACTGGCCTGTCAATATCTTCACGCCGAGAAAGTGGAACTGGCCGAGGCCTTGTGTAAGGTCATGGAAGAACGGACCGGAGTGAAAGGCCGCGTGCATTTCAATGTCGGCGGCGCGCAGGCTATTGAGGATTCACTGAAGCTCGTCCGCAACGCCACCGGCAAGAACCTGAATTTCGCGTTCATGGGCGGTTATCACGGGCGCACGCTCGGAGCGTCGGCGATCACGTCGAGCTACCGCTACCGGCGCCGCTTCGGCCACTTCTCGGACCGCGCCCAGTTCATTCCGTTCCCTTATTGCTTCCGCTGCCCGTATGACATGAAGCGGGAAGACTGCGGGCTTTACTGCGTCAAGCAGTTCGAGAAGCTGTTCGATACGGAGTACCACTCCGTATGGGACAGCAAGGCCTCGCAGTCGGAGTTCGCCGCCTTCTACGTCGAGCCGATCCAGGGGACGGGCGGCTACGTCATTCCTCCGCAGGGCTACTTCGAGGAGCTATCCCGCATTCTCAAGGAGCGCGGCATCCTGCTGGTCGTCGACGAGATCCAGATGGGCATCCATCGCACCGGCAAGTTCTGGTCGTTTGAGCACTTCGGCCTGCGGCCGGATATCGTCGTCTTCGGCAAGGCCCTCACCAACGGTCTCAATCCGCTGTCCGGCATCTGGGCGCGCGAGGATCTCATCTCCCCGGAGCGGTTTCCGCCCGGCTCGACGCACTCGACGTTCTCATCGAACACCCTCGGTACGGCCACGGCGCTGGAAGTGATGCGCATGGTCTCCGAGTCAGACTACGAGGCCAAGGTGAACGAGAAGGGCGCCTACTTCCTCTCGCGCCTGAAGGATTTGCAGAAACGCTGGAGTATGATCGGCGATGTGGCTGGACTCGGTCTGGCCATGCGCGTCGAGATGTGCCAGGCGGATGGGTTCGCGCCCAACCAGAAGCTGACCAATGCGATCTTCGAAGAGGGATTGAAGGGTGACATACCAGCGCGCGGCAGAAACTACGGTCTGGTCCTCGACGTCGGCGGCTACTACAAGAATGTCTTCACGCTCGCACCATCGCTCGAGATTACGGAGGACGAGATCGACCTCGGCGTCGAGCTGCTCGAGAGCCTTTTCCGGCGCTGCGGCGCTTCGTGAGCGGCTGATCTGATCCCTATGGCACCTGGTTACGGCATCTTCGAAAAACATGGCGACGCGGGCGTTCTGCTCGTTCACGGCATCACCGGTGCGCCCACCGAGATGAAGCCGCTGGTCCGGAAACTGACCGCGAACGGTTTCAGTGTCGCCTGTCCACAGCTCGCCGGACACTGCTCGACGCTGAAGGACCTGAAGCGCACCCACTGGCGGGACTGGTATGCCTCCGTCGAAGAGAGTCTCCTGCACCTGCGCCAGGAATGCGAGACGGTCTTCGTGGCCGGGCTATCGATGGGCGCACTGCTGGCTCTCAAGCTCGCCGCGAATCATCCGGACCAGATCCAGGGCGTGGCAACGCTCTCAGCAACCTTCTTTTACGACGGCTGGAACGTACCGGCCTTCAAACAGCGCTACATCCTGCCGCTGGCCGTCTACTCTCCGCTGCGTTTTTTTCTTTCCTATCACGAGCCGTCGCCGTACGGCATCAAGGACGAGCGCATCCGGAACATCATCGCCGCAGTCTATGCGGGCAACGGCTCGAACATGCCCGAGAAGTACGGGTACTCCGAATTTCCCGGCGTGACTGTCCGCGAGACCTTTCGCCTCATCCGGGAAGTCAAACGCGACCTGGCCGCGCTCTTCTCACCGCTGCTCATCGTCCACTCGACGGAAGACGATATGGCCAGCCTCAAGAACGCTACGTTTCTGGCGTCGAACGTCTCCTCGACGGACGTGGAGACGTTCTATGTCGACGACACGTATCACGTGCTCACCCTCGACAAGCGCAAACACGACGTGGCCAACCGGGTGGCCTCCTTCTTCCTGCGCTTACAGGCAGAGATCGATGGTGAGGATCTCGGCGAGCCGGCGTGCGCGGCGATCGCTGATCTTGCGTGACACCATCACAGGCGAGGGCACTGACCATGGCCACGATTTTTGAGACCGTTCAGAACATTCTTGCTGACAAGTATTCGGTGGCGAAGGAAACCGTTACCCCGGAATCGACGCTGGAGAGTCTCGGCCTCGACTCGCTCGATCTGATCGAGATGATGTTCGAGGTGGAGGACGCGTTCAACATCCGCGTACCCCAGGAAGCAGGCACGGCCCTGAAAGCCGCGACGGTGCAGGACGTCGTCGACAACATCCAGAAAATGATCGACGAGGGCGTGGCCGCCCCCACCGGAGGTGGGCAGCAACCATGAGGCGTGTCGTTGTCACCGGCCTCGGCGCAATCACTCCCCTGGGCAACGACATCGACACCCTCTTTTCGAGTCTGATCGCGGGTGAGTCCGGCATCCGGATGATCTCCGCCGAGGGGCCGCGCGGTCCCTTCACAAACCTCGGAGCTGACGTTCATTTCGATCCCACCCTTTACTTTCCACCGCAGCAGAGGATCGAGCATTACGATCGCGTCAGCCAATTCTGCCTCGCCGCGGCCTCGATGGCCGTGAAAGACGCGGCCATCGAATTCACGGATGCCAACAGGAACAAAGCGGGGGTCTCGCTCGGCACCGGCATGGGCTCGGGGACCACTCTCGAGGAAACGTTCACGCAGTTGCTGCTGCGCGATCCGGACCGCGTGAAACCGCTCACGGTCCTGAAGGTGATGAACAACGCTTCGGCCGGCCACATCGCCATCCAGTACGGACTGGCCGGACCGGACCTCACCTACTCCTGCGCCTGTTCGTCTTCGTCGGTGTCCATCGGAGAGGCATTTCGGCAGATCCGCCACGGCTACGCAGACGTGATGATCGCCGGCGGCGGGGAAGCGGCGCTGGCGTTCGGCTTTTTCAAGAGTTGGGAGGCGATGCACGTTCTGGCCTTCCCTGACCGCGCCAATCCCTCGGCTTCCTGCCGGCCGTTTTCGAAGAACCGCAGCGGGCTGGTCCTCGGGGAAGGGGCGGCCGTCGTCATCCTGGAGGAGCGGGAAGCGGCGTTGCGGCGCGGCGCACACATCTACGCGGAGCTTGCCGGATACGGCTCCAGCAACGACTACAAGCACATCACGAAGCCGTCCGTGGAGGGACAGGCCGGAGCGATGACGCTGGCGCTCGCCGACGCCGGTCTGTCCGCCGCCGACATCGACTATGTGAACGCTCACGGAACCGCGACCGCTTTGAACGACGTGACGGAGACGCGTGCCATCAAACAGGTATTGGGCGACCGCGCATACAAAATCCCCGTCAGCTCGACCAAGTCGATGCACGGTCACCTCCTCGGTGGTGCCGGCGCGCTCGAGTTCCTGATCTCGGTGCTGGCCATTCACCACAAAGCAGTCCCTCCTACCGCCCACCTCGACGTTCCCGATCCCGAGTGTGATCTCGACTATGTGCCCGGCCGAGGAAGGGTGGATCAGGACTTACGGTGCGTCATGTCGAACTCATTCGCCTTCGGCGGGACCAACGCCGTCCTGATCGCGCGCCAGCCCGACTGACTATTTGCCGCTGACTTCGTGGCTTCAGCCGCGCGATGCATCCCGCAGAACTTGCACGATCCGCGCGAACTCCTCATCGCCCAACCAGGCGCTGTTCGTGATCGTCAGATGCCGCGCCGCGAATGAATGGGCATTCGGCATTGCAACCGCCGGCACGATCTCTTTGAGAAATGCATAGCCAGTCAACTCATGGACGAACAGTTTGGTCACGCCGAGGCCGGCCGTCCACAGCTTCGCGAGCGCCGCGGTACAGGCGCGTTCCGAATCAAATAGAACCATGAGGAACGTCCACGCGCCGGAGCTGTCAGGCAAATCGCGGATGACTCTCAGCCCCGGAATGTTTTCGAGAGTGGCGATCCGCGTTTGGGCACGCAAGAGATTCTCCGCGATGGCATCGTGAAGGCGCGGTAGAGCACGTGCGCCAACATTCTTTCTAATCGTGCTGACGGTATGCAGAGGAATTACACCGCCGAATTCATCACCTACGGCGCGCTCCGGGCGTCCACGCGCAAGCCACCGGCGGAGATGAGCACCGTACGCGAAACGCAGACCGAAGGGATTGTAAAGCAGCCGGTAACCAACCAGCTCAATGAACCGGCGGATCTCCGCGGCCGAGTCTCGAACAACGATCTCCCGGCTGGTATCGCCAAGCGCCGCGCGAATTGCCAAATCACGGGCGATGAGGAAACCACCCTTGTAAATCGTGAGACCCTTGCCAGCGCCAAGGCTGAAGAAACCAATGTCGCCCCACGAGCCAGCGGGGCGTCCGCGCCATGTCGCGCCAAGCGATTGCGTGGTGTCCTCAACAACAAAGGCGCCCGCACGTTTTGCGATTTCCAATGTCGGTTCCAGATTCGAAACACCGCCACCCAGATGCGCCGGAATGATGCAAAGCGTGTCCCCGTCTACGGCGCCATTCAGCGCGCTCGCATCGAAATCGAATCGCTCTTTCTCGGTGTCACAAATTCTGATCTTGAGCCCGCAGCGATGCACCGCGAGCGGGACGAGCGGACACGTGTAGGCCGTGATCACCACGGTCTTGCGCTGGCTCACGCGTTTAAGGGTTTCGAGCGCGACCACCAGCGACGCGGTACCGGAACACTCGATCTGAACTTCTGGAACACCGACAAACGTCGCCAGACCGCCTTCGAGCGATTCCGGCGGCGTTCCGCCAAAGTCGGACCAGCGAAGTGGCAATCCCGCGGTCGGCGGATATTCGCGTGCAATCATGACTTGCTCCAGACACACTCAAACGCGCAGAACCGCACGGAAGCTGGGTTAAGGATCGGCCGTGAACCGCTCTTTGTCATTCGCGCTCGCGTTTTCAGCGCCTGTCTCCTGAAATCCCAGCAATGCGATGCCGCCCAGAATGAGAATGCAGCCGGCGACCTGAATCATTGAAAGCCGCTCGCCAAGCCACATCACCGAGACAAAAATCACACTGACCTTCTCCAGATGCGATGCCGCAAACGCCGGACCGACGGGCGCGTATTTGAGCAATGTCATCCAGGCGAAAAACGCGCCGATGTAGCCCGCGAATGCGCACCAGAGCCACCGCTGACGGGCCATATCGGTCACCCATTGGAGATGGAATGATAGCGCGCCAACATGGAGCGACGCGATTTTGATGCCGCACTGTGCGAGCGTGTCGCAGCACATCAGAACGAGGAATCCAGTGACGTAAAATCTCTTCATGTTTGGCCGAGTCCCACGAGGGCGACGCCGATCGAGATGATCACTGCTGCCGCGACGCGCGTGCGCGTCAGCTTCTCGCAAAAGAACCACCGCCCGCCGAGCATGATGGCGATGGTGTTGGCGCTGGCGAACATGACACCAACGGACAAAGGCACCAGCGAAAGGAACGCGATCCAGACAACGAACTCGAAGGCGAACGAAATCACGCCGATCCAGATCCATTTGTCTCGGAACATCGTGAGCCAACGCTGCAGGCCGTGAATGTCGTCGGCAACGGTGGCGGCCGCTTTGAATGACAGGTGTCCGCCCGTGTCGAGCACCACGTTCAGCATCCAGCAGATCAGCGCGAGCGAAGACATGGGCTAAATAGTCACCAAGGAGCGCCGGCGCCGAGATTCTTGTCGGGCTCAAAGAATCGCCGGCAGCGGTTGAGTACGAAGCGGAAAAGCGGGTTTCGAAGATAGACCGCGTGATAGGTGAACGTGAACTTCGCGCCGAGATATGCCTTCACTTTCGCGTCCGTCCAGCCGACGATGTAGTTCTCGACACCGTGGCGGATGGCGAAGTCGAGGCAATGAAACCATCCAAGAAAGTAGAGATTCGAGTCACGTGCCTCGGGGTATATAAAGCCGACATATTTGTCCACGAGATTACGGCCGCTTATGAAACAGAGTTTCCATCCGATCAATGTACCGGCAGCGCGATAGAAAAACAGAACTCCGCCGGAGGTGGAGTCGCGGAAGACGGCGGCGAAAAACGCCCGGCTCAACTTGTCGAAATGAATCTCACCTTGTTCAAAGACGCTTTCGTACATCGCGTACAGTTCGTCGACAAAGTCATCATTCGCGAATCTAGGATCCCCAGTGGGCACTTCCTCGTATAGGAGACTGGCGCGGTTCTTGAGTTTCCTGCGAAAATCGTATCGTCGTTTCCCGGAAAATCGCGCCAGGTATTCGTCCTCGGTTTTGAAATCAACGGGCACGTAGGCGAGCGCCTGACCCTCGAGAATCGAGAATCCGTTTGCGCGGCAGGCGGCGAGGAGTTCCTCGGCAGCGGCGTTCTCATCGGCAGTGAGCAGCGGGGAGTTCCGCGGCACGTCTTTGAAAATCGCAAGTTTCGCGCCGGAAGACTTCATTTCGGAGCGCAACGCTTGCGCAAACGATTCATAATTATGAGCCGGGTGATAGACCGCGTATTCGGATACGGTGGTTCCGCAGAAAATCGCCCGCGGCCGGAGCATCGAGCGGGACAGTGCTTTGACGAGCGGAATTCGCTCGACCTTGCGTTTGGCGTCCTCCTCGAGCGTTGTGAGCATGTCGAACCGAGTGAGAAAGACGGGAAGTTGACCACCAGCGGCGTCGATGCGGCGCACGATGAAGCCCTCGGGCGGATGCTCGATGAAGGCGTCGTAGAGCTGCGACGGTTCGAGCGAATTGAAGTATGAGTTGCGAATCATCGGAAAATGGCAGGTACGCGTGCGATCATCCTGGTCGAGCGCGATCAGCCCATTCTCGCTGACCTCTCAACTTATGAGAAGTGATTCCTGTGACACACCACCAAGTGCTGGCCGATAGCTGAGATTCTGCGCGGCTGAAAGCGCCCCGAGCCGTGCCCGCCTAGGGCTTTTCCTTCGGATCGAACTGCGTCTTTGGCTTCACAACACCCCGCAGCCGTTCCAGACGAAATGTCTTGGGGACATCCTTTCCCGCCAGGATCATCTGGGCCGTCATCTCGCCGACGGCGGGCGAGAGTTTGAAGCCGTGGCCGGAGCCTCCGCCGATGAGCCAGACGTTGGCGGCTTGCGGATGGCGGTCGATGATCAGGTTGCCGTCGGGACTGTTCTCGTACTGGCAGACCTCGGCCGCGACGAGCGGGGCCTTGGCCAGCTCCGGAAAACGCTCGGCGAGCAACTGCCGGGCCCGCGCGATTCCCTGCGCGGTCGGAGCCCGGTTCATGCTCGTCGGATCGATCTCTTCGCCGCGCGTGTCGTCGGCGATCTTGAACCCGCGGCCGTGAGTGTCGGGGAGGCCATAGACGATCCGCTCTCCGAAATCGATCCATACCGGGAAACGGCCGGGGAGGTATCGCTCCGATCCGGCGGGTGTGCCGAAGTAGTAGACCTCCTGCCGAGTCGGCCGGACTCTGTCTCCGATCACCTCGGAGAAAAGCTTTCCGAGCCACGGCCCGCACGCGAACACATACGCATCCGCCTCGATGCGGGAACCGTCCTCGAGCCGCAGCTCCGTCATCGAGTCGCCGGCGATCGGACCGGGCTTGACCCGTCCCATGCGATAGGTTCCACCGGCCTTCACAAAGGCATCGCGGACGGCGACACACGCTCGCCGTGCCGACAATGCGCCTGCCCGTCGCTCGAACCAGACCGAGTGTACGCCGCGAAAGTCGATCTGCGGATACCTGCTTGCCGCCTCGGCGATCGTGAGCTTGTCGACCGGAAAACCAAGCTCCCGCAGGATGGGCACGGAGGATCGGACGTACGCGTCATCTTTTCGATGCATCCAGAGCGCGCCGGTCTCGACATACAGCGGCTCGGCAGCCGTTGCGCCGATCTTCTCCCACAGCTCGTAGGCCCGTTTGACCATCTCCACGTACACGCGATCGGGTCCGTAGATGGCGCGGATGACGCGCGTTTCGCCGCCTGAACTGGACCGCGGATTCCCCGGGCCCCACGAGTCGACCAGCTCGACCTGCGCGCCCAGACCGGCGAGGTGCAGCGCCGTCCAGCCGCCGAATGCGCCGCTGCCGACCACGGCGATGCGCGGCCTGGACTTGCCGAGCAGCTCCTGGGCGTCGAGGCGGGTCGCCAGTGGCGCCGCCGCGACAAGTCCCAGGAACGCCCGCCGGGAAACCCCGTCGTCGGAGATATCGATCTCCTAGAAATTCACACGTGTGCTGATGCCGATCGAACGAGCCTGATTGACCAGGAAGCCGACGCGCGCCAGCGTTCCGCGCTCCTGGTCCAGCGCCAGCAGCGCCATCTCGTTCGTCAGGTTATTGACAAAGAGCGCCGTATCCCACTTGTTGAACAGGACGCCGACGCGCAGGTTGATGATGTTGTACGCCGGCAGCTTGGGATTGAACGTGAACGTGTTCTGTGTGTACGGCCCGCCGATGTTGTTGGGGGCGAAGGCGTTCAGGTTCACGGTACCAAAACCTGCCGCCTGATCGCCGATCTGCGTGTAGCGGTCACCCACGTGCTGGTAGACGCCCGTCGTGTACCCGGCCCAGGTTCCGGTCAGGTGCCAATGAATCGTGGCCGCGGCCGTCGCCTGAAATTCGGGGACGGTGGGAAGGCGATTGCCCTTCTCGATGCCCGAAACGATGCTGACCACGCCTTTCGAGTCGGTCGAGGTCAGAGTCGACTCCAGCTCCGACTTGGTGCGGCTCGCCGAAATGGCGAAGTCGAACTGGTCGGTCGGTGCCAATTCGTACTCGCCTTCCACGCCCTCGCTCTTCGACTTCGGGACGTTGAAGACGACGCGGGAGGAGCACGATCCGGCCGTCACCGTGGCCTGCAGATCGCGGATGTCCGCGTAGAAGGCGGAGGCGTTGAACGAGCCGCGGCCGTCCATGAGCTTCGACTTCGAGCCCACCTCGTAGTTCCACAGCGTCTCGTCCTTCCAGTTGCTTCGGCCGCCGAACGTGATGAGGTCCGCGGGGGTGCAGAGGGGGACGTTGAGCGGGTCGTTGATCCCGCCCAGGCGGAATCCCTTCGAGATCTGCGCATTCAGTCGGGTCGAGTCATTGAGTTTGTAATTCGCCACCACCCGCGGTGCGATGCCATTGGCTTTGGTAGAGCCGGCGGTGGTTCCGGGAGAGGCAAAGATGCCGTCGAACGTCTGGGTGCGGTCTTCTTTGAAGTCGTAGGCGCGCAGTCCGCCGGTCAGGTCCAGCCGGTCAGTGACGGAATACGTCCCCTCGCCGAACAGAGCGAACTGCTTGAAGTTGTATTTGAGGTTCGAGAAGAACAACACATCCTTCGCGGCGCCAAACGTTCCCGCCGTGGGGATGCCGGATGCTGCTTCGAATCCGCTCACCAGAAGGTTCTGGCCGTAGTGCCGATCGGTGTCGCTGTAGAACGCGCCGGTCAGCCACTGGAACTTCGACGCGCTGCCGGAGAGGCGCAGCTCCTGGGTGAACCCCTTCGCCTTCGTGGCATCGTCCAGCGGCGCGTTCAGGGTGTAGATGTTCTGCGGCAGGCCGATGGAGCCGCCGGTGATGCTGGCGGTCAGCGCCGTGGCGTCGCGAACGACGAGCACATTGCGGTTGGAGTAGGAAGTGATCGACGTCAGCGTCTTGCCGCCGCCGAGGTTGTACGACAGGTTCACGTCACCGAGCGTGAATTTGTCGGTGAAAGGCTCTTTGATCTGCGTGAACTGACGATCGCCGAGGGTCACCTTGGGGCGCGTCGTCGTGTACGGGTTCGCCAGGATGTTGAAGGCGTCGACGCGGTTCCATCCGTTCATGTCCACGTCCTGATAAAGGATGCGTGGAGTGATGGTCAGGTTGTCATTCGGCTTGAAGAGGAAGGCCAGCCGGCCGCCGGTCCGGCTTCCGCTGTTGACGTCATTCTTCACGCTGAGGTTGGGCTGTACGGCGTCGATGTCGCCGCCATACCGCGTGTAGTAACCGACGAAGCGCATGGCGGCCGTGGCGCTCAAGGGCGCGTTCACGGCCACCTTGCCGCTCGCGCCGATGCCGCCGTTGTCGATGGTCATGCCGGTGAATTCGCCGATGGTTTCCGATGAGCCGAGCTTGGGCTGGTTGGTGATGTAGCGCACCGTGCCCGACTCCGAGCCGGAGCCGAAGAGCGTGCCCTGCGGCCCGCGGAGGACCTCGACACGTGACACGTCGAAGAGGTCAATGTCAGGGGTAAAGAGAGACAGCGAGATGACGGATTCGTCGAGGTAGACGCCGACCTGCTCCTTGACGCCGGGCTGGTCGCGCACGATCTGGCCGCTCGATACGCCGCGCATCGCCACTTGACTCTGTCCGGGTCCGAGATTCTGGACCGTGAAATCGGCCACGTTCGCGGCCACGTCCTCGATGTTCTCAGCGCCGCGGTCGCGAAGCTGTGTTTCTGTCGGGGCCGTCACGGAGATGGGGACATCCTCAACGTTTTCCTCCCGCTTCCGGGCCGTGACCACCATCTCCTCGGTCACCTTGGGCTTGTTCTGATCATCCGAGGCTTTCTTCTCCGCGGGCTTGGTGTCCTTGGTTTCCTGGGCAAAGAGAGGTGACCCGGGGCTTGCGATGGTCAAGGTCAACACGCACAACGCGGTTCGCAACGCGAGACTCTTCATATTTTCCCCCTTCATTCCTGCTCCGATTGGGGCGCGTATCTATGGATGAGGCCGTATTGTCGGCGAGGAAGGGAGGATGGTCAAGGTGGGGGCATTCAGGTCAAAGCATCGCGAGCACTTCACCGGGAGTACACACTTCGACAGGGGCGCCTCTGAAGTCTTTTGTATTGCGTGTGACCAGATAGCCGGCTCCGATCTGGAGGGCCGCGGCGGCTTGCACCGCGTCCTCGAAGTCATCCATGTCTAACACGAGGGCCTGCTGGAAATCACTACCCCCGATCGCCACCACCCGTACGATACGGAGAAGGTCGGTCACCGCTCTTGCTGCAACCTGTCGCCCTTTTTCCCTCGCCACGATGTAATAGATCGTCGTGATCGTATGGGCCGCAACATGCCCCTCAGCGCGCCCCTCTTCAACGGCTGAGAGCAATCGCGCCGCTTCCTGGACCCATGGCTTTCGACTAAGAACGACATCCAGGACCACGTTGATATCGAGGAGAAGTCTCAACGCCCGTACTTCTCGACCAGGTGCTGACGATACTGTTTCAGGTCGTTCTCGCCCGACGCAATACCGAGAAGACGTCGCACGGCGGGCGAGTGAGTGCTCTCGGCTTCGTCGTCGATGGGCAGGCTCGACAGGAACCGGTTGACGAGCTGCGAGACGTTGGTTTCGTGCATCTCGCTATACCGCTCGCCTCGGGTCACAGCTTCCGGATCGAGCGAAAGGTTCTTGCTTTGTTTTGCCATGATCTCACCGTTCAATGCGCATAACAGACGGAATGCTATGCGCATGCCCTGATCGCCGTCAAGAGACGACCGACCTAACCCTCCGCCTCACCTCCCTACCCGCCCGGGCAGCCATCACTCCCAGCACCGGCATACGCGCAGCGAGGACAAGGAGCCGGCGGGCGAACCACTTCACCGCGGGGTCAGTCTCCCGCGCAGCCCGGAGATCCGCCAGTGCCTCGGCGCGGCGGTTGGACAGGAGATACTGGGAAGCACGAACAATAAGGAGTCGGGCAAGCTCCATGCGGCGCAACCGGTCCAGAACCGGATCGGCGATGCGCAGACGCTCGAACGTCGCCACCGCCGTGTCGTGGTAGCTGGACGCGCGCGAAAGCTGCTCGTCGTGCCATCCTCGGACGGTCAGCACGTCGTCGATCAGGACATGGTCCCAGCCGGTCAGAGCGAGACGGATGTTGACGAAGACGTCGGGCGCGACGCCGTCCGGCATCGGCTGCAGCGCCTCCGCCGCATCGAGCGCCGCGCGACGGAGAAGCATCATCGACGGAACCACGACCCAGCGCTCGATGAGGATCTTCCGCGCTAGATCGGTCTGCCGGCCCGGAGGGCCCGGCGCCGGCTCGACGGTGCGGACGCCTTCCACATCGCGCACGGCACGGCAAACGGCGGCACCGGCTCGCGCGTTCGTCTCCAGCACCGAGACGAGCCGTTCCACGAGCTCCGGCTCGTAGCGGTCGTCGTCGTCCAGCACACCAATGTAGCGCCCCCGGCACAGCGCGACCGCGGCGGCAAACCGGCCGCTCGTCCCCGTCTTCTCCTCCGCGCGCACGTACCGCAGGCGATCGTCGTGGAACGACGCGGCGATGTCCTCGAGGTCCCCGGCATCGTCATAAATGACGAGCTCGAGATCGCGCCACGTCTGCCCGAGGACGCTCGCGATCGCACCACCCAACCAGGCGCGCCGGTACGCACGGATGGCGATCGAGACAACAGGTACCTCGCTCATCACACCTCGGCACGCTCGGCGTAGCGGCAAAGGTCCGCGTGAGCGGAGGCGAGATCAGCCGGCGGCCTGGCCCACCAGTCGTCGAGCGCCTTGCGGGCGCGCGCAACCTCGATCGCCAGATCGACCTCGCCGCGGTCAAAAAAGCTGCGTGCGAGGATCGCCCCCCGCGCGCCCGTGCGGGCGTACTCGGCGTAGATGAGGTCCGACGGGATGGGCAGGTCGTTATCCCCGGCGCGACCGATCCCGCCGAGGCTGAAGCGCAGGTTGGCCTCGCGAACGATCGCCCCCGCGTCCGCAATAAGATCGCCGCACAGCGCCAACCAACGGTTGCGCAACCCCAGGCTGATAGCCAGATCGTTCAGTCCAATGTGAACTTCATCCACCCCCGGCATCCGCACGATCTCGCGCAGCCGCTTCAGCCCCTCAGCATGTTCAACCAGCAGCACCACGATCGCCCGCCCCTTGACCAACCCCACGAAGTCCGCCGCCTGCCGCGCATCGGCAACCATTGGCAGCATCAGCACTTGCGCCCCGTGCCCGAGCACCGCCTCAACCTCCCGCCCGCTTTCTGAGCCCAACGGATTGACGCGGGCAAACAACCGCGCCCGCCTCAAAACCGGCCGGATGACATCGAGATCCCCCTCCACATGCGGCGAGATCCACGTCGCCTGCCCCCTCTGCCGTTCCCGCTTGCCGAGGTGCTCGAGATCGACGCCGACGCGATCGACCCCCGCCCCATCGGCGGCGGTGGCGAGGGTGGGGGAGGCGGTCCAGAGGGTCAGGAGGAAGGGAAGGGTGGGGGGCATGGGGGGGAGGATATGACGGGAGGATACGTATGAGGGATGTGAGGTAACGCTGTCGGCCGTGTACCACTGTGATGATGGGCTACACCGGAAAGCGCTCTCCTGCTGGGAGTTCCGAAGAGGGGTCGGCACACGATCTGCTTCGGGAGCGAGCGAATCTGAACACCTTTTCGCGGCGAGGGTAGGGAAAGGCGCCGCTACGTCACTCCTACATCAGGGAGGCATGTCCTTCCGATACGATAACTGCCGATTATCCGCGCCATGCACTCCGGTCACGACGACGTCATCAGGCCCGCAGTTGAAGAGCTGCAGCGCCTCCTTCGTGAATTTCACGAGTACCGGGCGACAGCTCTTCCTCTCTGTGCGGCGGAGAACGTTCTGTCGCCCTTGGCGTCGCTTCCGATCGCCTCCGGGCTCAGCGACCGCTACATCATGGGCGGCCTCTTCGGGTTCGACGAAACCGATAATTTTATCGGTAGCGCGCAATTGCACCCGTTCTATGACCTCATAAATGATCTGGCGGGGAACCTGTTCCACGCCACATACGCAGATCCGCGGCCATTAAGTGGGACGAACGCGATCACCTCCGTCCTGCTTGCGCTGACCGCTGCGGGTGATTCCGTGCTCCTCTCCTCACCGGATACAGGCGGCCACCCTTCGGTTGTCGAGGTGTGCAAAAGGCTCGGCCTGCAAATAACCGACATTCCCTATAACTACGCATCGTTCAACTATGACATCGACGCGCTCAACGATCTTCTCGCTGTGCGTCGGCCAAACTTCTTGATCCTAGCGCCCTCTGACATTCTTCAACCCCCGCCGATCGAGGACCTGCGCGTTCCACCGGAAACAACGATCATCTACGATGCCACACAGTCGCTCGGGTTAATCGCGGGCGGTGCGTGGCCGAGCCCCCTGTTGCAGACCGAAAAGATCGTGATAAGTGGGGGCACGCACAAGACACTCCCTGGGCCAACGAAAGGTCTTATCTTGGCGCGCAATAGCCATCTGACCGCAGCTATCGACGAATCGATCAGCCCGCGGTTTGTTCGCAATACGCAGATGGGCAATGTCGCGTCACTCGCAATCGTTCTGCTTGAAATGCGTCGTTTTGGCGCGGCTTACATTGACCGGATTATCACCAACGCCAATTACCTCGGTGGTCGCCTGCTGCAGAAGGGCTTCGACGTCGCCCGTCTTCCCGACGGCACGTTTACGCGCTCGCATCAAATATTTATACGCATGCCGCCTGACGTGACGGATGCCTTATATCTCCGCGCAATTTCGAGCGGCGTCACTCTGAACAAGAAGCGGAAACGTCTCTTCTCCGGCGCCGGCATTCGCCTCGGCGTGCAGGAGATCACGCGCTATGGCTGGGGCGAACACGAACTGGACATTGTTGCCGACATCCTCTCCGCCATGGCGTCGGATGCGCCGAGCGGCACGATCGCGAAGCGGCTAGGACAGCTTCCGGAGCGTCGTATCGTGCAGTACACCTTTACGCCTTCGAGCGTCGAGGCGCAAGGAATTACGGCTTCGGTTAGCGGGAGTGTCGTGCCAGCGGGTCGCCAACGTGACGTGTGCCGCACAGGCGCCGGGGCTAGAGCAAGGTGAGATGGAATCCTCGGATGCGCTCCGGCGCAAATGATTGCGCGAGCAGCGCCTCCTGGCGCAATCCCTGCGCCTCAAGGTAACGATGGAAATCAGCCTGCAAGGGGGAGATATCGAAATGATGCGCGCGGCGAAGATACTCGCGAACGAGCCGCGCTTGTAGCTCTGTGATATGGATTCCGGCGTCGTAGCACATCACGATGACGCCGTTGACAGTATCAAGTTGTTCGTCTGTGGACTTGTGGAGAAGTAATTGGTCGGCTCCGAGCTCTGCCAACACAGTACCCAGCGATGCATTCGCCGCGAGATTCTTATCAGTGTTTCGCCTCGCCACGTCCGCGGTGCGTCGGTATTCGCCGATCGCCGAAGCGTATGCGCCCGCAAGCCGATGGTGCTCGCCGAGTTCGAAATACATGTTGAATGATAAGCGGCTGCCGAGGTCGCGAAACTCGGCAACGGCTTGCTGGATGAAGTGCTCGGAGCCAGCAAGGTTACCGCCGCGACGAAGGTACATCGCGCGATACTTATGCACTGATCCGCGTAGCTCTGGCAAGTTGGCTGCGTACCGGTAGGCAATCGTGAGCGTTGCGTCGTACTCGAAGGTAGGGTCCCCCTGTACAAGCGCGATTCCGACCAAGCCCGTCATCGCCCTAACAGTGTACTTCGCGTCGCCGAACTCGTGCGCGAGTTGGTGCACCTCTTGATATGCAGTCGCGGCCTCTCGCAGATCCTGCCCGCGATGGCGCATGCTGTGTGCTATTGCCCACGCCGAAGGCAGTACGCGATCCATCCAATCGCGCGCCTCTGCGATATTCCGGAGGTGCCGAAAAACCTCGATGGCTTGCAGATAGCGGTTCTGTAGGTGATCGAGATCGGCGAGAAGGAAATGAAGGTCAAACTCCTGTCTGTCGTCGATCGCGTTGAGACTGCGCAGAAGTGTTGGCGCGAAACGGAGGTCCTGTGCGATAGCGGCGGCCGTCGGATAGTCGCCAACCTTGAGATGTGCCAAGAGCGCTGCATGCACCAGGAGATGCAGGAGTTCGGAATCACGTTGCGATACGCGTTCAAAGCCATGTCGGCGCGTGATTTCAGCTGCGGACAGAAGAAGTGGTACGTTTTCGGAGGCGATTTCGGTCCGGAGTACGGATTTGACGAGCGACACGTCGTCCGGTTCACCGCTGAGAAGTTGATGTAGAGCGGCCTGACGCAGAGCGCCCTTCCGACTGTAGAAGCGAGACAGATCGTGGTGCACGTCGGCTGCGGTATTCGTAAGCGGCAGGACCGCGTCGCGAACGATGTCGTGCAGCTTGACGCCGCCATCGCTTTCGGTGACGAGTGAGTTGTGTCGTAGCTCCTCAATCACTGCTACCGCTGTAGGAACGTGTAATGCTTCGAGATCGGACGTGCTGACCGCGGATGTGACGAGGCACATGTTCGCGATCAGCTGTAGCCCTCGGCGAGCGTCGCGCGTGAGATTCGGCATGATCACGGACGCGAGCAGGTGCGTGAGGCCATTCTGCAAGATGGATGCTTCCAGGTTTGGAAAGTTGCTTGCCAGCAAGACATCGAGGTAGAGCGGCAGGCCTTGCGAATGCGCACATAGCTCCAATAACTGGTGCTGGTCGAGCTGTACGCCGTGATTGCGAGCGAACTCGGCGATGTCCGCCGGAGCAAGTGGTGACACCGGCATGTTCGACGCGCCGGCTAGCCAGACGTAGAGCGGTTCGATCGACCCGAGAACGAAGACGTCGTGCGGGCGAAACGACAAATGATCGCGAATCAACGCGCAGATTGGCATAACCAATCCGGCATTATTGAGGTTATCGAGAACGATGACGACGCGAAGTTCGCCGAATCGCTTGGCGAGTTCATGCTGATACTGGCCGGACGTTGCGAATTCTGCGGCTAGCGTGGCGTCGATTTCTGCGCGACCTGTCCTGTCAGATAGGTCGAAATAGAGCGCTCGAACCGTCCGTAACCGGCGGAGCGCTTGGCGAATGACATGCCGATTCGAGACGCCGCGGACGGCGTGATGGTTCAGCAGGTCTACCCACGCGCGCAAGATCGAACTCTTGCCCACGCCACGCTGACCGAAAACGTTGATGATTCGGGACTCCAGATCCAACGAGGCCGTAAGGCGTTGAAGTTCGTCGGTGCGATCGGTGAGCTGACGGCCTGCGACAAAATGACGACGGAGATGCCATCGCAGCGTGAGCGGTCCTAAGTCGTGGAGAAATGCGCCGATTTGCGCGATCGCCGCAAGTGTGAGCAATCCGGAGCCGATTGCACGGACGCTGGCCGGTACGTTGACGAAACCATGGGCGGGTACGACCGCAGCGGCGATGGCCGACGCCATGAGGCCGAGCGCGAGCAGCAACTTGTATCGATAGTTCACTGAGGGCGCTCGGCGAAGGCTTCTCGATAATCGGCAGTTATCGTGTCTTCGCGGTGGCACCTCCGTCTTTGGATAGTGGCCTGTCAGCAGCGACAAGTGGTTAAGGTTGATGTGTTTGAGACAGACTGACGGCAGCGGGTTCTTCTCAGAACCGTTGGCGGGCCGCCAGAGGAAGACCAGCCCTCACGTGAAGGCTTCAGGAGGCGGGGAACGCGGTGGGGTTTTGCTCGTCCGGGTTATCGTTCGCTGTGGCGCACGATCGCCTTCCTTGGATGCCGCTCAATCACCCGCGACTTCAGCACAGCGTCCGCCACGTGGGTGTAGATCTCCGTCGTCACGATGCTGCGGTGGCCGAGGAGGCGTTGGACGTAGCGGATGTCGACGCCTTCTTCGAGGAGGTAGGTGGCCACGGAGTGGCGGAACATGTGAGGGGTTACCCGTCGCGTCAGGGCCACGTGCTCGCCGAGCTTGCGGATCAGGCGGCGGATGAACTGGGGGGAGGCGGCTCCGCCGCGGGAGTTGACCAGGAACGATGGGCCGGAGTGGCCGCGCTCGGTCCGGGCGGTGCCGTAGGCCACCAGCAGATCGCGGATCTCGGAGTCGGGGATGTAGACGCGGCGTTGGCGGTCGCCTTTGCCGGTGATGGTGATGACGCCGGCGGTAAGATCGATATCCTCGTCGCGAAGGGCGGCCAGTTCGGCCACGCGGATGCCGGTGGCGAACAGCAGTTCCGCGGCCACGCGGGTGGCCAGCAGGATGAAGTCGCCGTTCATGGGCGACTGGTCCAGAAGCGCGGCCACCTCTCCTCGGGAGAGGACGCGCGGGAGCCGCTTCGGCAAGCGGATGCGGATGCGCGCTCCCCGGAAGGGATCCTCGGGGACGTGGCCCTCGTCCTCCAGCCATCGAAACAACGAGCGGAGCGAGGCCACGTGCCGCTTCGCCGAGGTCTCTTTGAGGTGATGCTGGCTGAAAAGGTGCTCGATGTACTGTTGGAGCGTGGCCCGCTCGCAGGACTCGATCTCGGCACCCTGACCGGCGAAGCCGATGAATCGGTTCAGGTCCAGCCGGTAGGCGCGCGTGGTGTGCTCGGACAGCTTCCGAACGCTCCCGCAATGTTGAATGAAGGTCTCGCAGGCTTCCACGATGCGCACGCCGCACCCTCCCCGTCACGCTTGCTTTCGCTTGAAAGTACGTGAAAACAGGCTCGGACGCGGACGGAGATCAGTACCTACGTCGCGGTTGGGGTGGGAAATGCGTATCCGCAGATGACGCAGATGGACACAGATGGGAGACGTGTCGAGAGCGCGAGCCCTGGGACCGAGGGCGTCCCGCCCGCCGAGCTTGGGAGATATGGGATTGAATCCACTGTGGTGATCCACGATTCGGGAGTTATCACAGCGGCGGTTGCTTCCCTTGGGAGTTAGTCCTGAGTTAGTCCACTTTCTCCCAAGCTCTGCGGGCGGGACGCCCGCGCTCCCAGGGAGGCGAAGACAACCGACAACTGACAACCGGCAACGCGCTCACTTCTTTGGCGGAATCTCCGTACCGAAATCCCGCAGGTAGGCCGCCCGCATCTGCTCCACGTGCGGGATGAGATGCGCGTGCTCCGGGTCTTTCGACAGCTCCTCGGTGGCGTAGTAGATCTCCAGGGTCTTTGCCATTAGCGCCTCCCGCTTTTCCTCGATGATCGCTTGCACATCGCCCAGGAGCGATTCGAGGGTGTCTTCCAGCGCCAGCATCTCGAACGCCTTCATGGCCTCCTCGTCGCCCGGAACGAATGCCATCCGCTCCCCCGGCTTCTCCAGCGGCGGCGTCGCTGCCCGCGACCTGGCAGTCTTCGGAAGGCGCGCACGCAGGGAGCCGATTTCTTTGATGATTGCTTCCACGTCGGTCGTTTTCTTGCTCATCGGATCCTCCTGGTTGGGCGCTTCGCGGGTCGTCGGTTATCGGTTGTCGGTGATTACGGTATCGCGGCATCCGCTCTGCGGATAACGGCGGGGACTCCTTCCTGCGCTGATGGCTAACTCGGTTGTGGAACTATTCAGCGACGATTAGTTCTGCGTGGCCCCGCAGTTGTAGTTGACACCGGACAGTGGAACGACGCTCGTGCTCGTGATATCTGCAGTTTTGCCGACCGTCGGACAGATTAACTGCCTCCGGGAGCGTGTTAGCTGCCTCTGGAAGCACGGTTAACTGCCTCCGGGAGCGTGTTAACGGCCTCGGGGAGCACGGTTAGCTGCCTCCGGGAGCGTATTAGCGGCCTCGGGGGGGCAGTTAACCCGCCTCTGGGAGCGTGTTAACTGCCTCTGGGGGGTAGTTAACCCGCCTCTGGGAACGTGTTAACAGCCCCTGGGGGGTAGTTAACCCGCCTCTGGGAACGTGTTAACTGCCTCTGGGGGGAGTTAACCCGCCTCCGGGAGTGTGTTAACTGTCTCCGGGAGTCAGTTAACTGACCTCCGGGAGTGTGTTAACTGCCTCGGGGAGTGTATGAACTCACCATTTCTGGTAACTCATCGGGACGCCGGGCATGTTCCATCAGGCTCCGACAGGCTCCGAACCTCCTTTCGTGAGGCGCCGAGCGTACCTCATGAGGCTTTCTGAGTACTTCACGCGCAGTACTCGGGGATTATTCGGGCACCTACCACCGCCGAGCCGGCGGTGGTCCAGCCGGCGAGCCGCCGGCGCTACGGGCGCTACGTTTACTGTCTCCAGATGCTCTTCGGCATCTTCACGTGGACGCCCATGTTCGGCTTGTCGACGAGTTGGGTGACCACGACGTGGCCGGCGATGCTGATGAGCTGGTAGGCCTGATGCTTGGTCAGGTTCCTGTTGGCCGCAAGGAAATCAACCATCTCCTGAATCGCGCCCTTGGTTGCCACCATCAGGTCGGGGTCGGTGGCCATGCTGATGTAGTCGGTCGGCGTCTCGGCCCGCGGCCAGGTCAGCTTCATGTCCTTGCGCACGGTCAGTTGCAGGCGGGCGCGAAGCGACGTCTCGATGGCGGTCTGATCGACCTCGCCGTCGCCCTGAGCGGCATGACCGTCGCCGACTTCGAACAGGGCGCCCGGCGCGAAGACGGGGATGAACAGCGTCGTGCCGGCTACGAGCTCGCGGTTGTCCATGTTGCCGGCGTGCCGGCCCGGCGGGTTGCTGCTGACGCGTCCCAGCTCCGGCGCCGGGGCTACGCCCATGCTACCGAAGAAGGGCTTGAGCGGGATCACGATCCCGGGCGCGTACGCCGAGGTCATCGTCTTGCGGTCGATCGGAAGGATCTTCGTGCCGGCGGTGCGGTCGCAATTCTCCGGCACGATGCCGCTGCAGCCGTTGTAGCCGTAGTCGATTGCAAAATCGATCGAAAGGATCTTCACCTCCAGGACGTCGCCCGGCTCCGCCCCTTCGACGTACACCGGTCCGGTCAGGATGTGACCTCCCGGCCCTTTGCGATCGCCGGTGACCTCGGCGACGATTGTCTTCAGCGACTGCTGGATCTTCTCGTCCGGCACGCCCGCCTTCAGCAGGCCGGTAGGAGTGTTGGTCAGCAGCGTATCGACGTCGATGATGTCCCCCGAGGCGATGCGCAGCACCGGCTTGGCCTCGGACCAGTAGTAGCCGTACGCCACGGTGCCGGGCGTCGCCTCGAGGCGGTGGGTGCGCGGCTGACCGTTCAGCGCAAACGTGACGATGCCGAGGACGAACGCGATCAGGTAGCGGGAGGTGTTCATGGTGAGAGGACGCTACCACAGGGTAGGAGCGCTGCCGTCCCGGCGGCTGGCTCGGCGGCGTCCTCGCCGCCGGTCTGGAGATTGGACGTTATGACGCCGCGATAGCGGCTCAAGAAGGTAGGGGTGCGAGCGCTTATTGCGAGCAACCCCTGGTTTGCGTTGTCTCTCGAAATCGTGCCGCGTCAGCGGCACTGGATGGCATTCCACGATTACTCCAGTGCCGCTGACGCGGCACCAACCACGAGATCTCTTTACCAGGGGTGCTCGCAAAAAACGCTCGCACCCCTGGCTACCGTCTTGTTGCCGCTAACGCGGCACAATCGCCGGCGTCCTCGCCGCCGGGGTTACAGCGAATGTTAGGAGTCTTGCCGGGTCGGCGGCGAGGACGCCGCCGGGCCAGCCGGCGAGGACGCCAGCGCTCCGGCGCGCATCATTGACCGAACTTGTACGGAATCTCCTCACTATCAGCCGGCAACCGCCACTCATCCGGGTCCGCGTAGTCGTAGGGCTTATTGAAAAGGTTGATGAACGATGAGACGTCGTTCGCGAGGTTCTGCACGCCGTGCCAGATCGATGGCGGGACTGCCAGGAGTTGCGGCCGCTGGGGGCTGAGATGAAAGACGTCCACCTGCCCGCGGGTAGGTGAGCCCTCGCGCGGATCGTAGAGCACGATGCGCAGGTGTCCGCCTACGGCGAAGAGGTAGTCCCAGCGGTGGCGGTGCTGGTGCCAGGCGCTGATGGCATTGCCGCGCATCGACACATGGAGGGTCTGCTCAATCGTGCCGTCGACCACGCCCCAGTCCGAGCGGCAGATCTCGGTAGTGACGCTGTTGGCGGTGACGACGCTGCGCACCTCGCGAACGATGACGCCGTCGATCAAGCGGCGGTCGAGCACCCAATCATTGTTGATGTGGGCGCTGTCCTTGATGCCCTGTTCTGTCATCGCCTCAGCTTAAAGTAAGCTTCCAAAATGAAGCTACGACTTTCGATCGTCGTCACCGTCTGTCTGCTCGCCGTTTCCGCACGCGCGGCCGATGAGTCCGCCCGTCTTCACGCGCTTTTCGATCGGTCGTGGGAGACGCAGCTCAGGGAGAATCCGCTCTTCGCGACATCCGTGGGAAGGCATGAGTACGATGACCGTCTGCCATCGATGACCATGGCCGACCTCGAACGGCGGCATGCGCATACGAAGGAGACGCTGGCCGAGCTGGCGGGCATCGATCGCGCCAAGCTGCCGGCCGCGGAAGTCGTGAACTACGACATCTTCAAGCAACGGCTCGAGGATTCTTCCGCCTCCTTCGATCTCGGCGACTATCAGATGCCGTTCAACGCCGACTCGGGATTTCACTCCGGCTTCTCGCGGCTGCCGAAAGACGTGCCGCTGGCTACGGTGAAGGACTACGAGAACTACATCAGCCGGCTCAAGGCCTGGCCGCGCTACGTCCGCGAGGAGATCGCGCTGATGCGCATCGGCCTGAAGCGGGGGTTTACCGTTCCGCGGGCCACGCTCGACGGGTACGATACGACGATCACGGCTCACGTCGTCGATGATCCGACGAAGAGCGTTTTCTGGGTTCCCTTCACGAAGTTCCCATCCTCGGTGCCGCCATCGGAGCACGAGCGGCTGCGGCAGGAGGGGCGCGTGGCGGTGATGGAGGGAGCGGTGGTCGGTTACCGCGAGTTCCTCGACTTCTTCCGCAACGAGTATTTGCCCAAGGCGCGCACGACGCTGGGCGCGTACGACCTGCCGGATGGCCGCGCCTATTACGCGCTGAAGATCCGCGAATTCACCACCCTCAATCTCACCCCCGAGGAGATCCATAAGATCGGTCTCAGTGAAGTCGAGCGGATCACGGGGGAGATGGATGCTGTGATCAAGCAGACCGGCTTCAAGGGGGACTTCCCGGCGTTTCTGCAGTTCCTTCGCACCGATCCGCGCTTCTACGCGAAGACGCCCGAGGAGCTGCTGGCGCGGGCATCGCTCATCGCCAAGAGGGTCGACGGAAAGACTCCGTCGCTCTTCAAGACGCTTCCGCGCCTTCCCTTTACCATCGAGCCGGTCCCGGCGGACATCGCGCCGAAGTACACGAGCGGCCGTTACGTCGGCCCACCGGAGGGGAGCACGCAGCCGGGCATCTACTGGGTCAACACGTACATGCTGTCGAGCCGGCCGCTCTACAACCTCGAGGCGCTGACACTGCACGAATCGGTGCCGGGTCACCATCTCCAGATCTCGCTGGCCCGGGAGCTCGGCGATCTGCCGAACTTCCGCCGCTACTCGTACATCTCGGCGTTCGGGGAGGGCTGGGGTCTCTATTGCGAATGGCTGGGCGTCGAAGCGGGGATCTATCAGGATCCCTATTCGAACTTCGGCCGGCTGACCTATGAGATGTGGCGTGCCTGCCGCCTGGTGGTCGACACTGGCATCCACTCGATGGGGTGGACGCGCAAGCAGGCCATCGATTACCTGGCCACGCGTACGGCCCTTCCGCTTCACGAGGTCGAGACCGAGGTCGACCGCTACATCTCCTGGCCCGGTCAGGCGCTCTCGTACAAGCTCGGTGAGCTGAAGATTAAAGAGCTCCGCAAGCGCGCCGAGAAGGCTCTCGGTCCCCGCTTCGACGTCCGCGAGTTCCACGACGTTGTCCTCGGCAGCGGCTCCGTGCCGCTGAGCGTGCTGGAGGCGAATGTCGATCGTTGGATCGCGGCGCAGAAGTGAAACCGAAGAATGAAGCGTGAAGGATGAAGGATGAAGGATGAAGCTGGATGAGTGTTCGAGATCCTTTATCCTTCCGAGCTCATCCCCTTTATCCTTCATCCTTCATCCTTCATCCTTCGTCTTTCATCCTTCGTCTTTCTCGTTAAGGAGCGGTGCAATGAAGAGACTGAGTGCAGCGCTCACGTTCCTGATTCTCGCCGGATGCGCGACGTCGAAGCCGCAGAATCTGGTATTCCTCGGCAGCGGGATCGAGCTTCAGTCGGTTCCGGGAAGTGCGTCGATGCGTGCCTGGTCGAGCCGGCCGGGCATCCTGGGCGACTATCACGCCTTCCTCTTCGATCCCGTGGTCGTCTCCCTCGGCAAGGCGGCCGTGGACAATCAGGCCAGCGCCGAGGAGCTGAAGAATCTGAGCGAGCACCTCCGTCTGGCATTCACCGCGGAGCTGACCCGAGGCGGGTACACGATCGTCGAGGTCCCGGGCGATGGCGTCCTGCGCGTTCGCGCGGCACTGACGGAGTTGATGCCGGTCGACCCCGCGAAGAACATCACGGCGAAAGCCGTCGGTGCCCTCACGGGTGCCGGCCTATTCCTGCCGACGGTCGACATCGGGCACGCGGCGATCGAGGTCGACATGCGCGATTGCATGACCGGGGCCCGCGTGGCCGCATTCGCCGACCGCAAAGCCGGCCGCGCCTACTTCAACGGACTGCGGCCCTACCGGAGATGGGGCGACGTTGAGTCAGCCTTCGCCGCCTGGGCCAGCGAGTTCCGCGTAAGGCTGGATCAGGTAAAGCAGAAACCAGAAACTAGAAACCAGAAACCAGAAGGGGAAACCAGAACCAGAAACCAGTAGGTGGCCGAGCGAAGCTTCTGGTCTCTGGTTTCTGGTTTCTGGTTTTGCCCTTCTGCCTTCTGCTTTCTGATCTGCTAAGGTAGATCCCCATCAACGAAGGAGAGACTCCATGATCAAGAAGAAGGACGTTCAGAAGACGGCCAGAAAGGTCGTTAAGACGGTCGTGAAGAAGAGTGGCGAGGCGTACGACGCGGTGGAGAAGGCCGCGGCTCCGAAGCTGAAGGCGCTGAAGAAGGCCGCGGAACCGAAGGTCAAGCAGGCGCGCAAGGTGGTCAGGAAGCAGGTGGCCAAGGGCGTCAAGCAGGCGAAGTCGCTGGCCAAGGACGCGCTCAATTCCAGCGCCGACGCGCTGCACAAGGCCGCAAAGAAGATCTGATGAGGTCGGGGTGCCGGTCGCAAGCCGGCACCCTTGTCCGTGCCTGTCTTTATTGCTGCCAATGCAGACGAGCCCGATCGTGCTGCGAAGAGCGGCAGTGCTGGCAGCGGGCGTCGCGGGCGTCTACATCATCGTCCGCCATTTCATCGCCGTCCACGCTGGACTCGACGGCGCGCTCGGCTCCGACGAGACGGAGTATCTCCACGCCGGCTGGCTGATGCATCAGGGGCTGCGGTTGTATCGCGACTTCGCCGAGAATCATGCTCCGTTTCTCTTCGTCGTCCTCAAGTGGATGACACCTGCCGGTGGCACTGCGTCGTTCCCCCGGCTCGATCTCATCACCTACGTGACGCGCGCGCGCCTCTTCGCGGCAGTCTGCGGTTTTCTGGGTTTGAGCGCGGCCGCCGTACTGGTGTATCGCGCAATCGGAAGCCTCATCGCCCCACTGGTCCTGATCGCCGCGGTCATGGCCTCCCCCTGGGTCTGGTCCCGAGGGCTCGTTGAGATTCGCAATGATCCTCCCGCGCTTTTTCTTTTCTGGCTGGGCGCCCTTCTGCTGCTGGGGAGGTGGCGGCCGGAAGGGCTGCGATTCTCGCTCGCTGGCGTAGGGATGGGACTGGTCTCCGTGGCGTTCGTCTGGAATCCGAAGTGGCCGCTCGAATCGCTGGTCCTGGGCGTCGTCTATCTCCGTACGGTCTGGCGCGCTCGTCGTCAGGAACCGCGGTTCCTGCTTGGGATCCTGCTGCCGCCGGCCCTCTGCCTTGGGATCGCCCTGGCCTGTATCGCGGCCACGGCGCGGCTGGCGGACTACTACTTCTTCACGTTCCGCTTCAACCGCCTTCTCACCGACTGGATCGCTTCCAATCCTTACCTGACGAAACTGACTGAAGCCGCGTTTCATCACGGCCGCGCCTATATGTTCTGCCCCCCGGCGTTCCGAGGGATCTGGCCGGTCATTGCCGTCGTCCTGAGCATCGTGTTGTTGTCGATGGGCACTGTTCGGCAGCGGCTCCGGATCGACGGGACGATTCTGCTGGTGCTGATTGCGCTCGCCGTTGCCGCCACCCTGGAAATCCGTTTCATCTATCCGTATCCGAATGTCTGGACGCAGTACTACGTGATGTGGAGCTTCGTCGCGGCATCCCTGTACGGAATCATGATCGCCGCTCTCGTACGCTTGATGCCCTCGGAAGGCGTGCGGCTGATCGCCACCGCCGCCATTGCAATCGTTGCCGTGTCTGTCGTCACCGAAGCGATGCCGATCAACTCCGGGCCGGCCGCCTTGCCGATGTTGTCGTATCTGCAGAGGAAGCTACGCCCCGGGGAGACGGTCTGGATGGATCACCATCCCATCGGCGTGCGCGACGCCAGCTATTACTGGTTTGCCACGAGAGAGTTCGTGCCGTTTTCGGTTCAATACACGGCACGGCATCCGGGGCTGACGCCGCTCCCGGCCATCACCGAGCGCGATCTGCCGGTCTGCCGCGCGGAGCGTGGTCTGCAGCCCGATCTGCGTTTCGTCTCGGGCCCGCTTTCGCTCGATGTGCTGCCGGAAGCGCGGGCATGCCTGGAGCGAATGATCGCGCAGGGGCGGGCGGTGAAGACGCCGGCCTTCGACGTATGGGACCTTCATCCCTGATGTACGCTTCCGTTTGAATGCCATTGAGCGAGCGTCGCCTGCGCCAGCTTGCCATGCTCGCCGCCGCGGCCGGCATCGCCTGTGTCGTGGCACGGCATCTGATCGGTGTTCACTCGATTCTGTTGCGTACGATCGACGGCGACGAGACGGAGTTGCTGCACGCGGGCTGGCTGATGCATCAGGGCCTGCGGCTCTATCGTGATTTCGCGGAGGATCATGCACCGTTTCTTCTTGTGATCCTCAAGTGGATGGTGCCTGCCACGGGCACAGGTGCCTATCCGCGGCTCGACCTCTTCACGTACGTGGCTCGGGCGCGGACCTTCACATCGCTTTGTGGCCTGATGGGCGCCGGCGCGGTGGCGATGCTGGCGTACCGGGCGAGCCGCAGTCTGATTGCGCCGCTGGTCACGATCGCCGTCATCATGGCCTCACCGGAAGTCTGGCTGCGTGGCGTGGTGCAGGTGCGTAACGATCCGCCGGCGGTGTTCCTCTTCTGGCTCGGCGCATTGCTCCTCGTCGGCGGGTGGCAGTCGGAGCGATTGCGCGTCCTGTGCGCCGGCATCGGCATCGGACTCGTCGCCATCGCCGCGGTGTGGAATCCGAAGTGGCCGCTCGAGTCGCTCGTTCTCGGAGTGTTTTACCTCAGCGTCCTGTGGCGATCGCGCCGTAGCGGTCCGAGCCTGTTGGCAATGGCAATCGTGCCACCGCTCGCATGCATGGGCGCCGCGCTGGCGTGCGTCGCCGCGACCGTTTTGTTTGGCGACTACATCTTCTTCACATTCCGCTACAACCAGCTTCTCTCGGCCTGGATGGCCGCGAATCCGTACCTGGCCGGGCTCACAAAACCGTTACTGCACCACAGCCGCGCGTACATGTTCTGCGCGCCGGCGTTCAAAGGGATCTGGCCGGTGATCGCCATCGTCGTCCTCCTCGCGTTCCTTACCTTCCCGGCAATGCGACGGCGTCTGAGCGCGAACGACCGGCGTATTCAATGGGTGCTGCTGGCACTCGGCGCCGCGGCGACGATTGAAATACGGTTCCTCTATCCCTACCCGATTGTCTGGAGTCAGTATTACGTGATGTGGAGCCTCATCGCGGCGTGTCTTTACGGGACGATCGCAGCGGCGCTCCTCCGACAGTTGCCGAGCGAAGGGATGCGGCTCGCTGCGACGATCGTGATGGTGCTCTTGGCCGTTTTCATGGTCGACCAATCGATGCCGCTTTCCGGTGGGGCGGTTGGATGGCCGCTTCGTTCGTATCTGCAGCGAAATCTTCGCGGCAACGAAACGATCTGGGTTTCGGCGGAGGTCCATCCGATCGGTGCGGCCGATGCCGGTTACTACTGGTTCGCGACCAATGACCTCGTGCCGTTCTCAATCGAATACGCGGGCCGCCACCCGGGGACTCCTCTGCCGGCCGTCGATGAACGCGACCTGCCGGTCTGCCGTGCCGAGAGGGGCCTGCAGCCGGACCTCCGCTACGTTTCCGGCGGGCTGTTTCTGCGCTCGCTCCCTGAGTCGTCGCGTTGCCTCGACCGGCTCATCGCCTCGGGCAGGGCAGTCCTCACTCCGGTCGCGGACGTCTGGGATCTTCATACGGACAGGAGATGACGTCCTTGCCGGCAACAGCAAAACGGCCCCTTTGGCGCGATCCGGTCGTCGCCGCCGCCGTGACGATCATTCTCCTCGCCGAGGTGCTCGTGGTCTGGCGTGCCCTGCCGCGGGCGCTCGATCACGACGAGGGCGAACATCTGCGGGCGGCGGCGTGGATGGCGTCGGGAAAGACGCTCTATCGCGACTTCGCCGAGAATCACACGCCGTTTCTCTACATGGTCCTGGCGCCGTTCGCGCCTGCAGCTTCGAACGACATCGCGGCGACGCGGCACTACGCGATGGTCGCCCGCGCGCTGTCGGCCATCGCCGGGATCGCGGCGGTCCTGTGCATGGCCGCGTTTGCCTCTCGCCTGGCGGGCGATGCGATCGCGGGTCTGCCCGTCCTGGCGGCACTGCTGACGAGCAGTTGGACATGGCTCCGCGGCGTGGCCGATGTGCGCTCGGAACCATTCACCCTGCTGCTCTTCTGGGTGGGCGCGCTGCTGGTCCTGCGAGCTGTTCCTGGATCCCGCCGAGCCATCCTCGCGGCAGGTGCGGGCATCGGTCTCATCGCTGTCGCGGATCTCTGGAATCCGAAGTGGCCGTTGGAGAGCCTGGTGATTCTTGGGCTGTATGCACGCGTGCTGTGGGCCGCCGGCGGCAGGCGTAGCGCCGGCGGCTCGCCGGCTGGACCACCGCCGGCTCGGCGGTGGTCTGCGTTCGCCAGCGAGCCGCTGGCGGTCCAGCCGGCGGGCCGCCGGCGCTACTACTTCGCCTCCCTCGCCATCGCCTGCGTACTGCCTCTCCTCGCCCTCTGCGTCGCTCTTCGCGTCACCACGTTTCGCGATCTCGCCTTCTTCTCCTTCACCTACGCCGCGGCCGTATCGCGCTGGTACCGTGGTGCAGTGGCAGCGACGTCGGCGGGCGGCTTCGCCTTCTGCCCTGCCTGGTTGATGCCGTGGTTTGCGGCTGTCGGCGCCGCGATCGTCATCTGGCGCCGGCGCAACATCGTCCTCATGCTCTCGTTGGTCATCGCCGCCGCGTTGGAAGTCGTGCTCCTCTACCCCTACCCGCATCTGTGGCCGCAGTACCTGGTCATGTGGGCGTGCGTGATCGCGCTGCTCTATGGCGTCGCGGTCTCGGCCGTGGGCAACCGGCCGGTGGCTCGTGCGAGCATTGCCGCCTTGATCGTGATCAGCTTCGTCGTACATGAGTGGCCGCGAATGACGCAGAGCATCGGCGAACGGCAGTGGCAGACGATGGCTGACCTGCAGCGGCGGCTTGGCCCGGGTGAGGCTGCGTGGGTACGCCCCGAGGAGTTGCCGGTGGCGGCGCCGGCAGGTTCGTACTACTGGTATGCGTTCGACGATCAGGTGCCGTTCTCGCTCACGTACGCGCGAACGGCGGCAGCGAAAGGGTTTCTTCCGGCGCTTGGTGATGACGATCTGCCGCCGTGCAGAATCCTTGCGGGTACCGACAGCATGCACGTTCGCCTTCTCGACGGCCGCGCCGTTCGCAATCTTCCGGCATCGAAACGATGCATGGAAGAGCTCGTGCGACGTGGTTCACTGACGCGGATCGCCGGCACGCCGATCTGGGAGCTGGTCCGATGAACCGCTCGGAACGTCTCCTGATCATCCTGGCCGTACCGGCCATTGCCGCGCGGCTGCTGCAACTGGCAGGACTCCATCCGCTGGTGTGGGATGAGATCGAGTTCTTTCGCGCCACCGACTGGGTGCGACAGGGACTGGTCCCCTATCGCGATTTCTGGGAGCACCACACGCCGCTGCAGTGGTTCCTCTACGCGCCGTTCGCGGCGCTCACGCACTCGCCGGGCGCGCAGGCCATCATCTTCATGCGCTTCGCGCAGATCCCGCTCTGGATCGCCACCTTCGTCCTGTTGATGCGCTGGATGGAGCGCGCCGGGATCGTCCGCTGGGCGCGCTGGACGGCGATCATCGTCGCGCTGTGCAGCTCGCTCTTCATGCTTCCCGCCGTCGAGTATCGGGTCGACGCCCTCGGCTGCTTCTTCGTCATCCTGGCCATTTACCTCGTGCAGAGGATCGACGATGGCGTCGTCTATGCCATCTTCGCGGGCGCGGCATTCTGCCTGGCCGGTTTCGCCAACCTCCGCCTCGGGCCGGTCATCGCCATCGCCGTGCTGTTGATCCGCATCGTGCGCCCCGGCGAGCGGCGGTGGGGCGGCAACGTGCGCGCGGGGTGGATCTATGCCGGTGCGGCGGCGACGTTTCTCCTCGGCGCGCTCTACTTCGTGGTGACAAACTCCGCCGCCATCGCCTTCCGCCGTGTCTGGAGCGAGAACTTCATGGCCGACCGCCTCGCTCCGGCCATCCCCGGCGTCTTTCTCTACCGTCTGGCCGTCCAGATCGGCGTCCACCGCCTGATCGATCGCGTGGAGTTCGATCCGTCGGGCATCGATCCGGCCGGCATCATCGTCCTGGTGGCCGGGCTGACGGGCGTCGTGCGCATCCTGCTGCGGCGCTGGCGCACGCCCGATGACCACTTTTACCTGGCCTTTCTCGCCGCCGCGAATCTCCTTTTCATCGCGGCGATGAAGTTCATCTACAACTACCACTTCGAGATCGTCGTGCTGACGTTCATCCCGTTCGTGGCCATGGAGATCGAGCGGTTCGTGCCGAGGAAGGTGGCGATCGGCGTGCTCGCAGTGTTGCTCTGCATCAGCGCGGCTGTGGGCACCTTTCGCGGCAAAGAGAGCGATACGCGCTACCAGGACCAAGTCATGCGCGATGTCGATCGCGACACCGCCCCGGAGTCGAAGGTTTGGGACAGCGTCGGCTGGGCCTTGCGCCGCAAGCCCGCCTATCGCTATTGGTTCCTGCGGATGATCGTGAATGAGCTGGAGGCGAAGGGGACGTTCGAGCCGTATACGGCCAGTGCGCTCCTTGCCGATCCGCCCGCGGCGGTGATCGCCGATCACGACACGCGCGGCTGGATGTTTCGGCATCGCCAACTGGGGCAGGTGGTCGTCACGCATTACCTCCCGGCGGAGATCGAACTGTGGCTTCCCGGATTGAGCGGCCGCGTCCTGCCCGGCAATCACATCGAATGGATCGTGCCCGCGGACGGCACCTACACGATCTACGCGTCTCCCCGGCTGGCGTCACATCCATGGTTCCGACAGCCGCTCTACTTCGATACCGCGACATGGCATGACCGCGCTACTGTCGCCATCCGTCCGGGTGACGCTGTCGAGGCAGCCGTTGTGTTTACGGTCAACGGCGTGGCCGTCCCCGCGGGCACGAGGAGGCTGGCGCTTCATCGCCACGATCGCCTCTCCGCAACGAACACGTCGCTGGTTCCGATCGGCATCATGCTGCCGCTCGTCGATCGCGAGCGGCTCTTCCAACTGCCGCCGACCGGCGTGACACTCGAAGGGTCGGCCTCGCCGCGCTGGCACATTCCCGATCTCTCGGTGCTGGCCTATGGCGATGAGTGAGCGGCTACAATACGCCGCCGCTGACGCGGCGCCTCACATGACTCATCCTTCCATCGGCATCCTCGGCGGCGGCATCTCCGGCGTCGCGCTCGCGTCCTTCCTCGGCGATGACGTCGAGGTCGTGGAGCGCCGCGGCCGCATCGGCGGCCTCTGCGGCACCATCATCGAAGACGGCTTCACCTTCGATGCCGCCGGACCGCACATCATGTTCAGCAAGAACAAGGAAGTGCTGAACATGATGGTGGCCTCGCTCGGCGACAACGTGCATCAGCGCCGCCGCGAGAACAAGATCTGGTTCAAAGGGCGGTTCGTGAAGTACCCGTTCGAAAACGATCTGGCCGCGCTGCCACCGCAGGACAACTTCGATTGCATCTACGGCTACATCGTCAATCCGCACGCGGACGATGCACCGGCGAACCTGGCCGAGTGGTCGTACAAGACCTTCGGCGAGGGGATCTCCGACAAGTACTTCATCCCCTACAACGAGAAGATATGGAACTACCCGGCCACGAAGCTGGGACTGGAGTTCGTGGAACGGATCCCGAAACCGCCGATGGAGGATGTGCTCAAGTCGTCCATCGGCATCTCCACCGAGGGGTACCTGCACCAGCTTCACTTCTACTACCCGATCGAAGGCGGATACGAGTCGCTCGTTCACGCCTTCGCGGCGAAGGTGCGCGGCGACATCCGCACCAACTGGCATGTGGCATCTGTTTCGCGCGACGGCCGGCGCTGGCGCGTAACCTCGGCCGACGGCGAGGAGCGAACGTACGACACGCTCGTCTCCACGCTGCCGATCCATGAATTGCTGAAAGTCTGGAGCGACGCCCCGGACGAGGTCCACCGGCTGGCGGACACGCTGCGCTACAACTCGCTGATCAACGTTCTGATCGGCTGCAACGAGGATCGCGGGTACCCCTACACAGCGCTCTACGTCCCCGACCCGAACCTCCTCTTTCACCGCCTGTCGTTTCCGAAAGCCTTCAGCGAGCGGTGCGTGCCGGCAGGCTCGTCGTCGGTGATGGCCGAGATCACCACGAATGCAGGAGTCGACGGGGCCTGGGAAATGTCGGATGAGGCGATCATCGACCGGACGGTCCGCGAGCTGGAGATCACCGGTCTCGTCGATCCGTCCACGATCGTCTACCGCAAGGTCGTGCGCTTCCTCTACGGCTATCCGGTCTACGACCTCGACTATCGCGCGAACGTCACCGCCATGCGCAACGCCGTGGCCGCCACCGAACTGCACCTGCTGGGACGCTTCGCGCAGTTCGACTACATCAATAGTGATGTGTGCATCGAGAGGGCGGTCGCGCTGGCGAAGGAGATCGGAGTGACGCGGACGTGAACTGCTGAATGTTGAATGTTCAGTGTTGAATGTTCAATGTTGAATGATTGCCAGATCGCGCCGCGACATTCAACATTCAACACTGAACATTCAACATTCAACATTCGCAGTTCCAAAGGGCCCGCCGCACTCCAGAATATGTACGAATCAACAACCTACCAGTACTTCGAAGACGTCAACTGGGGCCTTCTCCGGCTCTGGGGCGATCGGAAGGATCTCGACGTGCTCGACGTCGGCTGCGGCTTTGCTACCACGTCACAGCACATCGCCGGTCGCGGCAACCGCGTCACAGGCATCGAGTCGAGCGCGGAGGCGGTGGCAGTCGCGCGTGAGCGGGTGAACGAGGTCGTGCAAGCCGACCTGCAGAAGCTCGACGATGTGAAACGATCGATCGGTGAGCGTCGCTTCGACGTCATCATTTTCGCCGACGTTCTCGAACATCTGGCCTGGCCGATCGGAGTGTTGCGCGGCTATCTCGATCTGCTGAAGGACGGCGGCAGCGTCATCGTCTCCCTGCCGAACGTCGGTCTCTGGTCGGTACGTCTCAACCTGATGTTCGGCCGCTTCCGCTATGAGGAGACGGGCGTCCTCGATCACACCCATCTCCGATTCTTCACGCGCCGCAGCGCGCGCGAGTTGATCGAACAGGCAGGCCTGGAAGTGGTGCGGCGCACGTACAATCCCGGTCTGGTGCGGCCGTTCGTCCCGCTGGCGAAGAAGCTTCTCGGCGGCGGCGGGGAGTCGCACGATCCGTCCGCGCTGCTCGAATCACGGCCGTACAAGACGTATTTGAAGGCGGTCTATCCGATCGAGCGCGTCGTGGCCAGCCTCTGGCCCGGCGCTTTGGCATTCCAAATGATTTTCGAGGCGAAATGTAGATGAAACTCACCGTCTCCATGATCACGCTCAACGAGGAGCGCGCCGTCGCGAAGGTCGTTCACGACATCCGCGGTGTCGCGCCCGATGCGGAGATTTTCCTCGTCGACTCGAGCAGCGACCGCACCGCCGAGATCGCCACCGAGCTCGGCTGCCGCGTGTTCAAACAGTTTCCGCCGAAAGGGTACGGTCCGGCCATGGATCGGGCCGTGCGCGACGCCGCCGGCGACATCGTCATCACGCTCGATTGCGACGACACCTACCCGGTCGAGACGATCCCGACGCTGGTCTCGCTCATCGACCAGGGCTACGACCTCGTCAACGCCACGCGCCTGGCCAGGCGGCCGAAGGCGATGCCGTTCGCGAACTACCTTGCCAACCGGATCTTCGCCTGGACCGCGCGGCTGCTGCACGGCATCCGCACCACGGACGTCCACAGCGGCATGCGCGCCTATCGCAAGTCGATGCTCGACCACGTGACCTGGGACGCGCACGGGCCGGCGCTCCCGGTGGACATGCTCGTCATTCCGTATCGCATGGGCTATCGCGTCGCGGAGATCCCGATCGAGTACCGCGATCGGATCGGGGCGTCGACGCTGCAGCGGTGGAAATCGACGATCTGGACGTTCAAGCGGCTTTGGAGGGCGCGTCGGGTGAAGCGGGGACATACTTCATGAAACAGGAGTATTCTTCGACCCTCGACAATAAGACTGAGGTGGATCATGAAACGCTACGCGGCCTTTCTTCTGGCAGTGGCCGTTCTTCTGGTCGCAACCAACACGCTCGCGTGGGGGCCGGACGGCCATAGGACGGTTTGCCGGATCGCCTACGAGCTTCTCGACGGACCGCAACGCGCCGAAGTGGATCGGCTCACGCAGGCGTACAAGCTGCCAAACGGGTTGCCGGGCTACACGTCATTCCCCGAGGCGTGTACGTTCGCCGACCGTGCCCGCGGCAACGCCAGCGGTAAGGTCAAAGGCTGGACGCGCTTCGCCCAGTTCAGCAATTGGCACTTTCTCAACGTTCCGCGCACGGTCAAGCATGTCGCGGCGACGTTCTGCGCCGGCGATTGTGTGGTGCATGGCATCGAGTTTCACGGCAGCCAGCTCGCCAATACTGCTCTGAGCGACCAGAAGCGCGCCGAGGGTCTCCTGTTCCTCGGTCACTGGGTCGGCGACATCCATCAACCGCTGCACATAAGTTACAAAGACGACCTCGGCGGCAACAAGATCCCCGTGCAAAGCTCCTTTTTCACACAAACCAACCTGCACAGCGTGTGGGACGGAGGGTTCATCGGACATGACGAGGGTCCTGGAGCGGACGCGTGGACCGCGTTCGCGGATCGGCTGAAGAGCGGAATCACGGCCGCGCAACAGACCGAGTGGCTGGCCGTAGCAGCTCCCATCGACTGGGCGGATGAGTCGTACGCAATCACGATCACGCCGGACGTCCAGTATTGCAAGATGACGGCAAGCCAGTCCGCGTGCAATTCGATCAAGAAGAGCCGGACCCTGGCCGAGCCCTATCAAAAGGAATTCGAGAAGGGCGTGGAAACGCGGCTGCAACAAGCAGGCGTCCGGCTGGCGTCGCTTCTCAAGCAGGACTTGGGTAAGTAGCACAGAGGAGAGCAGGCGTCCCGCCTGCTCTCGCCCGGCGGCAGGTCTCGGCAGGATGGAATGCGTAAGAACGTTGGCGTTTATCAATCTCCAGCGGCGTATCGCCCTCGGTCCCACCGCTGGGCGAGGACGCCCATCGGTAGCAGGGGACGCCTGCTCTCCCTATGGCAGCAAGGTATCGGCGGGCGATCCGCACGATGCGGTCTTGAATCTTCAGTTTGAATGTTGAATGATCGCGACCGAGATTACCCACCATCTAAGTGGAATCGCAGACAATGTGTTCATCGAGCGCCCTTCTCCCCACCGCGCTTTTCAGCGGGGGGGAGAAGGTGCCGAAGGCGGATGAGGGGGCGTTGGAGCTTGCCAAACAGTGGACTGGTTTCATGAACGAGCGCGGGAAACTCATGAAAACAGTTAACTTCAGCGCGAGAACGGCCCCCTCATCCGCCTTCGGCACCTTCTCCCCCGCTGAAAAGCGCGGGGGAGAAGGCTCTCGACGTTTCACAGTGTCCGCGAGTCCACCCTGTTTTTGAGAGATTCGGGCTGACCCTGTCCGCAGGCACGAGGCATTCAACATTCAACACTCCATCTCTCCCGTCACCATCGCGATCCTCGCCGGCGGCTTCGGCACCCGCCTCGGAACGCTGACGCGCGATCTTCCCAAACCGATGATCGCCATCGGCGGCAGGCCCTATCTCGAGCGCGTGATCGAATCGTTCACCCGTTGCGGCTTACGCGACATCGTGCTGCTCACCGGCTATCGCGCCGATGTTGTCGAAAAGCATTTTGAAGATGGCGGGCGGTTCGATGTGCGGATCGCGTACAGCCGCGAGACCGAGCCACTCGGCACCGGCGGCGCCATCCGCGAGGCACGCGCGCTCATCGGCGAGCGCTTCGTGATGACTTACGGCGACGTGCTCCGCTACTTCGACTACAACCGCTTCGTGAGCGCGCACGACGAGCCGTGCCTCGCCGTCTACCCGCGCCGCGACATCGGCAACGCGGAAGTCGCCGGCGGCCGCATCGTCCGTTTCGACAAGCGTGCCCCCGAGCTGCCCTACATCGATGCCGGCTTTTCCGTGATGCCGTCGAGCGTCATCGACCTCCTGCCGCCGTCCGGCGCCTGTTCGTTCGAAGAGACGATCTTCCCGCGCCTGGCCGCCGAGGACCGCCTGACCTGCGAAGTCGTCGACCTCAACTTCTTCGACATCGGAACGCCGGAGGAGCTGGAACGGACGAGGCGGGAACTGGAAGATTGAAGGATGAAGGATGAAGGATGAACGCGCTCTTATTCATCCTTCATCCTTCCGCCTTCATCCTTGAATCCACTACTCTACCGCCCACATGAAAATCGTCGTCACCGGCGCCGCCGGCTTCATCGCCACGAATCTGCTCGAACGTCTGCTCGCCGAGGGGCACGAGGTTCACGGCATCGACAACTTCTTCCTCGGCAAGCGTGAGTACGTGGCCCGGTCGCTGGAGAAGCCCGGCTTCACGTTCCACGAGTTCGACCTTCTCGACCGCGACCGCGTCGTGGCGCTCTTTCAACGCCTGCGGCCGGAACTGGTCTGGCACCTCGCCGCGAACAGCGACATCAGCTTCGGCACGAGCTACACGGACTTCGACCTCAAGGGCGGGACGCTGGTGACGTACAACATCCTCGAAGCCATGCGCGTCTCGAACACGAAAAGCATCATCTTCTCCAGCAGCGGCGCGATCTACGGCGAGCCCACCCTGTTGCCGACGCCGGAGAACTACGGTCCCCTGTTCCCGATCTCGTTCTACGCCGCCAGCAAGATCGCCTGCGAGACGCTCATCACCGCCTTCGCCGCGTCCTATCAGATGAAGTGCTGGATCTTCCGCTTCGGCAACATCGTCGGCGGCTATCCCACGCACGGCGTCATCCACGACTTCGTGCTGAAGCTGCGGCGCGACCCGACGCGCCTGGAGATCCTCGGCGACGGCACGCAGTCGAAGCCCTACGTCCACGTGGAGGACTGTCTCGACGGGATGATGTTCGGTCACGCCACGGCGAAGGATCTCGTCAACTGCTACAACCTCGCCGTCCCGGATTGGACGTCCGTGAATCAGATCGCCGAGTGGACAATCGAAGCGATGGGGCTCGATGCCGCGAAGGTCGCCGTCTCCCGCACCGGAGGCGCCCGCGGCTGGCCGGGCGACGTGCCGAAAGTCCGCCTTGATACCGCGCGCTTGACCACCCTGGGCTGGACTCCGAAGATGGGGAGCAATGAGGCCGTGCGGCGGTCGATTCGTGAGACGGTGGAGCAGTTGAGGTAAGCAGAAGGCGAAGGATGAAGGATGAAGGATGAAGCCGGAAGGTTGCTTCATCCTTCATCCTTCCGCCTTCATCCTTCGCCTACTTCCCCGCCTGATCGATAAACCCGTCCAGGTTTCCGGCATCCGGGGTGAGGTGCAGCGCTTTGGTCAGGAGCTCGTTCGCTTGCGTGGCGTCGATTGCTTTCGCGGCGCGCAGTTCGGCGACGCCCTCCGTCTTCTTGTTTGCCTGCACGAGGCCTAGGCCGAGGTAGATGCGTGCCTCGACCGACTGAGGCGAGATGTCGACGGCGTGACGGTACTCGATGACCGCGTCGTCGTAGCGTCCCTGCTGCGAGAAGGCCGTTCCCTCGTTGAGGTAGTCGTCGTAGTCGGCCTGCAACGCCGCCGCCAGCGTGTGCGGCATCATCTGCGTGGCGATGGCGATGTTGTTCTTCGCGTGAGCTGCATTCGGATCGATGGTCAGCGCTTGCCGGTAGTCCGTGATGGCCCCGCGGATCAGCGCGTTGCGCGCCGGCGATTCCGGCATCGGGCGGGCCTTCATCAGCATGGCCGTACCGATACCGACGTATGCCTGCGGATACCACTCAGGCGCGGTCGATCCTTCGGCTTGCAGCAGCGGCTGCATCAGGGAGATGGCCTGGCGCAGGTGCGATATCGCGGCATCGGGCTTCGTCGCCTGCAGCGCCTGCCCGAGGTTGTACTCGGCGATCACGTTGTCGCGCGTCACAGCAAGCGCGTGGGTGAAGAGCGTCTCCGAGTCCTTCCAGTAGCGGGTCTGGTTCATGGCCACGACGGCGAATACCGCGACCACGATGGCGCCGGCCGCGGCAAGGGCGGTGTCCGGTATCCGCAGCCGCCGCGCCAGGTCGGCCGCTCCAAAGGCGATGGCGATGAAAAGGCCGATGTACGAAAAGTACGTGTAGCGATCGGCCATCGATCCGTGGCCGATGGTGACGAGGCCGATGACCGGCACGAGCGTACCGAGGAACCACAGCCAGCCGGTGACGAGATAGGGCGCCGTTCTCCGCGCGGCCACGGCCGCGATCGTAATGGCCGCCAGAACGACGAGCGGCACGACGGCCTCGCCGACGGAGACACGCGTGAACGGATAGGGAACTGCCATGTCGATCGGGACGAATAACTTGCCGAGATAGGTCAGGTAAGCGATCAGCGCGTTGGCGACGCGGCCGGCCATCGGCAGCGATGTCATCGGTTGCACAGCCTTGAGGTTGCTCTGACCTACGAACGCTGCCGCGGAGCCGATGACGGCGAGCGCGAAGAGCGGCCACTTCTCAACCGCGCGCCGGCGAAGGTCATCGAGCGTGTGGATGCGTTCGCCCGGCCAGAAGTCGAGCAATAGAAAGACGAACGGGAGCGTGACATACATCTGCTTCGCCATCAGCGACAGGGCCAGAGCGATGGAGACGCCGAGCATCCGCCGGGGCGCGCGCGCGTAGAGCCAGAGTGCCAGCACGGCCAGGAGGGTCGAGAGCGTGTCCTTCCGTTGAGAGGCCCAGGCCACCGACTCGACGTGCATCGGATGGATGGCGAAGAGCGCCGCCACGAATGCCGAGGGCCACGCCGCGCGCGTCAGCCGCCGCATCGCCAGGAAGAGGAGGACGGCGCTGATCGCGTGCAGAAAGACGCCCGTCAGAAGGTGCATCCCCGCGCGCTGCCCCCAGACGGCCACGTCGAGCATGTGCGAGAGCCACGTCAGCGGGTACCAGCCGATCTCCGCGGAAGTCAGCGCCCACATCACGTCGCCATTCAGGACGTGCCGGTTCTCGGTGATGAACTGCCCGTCGTCGAGGTTGAGAAAGGCGTGTGAAACGACCTGCCCGAAGACGGCGAATGTGACGGCGACGAGCAGGGCGACAATCGTCCACTCGCGCTTGCCCCATTCGTCCGGGGGCCGTGGCGCGGCGTCGCTCACCGTCGCAACGAGCGGTTCGGCGGCGATCCGGGAGTGTTTCTCGCGTGCTTTGCGGCCCATTGTTGATTGAGAAGAGGAAACAAAAACGCCGGCATGGTGGCCGGCGGGTCGGGGGCTGGATGGTAGGCCCTAGCGGACTCGAACCGCTGACCTCTACCGTGTCAAGGTAGCGCTCTAACCAACTGAGCTAAGGGCCTGAAATGATCTGCGAGGCAGCATACCGCTTCGCGCCTCGAACGCCCAGCCCGAACAGAGGCGCGGTTCGGAGCTATTCCAAGGAAGAGTGAAGAGTGAAGGGTGAAGAGTGAAGGGTGAAGAGTGAAGGGTGAAGGGTGAAGGGTGAAGAGTGAAGGGTGAAGGGTGAAGGGTGAAGGACGAGGGTGAGGACTCATCCTTCATCCTGCATAGGCCAGACTCGCTTGGGCGTTTTTCGATCAAAGAATTCAACTCCGAGTCACCTCTCCGCCCCGAACCGCGTCAAAGTCATGAGTGCTGCCTCGATCCCTGCTGCGCATCCTCATCGCCATTTGCGGCGGTTCCGCCGTCCTTTTGCTTATCTTCGCCCTCATCCTTCGCCAACCGGTGATGGTGGGGCTCCGATGGAATGGCGGTCCGCGGGCGGATGCGCGGCGGCTCGAAAATGACGTGAGATTTCTCACCACAACCGCGCTTCCGCGCAGCGCGGCGAATCCAGAGAGCTTGCATCGGACCGCAGCATGGATTGCGAGGTCGTTCCGGGAGAGCGGTGGACGGGTCACGCTCCAGTCGTTTCAGGCTCGCGGTCACACGTGGGAGAACGTCGTGGCGGAGTTTGGACCCGACGACCATTCGCGGCCGCTTCTCATCATCGGCGCGCACTATGACGCGTTCGGTGAAATGAGACCGCTTCCTGGAGCCGATGACAACGCCAGCGGAACCGCTGGTCTGCTCGAGCTTGCCCGCCTCCTCGGCCAAGCGCCTCCGCGCACACCGTTGATGCTCGTCGCTTATACGAACGAAGAGCCGCCGTTCTTCGGCTCCGAGGAGATGGGAAGCGCCGTCCACGCCGCCTCGCTGGCGCGCCAGCATCGGGCCGTGAAGGGAATGATCTGCCTGGAGATGATCGGCTACTACGCGCGAGAACAGAGCTGGCCCACTCCGCTCTTCTCTCTTCTCTATCCGTCGCACGGCGATTTCATCGGTGTGGCCGGAGGGTGGAATGACCGGAGCCTCGCCCGTTGGGTCAAACGCGGCATCATTGGCGCCGGAGGAATCGGCGTCGTCAGCTTTACCGGTCCACGCGAGACTTCCGACGCCTCGGACCAACGCAATTACTGGGCTCAAGGATGGCCGGCTGTCATGGTGACTGACACAGCGTTCCTGCGGAACCCGAACTATCACACGATCCGCGACACCGCCGCGACGCTCGATTACCAGCGGATGGCCGCGGTCGTGAACGGTGTGTTCAACACGATCCACTGATCCGCGCGGTCACATCGAGACGCGCGAAACGTTTCGCTCCGCCATGTTTGCCACGAGCGAAACCAGATCCTCCGGTTCGACCGGCTTCTTCAGGTACTCGTCGAACCCTTCGGACAGGGCGATCTCCCGCTCCGTCGGCCGGCCGTAGGCCGTGAGCGCCACTGCCGGGATGTGCGACCGCTCGTCGTCCGGTAAGCGAATGCGCCGGATGAGGGAGTAGCCGTCCTGCTCCGGCATGGCGATGTCGCACAGAAGCACATCGAAGGACTCCCGCGTCGAGAGCGCCAAGCCTTCGTCCGCGCTCGAAGCCGTCGTGACGACGGCCCCATATTGTTCGAGGATCGCGGCGATCGTCCTTCGTGAGTCCTGCTCGTCATCGATGATCAGCACGCGCAGACCGGCCACCGAAGGCACCCCGGCGCGTGACGAACTTCTCTCCGCCCGTCGCCGTGAGTCGATCGGAACGGGGCGCCGCTCGGGCATCGTTGCCTGTACCGGAATGGTGACGGTGAACGTCGATCCAAGCCCCTCCCCCTCGCTGGCGACCGAGATGGTGCCGCCGTGAAGCTCCACGAGCTGTTTTGCGATCGAGAGACCGATGCCCATCCCGCCGTGGTGCCGTTTCGTGCCGCCTTCCTGCTGCGCAAAACGGTCAAAGGCGTACGGGAGAAACTCGGGACGGATTCCCAGGCCACTGTCCTGCACTTCCACCACGACGTTCGAGTCGCGGGAGAAGAGGCGCACCTCGATCTGGCCTCCCACCGGTGTGAACTTCACCGCGTTGGAGAGGAGATTCCAGAACACCTGCTGCAGCCGCGCCGGATCGCCGCCGAGAAAGAGCAGGCCGGGCTGGAAGTCCATCCGGAGCCGGAGCTCTTTTGCCTCGGCGGCGGGAACGAAGGAGGCCAGAGCCTCCCGCAGGACGCTCTCCATGTCTACCGGCTCGATGGTCAGACGCAACTTGCCGGTGACCATTCTCGAGACGTCGAGCACATCGTCGATGAGCTGAGCCTGCAACTTGGCGCTGCGGTGGATGGTGGCGATCCCCTCGCCTCGCGACTTCTCATCCAGGGTGCCCATGGCCAGCAATGCCGTCCATCCGAGGATCGAGGTCATCGGCGTGCGCAACTCGTGGGAGAGCGTGGCCAGGAACTCGTCCTTGGACCGGTTGAGAGACTCCGCCTCCTTGTAGAGCTGAGAGAGAACGTCCTCGGTCCTCTTCTGGTCGTCGATGTCCGTATTCGAACTGATCCACATCGTGATGTTCCCGGCGGCGTCGTGCATCGGGCAGGCCCGGCTGAGATGCCAGCGATAGACACCGTTGGCGCGCCGGAAACGATGCTGCATCTCGAATGCGTCGCCGGTGTCGAGCGAGTGCTGCCACTGGCGCACCGTGGCCTTCAGGTCATCCGGGTGAATGAATCTCGTCCATCTCCAATCCTTAATGTCGTCCAACGTAAGCCCGGTAAAGGCACTCCACTGCTGGTTGAAGTAGTCGACGGCACCGTCAGGCCGGGCGGTGAAGACCATCTGCGGCATCGACTCGGCCAGGAAACGAAAACGCTCCGCGCCTTCCTGCGCGGCCTTCTCGGCTGACTTGCGGTCGGTGATGTCGCGGATGTTGCATTGGATGATGTTCCGGCCTTCGACCTTGTAGGCGTTGCTGACGAACTCCACTTCCGCGCGCTTGCCGCCTTTCGTCTCGAGCGGCAGATCCTCGTAGCGGATGAAGCCGTCCCTCTGCAGTCGGTCGAAGGCCGCTTTGCTCTCGTTGATATCGCGGAACAACCCGATCTCCCACAGCTCCTTTCCAACCAATTCCTCGTGCGAGTAGCCGAGCAGGGCCATGACGAAAGGATTGGCGTCGATGACCTTTCCACTGTCGCCGTCGAGGATGAGGATGGCATCCTGGGCCGTCTCGAAGAGCCGCCGATAACGAACCTCGGATGCGCGCATGGCGCGGGTCGCCTCCACCCGTTCGGTGATGTCGCGGATATTGCACTGAATGACGTTCCGGCCGTTCACCCTGTAAGCGTTGCTGACGAACTCCACTTCCGCGCGCCTGCCGTCCTTCGTCTCCAGCGGCAGATCCTCGTAACGGATGTAGCCGCTCGTGTGCAACCGGTCGAAGGCCGCCTTGCTCGCCTCGATATCGGGGAACAACCCGATCTGCCAAAGCTGCTTACCCATAAGCTCCTCGAGCGAATAGCCGAGCAGGTCGATTACGAAAGGGTTGGCATCCACGATCTTCCCGCTGTCGCCGTTGAGGATGAGGATGGCGTCCTGCGCCGTCTCGAAGAGCCGCCGATAGCGAGCCTCGGAGGCCTTCAACGCATCGGCCGGCTTGTCCGCGGAGGCTGACATCCCTAAGTGCTTGATCGAACGTGTCATCGGGATCTCTGACGTACACGGATAGACTCTCGTGCCAGACGATGGTACTCACGGAGAAGGGATGAATCTGTTCAATACGGGACACCGGGGCCGCGGTGCTCGCGGTCGCGCGGTCGCGCGGTCACGCAGTCGCGCAGTCGCCAGTCTTGGTAGCCGTGACAAGGCCCGCCGATGAGGTGCGTCGGACTCAGCGGCGATCTCGAACCTGCAGCGGCCGCCTACGCGGCCGCGAATCCGGCCCTGCATCGCCCAACCCAGCGCCGAGCGTTGTACGCACGAACTTAAACGCAACGCCCAAGGCCAAACGCCGCGATAGCGGCAGCGGAAGGTAGCCAGGGGTGCGAGCGCTTTTTGCGAGCACCCCTGGTAACGAGCCCCATGGTTTTATGCCGCGTCAGCGGCACTGGAGGAGTCACAGTCGTCCGATGACGTCCAGTGCCGCTGACGCGGCACGACTGCATTGACATCGATGACCAGGGGTGCTCGCAAAAAGCGCTCGCACCCCTGGCTACCGTCTTTTGGCCGCTATCGCGGCATACGCAGCAGGGATTTCCGGGAGGACGCCAGCGTAAGTTAGTGCGTATGGCGCCGAGCGCGGGGCTGGATTGTGAGGCGCGTCTTCGCGCGCGCAGCCCTAACAACCGCGAGACCCCGCAACCGCGAGACCGCGCGACCCCGAGACCGCGCGAAACCCCGTAACCCCGCATCCGCGAGACCCCGCAACCGCGTTAATGGCCCTCGCCGAGGTCGCGTATGCCGCGGTGGGGATCGGCGTCCCACTCGATGAGTTGCAGCGCCTTCGATTCGAGACGTGCCAGGCTGGAGAGCAGATGCGCTCTGGTTTTCCGGCTGACACGGGGGCCGAAGCGCCGGACGGTCTCTCGCATGATCGAAAGCTCGAACAACGCCAGGGGTAGGGCTTCTCGTCCGCGTTTCACGGCGTGGTCTCCAAACGCTGCCGGCGAACACCCACGTTTCGGTCATCGCTTTGATGCGCCTGCAGGCATTCTGCAACCGTAGCCACGAGCTCCGTGTTGTCGAAGGGCTTTCGGACGACCGCCCAGAGATCCGGCTCGCAGGTGAGCGCGCCCAGCGAGCTCGTGGAGACAGCGGTGAGAACGATGATCCGTTTCATGCAGACGGGGTTTTCGGCCTGCAGACGCTTGAGCACCTCGAAGCCGCTTACCTTCGGCAACATGAGATCGAGAACCACCACGTCGGGGTTCAGTGTGGCGATCTCATCGACCACGCGCTCACCGTCGGCGTGCGCGACCACCGTCCATCCCTGGCGCATGAAGAGCAGCCTGAGCAGACGGCGAATCCCCGTGTCGTCATCGACGATCAGAATACGGGTCTCTTCCGAGGATCCCATGGAGCGTCTCCTGCAACTACGGACCTGCGGGGAAGCTTATCCCCCGCGCCAAACCGAATCGGTATGATTTCGAACGTTCAGAGCGTGGCTCTGAATTGCTTCAGACTGGCGTGGAGGGGCGCGGAACATTCGCACGATCGCGCCAGAAGGCCGGCGTGATCCCGAATACTGATCCTGTTGCGCGAATGCTTGATCAGACCGTCCACCTCCAGTGCGCTGACGGCGATCGACACGCCGGGGCGGTGAACGCCGAGCATGTGCGAGAGGAAGTCCTGGGTCATGTGCATCTCGTCGGTGGCGATGCGGTCGCGGATGATCAGCAGCCACTTGGCGAGGCGCTGCTCGATGGCATGGAGCCGGTTGCAGAGAAGGTTCTGCGTGACCTGGTGCAGGAAGAGGCTTGTGAACGAGAGCAGCAGGTCGCGGACGCGCTCGTCGTCGCGAAAGTAGTTGTGCAGGAGCGCGGCGTCGACGCGCGATACGCGGCCGTCGATCTGCACGAGCGCCTCGGCTCCTGTCGGGGCGGGTTTGGTGATGACGGTGTGAACGTTGAACATCCCTTCGTTACCGACCACGCCGGCTTCCACCATGGCGCCGCTCTCCGTGGACCGGATGATCGACACGACCGCACCGAAATGCGGGAAGAAGATGGAGCCGGGCGTTTCGTCCGGGCGGATCAGTACGTCCGTGATGGCATGGTCTTCCTCGCGCGGAGCGAGTGCCCGAAGGACTCGGGAGGTGAAACGGCCCAGAAGAAGATTTCCAGTTGTAGTCTTGGCTGTCGCCATCGTCTCTCCAAAAAGCGCCGGGTTGTGTAAACCGCGACGACACGAGGGAGAGACAGGCGCTGGACTGTCTGAGCCGGGATGCCGAAGAAGTGGCTGTGCCACTCAGGAACTTGAAGCTGACACCTGCAACCTCGTCGCCAACTACGAATTGCGGGCGCGACGGCAGTTCTGTACGGCTCCGTGTTGTGTTCGGAATCGTACAGACGTACGATTGTTATCCGAACTGCGGATTTGAGGATCTCCTGATGAACGACGTGAGTGCCGTCCCCACGACAGAAAAAAGGAGCGCTCCACGCGGGCGAAAGATTTCGGCATTCGATCCCGAGGCCTTCCTCGATAAAACCGGCCTGGGCCGGACTCTGGTCGACTTGAAGAAGAATCAGATTCTATTTACCCAGGGCGACCCGGCAGACGCGGTGTTCTACATCCAGAAGGGCAATCTCAAGCTCACGGTCGTCTCGGAGCGCGGTAAGGAGGCCACCGTGGCCCTGCTGGGTCCGGGGAACTTCGTGGGGGAGTCGTGCGTCGCCGCGGCGGAGCGCATCCGCACACTGACCGCCACCGCGCTGAGCCGCTGCACGCTGATGCGGATCAAGCGGAGCGAGATGGTCCGCGTGCTGCACGAGGAGCACGCCTTCGCCGACGTCTTCGTCTCCTTCCTGCTCGACCGGAATGCGCGCATCCAGGCGGACCTCGTCGATCAGCTCTTCAACTCCAGCGAAAAGCGGCTGGCCCGCGTCCTGTTGCTGCTCGCCAACTTCGGCAAGGAAGGCCGGCCGGAGAGCGTGATCCCGAAGATCAGCCAGGAAGTGCTCGCGGAAATGATCGGCACGACGCGCTCACGGGTGAACTTCTTCATGAACCGTTTTCGAAAGCTCGGGTTCATCGACTACAACGGCACGCTCGAAGTTCACAGCTCGCTCCTCAACGTGATCCTCCACGACTAGCCGGCACGGCTCACACTCTCACTGGAATCGTCGGTACCCTGTACCCCGTCGAGAGCCCTTCTCCCCCCCGCTGAAAAACGCGGTGGGGAGAAGGACGCTCGATTCACACTGTGCCTGCGATTCCACTCAGGTGGTGAGAAATCCAGGTTAGGCCTAGGTTAGGCCGGCCGTGCCGGCCCTCTCTGGCGACTTGTCTCTTTTTTTGAACAGTTTGCTGATCTGCGATATTGTCTGAGTGGCGATCTACCGGTGCTGTTCCCTCGAATCCTGCCGCCGCCCATGAAAGAGACCTTTCTATGAAGAGAACGACCATCAGTCTGCTGACCGTCATCGGGGTCGCGCAGTTTCTTCTCGTCCCCTCACCAGCTTCGGCGCAGATCTCCCTGGGCACCGCGCAGAACTTCGGCGTCCTCGGCGGCTCCACCGTCACCAATACGGGCGCGACGACGGTCAATGGCAACGTAGGCGTCAGCCCAGGCAGCGCCGTGACCGGCTTCCCCCCAGGCACCGTCGTCGGAGGAGCGATCCACAACAACGATGCCGTGGCCATGCAGGCGCAGAACGATCTCACCACCGCCTACAACAACATCGCGACCACACCGTGTACGGTCGATCTGACGGGTCAGAATCTCGGAGGACTGACGCTGACACCCGGCGTCTACTGCTTCTCCACATCCGCGCAGCTCACCGGCGCCCTGACTCTCGACGCCCTCGGCAATGCCAACGCGTTGTTCCTGTTCAAGATCGGGAGCACGCTCACGACGGCCAGCGCCTCGTCCGTCGCGGTCATCAACAACGGCGGCAGCAGTTGCAACAAGGTCTTCTGGCAGGTCGGCAGCTCGGCCACCCTCGGCACAGGCTCCACGTTCGTGGGAGACATCCTCGCGCTTTCGAGCATCACACTCACGACCGGGTCCAACACCAACGGCAGAGCCCTGGCGCGCAATGGTGCCGTGACGCTCGATACCAACAACGTCAATACCTGCGGCGTGTCGGTCTGTCCGATCATCATCGTGAATCCTGCGTCACTGCCGAACGGCTCGGTCGGTACTCCCTACAATCAGACCGTCTCCGCCTCGGGCGGGACTTCGCCGTACACGTTTTCCATATCGAGCGGGTCACTGCCCACAAATCTGCTCCTCAACAGTGCAACCGGGGCCATCACCGGAACGCCGACCACCGTCGGGACGTTCACCTTCACGATCACGGCGACCGACGCGATCGGCTGCACCGGCAGCCGCCTGTACACGATCACCATCGCCAGTCCTGGCTGCCCGGCCATCATCCTGAGTCCGACCACGCTTCCGCCGGGTACGTCCCAAATGCCCTACGTGCAGACGATCACGGCCTCGGGCGGAACCGCACCGTACACCTTCGCCATCGCCGGAGGAGCCCTGCCGCCCGGCCTGACGCTCAACCCGGCCACGGGACTCATCAGCGGCACGCCCCTGGTGTCGGGCATCTTCAACGTCACGATCCGGGCCACGGACTCGGTCGGCTGTCAGGGCAGCCGCGCATATGAATTGGATATCCTTTCGGCCATTCCACCGTCTGGCGGTCCGACTCTGAGTTTCGCGGGACTGATGATCCTCACGGTTCTCCTGGCCTGCGCAGGGCTGTTCGTTATGAGGAGGCTCTCGATCTGACAGAATCACGGGCCATGAACAAACAGCTTGTTCTTGACCCCCGCATCGATACGCTGCTCGATCGCCTCTACGCGCAAAACGCCGATCAGGATGCGGCGCTTGGGTCCTACTTCTCGGCCCGCGCCGCGGAAAGCTCGTTCAATTGGAGGGAGTTCGACGCCCGCACGAATCAGTTCCTGAGCGACAAGCTCGTGGCGCTCGATCGCGACAAGGCCGAGTTTTGCTACCAGGTGTGCCGCGCTTTGCGCGCCAGGCGCATCGTCGAGGTTGGGACATCGTTCGGCGTCTCCACTCTCTTTCTTCTCGCCGCCGTGCGCGACAACGTGCGAAACGAGGGCGGAGAGGGCGTCGTGATCGGAACGGAATGGGAGCCGGAGAAGGCAAAGGCCGCGCGCGCCAACTTCGCCGAGGCCGGCCTGTCCGAGCTCATCGACTTGCGGGAAGGCGATTTGCGCGAGACGCTGCGGAACATCGGTGGCCCCGTCGACTTCATACTGGTCGACATCTGGGCGCCGATGGCTCGCCCGGCGCTGGAACTGGTCGTGCCATCCTTGCGCGATGGCGCGGTCGTCATCTGCGACAACGCCGCCCAATTCCGCGATGAATACCGCGACTATTTCGAGCTCGTCAACGACCCGGCGAGCGGCATGCGCACGATGACGCTCCCCTTCGCTGGCGGCCTGGAATTCACGGTCCGCTGTGCGTGACATACAAATGACGCCATCTCCGCTCAAGCCGAGGATCGTCTTCATCGCCAAGTTCGGCGTGGCGTTGGTGGTGCTCTACGCGATCGTGGCCCTCAACCCGGTCAACGATCACGTCATCGTCCCGTTCACAGCGCTCGTGGCCCGCTGCACGGCAATGATGATGGGCACTTTCGAGAGCGGCGTCGTGTCGGTGGGGACGGTGATCCGGTCGCCGCGATTCGCCCTCGACGTCCAGAACGGCTGCAACGGGGTCGAGGCCGCCATCCTTTTGGCCGCGGCAATCCTCGGCTTTCCGGCTTCGCTGCGGTCGCGGCTGATCGGGCTGGGTGCCGCCATCGTGGCCATCCAGTTGCTGAACCTGGTGCGCCTCTGCTCCCTTTTCTGGTTGGGGGAGCACGACCGCCGCATCTTCGATTTCGTCCATGTGGCGGTCTGGCAGTCGCTCATCATTCTGGCCGCGATCGCGATCTTCGTTCTCTGGAGCGTCAAGTTTGCCGAGAAACCTCTGGTCAAGTCTCGCTAAGGGGGCGGCCGGGTTCCTTCTCGGGCTCGTCTTCTGGTGGAGTTTGTCTTCGCCTTACGCGCGTCTGCTGGCCACGATGACCGAGCCGTTGTTGCGGGCCACCGAGCGGCCTCCGGCGACCCGGCTCATTGCCGACGGAACCGAGTTGACCATCGACCGGGACGACTTCCCCCGTGCCTCTCCCCGCCCCAGCCTGCTACTGATGGACCTCACCGCGAACATGATCCTGCTCACGACGCTTTTCGCCGTGAACCGCCGCCCTCTGAGCGATCGGAACGTGAGGGGATTCCTGCTGGCCAGCGTCGTCCTCATCGCCGTACACATCGCCGCGGTGGTGATGAACGTCGAGTCGATTTACGCCCTGCGGCTCGGCCCCTGGAGCGAGCGTCACTACGGCGCGGTGGCGCGAAACTTCTGGGGTGCGGGCGCCCATTTCTACAGCATCGCCGGCGTGTTCGGAGCGCCCTTCGCGCTGTGGTGGCTCTTTCGGCCTTCGGCTGACAGCGTGAAGCCCCGGAGCGCTGCCGTCTCGGCGGCTGGCTCGGCGGCGTCCCGCCGCCGGCCCGGCAAAACTCCAAACACTCGCTGATAACCGGCGGCGAGGACGCCAGCGCTCCGATCGCGAGCCGTGCGCACGAAATGCTGCGCTAAGATTCGCACCCCGGAGGAACCGATGAGAAACTCACTGATCACCGTCGCCGCGCTGCTGCTGACCGCCATCCCTGCTTTGGCGCAGGACCCTCACGCCGAACATCAGACGACGCAGCCGCCTTCGAGCGTCTCGCAGGATTGGGCGAAGCAGGCTGTCGACAAATCGCCGCGCCATCACGAATGGGTGAACCTCAAGTACGGCACTCGCGTCGTCAGCGCCTTCGTCGTTTATCCCGAGGTGAAGACGAAGGCGGCCGCGGTCGTCGTCATCCACGAAATCTTTGGGATGAGCGATTGGGTGCAGATGCTGGCCGACGAAGTGGCCGGGGCAGGCTACATCGCCATCGCTCCCGATCTTCTGTCGGGCATGGGACCGAATGGGGGAGGGACGAGCTCGTTGGATAGCACGGCCATCGGCAAGGCCATCCGCGACCTGCGGCCGGACCAGATCACCGCTGACCTGAACGCGGCGGCCGACTACGTTGCGAAGCTCCCCGCGGCGAATGGCAAGGTGGCCGTGGCCGGATTCTGCTGGGGAGGCACCCAGTCGTTCCTCTTCGCCACCAATCGCCCCACGTTGGCTGCGGCGTTCGTCTTCTACGGAACCGGTCCGGAGACGGCGGAAGCGACCGCGGCGATCAAGGCCCCGGTCTACGGTTTCTACGCCGGCAACGACGCACGCGTCGGCGCCACGGTGCCGAAGACCGAAGAGATGATGAAAGCCGCCCAAAAGAAATACGACCCCGTCACCTACGCCGGCGCCGGACACGGTTTCATGCGCGCCGGTGAGACCCCCCCGCCTCCCGCCGACGCCGCGCAGGCGGCAAAGGACGCATACGCCGGAAACAAGAAGGCGCGCGAAGAGGCGTGGGCGAGGTGGAAGGCGCTGCTCGGGAAGATGTGATTACTCACGAAAGGGCTTATCCGCAGATTACGCAGACGTACGCAGATGAGGGCGTCCTCCATCTGCGTTCATCTGCGTAATCTGCGGATTCGTCCTTCTCCCGCGCTCAAAAAAACAGGAATCCGGCTTACCCTCTGCCGAGGATGACGCTGCGACAACTGCGCTGGCTGGCCATCATCGCCCCGATCATCGTCGTGGTGCTGCTGGAGCTCGTGCGCGGCTCAACGATTGGCGCGACGTCGTTCCAGAGCAGGGTTCTGCTCGATGGTTTCGTGGTCATCGCCCTCGTGCTCGTCAGCGCCTTCACGGTGCGCTCAGTCGGACGGATGCAGCAGAGCCTGGAGCGGCAGAATGAAGAGTTGCTGGCCCTGCACGGTGCGGGTGTGGATGTCACCGCCGAGTTGTCGCTCGATGTGGTCCTCGACAAAGTCGTCGAGCGGGCAAGGACGCTCGCCGGCGCGCGCTACGGTGCGCT
>DATHRD010000028.1:0-16562 GCA_035482045.1 Thermoanaerobaculia bacterium
TGTTTGCCTCCCAGAGGCAGTTGTACTGCCTCCAGAGGCAGTTGTACTGCCTTCCAGAGGCAGTTGTTTGCCTCCCAGAGGCAGTTGTACTGCCTTCAGAGGCAGTTGTACTGCCTACCAGAGGCAGTTGTTTGCCTTCCAGAGGCAGTTGTACTGCCTCCAGAGGCAGTTGTATTGCCTCCCAGAGGCAATTCATTCACTCCAGGTGTGCTAACCATTTTTGTGCCTTCACGATTTGTCGAGTGCCTGCCTCAGTCCGGATTTGTGGCCCACACCGACAGCTCGGTGATGAAGCCGCGGTCGTCCATCTCCAGCATCGAGAGCGCCGCGTGCGCGATCTCCGTCGCGCGCAGCTTTCGCTCGCTCTGCGGACGGCCGCCGCGGAAGAACTCCGTCTGCACCTCGCTCGGGTTGATCTGCATGACGCGGATGTCGTGCTTGCGAAGCTCGGCCCGCCAGCACTCGGTCATGCCCGACACCGCGAACTTGCTGGCCGCGTAGGCCGTGCCGCCGGCGAATCCGCGGACGCCGGCCGAGGAGGAGATGTTGATGATGTTGCCGCGCTTACGGCTGACGAAATGGCGTGCGGACTCGCGGGCCACGACCATCGCACCGAAAACGTTGGTAGCAAAGACGCGCTGCATCTCGCCGAGTTCGGTGTCCAGAAGCGGAGCGAACGACCCGAAGCCGGCGTTGTTCACGAGGACGTTGTAGTCCGGAAAGATTTCGACCATCTCCCGCACCAGCGCGACCGCATCGGCTTCGATGCTCACGTCCGCCCGGATACCTCGCGCGCCGATTCTCTTCGCGGCATTGACGACCTTCGCCTCATCGCGTCCGCAGATGACGACCTCGGCGCCCTTCTCTTTCAACTGCCGGGCGATCTCGAATCCGATTCCAGAACTTCCACCAGTGACCAGCGCGCGAACGTCAGCGATCTTCATGAGCGGATTCTACGTCTCACTTCCCGCATCCGCGGCTCGCATCCACGGCGGCGCGGGCGCTGGGGAAGAGGGCGCGCGCCGCGCGGGCGTTCTCGCAGCGCGCACGTCCGCCGAGGCGTGCCAGGCGAAGGCGCAGACGAAAGTTCCCCGGGTCAATGCCCGCCGCGCGCACGAGCGAAGCGCGGTCGCTGTGCGCCGCGTAGATCTCCATCGCCGTCAATTGCTCCGTACTCCGCACGATGCCGGCGATCGACAGCGCCAGGACGGCAAGGAAGGCGAGCTTCCACACCGGCCGCGGCGGCCCCTCCTCCGGAACCCACAATGCGCCGAGCGCCGCCCAGACCAGGAAGGCCGGCACGGCCAGCAGCAGCACCGCATCGAAGGTTCCCGCAACGACGGCGCCCGCGACGATGCCGAGGAGCGCCGCCGCGGCCAGCCCTTCCTGCGCATCAACGGCTCGCCTGAGTTGCCGCAAGCCGGCGCCCGCCAGGCGGAGGAAGACCAGGGCGAAAAGGACGAACGCGGCCACGCCGCGCTCCGCGATGCACGCCACCCAGTCGCTGCTCGGCCACGGATTCGACGTCATCCCGTCGTTCGTCTGGTCGAGCGACGGATCGCCCGGCGGAACGTGAGCCGGATAGTCGACCGGCCAGTTTCCCGGCCCGACGCCGAAAAGCGGATGGCGCACCGCCATCAGCAGCGACCGTCCGTATTGCACGAGCCGCCCGCGGCCGCTCCCTGCCGAATAGTCCGCCACGCCCTTCACCGATTCGAGGTACGGATTGCTGCCGTGCCAGTGAAGGGCGTTCGGAAGGAACAACGATAGCGCCACGGCGCCGGCGGCGAGAAGGGCGATCCCGGCCAGCCGTCTCCACGTCTGTCCGTCGCGCCGCAGCGGCGGAGAAAACAGCATGGCCACGAGGACGACGACCATCACAGCGGCGAAGGCCAGCCACGCCGCGCGGGACCGCGTAAGGACGAGTGCCACGACCACGAATGCTGTCGCGAGCGCCCAACGCAGATATGTGCCCCGGTGCCGCGCGCGCAAGGTGCAGAGAAGCAGAAGTGGGAATCCAAACGCCGCCGCGTGGGCGATGAAGTTGCGGTTACCGAGCGTTCCACCGGGAGAGCGGGTCTCCGAGAAGAGTTCGATGTGCAGCCCATACGCCTGCAGCAGCGAGGTTGCCGCGGCGATCACGACGGCCAGCGCCAACGCGCCGATGAGATGACGGGCCAGGCCGGAGCCGCGCAGGGCTCGCGCGACCCAGAAGAGGATGACGCTGGAAGCGCTGACGGCCAGGGCGCGCATGGCCAGCCATCGATTCGTCGCCATCAACGCCGACAGCGCGCTGAGAAGCAGGAAACCGCAGAGAAGCAGATCGACGCGTGTGACTCCCATGCGCCACAGCGCGCGCAGTGCCAACAGCCCGGCCAGGGCCGCCGTCACGTGAAGCGCCAGCTCCTTCGGAACGAAGAAGCGGTCGAGATCGAAGGCGTGCAACGTCGTTACGGCCATGACGACGGCGATGGCGCCGGCCTGGATGACACGCAGCGCCATGCGCTCGATACGGTTGGCTTCTGTTTCGAACGTCGTCATCGGGAACGATTGTGAGGCAGGGTGCCGGGGGATGAGATCACGAAACCTATTGGACTCCCCAAGCGTCTAGGCAACGAGACCGATCTCAACTGGAGGAAACGAATGACCCGGAAACTCATGACCATCTTCTTCACCCTCGTCCTGCTCGCCGCACACGTTGAAGCCGCCGATCTCGTCAGCGGTGTTCGCTACAAGCTCTCGGCGGGCGATCTCGCCAGCGGTATCGCCGCAGTCGAAGACTACAAGCGGGCCTCGGGCGTCGATGCCGAGTACCTCAACGCTGTCGGCTGGCTGGCCCGAGGAGCGGAGATGCAGCGAAAAGACCAGCTGGCGGAGGAGTACGTCCGCGAGATTCACCGCGAGATTCCGGCAGAGAAGCCTGACCTCATCGTCCCCCTCGGCGCCGCGATCGAGGTGGAAGGCAAGCTGATCGCCACGCATACCGGACGGGGCGCCGCGATCCGCTACCTCGAAGGCGAGCTCGCGCACGCCAGTGCCCCGTCGTTGCGCTCCCGGATCAACAAGGACATCAACCTGCTGTCGCTGGAGGGGCAGCCCGCGCCCGCGCTGGACCTGACGACGGTCATCGGTGCACCCGCGAAGCCGCTGGCCTCGCTCCGAGGCAAACCTGTGCTGCTGTTCTTCTTCGCCCCCTGGTGCGGCGACTGCCGGGCGCAGGCGCCCTCGCTGATCCGCGTCTGGCAGAAATACAAGTCGACAGACCTCGCGCTGATGACCGCCACGCGCTTCTACGGGACAGTGGACGACAAACCGGCCACGCCCGCGGAGGAGACGGCGCAGGACGAGAAGGTGTGGAAAGAGTTGTACGCCGGCCTGGACGGCGTCCCGGCCGTGATCGACACCGATGCGATGGTGCGCTACGGCGTCTCGGCCACGCCGACGTTCGTCCTCGTCGACCGCAAGGGAATCGTGCGCCTATACACGCCGACGCGCCTATCCGAGGCCGAGCTGTCGCGCCGGATCGACGAGGTGCTGGCGGAAGCGCCGTAGGGCGCGTTGCAAACGACTCACCGTCTCGGCCTCAACATGGCCGATGCGGGGGCCATTCAGAGTTTGACAAATGCGCATAGCCGGCGAAGCCGGCTTGAGATCCTAGCCCCCGGCTTCGAGCCGGGGGAAAAGGAGCATCCCCAAGTTAGCAGCCCGCTTTAGCGGGCGACAGAATCGCTCATCACCTGCATCTCTGTCGCCCGCTAAAAGCGGGCTCGGACTATTGACAACCTCATTCCCCCGGCTGGAAGCCGGGGGCTACGGTCCTTTAGCCAGCTTCGCTGGCGCAATCCAGTCTGGCGCGGACTGGGCACTCCGGGGAACTCGCGTTACGCGCGCGTTGGCTCCACGGACAGGTATCCGATCCGCTTTCGCTGCTTTTCCCGTGGCGCGATCAGACTTCGAATCGCATCGAAGACGACCTGGAACTGACCGTCATATCGTTCCTCGAGCTCGGAGATCCGCTTGGCCAGATCTTCATGATCATCGATCATCCGCCGGAGCTCCACGAAAGCCCTCATGATTTCGATGTTGACCGCGATGGCCCGCTTGCTGTGAAGAACGCTGGACAGCATGGCCACGCCCTGCTCCGTGAATGCATACGGAGCGCTGCGCCGCCCACCCCACAAACTACTCACGCTTCGAAAGTTGGAACATGAAATCGCGCGGAAAGCGCGTGCGATTGCGGGTCACTGCCTGAATCAATGTCCTCGTCTCCACGGCGTAAAGCTCAGCAAGATGAGCATCGAGAATCACCTTCTGACCACGGATCAGAAAGATGCTCCGGCGAATTCGATCGGGGATTGTTTTCACTTTGACTGCTCTGAGTGCGGCCATCTGATCATCTCCGCCGCGGTCAATGACCGGACGATCCCCCGCGTTCCTGACCGGCATGCCTCACCGAGCTGTCCCGCGAATGCGCCGCGCAGTCAGGGCACGTCAGAATCTCTCTGAGAAACATCTCCGCGATCTCGTCCGGAAGATTTTCATCGATGTGAACCTGACCGCCGCGCCGTTCGATCTGTTCTCTCAACCTGCGAATCCTTTTGTTCATACCTGCTCCTTTCCGTCCGAGGTTCCCTCGGATGTTCGGGAGATGCAACTCTTCTACAGATGGTAGAGCGCCCCTACTGCGGCTCCGCTGCTTCCCCTCTCGCCACCAACGCGGCAGCGGCGAGATCGCCCGTCACGTTGAGCACGGTGGAGAAGGTGTCGGGCATTGCGTCGACGGCGATGAGGAGGCCGATCCCCGCGGCGGGGAGACCGATGGCCAGGAAGAGAGGTGTGAGCATGATGAACGCGCCCCGGGGAATGCCGGGGACGGCGAAGGCCAGGAAGATGGAGGCGAAGGCGATCGTGGCGAGGTCGCCGGTGTGCAGCGGAATGCCGTAGAACCAGCCGACAAAGAGCGCGCCGACGGTCCATGACAGCGGCGCGGCGATCTTGAAGGTGGAGACGGCGAGTGGAAGGACGAATCCGGTCGTCCTCGGCGATAGTTCGAGTCCAAGCTCGGCGCTTTCGACCAGCGCCGGCAACGATGCGATCGAGGAGCTGGAACTGAACGCGATGAGCTGGGCGGGGAGCGCGGCGCGCGCGAACCGGCGCATCGAGATCTTCGCCACCATCGCCACGACCGGATACAGCAGTGCCGTGACGAGCAGACAACCAACCGAATACGCGACGATGTAGAAGCCGATCGCTCCAGCCAGCGCGGCCCCGGCGCGCGCGGCGAGCGGCAGCACCAGCGCGAAGACGCCGACGGGAGCGAGCATCACCACCCAGCGCACCAGCGTGAGCATGGCGTCGCCGAGAGCCTGAAAGAATTGCGTGAGCGTTGCGCGTGCCGGCGCCGCGCTGAGAGCGATGGCCAGGGCGAACAGCAGCGTGAAGAGGATCAGCGGCATCATGTCGCCCGAGGCGGCCGCGGCGATCGGGTTTGGCGGCAACAGCGACGGGAGCCATTTCGAGAACGTCTGCGCCTGCCCTCCCGCGGCGATCTGGCCCGCCGCCTCCGCGGCGCCCGGCGGCAATTGCAGCGCCCCGGTACGCGGCGGAAGGAGCCGGAAGAGCGCGGGACCGAACGGCATGACGACGATTGCCGTCCCGGCCAGAAGGAGCACGAACACGAGGAGCGTTCGTCCGCCCAGGCGGCCGATGGCCCTCAGATCCGAGGCCGACGCGACCGCCGTGATCAGAAGCGACACCACCAGCGGGATGACGGTCATTCGAATGGCGTTGACCCACAGCGCTCCGATCGGCGCGACGAAGTCGGCGGCGCGAAAGAGCGACGCGCTCCCTGACGCAGCGATTGCGATTCCGCCGGCAATCGCGGCGATGAGGGCGACAAGAACCCGTGTGCTTTCTTTCATGTTGGCGTTCTACATCATCAGGTCGCCGCCGTTGATGTCGAACGACGCGCCGGTGATGTAGCCGGCCTCCTCGGACGCGGCAAAGCAGATCAGATCGGCCACTTCCAGCGCCGTGCCGATGCGGGGCACAGGGTAGCTGGCGGCGAGCCGCGCCAGCAGTTCCGGCGTCGCATTCTCGTGAGTCAGCTCGGTGTCGATCATCCCGGGACAGACGGCATTCACGGTGATCCCGTATTGACCGAGCTCTTTTGCCGCCGCGCGCGTGAGACCAAGCAACCCGGCCTTCGACGCCGTGTAGTGCGCACCGCCGAGGGTGCTGACCATCCGGCCGGCGGATGATGAGATGTTCAAGATGCGGCCATAGCGTTGCGCCTTCATGGCCGGGAGCACCGCCTTGGTGAGAAGAAACGGTGCGGTCATATTTACCTCGAGCGCCTGACGCCACTCGTCCGCGGACAGGTCTGGAAAACGCGTAGACCGCGCCAGGGCCGCGTTGTTGACCAGGATGTCGACGCGGCCGAATCGTTCGAGCGTGCGGCGGACGATCTCCTCGGGGACATCCCTCGCGGCGACGTCGCCCGGAACGGCGAACGCACGCTCACCGATCGATCCGGCCAATGACTCCGCCCGCTCGCGATCGCGGACGTTGACGGCCACGGACGCGCCACGTTCGTGCAGCCGCTCGGCCGCGGCACGCCCCAGCCCGCGCGCCGCGCCGGTGATGATGGCCACTCGTCCGGTGAAGTCAGGCATTGGAGGAGGGGAGTGTATTGCGCCTACGCCTCCCGTAAGAACAGATCCACCACAATCTCCGGCATGCGGTGACCCAGCTCCGCACCGGTGTAACGGGCCTCGTACGTCATGCCGAGGCGGGCGGCGACGCGTTTGGAGGGCTCGTTGTCGGGATCGATGATGGCCACGACGCGCGGGCGGCCCAGCGTCTCGAGCACGTGCCGCATGGCCGCGGCGCCTGCCTCGGCGGCGTAACCGCGGCCCCAGGCATCGCGGGCCAGGATCCAGCCGATCTCGAGGTTGCCGGTCGTGCCGAGCGGTTGTGTCCCGGCAAGACCGGCCAGGCGTCCGGTGGACTTCTCGATGAGCGCGCCCATGCAGATGCCGTGCTCCGCGATCTGGCGGGCCTGACGCGCAAACCACTCGTCGACCTCGTCCTCGCTGTACGGCTGTCCGCCATGCACGTACCGCGTCACCTCGGGATGAGACATGAGGGCGGTGAAGGCAGGGCGATCGTCCGGCTGCCAGGAACGGATGACGAGGCGGTCGGTCTCGAGAAGGAACATGGAACCGGGGAACGAGGGCTACTTCTTGTCCTTCTTCGGCTTCTTCGTCTCTTTCTTACGGGCGTTGTTGCCTTTGGCCATGACGTCCTCCTTTTTTTGTTCGACATCAGGTTAGCGGATTTTGAGAAGAAATTGGTGACCGGCTCTTCTGGACCATTGACTCACGCGCCAAACCGCTGAGAACCCAACAGCCGTCGCAGGCGCGTATCGCGCCGACATATACTAGTCAGGATGACCAGAACTCAGAGAACACGCACGCGTGCCGTTTCGGGCACTGGACGATGGGCACTTCAGGATGCAAAAGCCCGCTTCAGCGAGCTTGTCCGGAAAGCAAAGACCGAGGGGCCTCAGCGGATCACGGTGCATGGCCGTGAAGAGGTCGTGGTCCTTTCCGTCGAAGAGTACCGGCGCGTCAAGGGCCAGCCAACAGGTCAGGCTCTTGTGAACTTGCTCCACGATTCACCGCTCCGCGACATCCGCATCGATCGGTTACGCACACGTGACCGCGTTCGGGGTGTCAAGTTGTGACTGGCTGGCTGCTCGACACCAATGTCTTGTCGGAGCTACGCCGTCCAACGCCGCACGCGAGGGTCATCCAGTTCGTGTCCGCGCAACCGCTCGACGTTCTGTATGTCAGTGTCGTGACTTTCGCTGAAATCCGATTCGGAATCGAGCGCGTGAAGGACGTGAGCCGCAGGATGGAGCTGAACGACTGGCTGAGCCACAACCTGCGTCCGATGTTTGAGGACCGCGTTCTCGAAATCACCGAAGACATCATGCTGACGTGGCGGCTTCTCGTGGAAGAGGGCCGCAAAACCGGCCACACGTTCTCACAGCCGGACCTCATCATCGCAGCAACCGCACTACACCACGGGCTGACAGTCGTTTCTCGTGATACGAGCGAGTACGAAAAAGCGAATGCTCCCGTTCTCAACCCCTGGACCGCGACAACGTGAGCTGTCTACGGCACGCATTGCCGGTTGTCGGTTATCTTGAGGGAACCACATGAACGTTCGAGGAGTGCTCTCGATCGGCTTGCGCCGTGTCAAGGCCGCACTGTCTCTCGTGCTGCGATCGTTCTTCGGCAGCGTTGAGTGGCATCCTCCTGGCTGGTTCTCGTTCTTACGCGTGCGCTCACAAGCGCTCGGCTCGTGGACGCGCAGTCACCCTCGGCTTGCGGCGTTGCGCGCGCTGCTCGTCCTCGTCGTCATTGGCGCGGCATTCGGCGGAACCTGGTGGTACCGGCACCGCCCCAAGCCCGTCGAAATAGCGCTGCACGCCGTTGCGCCAGAGCTGACGAAGCTGGAACAGGAGAAATGGAAGGTCTTCCCGCTGGTCGTGGTGTTCGACGGCTCCGTCGCTCCGCTCGACAAGGTCGGCAAGACGGTCGCTCCAGGACCCGTTCTTTCTCCGAGCCTCGACGGCGCATGGACCTGGGACGACGACCACCATCTCAGCTTCCAGCCAAAGACGGATTGGCCGACCGGCCAGTCCTTCACGATCACCATTCCGAAGAAGGGTTTCGTCGCCAATCACATCCGATTGGCGGAGTATGACCTGACCTTCGACTCGGCGTCGTTCGGCGCCGCCGTCAGCGCCGCGGAGTTCTATCAGGACCCCGTCGATCCGAGCCTGAAGAAGGTCGTAGCCACGGTGACCTTCACGCATCCCGCCGACGTTGCCGGCTTCGAGAAGCACCTCAACATCCACATGGAGGGGGAGCCCGAGGACGAGAGCGGCAAGTTCACGGTCACATACGACAAGTACAAACTCAACGCGTACATCCACTCGGCGTCGATTCCCATCCCGCCCAAGGACACGAGCATGTGGATCACGCTCGCACCCGGCATCCGCGCCGCCGCAGGTGGTCCGCCTACGGAAAAGAAGATCGAGCGGCAGGTCAGCATTCCGGGGATCTACAGCTTCCTGCGCGTCAACTCCGCCGAGCTGTCGCTGGTCGACAACGAGCGCAACGAGCCGCAACAGATCCTCGTTCTCGAGACGACCACCGGGGTGGCCGAGAAGGACATGCAGCGGAACGTCAGCGCGTACCTGCTGCCGGTCAATCACCCGGACAAGAACCTGGACGACGGCAAGCATCCCTACCGCTGGTCCGCTTCCTCGCTGGTCGGACCCGAGATCCTCAATTTGTCGCAGCCGGTACCTCTCGACGCCATTCCCTATGAAAAGGAATACGCGACTCTGCACAGCTACCGATATCGGGCCGACGTCGGCCGCTACATCTATGTGCGTGTGAACAAGGGAATCCGCTCGTTCGGCGGATACGTGCTCGGCCAGCCGTTCAGTACCGTGGCTGAGGTACCGGAGTTTCCGAAGCAGTTGAAGATCCTCTCCACGGGCGCGCTGCTCAGCATGAGCGGGGAGAAGAAGGTTCCCTTGTTTGCGCGCGACGTCGATTCCGTTCGTTTCGAGGTGGGTCGGGTACTGCCGGATCAACTGCAGCATCTCGTCAGCCAGTCCGGCGGGGACTTCCGCAATCCCAGCTTCGACAACTACCGATTCAACGAAGACAACATCTCCGAGCGATTCACGGAGATCCGCGACCTCCCGAAGCTGCCGCACGGCCAGTCGAAGTACTTCGCATTCGATTTCTCGAAGTACCTCGAGGTCGGAGGCAGTGCCGAGGGGCGGCGCGGCGTGTTCTTCTTCACGGTCGAAGGGTGGGATCCGGTCCGGAAGGTTGCCACCGAGGAGAAAGACAGGCGTCTGATCGTCGTGACCGACCTCGGCATCCTGGCAAAGGACGCGCTCGATGGCAGCCACGATCTCTTCGTGCAGTCGATCGCCGGAGGCGCGCCGGTGGCCGGCGCCAACGTGCAGGTCATCGGCAGCAATGGCGTGGCCGTGCTCTCCGCGGCGACCGGTGAAGATGGTCACGTCGCGTTTCCGACGCTCGTGAATTTCAAGCGCGAGCAGTCGCCCGTGCTCTACCTCGTGCGCAAGGGGAACGACATGTCGTTTCTCCCCTACAACCGCCACGACCGGCGTCTCGACATCTCCCGCTTCGAAGTCGGCGGCGTGGCCAATGCCGTCAGCGCCGATCGCCTGAGCGCGTACCTCTTCTCCGACCGCGGGATCTACCGGCCGGGCGACGAGATCCACGCCGGCATCATCGTCAAGCCGAACGACTGGTCGCAGAAGATCGCCGGAGTGCCGGTGGAAGTCGCGGTCACCGACGCCCGCGGGCTCGTCGTCATGCGCCAGAAGATCTCTCTATCCGCGAGCGGTTTCGAGGAGATCCGCTACACGACGCAGGACACCTCACCCACCGGCACGTACACGGTCAATCTCTACGTGGTCAAAGACAACCAGACCGGAGGCCTGCTCGGCTCGACGACGCTGAAGGTGCAGGAGTTCCTGCCAGACCGGATGAAGATCGCCACGCACCTGTCGCGCGAGGTGGTCTCGGGCTGGGTCTCGCCGGACGATCTGAAGGGGCTGGTCACGCTGCGGAATCTGTTCGGCACTCCGGCAGCCGGACGGCGGATCACCGGATCGATCAGCCTCACTCCGGCCTATCCGGCGTTCGCGGCCTATGGAGGCTACAGCTTCTACGACCCGATGCGCGCCAAGGAGACCTTCAACGAAGACCTCCCGGAGACGCGTACGAATGACAGCGGCGAGGCGACGCTGGAGCTGAACCTGCAGCGTTACGCCAAGGCCACGTATCGCCTGCGCTTCGTCGCGCAGGGATTCGAGGCCGCGGGCGGGCGGAGCGTCTCGGCGGAGTCGTCGATCCTGGTCTGCCCGATGCCGTACCTGATCGGATTCAAGCCGGACGGCGATCTGCACTATGTAACGAAGGGAGCGAAGCGCTCCGTGGCATTGGTCGCTATCGATCACGAGACGAAGAAGGTGCCGGTCATCGGACTGACGATGGCCTGGGTGGAGCGCAAGTACGTCTCCGTCCTCACGAAACAGCAGAACGGAACTTACAAGTACGAGTCGGTGAAGAAGGAGGCCACGCTTCGGGAGTCGCCGCTCGTGCTCCCCGCCGCCGGTGCCAACTATCCGCTGCCCACAGAACAGCCGGGCGACTACGCCCTGCTCGTTCACGACAACCACGGCACGGAGCTCAATCGAATCGAATACTCCGTGGCCGGCAAGGGGAACCTGACGCTCTCCCTTGAGAAGAACGCCGAGCTCCAGCTCGCCCTCGATAAGGCCGACTACACGCCCGGCGAAGAGATTGAAGTACAGATCAAGGCGCCCTACGCGGGAGCGGGATTGATCACCATCGAGCGCGAACGGGTGTTCGCCTATCGCTGGTTCAAGAGCGATACGACCAGTACCGTACAGAAGATCGTTCTGCCGAAGACCTTCGAAGGCAACGGCTACGTCTCCGTCTCCTACATCCGCGACATCAACTCGGATGAGATCTTCATGAGTCCTCTGAGCTACGGCGTCGCTCCCTTCTCCGTCAGCCGGGAGCGCCGCACCGCGAAGATCTTCCTGAGGAGCCCCGAGCTGGCAAAGCCGGGTGAGGACTACAAGATCCACTACAAGACCGACCGGCCCACGCGCATCGTGATCTTCGCCGTGGACGAGGGGATTCTCCAGGTGGCCCGCTACGGCACTCCCAATCCCCTCGGCTATTTCTTTCAGAAGCGGGCTCTCGAGGTGACCACGTCGCAGATCCTCGATCTGATCCTTCCGGAGTTCAAGCGTCTGATGGCCGTGGCCGCGCCGGGCGGAGACGCCGGCGGCGCGCTCGGGAAGAACCTCAATCCCTTCAAGCGCAAACGGGAAAAGCCGGTGGCCTTCTGGTCCGGCATCATCGATTCCGGTCCTGAGGAGCACGAGCTGCTGTTCCCGTTGCCCGACTACTTCAACGGAACGTTGCGCGTGATGGCGGTAGCGGTATCGCCCGACGCCGCCGGCGTCTTCCAGAAGACGTCGCAAATCCGCGGCGACTTCGTCATCAATCCGAACGCGCCGGCGTTCGTCGCTCCGGGAGACGAGTTCGAGGTCAGCGTCTCGGTCGCCAACAACGTGCCGGGCTCCGGCGCGAATGCGCAAGTGACGCTCGAGGTGCAGACGTCGCCCGCCCTCGAAGTGATCGGTCCCCGCAAAGTGATCGTGACGGCCGGTGAGATGCGCGAGGGAACGGCCTCCTTCCGCATGCGCGCAAAGCCGATCCTAGGCTCAGCCGCGATGACATTCCGGAGCAGCATGGGCTCACGCTCGTCGCACTATTCGACCGAGCTCAGCGTGCGTCCGCCGGTTCCGTACATGACTACTCTCACCGCCGGCCACGTCAAGAAGGGCAAGGAGGTCGTGCCCGTTACCCGCCGCATGTACCCCGAGTTCCGCACGCTGCAAGGCGGCATCTCCGACCTTCCCCTCGGCCTGGCCGGAGGGTTGGTCTCCTATCTGGAAAAGGTCCCATATGGTTGTACGGAGCAGGTCGTGAGCCAGGCCATGCCGGCGATCGTACTGCGCGACCGGCCCGAGTTCGGCTATGTGCCCGGCGCCGCGGAGAAGAATCTGGCCAGTGCCGTGGCCACGCTGCAATCGAGACAGAACGAAGAGGGAGCGTTCGCTCTCTGGCCCGGGAATGCCGCGGTGGCTGAGCTGCCCAGCGTGTATGCGACCCAGTTCCTTCTCGAAGCAAAGGAGCGCGGCTTGACGGTGCCGCGCGAGGTCCTCGACAACGCCATGGCCCACCTTAACCAACTGGCGGCCAGCGAGGGTCACACCATCTCCGACCTGCGCATCAGGGCTTATGCGATTTATCTCCTCACCCGCAACGGCGTCGTGACGACGAACTACGCGACCGCCGTGCAGAAGCAACTGGAAGACAAGTACGCAAAGACATGGAAGAAGGATCTCGCCGGGATTTACCTCGCCGCGACGTATCAACTATTGAAGCAGGAGCGGCTGGCGGGAAGTCTCATCGGCGAGGTCCGGCTGGGCGACCGGCAGGATGTCGACGATAGCGACTATTACTACAACGGCGCGATCCGCGATGCGCAGCTTCTGTACATCCTGGCGCGACATTTCCCGGATCGCCTGCGCCGGCTGGGAGCCGACGAGATCCTTATCGTCGTCGAGCCGCTGCAACATGGCAGCTACAGCACGCTGTCGTCGGCCTATACGATCATGGCCCTCGACGCCTACGCGCGCTCGGTCGGGATTCAGAAGAACGGGAAGCTCTCCATGGCCGAGATCTCCGCCGCCGGAGCATCAAAGGATCTCGCCTTGCCCGCCGGCCTGTTCCCTCGGGTTCCGATCTCCGACTCGGCGGCGCGCATCCAGTTCACGAGCAGCGGCGATTTCAACGCCTTCTTCATGCTCACCGAAGCCGGCTTCGATACGAACCCACCGCAGAAGGCGATCACCAACAAGCTGGAGGTGTTCCGCGAGTACACAGTACCCGGCGGCCAGCCGTTGCAGCACGTCCACCTCGGCGATGAGATCGAAGTGCATCTGAAGTTACGCACCATCGCCGGTCAGAAGCGGGCCTACGTCGCCGTCACCGATCTGCTCCCCGGTGGATTCGAGGTCGTCGTCGAGCCGGCGCAGCCGCCGGTGAGCCCGCAGCCGGAAACAACGCCGGCGCAGAAGTCGGGAGACGACAGTGACGACGAGAGCGACAGCGAATCCGCCCAGACCGCCGGCGCGAAATGGGTCGCGCCGATCGGATCGGTCCGCTCGACATGGCCGCTCGACTATGCCGACATCCGCGAAGATCGCGTAGTCCTCTACGGAAGTGTTGGCGCCGAGGTCAAGGAATTCATCTATCGGATCAAGGCCACGAACGTCGGTACCTATAACGTGCCGCCTACATTCGGCGAAGCGATGTACGACCGATCGGTACAGGCACGATCGCTCGCCGGCAGGATTACCGTGGAACGCAACTGAGACACCGTGACCATCCGCCGGCGAATCCTCGCAACGCTTGCCGTACTGACAGCAGCCCTTCTGCTCATTCGCTTCGTGCCGCGCCGTCCGTTGTCCGAGCGGCTTCCGTCGTCAGTGGCGGTCTACGACGCGAATCATCACCTGCTCCGCCTGACTCTGGCCTCGGACGAAAAGTACCGGCTGGCCGTGCCGCTCTCGCGAATTCCTCCGACGCTCATCGAAGCGGTCCTGCTGCGCGAGGACCGGCACTTCTACGCGCATCCCGGCGCAAACCCGTTTGCCATCGTCCGCGCCGCGTGGGAAACCTACGCCAGACGGGAACGGCGCATCGGCGGATCGACGATCACCATGCAGCTCACCCGTCTCTGGTCCCACAGGAACACCCGCACGCCCTCAGGGAAGTTGCGCCAGATCATCGGTGCCATCGAGCTGGAAGCCTTCCACTCAAAGCGGGACATCCTCGAGGCCTATCTCAATAGCGCCCCATACGGCGGGAATGTGGAGGGAGTGGCCGCTGCGAGCCTGATCTATTTCGGCAAGCCCGTCGACAGGCTCACACTGCCCGAGGCGCTGACCCTTGCGGTGATCCCGCAGAATCCGAGCCGGCGCACGTCCGACCGGCTGCGCAATCAATCGCTCGTCCGCGCGCGGGCCAGTCTCTATCGGCAGTGGGTGGACGCGCATCCCGAGGACAGGCGCGATGAAGGGCTCATGAAGCTTCCCATGGCCATGCGCGACCCCGGCACTTTGCCGTTCCTCGCGCCCCACTTCGTCAACGAGATCCTTCCCTCGGCTCGCGGTTCCGAGGTGACCACGTCGCTCGATCTGCGGCTTCAGCGGCTGCTGGAGCGTCACGTGCGCTCGTACGTAACGGAACAGCGGAGGATCGGCATCAACAACGCCGCGGCGATGCTGGTCGACTCACGGACGATGCAGATCAAGGCGGTCGTCGGCTCGGCGGATTTCTTCAACGGCACGATCCAGGGACAGGTCAACGGCACCGCCGCCAAACGCTCACCCGGATCGGCCCTCAAGCCATTCATCTACGCATTGGCCATCGATCAAGGGCTCATTCATCCGCTGACCGTGTTGAAAGACGCACCGAGGTCGTTCTCAGGTTTCAGCCCCGAAAACTTCGACGGCCAGTTCATCGGCCCCATCACGGCCAAGGACGCGCTGATCCGGAGCAGGAACATCCCCGCCGTAGCCCTGGCCTCGCGCCTCGCCAATCCCAGCTTCTATTCGTTCCTGAAATCCGCCGGCATCTCCCAGATGCGCTCCGAGCAGAACTACGGCCTCGGTCTCGTCCTGGGAGCAGGTGAGGTGACGATGGAGGAGCTCGTAACCCTCTATGCCGCGCTCGCCAACGGTGGGATTCTCCGCCCGCTCCGCCGCACGATCGACAGCGCTTCCACAAAAGGCACGCGGATCCTGAGCGAGGAAGCGTCGTTTGTGACGATGGACATGCTCAAGGACAACCCGCGGCCGGATCAGGGGTCGCTGGACGATTCCAGTCAGGCACCCGTCTACTGGAAGACCGGCACGTCATACGGCTTCCGCGACGCATGGTCCGCCGGCATCTTCGGCCCGTACGTGCTGGCCGTGTGGGTGGGAAACTTCGACGGAGAAGGCAACCCTGCCTTCGTCGGCATCCAGGCAGCGGCTCCGCTCTTCTTCCGCATCGTCGACTCTGTTCGCGCGCAACAGGGCCGCAGGACAGGATCGGCGCGATTCCCTCCGGATGCCGTGCGCAAGATCGACGTCTGCGCCATCTCGGGACAGCTTCCCGGCCCGCATTGCGATCGTCTGGCCTCGACATGGTTCATTCCCGGCAAGTCGCCGATCAAAGTCTGCGATGTCCATCGCGAAGTCCTCATCGACGGCCGATCCGGACTCGAGTCCTGCCCGCCGTACCCGTCCTCCGCCCACCCCGCCGTCTTCGAATTCTGGGACTCCGACATGCTGCGCATCTTCAACCAGGCCGGAATCCCACGACGCACCCCACCTCCGCGCGACCCGCGCTGCGGGATAGACGCTGTGGCCGGCCGAGGAAACCCGCCGCAGATCACATCGCCCACCGGCGGCGTCTCGTACGCGCTGCGAGCATTCCGAACGGAGAAAGCCATCCCCTTCCAGGCCACCACCGACGCCGACGCGCGCGAGGTCTTCTGGTTCGTCAACGAGACCTTCGTCGGAAAAGCCCCGAGCGGAAAGGTCTTCCTCTGGCCCGCACAGCCGGGATCGTTCGTCGTCCGCGCCGTAGACGACCGCGGCCGCTCCGGCTCCCGCGACATCGCGGTGACAGTGGTTCGGTAGCGCAGACGTCCCGATTCGGGATAGGGGGGAGCCTCACGGCTCCGCCCCTCCCACACCACCGTGCGTGCGGATCCGCACACGGCGGTTCGGCTGGTTGAACACGTCAGCTGTAGAGCTTCTGAAGGCCTAGAGAGTCGAAGAA
>DATHRD010000029.1:0-50362 GCA_035482045.1 Thermoanaerobaculia bacterium
GAACGACTGCGCCGCCACCCATCGAGCACTCTCGATCGTCCTCTTCGGGCCGGAAGGGGCTGATTGCCAGGAAAAAAACGGAAAAGCAATCAGCAAGGAAGAGGTCTGCCCTTGACAATCGCTTTCATAGAACAAATTGCCCTGTGGTGGCGGTTGGTTTCACTACCTCTGAGGGTGCGCAGCCGAAGAACATCTATAAAGCTGCAATGGGCCGCACCGCGAATCTTGACGCGACAGTAGTCCCCGCGTCCGCCGGGGACGCCGAAGGACCCCCAACACGTTGCACGGGCTCTTTCGAGTGCCCCACCTCCTTTCTGGAGATGATTGTGCAGGGGGTCCTTCCGCGTCCCCTGCAGTCGCTATGGATTCCTCGTAGTCGTCGGCTGCACGTTCGTGATCGTGATCGTTCCGTTCGCATTCATGACCCGGATCGGGGCGATTACGCGAGCGTGCGCGGCAGCGGTCGCTTTCGTTTTCGTCGCGGCAGCGGTCTTGATTGCGCTAGCCGCGCTGGTCGTGCTCAGGCTTCCGACCGGTGAATTGGCTGCTTGCGCCGGGGTCAGGATGACGGCGGAAGACATCGTCGGCGTCGGCGTTCCGCTGGCGGCTTGCGTCGGGGTCGGAACTCGCGCGGACGACATCGTGGGGGTCAGCGTCCCGTTGGCGGCTTGTGTCGGAGTCGGGATTCGCGCGGATGACATCGTCGGAGTAAGCGTGCCCTTGGCAGCCTGTGTGGGGGACGGAACCTGCGCGGACGACTTCGCCGGCGTTGATGTTCCGTTGGCAGCCTGTGTCGGCGTTGGAGCTCGCGCGGACGACGCCGTCGGCGTTGATGCCCCGTTGGAGGCCTGTGACGGGGTCGGAACTCGCGCGGACGATATCGCCGGCGTCGGTGCGCCGAGGTTGTTGTTCGCGAGCGCGGCGACGGTCGTTCCCGTCGTCACACGCGCGCCGGCGGCAATCGCCCCGGTGGTGGGAGTGAGCGCGGTTGTACCCGTGCCGGGAAAGAACTCCGCGTCATCGATACCGATGGCTGGAGTCGGTGGCGAGGCAATCGATGCGTTGACGGTCGGACTTGCGTAGCCGTTTGCGTATACCGAGGACGACGCGATCGGAGCGGATGAGGCCAGGAACTGCGGCGCCGAGGCGGCCGGATTCGCATAGCCGAGGAATTGCTCACGTTGATGCGATGCCATGATCGCCGCCGACTCATTCGCGCGGTCGACGCGGGTGCCAACGTATGCGGCGCTGGCCATTGGCTGATTGCCCCAGGTACCCGAGGACGATCCCGGTGTCGATGCCGGGCCGGCGGGGGGTGACATGGACGGCTGGCCGTCGCCGGGAGTCCGGTTCGTGGAGCAGCCGAGCACTGCCAAAGAACAGATGAGAGAAGCGGCCGCAACAGCGCGGAAGCCTGGTTTTGGATTGCGTATCTCGATCGGCATATAGCCTCCTGATAGTGGTTATTTAGAGCAATGCGCGGGCCAGGAGTGGGGTGGCGGTGTGGTTACCGGAGGTCCCGAGCGGCCTTGTCGCGGCCGCCTCCGCGGCCGCAATTCCTAACCCGACGCGTGCCCCCGCGCCGAGCGCGGGGCTGCATTGTTCAGCGCGCCTTCGCGCGCATGACGAACTGGGGTTGCTGGTTACTCGGTTGCTGGGTTGCTCGGTTGCTGGGTTGCTCGGCTGCTGGGTTGCTCGGCTGCTGGGTTGCTCGGTCCTTGGCAACTAGCACCAACCCACACCCCAGCAGTCCCAGTAACCCAGCAACCTCAGTAACTCACCAACCCGTCAACTCAACCCGGGTAGCGCGCGAAGGCGCGCTCCACAATGCAGCCCCGCGCTCGGCGCCAATCGCCTACGGCCAAACGCCGCGATAGCGGCAGCGGAAGGTAGCCAGGGGTGCGAGCGCTTTTGCGAGCACCCCTGGTAACGAGGCCCCATGGTTCTGTGCCGCGTCAGCGGCACTGGAGTGGAGTCACAGTCGTCCGATCACGTCCAGTGCCGCTAACGCGGCACGGCATGTTTGACATTGATGACCAGGGGTGCTCGCAAAAAGCGCTCGCACCCCTGGCTATCGTCTTTGGCCGCTACCGCGGCATACGGAGCGGGGATCGCGGCCCGACTTTGCTCCGACCCCCGACCCCCGACTCCCGACCCCCGATTCAACTACCCATCACCCTCAACGCCGACAAAGCAGCCCAGTAGCCGCACATCCCGTGTACTCCACCGGCGGGGGGCGTGGAGCTCGAGGCGAGGAAGATGCGCTTATTGGGGGTGGAGTAGGGATCGCGCCGGAGGAAGGGCCGGACCACGACTTGCGAGAGCATGTTCGCGCCGCCGGCGATGTCGCCGCCGATCACGTTCGCATTGTAGGTCTCGTAGGCAGCGGTGTTCATGGTGTGGCGAGCGAGGATCCGATCGCGGAAACCGGGCGCGAATCGCTCGATCTGCCGCTCGATGATGTCAGTCATATCCTCGGTCGAACCGTGCGGCACGTGGCAATACGCCCAGCCGGTCTGTTTGCCGGCCGGCGCGCGCGAGCCGTCGAAGAGGCTCTGTTGCGCGACGAGGACGAAAGGACGCTCGGTGCGGCGGCCTTGCCAGATGGCCGCTTCGTGATCGGCGATCTGCTCGATGGTGCCGCCGACGTGGACGGTCGCCGAGCGCGTGCACTCCTCGGCGCGCCAGGGGATCGGCCCGTCGAGAGCCCAGTCGATCTTGAACACGCCCGGCCCGTAGCGGAATCGATGCAGCCGTTTCACATACGCGGCCGGCAGTTCGTCGCCGGCGATGGAGGCGAGCTGGCGCGGCGTGACGTCGAAGAGGACCGCGCGTGACGAAGGGATATCGTTCATCGTTCGAACGGGTGTCGAGGTCCGGATCGTTCCGCCGAGCGATCGGAGGTAGCTCGCCAGCGCGTTGATGATGGCGACGGAGCCCCCTTGTGCGCACGGCCAGCCGACGGCGTGGCCGGACAGCGCGAGCACGAGTCCAAAGGAGGCCGAGCCGGCCTCGTCGAGCGGCAGGAACGAATGTGCCGCGCAGCCGCCGAGGAGAGCACGGGCCGCGTCGCCTTTGAAGCGCTTCGCCAGCGAGAGCGCGGAGCGAATTCCCTCCAGCCCGAAGCGCGCCAGGAGAACGGGATGACGCGGGAGGAGGCGGATGGGACGAAGAATCTCGGCGAACAGAGCCTCGGAGTTGCGGACGAAGGGCTTCATCAGTCGCCGATAGGCGTCGCCGTCGTCGCCGAGCCGTTCGGCGGTTTTGTCGAGCGATAGTTCCAGGACGGCCGCGGTGCCGTCATCGAGCGGATGCGTGAGCGGGTACGGGGAGGTTTTCCAGGCCAGGCCATGATCGGCCAGGGGCAGCGTTTGAAAGAATGGCGACAGGAGTCCCATCGGATGGATGGCCGAGCAGACGTCGTGCTTGAATCCCGGCAGCGTCAGTTCTTCGGTACGTGCGCCGCCGCCGATGGTCTCGTGCGCTTCGAGCACCAGGACGCGCAGTCCCTTGCGCGCAAGAACGATGGCGGCGGAGAGGCCGTTGGGCCCGGAGCCGACGACGACGGCGTCGTACATAGAAGGGTGAAGGGTGAAGAGTGAAGAGTGAAAAGTAAACATCTACTTTCGCGCCCTTCACTCTTCAACCCTACTTTCACCCTTCGCTCTCTTTCACCCTTCACCCTTCACTCTTCACTCTTCACCCTTCACCCTTCACCCTTCACTCTTCACCCTTCACTCTTCGTCTAAGCTGCGCGAATGCCAGCTCTCACCGACCCATCCCCACAGTCGCGGCGCATCGCCGCGATCGCCCTCGGCAAGCGCGGCGGCGATGGGGCGGTATCCGCATTGCTGGCCGCGCTGGCCGCCGAGGAGGTGTCGTGGGTCCGTCCGTCGATGATTCTGGCACTCGGCAGGATCGGCGGGGATGAGGCGCGCGCGGCGCTGGCGGCGATGGAGCCGCGTTCGGATGCCGAGGCCGAGGTGTTGCGAAAAGCGCGCGACCGCGTCAGCGGGCCGGCCACGGGATTCGCTTGGCGCGAGGTCGGACTGGAGAGTCCGATGCGCGTCTACGCCAGCGTGCCGATCGGGCTCGAAGATGTCGCCATCGCCGAGGCGCACGCGCATGGCATCGAGGCATCCGTCGTTCGGAAGGGGACGATCGCTCTGCCAGGACGGCCGCCGGTTCTCCGCTGCATCTACGACGTGCGCATTCTCGTGGCCGAGGGAGCGGCAGGTGCCTATCTGGATACGCTGCGGAAGGCCGAGGTTCGCTGGCGGGAGTGGATCACGAGCGAGTCGGACATTCTCCCCTACCGCTTCGCGCTCGAGAACGTGCGCGTCACGAAGCAGGAGTTCAACGAGGTGCTACGCCAGGCTCGCGAGACCTTCGCGCCGCAGGGGCTCACGGACTCCCCTTCCAGTTACGCGGCCATGCTGCGCGTCGAGGCGGATGACGATGCCACCCGGATCTGGCTCGTGCCGACGTTCGAGGCTGACGAGCGCTTCGCTTACCGCCTGGCCGACGTCGGCGCGTCGATCAACCCGGTGGTCGGAGCATGCCTGGCGCGGCTCGTTCGCCGAGGAGACCGCGGCGTGGTCGTCGATCCGACGTGTGGCAGCGGAACGCTGCTAATCGAGCGGGCGCTGCTCGACGCGGGGACGACTCTCTCCGGCATCGACATCAGCCCGACCGCAATCCGCGCGGCCGCTGGCAACGTGATCGCTGCCGGTCTCGCGGCGCGCATCGCTGTGCGCCAGGGCGACGGAGGCGACCCGGCGGCGTGGCCGGATCGATGCGACGAGGTCCTGGCCAATCTGCCGTTCGGCATGCGCACGGAGGACCGCAACATCGATGGGCTCTACCGCCGCATCGTCGGGAACATCGTGAGGACGCTGGCGCCCGGCGGGCGCGCGCTTCTCTACACCGCGCACGCGAAAACGCTCATCGCTCTGCTACGCCGCACGACGAAGCTCAAGGTGACCGCGGAGCGTCGCATCGAGAGCGGCGGTGTTCAGGTCAGCCTGTGGCTGCTGGAGCGGCGGTGACGATGGACCCTGCGCTGCGTCAGCGGATCGAAGCCTTCCTCCGCCCGCTGTATCAGGATCTCGACGGCGTCTCGCGCTTCGACGAGATCGAGCGGGTGGCCGCGATTGCGCGCCGTGTGTGCGAGCCGGCCAGCGGCGATGACGCCTTCGAGCTCCTCCTGCTCTTCCACGGCCTCGGCCGCTGGCTGGAGAAGGTCGGCAACCTCTCGCGGGCGGTGTTGACGACCGGCCTGTCGGAAGGCCAGCTCCATGCGACCGCGGCATCCATTCGCAGACTCGACGCGCCGACGACCGCCGCGGAACGCGCGCTGGCCACGGCCCTTCTCATCGATTCGGCCGGCGTCCGCGGTCTTGCCGAACGCATTTCCCGCTCGCGCCGCGAGGGCAGCTCGCTGCCGGACGTCGTCCGCAACGCCCTCGCGGATGCCGCGGAGCCGGAGTGGCTCCCGGAATCGGCGCGGATCTGGCTGAGGCTGCGGCGCGAGGCGCGGCGTGAGGTGTGCCGGAGGATTTTGGCGGAGATGGGGGGCGAGGATCTGGGTTGAGAAAGCACAGACAAGAGTGTCTGTGCCACATTGCATCGCGGATTCCGACGAGTGCTCCGCTTAATCGCAGGACAAAATGTGGCACAGACACTCCTGTCTGTGCTCCGAAGCGCAGCAAGGCGTCTGCTGTCCAGGAACGATCACGTCCGCATCACGCCGCCGCGCTCGAACACTTTGGCCTCGATGAAAATGTTCACCAGCGCGGAGTCGAGCAGGCCGTCGCCGACTTCCATCTTGAGGATGTCGAGGGCGCGCTCGGTGGAGATGGCGCGCTTGTACGGGCGGTCGTTGGCGGTCAGGGCGTCGTAGATGTCGGAGACGGTCATCATGCGCGACTGGATGGGGATCTCGGCCGCGGACAGCTTGCGCGGATAGCCGCGGCCGTTCAGCTTCTCGTGATGCGCGTAGGCGATGTCCGCCACCGCGGCCAGGTCCTTCGTCCAGGGGATCTTCTGGAGGAAGTTGTACGTGTGCGTCACATGGCTCTCGATCTCGCTCCGTTCGCTGGCGTCGAGGTTGCCTTTGCGGATGGAGAGGATGCGCACCTCCTCGGCATTGAGGAGGCGGCGGCGCTCGCCGCGGAGGTCGCCGAACTCCTGCTCGGCCAGTTGCTGCAGATACTGGAACTCCCCTTCCGGCAGCACGGTCGGTTCGTTCGATTTGGTGATGAAGGCGAAGTCTTTCTTCATCCGCTCGAGCTGCTCGCGCAGTTCCTCGTCGGTGCGGGCGCCGAAGTCGTTGAAGGCCTCGCGGCCGTGCGCGAGGAGGTATTCGAGCTTCCGCCGGTTCGCGTCGTTCTCGGCCGTTTTCATGGCGAACTCGAAGCGGTTGCGCAGCGTCTCCAGTTGCAGCGGATAGAGCTTCTTCTCCTTCACCAGCACCTGTTCGCGCACGCCGACTTTGCCGAAGTCGTGCAGCAGCGAGGCATAACGGATCTCGCGCACCTGCTCGGAGGTGAAGTGGACGTCGCGGTAGCGCTGGTCGTCGCGATCGACGACGCGGGCCAGCTCGACGGTGAGGTCGGCCACGCGGAAGGAATGACCGGAGGTCGTCGGATCGCGCTGTTCGATGGCCGTGACCGCTGCCGTCACGAACCCTTCGAACAGACGCTCGATCGACTTGTAGAGCAGATTGTTCTCGACCGACACGGCCGCCTGCGCGGCGAGCGCGCGCATCAGATCGACGGTTTCCTGGTCGAACGGAACAACCTCGGATGGCACGGTGGCGGCGGTCAGCTTGACCGGCGCGCCCAGCTTTCTCCGGTTGATGAGCTGCAGGACGCCGACGAGCTCGCCGACGTGCGTCAGCATCGGGAAGACCAGCATCGACCGGGTCAGGTAGCCGTTCTTTTCGTCGAAGGATCGGTTGATGGAATATTCGGCGTCGTCGGGAAGGGCATAGGCGTCGTCGATGACGAGCGTGTCGCCGTTCAGGGCCACCCATCCGGCCAGGCTGCGGCGCGTGATCGGCAGAACCATTTCCTCGAAGGCCTCGACCTTGATCGAGTCGTTCTGGGCCAGCTTCCAGCGAAGCACTCTCTCGCCGTTCACCTCGTCGAGCAGATAGAGCGAGCCGGCGTCGGCCCGCGAGAGCTCGCGCGCCTTGCTGAGAATCGTGGTCAACAGGGCGGAGTGGTCACGCTCGGTGGAGAGGGCGATGCCGACCTCGCTCAGCTCGCGCAACTCCCGAGTCCGCTCGCCGAGCTGCCGCTCGAGCTGCTCGGCCCGCAGTTTCTGATGCAGCGATTGAAAGGCGCGCTTCACCGCGCTCAGCAACGAGGCACGCGACGGGCTCCCCGGCAGTTCGATGTAGATGCTGTCGTCCGTCAGCCACTCGGGCTGTTCGTCCAACCCGATGCCGACGATCGCCAGATTTCCGTTGAACGACGACGGGCGGCCGTTTTTGATGGCCGGGTCGAGCAGGATCACACTGAGCGCGCCGGCCTCCGGCTTGAGTTGATCGAGGCTGGCCAGGGCAAGAGGCACGATCGACTCACGCCGAAGAGCGTCAGCATAGCCGCCGATCGGAAAACTCTCGGAATGGATCAGTGTCAGCGTCTGCATTGAGATCTCTGCTTTAGCTGCAACCGGGATTCCATGATCTTCCACGCAACCGCGGAACCGCTTACAATCCGCCCCGCGCCATCGAATTATGGCACCGATCCGGCGAGAATGTCGCCGCACGGGCGAGCGTTGACGCCGCCGGCCGCATCGGAGGTTTTCCAGGAGGGTTCTTGGCAGCTTACACAACGGAAACGATCACCCCGAAGCACCACGATGCCCTGGTGGCGTGGCAGAAGAAGCACTTTCCCGAGCTTGAATTCCTGCAGACCAACTGGTCGAAGTACTACAACCAGACACCCTTCCAGCTTTTCGCCAAAGTGGGCAAGCTGGCCTCGGAGAACATCACCTACGGGCGCATGACCGGCCAGCCCCGCTTCGAGCAGGCCGGCGACATGGTCGGCAACATGTTCTACACGGCGCGCGACATCATCCGCGCCCAGGCATCGACCGAGCTCGGCTCGATCCAGCAACACCGCTTGACGCTGGAAGAGGCGCCGTCCGATCAGATGAAGATGGCCGTGCTCCGCATCATGGCCGAGGAGCTGCGGCACGGGTATCAGATGTTCTGGGTCTTCGACCACGACCAGAGCTGGAAGAAGCCCGGCCATCCCGACGTGGCTCAGGACACGATCGACGAGCTGCTGGCGATGGAACTGGGCAACCACGTCCTCGACGCGTTCAACATCCCCTTCGTGACCTTTCTCGACAACGTCGTCTTCGCCACGGTGATCGATCTCGTGGGGAAGTATCAGCTCGAGATGCAGAAGGTCTTCTCGTACGCGCCGATGGCGCGGTCGATGGGGCCGATGCTCTCCGAGGAGGGCTTCCACATCGGCAGCGGCCGCGGGTTCCTGCGCGATCTGGCCGTGGGAGCGCACAACGATACCGGGCGGTTCTCGATCGACGACATCCAGCGCGTCCTGAACGTGTGGGTCCCGCGCGGCGTGGAGATGTTCGGCAACGAGCGCGGCGGGGAGACGTCGATCGCCTTCGGCTTCAAGGACCGCAACAACGGCACGGCCCAGAGCGAGTACTACAACGAGGTTCGGGAGGTTCTGGAGCTGGTGAACATCGCCGTCGTCCAGGCCAAGGTGAAAGACACACCCGCCCCCGATGCCCGCACCATCGTCCGCGAAGTGCAGGACACCCGGGAGACGGTCAGCGGAGTGGCACCAAAGGATCTGCTCTTCGCGCCCGACGTGAAGTTCTTCCGCACCCGCGGCATGGAGGAGATCGCCTTCATGCCGTATGACATCGACGGGGAGATGATCGTCGAGAACGGGAAGCCGGCAAGCGGTGAGACGTATATCGAGTACCTGAAGAAGGTGCTGCCCGACTACTACACGTCGGGCCGCGAGTTCGCCAAGTATCGCGAGGCCCTCCTCGGTCGCGAGGCTCCGCAGCCGGGCCGGAGCTACGGTTGGTAAGACACGCTGTCATTCCGATCTGAAAGCGCGACGGAGCGCTGCCGTCTCGGCGGCATTTCTCACCATATGAGTGGAATCGCGGACACTGTGTATCGTCGAGAGCCCTTCGTCGCTATCGCTCCTCAGGGCAGGCTACGGCGGATGAGGGGGCCGTGCTCGCGCTGAAGTTGCGTTGTTTTCATGCGCTTCCCCCGGCCCGTCACTTCGCAGATCGGCAGCCGCGCGTCCCCTCACCCGGCCTTCGGCCCACCCTCTCCCCGCTCGATCGCGGGGAGAGGGTTCTCGATAGGTACCATCACAGCCTTTGGGAGAGTGCGGCCTAGGCGGCTGTCCCGGCGGCGAGGATCCTTCGGCTTCGCTCAGGGCAGGCTGTCCAGCGCTCCGGCCGCTAGCGCTCGCGTTAAGGCCCTGCGATGACTACCGCCTTGTTTTCAAACTTGGAACTTGCGATTACTCGCTGTGGGCGGCTACCCTTCGCCGCGCATGCTCCGTAAGCTGATCCCGTTCACTCTCCTACTGGCCCTCGGGTGCGGCAAGCTGAAGGAACCGACTGCTCCCGGCTCCGGCGCCGGGGATCCGATCGATCCGACGGCCACATTCACGCGAGTCCAGAACGAGCTCTTCACGCCGACCTGCGCGCAGCTTGGCTGTCATGACCCGCTGGGGAGACAGGAAAGTATGATCCTCTCGCCCGGCCGCGCATACGCGATGACGGTCGGCGTTCCAAGCATCGAATCCCCGCCGCTGGCGCGCGTCACCCCGTTCGATCCGACGAACTCGTACCTCTACCGCAAGATCACTGGGGCCGGGATCACGGGCGCCCGGATGCCGCAAAACCTCCCCAGTCTCAGTGACGCGCAGATCAAGCTCGTGCGCGATTGGATCCGCCGAGGGGCACCGAATGACTAAACCAGAAACCAGAGACCAGAAACCAGAAGTGAGGTCGATCAAGAGTGGCGTAGCGGCGCGAGATCAGCGGCGGAGGCGCAGTCTGCCTTCTGGTTTCTGCCTTCTGGTTTCTGCCTTCTGGTTTCTGGTTTCTGGTTTCTCGTTTACAGCCGCGGCACAGGAGCCGCCCCAGCCCCAGCCGGACCAGTACACCCCACTCCGCCCGGTGCCCCTCGGCGATGCTCTCCTGTCGCTGCCGACCTCGCATATCCCGTCCGAGGGGACGTGGGAGGTGGCGTTCACGCATCGCTTCAGCCAGTCGCTCGATCAGGGCAGCTTCAGCGATCGGGTGCACTCGCTGTACGGACTCGACGGCAGCGCGGATGTCGGCATCGGATTCTCGTACGTGATCACGCGAGACCTGCAGGCGACGTTCGTGCGCAGCAATGTCAGCGACGACATCGAGTCGTCGTTCAAGTACGTGGTGGTACAGCAGGCGCATGCGATTCCGTTCTCTCTGGCCATGCGTGGCGGGATGGACTGGCGGACGGAGCGCGACGTCGTCGATCGCACGTCGTTCTTCGCCCAGGCTGTCCTCTCGCGGCAGTTCGGTGGCCGCGCCGAGGTCTTCGTGATCCCGACCTTCGCAACGAATGCCGGGCGCGCGGTCAACGGGACGACGTCGACGGCGCTCTTCAAGAATGCGACGAATGTCCCGCTGGGCGCGGCGGTGATGATCCGCCCGGGGCTGAGCCTGGTGGCGGAGCTGATTCCGAAGAACCGCGACCTGCCGTCAACGATGAAGGGTGGGGACTTCGCCTGGGCGCTGGGACTCAAGCGCGCCATCGGCGGACACTACTTCGAGATCCTGGTGACGAACAGCAATGCCACGCACGTCGACCAGTACGTCACGTCGACGTACCAGGGCTCGCCGCTGAACAAGAGCGATTTTCATCTCGGATTCAATATCGAGCGGCGCTTCGGCAGCCGGCGCTGAGGCGGTGCGGCCGCGGAGCTGGATACGCTGGGCGGCACGACCGCCTGCGCTGGTTGCCCAGGGCTCGGTGAAACGGGTCGTACGAACGTTCTGACACCAGGACACCTTCAGGGGATCTCGGTGCCTTCGACGACGAGGTCGGCGAGATCGATATCGTCGCCCGGCTCGCCCGGCTTCTCGTTCTTCCGCTGAGCACGCTTTTCCGCTTTCAACTGCTGGCGCTCGCGCTTGGCTTGCTCGCGCTGACGTTTGACGACTGATACTTGTGGCCTTCCCATAAACCTCCACACAACGAAAAGGGCAGGATCGCTCCTGCCCTTTCGTCGATTGCAATATCGGCTACTTAGACGGCGACTACGTTAGCCGCCTGAAGACCTTTCGGTCCTTTGACGATGTCGAACTCGACCGCGGCTCCTTCGGGAAGCGACCGGAAGCCGGCGCCCTGAATGGCCGAGAAGTGGACGAATACGTCGTCACCGTTCTCGCTGGTGATGAAACCGAAGCCCTTGGCGTCGTTGAACCACTTGACGTTACCTTGTGTTCTCATCTTTGAATCTCCTTTCTGTGCTGCCTTCGGAGATTCAAAACGGTGTTCTTCGTCTCAACTCGGCAAATCACGGATGCATAGGCGAACCGGAGCGGGTAGCAGGCTATTCCGATGCGGTCAGCAATGTGCAAACGGGCATGCTGGCGGCACGTTTGCAGTTATTCAGGACAAATGACGCGCTGCCCGGAATGCAACACCCCCTTCGAGGCAGGCGCCGCGGCCTGCACGCACTGCGGACTCCTGCTGCTGAATCTCGCTCCCCACCGCCGCTCGGAGGACTTCGCGACGAAGAAGCGCCGGGTTGCCGACCAGATGGCGCCGTGCAAGTTCTGCGGCAGCGAGATCCCCCTGAATGCGGTTCGCTGCCGGCAGTGCTCGGAGATCGTCAACGACGATTTCTATCGCGAGCGGGCCCAGCGCACCCGCTCCCGCATCAACCACGCCAGTTGGGTGGCCTACATCTTCGGCCTCCTGGCCCTGCTGGTGTTCCGCCCTGTCGGGCTCGTTTCCATCGGGGCCGGCCTGCTCCTGTCGATCCTCTACTACGCGCTTCCGATCGAGCCCCCGGCATCGAAACGGAATCCCCGCAAACGCCTCTCGCTCTGGCAGCGCATCCGGCAGCAAACGAAGCTCGAGCGCGTGGCTATTCAGATCCCGAGCTTCCCGAAGCGGAAGCTCATCTTCGTCGGGACGCCGCTCATCGCCGCGGTCATCGGCTATTCAGCCAACCTCATCCTCCTGCAGCAGCCGGTCAATGACGTCCTGAAGGCGAACCCGGCCGCTTTCGCCGGGATGGACGTCTCGGCGCACTACCAGTACTACGTGGTGCCGGGCGTGGTGGTCTATGACCTGCGCACCATCGGCGTCCGCCAGACGCCGATCGACGTCCACACGGCGTTCCTGGAGTTCGCGAAGAAGGTTCGCGACAAGCGTTACAAGCGCGTCGAGCTGTCGTACCGCGGCACGATGAAGTTCTCGATCGACGGGGCGTCGTTCCAGAAGATCGGGGACGAGTACGCGAAGCGGAACTTCAACTACGTGCTGTACACCGTCCCCCGCCTCTTCCATCGCGAAGGGGTGAGCCCCGCGGTGATGCAGCAATCGAGGTCCGACCGCGACGCCCTCGTGCAGTTCCATCGCCAGTGGTACGGCGACGATCAACTGACCAGAAGCGTATCGAACAGCATGTAGCCGGGCCGGCCGGCAGTGTTGGTTGCCATGCTCACGGTCTCGGGCCTGCTTCAGGAACTTGCTTACAAAATCGTACATTGCTCCCTATCTGAATATGGTCTATTTCGGTATTCCGTGACGTCCGCTCTCCCTTCGAGGCGCCTGACAGCCAAGGTCCGTTGGGCATCATGGTGAAATCAGTGGTTCAGCTGGAGCGCACAGGTTGCGGCATCGCGAGCGTTGCCGCCATCGTCGGTCTTTCGTATTCAAGAACGAAACTGATCGCGAATTCTCTCGGCATCTTCGCGCACGATCCGAGTCTCTGGTCGGAGACTTCGCACGTACGAAAACTGCTGAGACACTTTGGTGTTCGAACGGGTTCCCGTGAAACTCCCTTTCGTTCGTGGGACGCTCTACCGAACCTGGCGCTCTTGTCAACCAAGTGGCATCTCGAAAACGGCCGGCCATATTGGCATTGGGTGGTCTTCGTTCGTGAAGGCGGGCGGCCCTACGTGCTCGACTCGAAGAAGAGCCTGAGCATCCATCGCCGAACAGACTTCGGACGGATGAAGCCAACGTGGTATATCCGATGTTTCAGTGAGTCGCGGCGCGGTGGCGTGTTGCTCCCGTGACGGCCATACGGCCAATCGCGCTGCTGTTGAAGTCGGTAAACCAGAGCGCACCGTCCGCGCCGAAGACGAGCGCATCCGGTGTCATCCCCGCTGGAAGGTCGAATTGGGTCAGCGCTCCCGTGGTACTGATCCGACCGATCTTGCCGGCCGTCGACGTCGACCACGAGAACCACAGAGCCCCGTCGGGACCGGCGACGATGGCAACGGCTGTCGATTGAGCGGTGGTAATCGGATATTCGGTGACGATCCCGCTCGGCGTAATGCGGCCAATGCGGGCGTTGCCGTTTAATTGAGACTCTGTGAACCAGAAGTTGCCGTCGGCACCGAGCACAATTCCGGCAGGCTGAACGTCAGCGGTCGGCAGATTGAACTCCGTGAACTGACCGCTCTGGTTCACGTGCCCGACCCGATTGGCGTTGTTCTCGGTGAACCAGATCGATTGGTCGCTCCCGGCGGCCACGGCCATAATTCCGCCGGCCTGATTGGATGTGGCCGTCAGGTGAAACTCGGCCAGATCGCCGAACGGCGAAATCCAGGCGAGGTTGTTGAACTGTATCTCGGCGAACCAGAGCGCGCCGTCCCCGCCAAGGATGATCGGCCCGGGCAACGCCCCGGTTGTGTGAATAGCGAACTCAGTGACCGCGCCGGCCGGCGTGATGCGGCCGATCTGGTTCCCATCCGCTTCGGTGAACCACATGTTCCCGTCGACACCGGCGGCGATTCCCGCCGGAAACGAATTTGCGGTCGGGATCGGGAACTCGGTGATGACGCCCGAGGGGGTAATCCGGCCAATCTTGTTCGCAAGGCTTTCGGCAAACCAGATGTTGCCGTCCGGGCCCAGGGTGAGCGAGGCGGGAGCGGCCGAGGCGGTCGGGATCGGGTATTCTTTTACGGCTGGAGGAGGGGGAGCCGGAGTCGAGCCCGACAGCAGCCATGAAAATGTGTCGGCGGCCCCTCCGGTCGGAGTGACGTTGTAAATGACCGTGTCCTGGAAACTTCCGGCTGATGTGGGACTGAATATGAAGTCAGCCAGCAGGTATTCTCCGGCCTGAAGCGTGACGGGGAGGGTAACAGACGTGCCCCCACAGCCCCCGGTTGTCGTATTTCCCTTCCGCAGGTTCACAGTGCGGAACGGAGGAGATGCGGCCTTGGCCAAAGCAACGGTACCAGAGGAATTGCAAGTGGCCCCCGCGGTGGCGAAGCAGTCATAGAAGCAGGCCTGAGTGGCGGTCGCTCCCACGGCCGTAGTCGGAAAGACGACACTGAATGAACCAAGGGGGATGATCTGTTCGGGCGCTCTGGCCGTGATACGCCCGCTCTGGTGCTTGCCGGAAAGGCCATCGCCGGGCGCCGCCGCCGCTCGTGTTCCGGAAGCGATGACCGCCACGAGGAGCGCGCCCGATGCGATCCTGGGTAAGATCGCCCGACCGAAACCGCGACGCTCGAACACCATGCTTCTGGTCATTAGTGATGGCCGCATCTCTGGTCGCTGCAGGTATATCCATAGCAACCGAATGAGTAAAGCGTTGCGTTCGTGCAGCCCGCGATCAGACCCTGATTCGTACAATCGCCTCCCGTCCAGGCTTTGCCTCCGTTGGTCCTGCCGAAGGGACAATTCGTAACCGGCGTGGCCAGCGCGTCGCACGGCTTGGTACACTTGCTGAGGTGACACTTGCCGCCGGTGAAGACGACGGCCGTACAACCGTGAGAAAACCCCGCGACGCTGCAATCGCTCTGAGTTTTCGCCGCGATATCGCAATCGATAAGGTTTGCGTTGATGGTGTAGTCGACCCCACTGCAGGCCAGACCGGCGAGTGCGCCCAGGACGAGGTACAGGAAGATTCGCTGTCGGACGGTCAAGGGCCACAGGGATCGAACGCGGCGAAACAGTCGCCGGCGGGACGAGCAGCGGCCAGAAACGTTCTTCATGATGGAGCGGACGTTCTAAGTTTACTTCAGCGAATTGCTCGCGTCAAGTGAAGGCCCACGCGTCACCACGGAAGCGTGTGGAAGTAGAACCGGCCGCCCCACAGCAGGACGAAGAGGGCCGCGTTCGCGAGGATCAGTTTCTCCGCAAAGCGTTCGAGCCGCGGTTGTGGGAGAGGCAGCCGCCAGCCGGCTGCCCATGCTCCTGCGGCCAGCCAGACAGCGCCGCACTCGAGCGCCAGCAGCGGCGCGAGTGGATGCAGGCGGAACATCTCGCCCCAGTCTCCTCGTGCCAGCGCCAGGCAGGCCCTGGACATGCCGCACAACGGGCACGGAATGCCGGCCACGCGGCGGAAGAGGCAGAACGAGATGGCGTTCGGCGCCGGCGCGCCGTGCCGTCTCATCTCCATGAGGAGCAGCGCGCCGCACACCGTGGCCAAAAGCCAGCAGGTGACTCGGACGGCGCGACGAGGCGAGGAGCTGCCCAGCATGGCGTTCTCACGGAGTCTAACCTTGTTCCGGCGGCATGACGCGCGAAACACTCACTGATCGTCCTCACGGCTGGGACGAGTTGACCTTCGGCGTCCCACGAATGGCTGTCGAGATCGCATCAATCACCAAAACTGGTGAGTTCGTACTCTCCCAGAGGCAGTTGTTTGCCTCCCAGAGGCAGTTGTTTGCCTCCCAGAGGCAGTTGTTTGCCTCCCAGAGGCAGTTGTACTGTCTCCAGAGGCAGTTGTACTGCCTCCAGAGGCAGTTGTTTGCCTCCCAGAGGCAGTTGTTTGCCTCCCAGAGGCAGTTGTACTGTCTCCAGAGGCAGTTGTACTGCCTCCAGAGGCAGTTGTACTGCCTCCCAGAGGCAGTTGTTTGCCTCCCAGAGGCAGTTGTACTGCTTCCAGAGGCAGTTGTACTGCCTCCCAGAGGCAGTTGTACTGCTTCCAGAGGCAGTTGTACTGCCTCCCAGAGGCAGTTGTTTGCCTCCCAGAGGCAGTTGTACTGTCTCCAGAGGCAGTTGTACTGCCTTCCAGAGGCAGTTGTTTGCCTCTCAGAGGCAGTTGTTTGCCTCCCAGAGGCAGTTGTTTGTCCGGCGTCAACTAGAACTGCGGCACGCAGAACTAATCGTCGCTGAACAATCGGTCGGATCATTTGCCGGCAAGACGCCGGAGGCGTCACGGAGGGTAGCCGTGGTGTGAGCGATCGCGAGCGACCACCGTTTCCGTTCCGATCCCCAAAACCTACCCCGGATGGGGTCGCGGAGAGATCCGCAATGGGTTATCACCGGGCGGTTTGGTCCGCAGGGCTCCCCCAGCCAGCGGCGCCTTCAACCGAGCGTAAGGCTCGAAATCGTCGAGAACTCTCCGCGACCCCACCCGGGGTCGAATCCTGGCTGGCAACGGATATCGGTGGTCGCTGACGCTCGCACCACCGAGCTGCGAGCCGCTCGGATGCCGCAAGGTACGTCGCGGACCGCATGATGTTCCTGACGGGTCGATCAGTGATCCCGGCCGCTTCGCCGTCAGGTTGCAGAGGTTCCCTATGGGGTTCGTGGTTGCCGTGGACGAAGTCGGGGTTGGTGTCAAGTAGCGCCGGACAATCTCACTCGCCGAGCGCCGCCCAGGCACGGCTTGCACTTGAGCGTTGGTGGCGTAAGGTCTACGATCGCCAGGAGGAAGGTTTAGCGTCGCCATCGAGTTCAACTCACGGAGGGCATCGTGGTAAACCTCGCATCCGTACCAATCCGGTTTGCGCGCTTCGTCTGTGTCCTCGTTTTCACAGGCCTGCTCTGCGCTCCCGCCGTCGCACAGAAGATCGAATCGATCTCCGTCTGCAGCCCAACCGGCACCGGCGGCGCCGGGAGCTGTCCGCACGGCACCTTCGACACGCACCAGATCGTCCTCGCTCCCGACGGCAGCGGCAACGCGATCAACAGCTATGACGGCATGGTCGGCATTTCCGATGAGCACCAGTCGATTTTTGCGCCGGGCGCTCTGCAATCCAACAACGACTACCTGTTCTTCGTCGCAAGCCGGGTAACTGGGGGTGCGCCCAGCACCGGCGTGGTTGTTTTGTCCGGCGGCTCCGGGCCTGACAAGAACGGCCAATGGACCCTGGGGTTCCCCACAGCGGATGGCTATGGTTCCTACGCCTCCGCTTATGGCACGATTTTCGTTGCGCCGACCGGCCCCAATTGCCCAACGGTCGCCGATGGCAATCCCGCTCATCAGGACTCGACGTTCGATCTGACTTACGCCGCTCCGGGATCCGTGGTCATCGATCCCACCAGCCGTCCTGGCAGCCTCCTGATGGTGTATGAGGGAACCAACACCTGCTTCGGCATCACCAGCGGTCCCAACAACGGCAACAACTTTTACTCCTCCGTCGGCATCGCCACATCCGCGGACTACGGGCACACTTGGCCCACATATCGCGGCACGACCGGGTTCAGTTTTGACCAACTGCCCAAGCAGAATTCCTCCCAGGGACCCGGAGCCACCATGGGCGCGTCGGGCAGTTCCGTCTGCGTCGGCAACGATTGCACGACCACGCCATCCGTGAACTATGGCCGCTACCCGGTTCTGAGCCCGTCGGTGTCCATTGGCACGGCCACAGCGTTAGGGACGCCGCTTCCGAGCTCTATGGGCGATTCTGAAATGTCCGGGTTCGTGGACGATGCCGGCCCGAATCCCGCTGCATATATTTACGCCGTTTACGACTACAAGGCGGGCACGGGAGTTCTGACGGACGCGAGCGCGCCGAACAGCGGTTTGATGATCGCTCGCGCCCAACTGAACGGCGGAACCGCGCCGCTCAGCTTTCTGAAATGGAATCGGAGCTCGTTCGCTGGTGCTGGCATGGGCGGCCACGACACCCCCGTCTTTCCCTCCGGTTCGTTCTCAAACTGCGAGGGCCCCGCGCAGCTTCGCTATGGGGCGTCGATCAGCTACGTCGATGTCGTGCAACAATACTTGTTGACATTTGTCTGCGATTCGCCAGGCGACCCCGCACTCGGGCAAGTCGCGGGCGCCCCTCGGGGCGGCGCCTGGTTTTACTCCACCACCAATAGCCTCTCGGATCAGACGCAGTGGACTCCGCCGCAGGAAATCGCCGGCTCCTGGGCCGACTTCGACCAATCCGGCGGATGCAGCAGCTACAAGGGCTTTTATCCAACCTTGATGTCGCCTGGCGCGAAAACAGGTCACCTTTCGACGAGCGGATATGTATTTTACTTGTTCGGTTGCCAGACCGACAACACGCCACCTCCGGGACGCCAATACTCCTCGCGCGCGTTCACCATAACGCTCGGAGCGGCCCGCCATCGAGCTGTAAAGCATTGAGGATAAGGGGATCGGATCATGACGCTTCCAAGACGGACGGTGTTTGTCTTCGAGTGTGCGATGGTCGTATCGATGGCGGCCGGGCTGGCCTCCGCGGCCGACAGCACGTACTACAATCACGGCAAGCCCATCGCGCTAACCGATTCGTACGCGTGCACTGAGAACGATATCCTCAACGACGGGAAGCTCATCACGGTTGTGGCGTTCTCGAACGGTCCGATGGACAAGGCCGCGCTCAAGGGGACACCCGATCCATGTCGGGAGCTGACCCATCAGGCCGGAAAGGCCTTCACCACGCTGGTCGAGTTGAAGATCAAGTACGAGGGCACGCCCTACAACATCCAGGTGTTCGACGCCGACGGCACGCACTCGCGCAACGACGCGGGGAACCTCAAGCTGACGAAGAACGACCGCAAGCGCATCGAGGGCACGTACGCGACCAGGGACGCGTCAGCCAGGCGTTCGCCCAATACCGAGGCCTTCGACCTGACGTTCGCGCTCGACGTGGCGCCGTCGAAATAGGGGCGTCGCGCGCAGATACCTCTTGAAACGAATGCCACTTCAAACAAGGTTTGAAGAGGCACTCTAGCCGTTCTGCACCGCCAGATGTGCGCCCGACTGCACCCAAATCGGAACGTTGATCGGCTGCCCATTCACGAGCGTGCCGGTCAGCATCCCGTTCGCGGACGCCAGTTGCGTTCCCTGGACGGACGCGATGCCTGACGCGAGAAGCCACTATCCGGTGAATTGACCGCCGGAGACGTTGGACGGCGGTGACATTGGGAAACGTCTGCACCGTGAGGCTCGATCCGAACATGCTGCCGCCGGTGATCGTGCCGCCGGAGAGATGCTGACGTTGAAGACCGCGTTCTGCTGCTGGTCCACATGGATTGCCGCGTTGCCGCCGGACGTTACGGTGCCTCCCGTCATCGAGAGATTGCCGCCGTCGCTGACCAGGATTCCGGTTCCCCAACTTGCGCATCGACTCTGGCTCACGCCCCCAACCCCGGAAACGGCTGCACAAGCCCGAGAATCGGCGGCGGGATGAAGCACCACCGCCTGCGATGCGATTCGGTATGCGCTCTTTATGGATTCGAACGGTGCGGCATTTCCGCTTCCGAGTTCGCGGCTGCGATTGTGGACGCGAGCTGAAGCGAGGAACAAAGTTGAAGGCACGGGATCCCATCGCGAATCGTGATGTCCGCCTCCAGCCTGCTGGTCGTCCTGGAGGCATTCAGCGGAGTGGTGATGTGGTGGAAAGAGGAAGAGGCCGTGATGTGTAACGGAATGCCTCCCGGCATCACTACCTTCCATCCGGATCAGCCGGCCCAGTAGCTTCGCTTCAGCAAACGAGACGCGCTACATTCTCACACGGTGACTCGCGGGAGTGCGCAAACGCTCGTTCCGGCTTACCCGAGGAAGACGGCGCGGGATCAAGGCCCGCGAAGGGGAGTCGTCAATGGACAAGCGTGTAGCCGACGTGCTTCTCGTGCTCGAGCGCGAATGGCGGCACGACCATCGCGTGGAAGAGCTGGCGACGTCCGTGAACCTCTGTGCGTCGCGGCTCGAGCACCTCTTCAAATCGATGTTGAACCGTTCGATCCGGGAAGTGATCCATACGCGACGTCTCGACGAGGCGGCGAAGCTGATTGCTACGACGTATGAGCGGATCTCGGAGATCGTCTACTTCGTCGGCTTTCGAGACGTCCCGAACTTCAACCACGCCTTCCGCCGCCGCTTTGGCGTGAGCCCGCGCGAGTACCGTCTGGCCGCTCATCGTGGAGCCGTTGGGATGACGCCGGCAGCAGATTCCACCAGCTTTCAGCAGGAGAATGATGTTGAGGGAGGACTCTGAGGGCCTTTTTTCTTTGTTCGCTTACGTTCTTGATTGCTCATGGTGATTCGCCGCTGCCTACATGAGTGCACGCACGTCGACTGATGCTGCTGCAGGGTCGCACTCTACCTTTTACGCGACACAGTCCATAGATTCCGCTGAGGAACCCTTATTGGGAGGCGGGCGCGCTTTTCTTGAGCTTCATTGCCTTGATCAGCGCGTCCGCCGTCTTGTCTTTCCTACTCGGCCAGTAAGTATCATTCCAGTGTTTCTTCACCACCTCGGCCACCTCGTTAGGATGCATCGGTGCAGCCTCGCCGAGCTTTTCGCCGCCGACGTCGAGCTTCGCGTGCGCTTCAGCGTAACAGTAGTACATCACGTTGGTCAGCGCAGCGTTGGCGCCCGCGGCGAACTTCTTCGGATCGTCGATCGCGTATCCCTTTGCCGTGACCGCCGTCTGCAGGTCGGCGACCGCAACATCGCGCTCATTGCCGGTAAAGATGAACGTCGACACATATGAGGAACCGGCAGCGCCCTTGCCGCTCGCGCCGGAGAACTCACGGAGGGCGAAGTTATCGCTAACGTGACCAGTGGTGGTATGGCCCCACACGGTGGAGTACTGGATCCCTTCCGCAAGCAGCGCATCGCGCATTACTGCCGCCAGTGAATCGCCTCCGCCTCCTTCCATCGTGCCTTTCACCCAATCCTCGCTCTCGCTTTGACCGCGACCGGTATTGCAAGCCAGCAGTAGGACGTTGACATTGGTCGCAAGAGCCGGCGCCATCGCCTTCGCCTTCGCCTTTGCGTTGCCGGTGGTGATCGGACCGAGGCCGCACCAGTCCGACGTACCGTGCGAGAAGAGCGCCAATGCGCGCACCTTTTCCGGCCCCAAGCCAGCCGTCGGCGTTGTTCCGGCGGGTGGCGTGGCGCTTGCGGCTTTCAAGACGCCGCTGATGCCAGTCAACGTCAGTCCCAGATCGTGCGAATCGGAGATCGCCGTGTCAAAGACGAGGTTCGAGGCCGTCATCGCCGAGTTCTTCACGCCGAGCGACCCCTTCAACGGCTCCCACCGGTCCTCCGCAGCAATTCCGACCAACAAAAACTCCAATCCACCAAGTTTTAGCAGGAACGACCGATTAATTGCTGTTGCGTGTGACGCCTCACTCGCAGAAAATCAGTGGAAATCGGGAAATCAGGAGTCAGTCATGCCTCAGACGGTGACATATTCCGGTTCTGCGGTCGCGGACACCGGTCCAGCAATCAGTTTCAGCCGCGTCGTCCCGCTTGAGGGTGTGAATCTGATCAACTTCGCCCTCGATCCCACCAAGAGCGCAAAGGTGGACCTCGGATCCACGCCTGCGCAATTGCAATTGCTGGTGATCAAGCCGAGCGCGCCAAGCGACAACATCACCTTCACCATTGATGGCAAAGGGACCGCGTTGAAGCTCGACCAGCCGCTAATGCTGGGCAGCGCCAGCGCCGTGTCGCTTCTCGGAACCTTCACGTTTCTGCAGATCACGAATGGCGACAAAGACCCCGTAACCATCGACATCCTGGTCGGGCGCGACCCGACGAGCTGATCCCGTCTCATTTTTCCGACTTCGCGGAGGAGCGCGTCATGCCTGTGTCTCCGACTTATCCCGGTGTTTACGTCGAGGAAATCCCAAGCGGTGTCCGCACCATCGTCGGTGTGAGCACGTCGACGACGGCGTTCGTGGGACGTGCGCTCAAGGGTCCCGTGCGCGTTGTTCCAGCGCTCAAAGACGACCAGGTTCCGACGCTGATCCACAGCTTCGCCGAGTTCGAACGGATCTTCGGCGGACTCTGGGCCCTGAGCCCGATGTCCTTTGCAGTACACCAATACTTTGCCAATGGCGGTGCCACGGCGGTGATCGTCCGCGTCAACGGCACCCCCGCTGCGACTCCAGCCAAGTGGTCCGCCGGAGGCCTCGGGCTGATCGCGTCGAGTCCGGGCCTATGGGCGAAAGATCTTGTTCTGACGCTCGACCATAATTCCTCCGACCCCGCGACGCTGTTCAATCTGACCGTCATCGACAACTCCACCAGCCCCGCGACTCCTCTGGAAACGATCCGCAACGTTTCAACCGATGCAACGTCTGGCTCATTCGTCACCAAGATGCTCGCACAGCGGTCGGAGTATCTGCGGGTAGATCCATCGATCCCGGTACCGGCGGCGGTCGCGAACGCAGCCGGCGTAGCAGATTCCGGTCCTGCAGCCGACGGAGGCGTTGTATCAAACTCGTCGATTCTCGGCTCACCCGCCGACCGCACCGGTATCTACGCCCTTCTTGACACCGACATCTTCAATCTCCTCTGCCTGCCGCCCCCGGCGCCCGGCGATGACGTAACCCAGGCCACGTGGCAGGATGCCGCGCAATTCTGCCAGGAGCACAGGGCCGTGCTGCTCGTCGACTCGCCCGATGACAGCCCCGCGAATGTCAAGACAAGCGGTCCATTGTTGATGAACGTCTCCGCGTACAAGAAGAACGCCGCGCTGTTCTATCCACGCATCCAGGTGTCCAACCCGCTCAGCCTGACTGGGGTAATCGATGATTACGTTCCGTGCGGGGCTGTGGCGGGCGTCTTCGCGCGCACAGACGCGGAGCGCGGCGTCTGGAAAGCGCCGGCCGGGATCGAGGCGGGCCTGAACGTGGCTGGGCTGACCCGCTCGCTCACCGACGCCGACAACGGCGACCTCAATCCCCTTGGCATCAACTGCCTGCGCACCTTCCCGCTCTATGGCACGGTGTCGTGGGGATCGCGCACGATGGACGGCGCCGACGCCATGGCCAGCGAGTGGAAGTACGTGCCGGTGCGGCGGACGGCGCTCTATCTCGAAGAGAGCCTCTACCGCGGCCTCAAGTGGGTGGTCTTCGAGCCGAACGCAGCGCCGCTGTGGGCGCAGATCCGCCTCAACGTCGGCGCGTTCATGCAGAACCTCTTCCGGCAGGGAGCGTTCGCCGGCACAACGCCGCAGGACGCCTACTTCGTCAAGTGCGACAACACGACCACCACGCAGAACGACGTCAACCTCGGCATCGTCAACATCCTGGTCGGCTTCGCGCCGCTCAAGCCCGCCGAGTTCGTGATCCTCAAGCTCCAGCAGATGGCCGGTCAGATACTGACCTAGGAGGCGTGCCGTGGCTCAGTTCAGCGCCAATCCGCAGCGATTCGATCCGTACAAGAACTTCAAGTTCCGTGTGAAATGGGACGGCCGCTTCGTGGCCGGAGTGAGCAAGGTCGGCGCGCTCAAGAAAACCACCGAGGTGGTTAAGCATCGGGAGGGAGGCGACCCCAGTTCCACGCGGAAATCGCCTGGGCGTACGGAGTTCGAGGCCATCACCCTGGAGCGCGGCGTCACGCACGATCCCGAGTTCGAGAAATGGGCGAACAAGGTGTGGAGCATCGGTGCCGGCCTCGGTTCCGAGGTCTCACTGAAGGATTTTCGCAAAGACATCATGATCGAGATGTACAACGAGGCGGGACAGCTCGTCCTGGCGTACAAGGTCTACCGCTGCTGGGTCTCGGAGTTTCAGTCGATGCCCGATCTCGACGCCAACGCCAACGCTGTGGCGATCCAGCACATCAAGCTTGAAAACGAAGGCTGGGAGCGCGATACCGCTGTGGTCGAGCCGACAGAGCCGGCGCTTTGAGGACGGACGATGGCGGGACTCTCGGATCTCGACATCGTCACGGTATGGAGCGCCGCGCAGCCGGTGCATCCCGCGGCGCGCGGCGCCGCGCTGCTGCGCGCGTTCACGCCGGGCCACACCCTTGACGAACTGGCGCGGCTGCCGATCGGATGTCGCGACGCGCGTCTGCTGCAGTTGCGCGAACAGTGGTTCGGCTCGCGGCTTGCGGCGGTGACGAGCTGTCCCGAGTGCGGCATCCGCGTCGAGGCGGAGATCCCCCTGGCAGCCTTGCGCGTCGATGCGCCGGAGAGCGCCGTCCGCGTCATTGCGATCGGCGACTTGCGCATCGAAGTGCGTCCTCCCGACACACGGGATCTGGCGGCCATCGCAGGCGCATCTGACGAGGAGAGCGCACGGGCTCTGCTTCTCGCCCGCTGTATCCATGGCGCGGACGCGGCAGAGTTGCCGGCCGAGGCCGTGTCCGAGGTCGTCACCGCAATTGCCGCCTGCGACCCGGCTGCCGACCTGACCGTCGCTCTTATCTGCCCCGAGTGCGGACACGAATGGGAGAGCGCCCTCGACATTGCGGCATTCGTCTGGAGCGACATCGACACCGCGGCACGACGGGCGCTGTGCGACGTCCACGTGCTCGCCGCCGCGTACGGCTGGAGCGAGGAGAAGGTGCTGGACATGCCGGCGGCGCGCCGTCAGCTCTATCTTGCAATGGTGACGGCATGACTGACTTTCTGGGGCGCCTCGCGCAGCGTGTCGTCGCGCCCAGGGCGCTCCTGCAGCCGCGCCCACCGTCGTTGTTCGAAGCGCCCGACAGGACGGAGCCGATACGCGAAGAGATCGCCGGACCAGCCGAGCAATGGGGCCAGACGGCATCGGGCATATCCGCTGGACCGGGCGTTTCCGCCGGACCAGGCGTTTTCGCGGCACCGGGCGTTTCCGCGGCGCCGGGCTCGCAAACGAGCAGCGTGGCCACGAGCCCTTCGACGGTCCAGCAAACAGGACAGCCGTTCAACGCGGCAGCATCAAGTGAGGCTGAAACGGGCCATCCGCAACACGATGCTGCGCGAACGGCTCCGGAGCATCTCGAATCGCGCGCGCTTCAGTCGACTGAGGGACCACTCGCTGCAGAACCTGAGGCGGAAGGCCGGCTCTCCCCGTTACCACTCGAGGTGTTGTCGCGCGAGGTGATCGAGGCGCTTCCGGCTGAGATCGCGGCCAACGCAGCTCTCGCTCCGACGCAAAGGAACGCAACATCCGAGCACGCCCCCCTGGAACCGCGTCTCCCAACGTCTCCACGGCCGCGTGTCCTCACCCGCCGCGCGGCTCCGGGCCTTCGCACGTCCGCCGGTCCAGGCGGACCGAACACCGCGCCGGCGCCGGCCGAGAGCGACGTTCACGTCACAATCGGGCGGATCGACGTCCGAGCGGTGACGCCACCGGTGCGCGAGCGTACCGCACCGAAGGCGGCGCGCACGCTGACGCTCGACGAATACCTCGGCCAGGGGAGGCGCCGGTGAGCAACTCCCTCGCGGTGGCCGCTGTGACGCAGACGCTGCACCAACTCCTGGACGCGCCGGTCGGCTCCGCCGTCGGCGGCGCACACGCCAGCATCCTCCGTCCCGATGAAGCTGCTGTTGCCGGCGTGCCCGGCGTGAACATCTTTCTCTATCAGGTGGTTCCGAACGGTTCCTGGCGCAACGAAGACCTGCCGACGCGGACTGAGGACGGGCAGGGACTCCTGAACCGCCCACGCGCGGCCATCGACCTGCACTATCTCTTCACCTTTCACGGCAGCGAGAAGGCATTCGAGCCTCAGCGGATTCTAGGCACGGTCGTACGGATCCTCCACGCCAGCCCGATCCTCTCGCGCGCCGCTGTCCGTGCAGCGATCCTGGCAGCGGACTCGGGCACCGGCCTTTCCGGCTCCGATCTTGCCGACGACGTCGACGTCGTCCGCGTCACGCCACTGCCGCTGACGCTCGAGGAGCTCTCAAAACTCTGGTCCGTCGTCTTCCAGGCCAAGTACTCGCTCTCGGTGGCGTATCTCGCCTCGGTCGTCCTCCTCGAAGGCGACGAGACGCCCAGTCCGCCCATCCCCGTGGCCAGCCATCGAGTGGTCGTCGTCCCCTCGACCGGTCCGGTGCTGGAGAAGCTCTCGTCGCAGGCGGTTGCCGCTGGGTCGCCGGTCGTCTCCGGCGTCCCCGTGCTGATCACGGACACGCTGATCATCGAGGGGCGCGGATTGCGCGGGCCTGCCGCGACGCATGTACGCATCGGCCAGACGCTCTTCACGCCGGCGACAGTCGACACGAGCCGCATCGTCGTCGATCTCAACACCGAGCTTCCGGCCGCTGAGCAGCGTGCCGGCGTGAAGGTAGTACAGGTGATCCAGGACATCGACTTCGGCACGCCCGCCGACCCGCACCGCGGATTCGAATCGAACGCGCTGCCCTTCATGCTCTCTCCAATCGTCACAGTCACCCTGGCGACACATACGCAGGTCGTACTGAGTGTAAATCTTCCGTTGACGGTCGGGCAGCGCGCAGTGCTGCTGCTCAGCCAGACGCCGGTGCCGGCGGTGCCGCCCACGCGTGCGTACGCCTTTCCGAAGATCGTGGATGCCGCCGGGGCGTCGATCACCGTGCCGATCTCCGGCGTGGTCGCGGGCGACTACGTCGTGCGCCTGCAGGTCGATGGCGCGGAGAGCCCGATCGACATCGACACCACCACTGGTCTGTACAAAGACACGCCGAAAGTGAGCATCCCATGATCGAGCGGACCGGCTGGCTCGATGCGAACCAACGGCACCTCTCACGCGCGCTCGACGAGGTGCGCGCGTTGCTGCAGCAGCGCGCGGTTGAAGCCGCTCCGGAGGAGGAAGGGACGTTTGCCATCGACGTGGTCACGCGTGCCTTCGGCCTTTCGCCGTTCGAACGAAACATCCTCCTCCTTTGCGCCGGGATCGAACTGGACTCGAAGCTCGCTGGAGTTTGCGCCGAGGCGCAGGGCGATCAAGCGATGTCCTATCCGACGTTCAGTCTGGCCCTCGGCGCGTTTCCCGATGCGCACTGGAGCGCTGTGGCGCCGGGCGGCGCGCTGCGGCGCTGGCGTCTGATCGAGGTTGCCGACAACGGGGTGGTCACGCGGGGCCGCCTGCGCATCGATGAACGGGTACTGCACTTCCTGACCGGCGTCGATGCCTTCGACGAGCGGCTTGGCGGGATCGTGGCGTCGTTCGAGGACGACGCGATGCTCGTTCCGTCGCACGAGGAGATCGCGAAGCTTGTCGCTGGTTGGGTCCGCGCCGGCATTCCCACCGTGCAGATCTGCGGCGCCGACGAGGTGACCCGACGGCTGATCGCCGCGGTTGCCGTGCGCAGTCTCGGCCTGTCGCTGGAAGTTTCGCCGGCCTATGCGTTGCCTTCCTCGCCGCGCGACGCTGACTCTCTGGCACGGCTATGGGACCGTGATGCGGCGCTGAGCGGCGCGGTGCTGCTGCTGGAGTGCGACTCGGCAGGCAGCGAGACGGTACCGGCTGAAGCGGTACGGCACTTTGTAGACCGGCTTCGCGCGCCCGTGATCATCAGCGCGCGGGAGCGGCGCACCGTGACCTCGCGTCGGATGCGGACCGCCGACGTGCCGGCGGCGCCGCCGGCGGAACGCCGGCAACTCTGGCAGTCGGCACTCGGCGACGCCGCACAACGGCTCAACGGCGATATTGACGCCTTGACCATGCACTTCCGCTTGTCGCCTGCCGCGGTGAGCGACGCCGTCGATGAGGTCGCCGGCGCCGAGCCACGCCAGCTCGGCGAAGCTTTATGGCAGGCATGCCGCACCCACACGCGGCAGCGCATCGACGAGCTTGCACGCCGCATCGATTCGCGCGCGCGCTGGGACGACCTGGTGTTGCCCGCCTCGCAGCTAGCAATTCTTCGCGGCGTCGCCAGCGCGGTGCGCTACCGCGCGGTGGTGTACGAGCGCTGGGGATTCGGCCGCCGGGAATGGCGCGGCCTCGGGGTTTCCGCGCTCTTCTGCGGCCCAAGCGGAACGGGAAAAACGCTGGCCGCCGAGGTACTGGCCAACGAACTGAAGCTGGACCTCTACGCCATCGATCTGAGCGGCGTCGTCAGCAAGTACATCGGCGAAACGGAGAAGAACCTGCGGCGAATCTTCGACGCGGCCGAAGACGGCGGTGCCATCCTCCTCTTCGACGAAGCCGACGCACTGTTCGGCAAGCGCAGCGAAGTGCGCGACAGCCATGATCGCTACGCGAACATCGAGGTCAGCTACCTGCTGCAGCGCATGGAGGCATATCGCGGTATCGCCATCCTGACCACGAACCTGCGGGATTCGCTCGATACGGCGTTCCTTCGCCGGCTGCGCTACGTGATCCAGTTCCCTTTCCCCGGCCCGGAGGAGCGGGCGGAGATCTGGCGGCGCGCGTTTCCAGCCGAGCTGCCGCTGGAGAGTGTGGATGTGCTCAAGCTGGCGCGCCTCAACGTCGCCGGCGGCAACATCCGCAACATCGCCCTATCCGCCGCCTTCCTGGCGGCCCGAGGCGGCGGCGGCGTTCGTATGGCGCACCTGCTGGACGCCGCGCGCGCCGAGTACACGAAGATCGAGCGGACATTGAACGACAGCGAGGTGGCCGGGTGGCTGTGACAATCCACATCGAGCATCTCGTTCTGCACGGCTTCGATCCGCGCGACCGGCATGCGATCGGCGAGGCGTTGCGTACCGAGCTCACTGCCCTTTCCACGGGCGCGAACGCACTGCCATCGCGCAGCGCCAACATCGACCGCCTCGATGCCGGGAGCGTTGCCATCGATAGTGTACGTTCGCCCGCCGCACCACGTGCCATCGCCGGCGCGGTACATCGAGAGGTAACGAAATCATGAAAGCCGAGCCGCAGAAAAAGTGCGCATGCGGGGGCAGAGGCGGAACCTGCGATTGCACGAAAGAGCGCGTCCAGCGGAGCGCGCGGTCACACAGTGCCACACCGATAGAAGCACCGCCGATCGTGCACGAAGTTCTTCGCTCTTCAGGCCGTCCGATTGATGAGGAAGTGCGAACGATGGCGGAGAGCAGATTCGGCCATCGCTTCGAGAACGTTCGCGTTCACGTCGACGATGTTGCCGCGCGATCGGCCGATGCCGTTGCCGCGGAGGCCTATACCGTCGGACGCCATGTTGTCTTCGGCGCGCACCGGTTCGCACCACGGACGCAGCACGGTCTGCACCTGATCATGCACGAGCTTGCGCACGTCGTGCAGCAAGACAGCTCTCAGATCCCGTCGCGACTGCTGGTATCTCAGGCAAACGATCCCGCCGAGCGCGCGGCGGATCACAGTTCGAACCGTGGTTCGCTTGTTTCGTCGACTGCGGTCGTAGCTCGTCAGGGCTTGGGCGAGATGTTCGGCGCCGTTAGGGGCGTCGGTCCGTACGATGCATGGAAGGCGCGCGGACTTGCGAACGAAGCGTTGTCGATGGCCCAGAACAGCGGCCTTCCCGGCCTGCATAACGGGGCAGCCGACGCATATCGCCACTGCTACTGGAACTGTCGAATGGCCGCGGAACTGGGAGCCGATCAGGCGGAGACGGTCGCAAACGGCCACGAACGGCACGGGGGAGGACCGGCGAACGAAAACACGATGGATCTTTCGAATAACGTTGTGGGTCGCGCTTGTAGCGGCGACTGCGACACCTGCTGTCGCACTGAATTGAGCAGCGGGAACCTTCGCGTCATCGATTCCACTGGCACGGTCGTACCGAGCAGCTCGCCGGGGGCGACAGCGACCACGCCTGGTGCCTATCGCTATTGAGGAGTTAGCAGACTTATGACCACCTTCCCTCTCTCTCCTCGCCTGGTCAAGAGCGGCATCGTGCTGATCGATCCCGGCAGCTCCGCGGTGCTGCGAATGATCGCTCTGCAGTACAACCCCGACACCCTTACGCGTACGCTGCAGGCTCAGGCGACGAGCGAGGGAAGCGGCGGGCAGCAGGATCGATCCGAGGCGCTGCGGCTCAAGGGGCCCGCGGTGGAGACCATCAAGTTCGACGCTGAGATCGACGCCACCGATCAGCTCGAGCTCCCGGGCCAGAACCCGATCACGGTCAGCGTCGGCATTCACCCACAACTTGCGGCGCTGGAGATGATCGTCTACCCCAGCTCGGCGACGTTACAGTCGAACAATTCGTTGGCGCAAGGCGGCACGCTGGAGATCGTGCCGATGGAGGCCCCGCTCACACTCTTCATCTGGAGCAAGAGCCGCGTGATACCGGTACGGCTCACCGATTTTTCCATAACCGAAGAGGCGTTCGACGCGCACCTGAATCCCGTCCGGGCGAAGGTCAGCCTCAGCATGCGCGTCCTGAGCATCAACGACCTCGGCTTCGATCACAAAGGCGGCAGCCTCTACATGCTCTATCACCAGCAGAAAGAGCGGTTCGCGGCGATGGCGCGTAGCGCGGCCGCCCAGACCCTCGGCATCGGAGGGATTCCATGACCGACATCCTCCAGCAGATCCTGCAGGGCCCGCCGCTCGACGCCACCGCCTTTCCGGCGTCCAGCCGCTATCACGGCATCGGCACACTGCAACTAACCGTCGCCGCCGACGGCGCGCCGATCGTCTACCTCGGTCGTCGCTTCGTCCCCATGCCGGACCGCTTTGCTCTTCTGACCGTTCATAACGTGCGCGAAGGGGAGCGGCTCGACAACATCACGGCACAGTACTTCGGAGATCCCCTGCAGTACTGGCGTCTTTGCGACGCCAACAACGTCATTGTCCCCGACGAGTTGACCGACGAAGTCGGCAACGAAATCCTGATTACCCTCCCCGCCGACATTCCTGGAGGAACGAGTGCTTAAGGGCGCCGTGCAGATGACCCTGATGATCGGTCCGGCCGTTCCGCGACCAGTCGGGCAGGGTGTCCTCGACGCCTTGCAAAGCGTGAAGGTGACCTCGCGGGCGCGTGAAGCCAGCGGGTTCTCGCTCGTATTCTCGCTGAGCAACGGTTCGCCGCTGCAGACTCTGTTTCTGCTCGCCGGCGGCGCCTCGATCCCGCTGGTGCGCGTTGTCATCGTCGTCACCGTCAACGGAAGCCCCAACGTCCTGATCGACGGCGTGATGACACATCACGAGATCACGCCGGGCGCCGACGCCAGCCACAGCACACTGACCATCCTGGGCGACGACCTCACCAAGGTCATGGGATACATCGACTTCAGCGGCATCCCCTACCCGGCCTGCCCTGTGGAGGCGCGCGTGGCGCTGGTGCTGGCCAAGTACGCGATGTTCGGAATCATCCCCAAGATCATTCCCAGCATCATGTTCGACGTCCCCCTGCCGACGCAGCGCATCCCGCGGCAAAAGGGGAACGACCTCGCCTATATCCGCCAACTCGCCGACGAAGTCGGCTACGTCTTCTACCTGGAACCTGGGCCACAGCCGGGGATGAGCTTCGCCTACTGGGGACCAGAGATCAAAGTCGGCGTCCCGCAGCCGGCCCTGAACGTCGACATGGATGCGTTTACCAACGTGGAACAGATGACGTTCCGCTTCGCTGCCGACAACCGTAAGTTGCCTGTAATCACCATCCAGAACCTGGAGACGAAGGTACCGATCAAGATCCCGGTACCCGACGTCACGCCACTCAATCCTCCGCTCGGCATGATCCCACCGATTCCGAAGGCCATCGAACCGTTGGAGATGTCCGCAAAGCTCTCGCCGATTCAGGCAGTGCTGATCGGCTTGGCGAAGGCGGCGCGCAGCTTCGACGCCGCGAGCGGCCATGGCACGCTCAACGTCGCGCGGTACGGGCGCGTGCTCAAACCGCGGCAGCTCGTCGGGGTACGGGGTGTCGGTACGGCCTTCGACGGCCTCTATTACGTCGACGAGGTGACTCACGACATCCAGCGCGGTGAATACAAACAGGACTTCTCGCTGGTACGAAACGGCCTCGTCTCGACCGTGCAGCAGGTGCCGGCATGAGCGACCACTACTATGGCAAGTACCGCGGCGTGGTCATCAACAACCTCGACCCGCTGCACATCGGGCGGATCATGGCGTCGGTCCCTGACGTCGCCAACTCCATCCCCACATCGTGGGCCATGCCGTGCGTACCGATCACCGGCAAGCAGATGGGAACCTATGTCGTGCCGCAGATCGGCACAGGCGTCTGGATCGAGTTCGAGCAAGGCGATCCCGACTACCCGATCTGGAGTGGATGCTTCTGGGGAAGCGCGGCCGAGGTCCCCACCATGGCCAACGCGGGTAATCCTGTGAGCCCGAGCATCGTCCTGGCCACCGGGCTCCTGAACATGCTGGTGATCAGCGACCTGCCCGGCCCCACCGGCGGAATCATGCTGAAGTCGACCACCGGCGCGATGATCCTCGTCAACGACGTGGGCATCACTATCTCCAACGGAAAGGGCGCCACGATCCAGATGACGGGACCGAACGTCACGATCAACAACGGCGCGCTGATGGTGGTGTGACCATGCCGGGATTCCTTCTTCACGTCGGCGCCACCGTGCAGTGCTCCCATGCGGGACGGGCGCAGCCGACGGTGCCCAATCCGCGCGTGACTCTGGGAGGACAGCCGACGGTGTCCATCGCCGCGCCGTGGGCCGTCGCGGGATGTCCCTTCCCCCCCGCCTCTGGCGGCCCCTGCGCGATCGCCACATTCACCACTTCGGCGGTGCGGGTCACTTCCAACGGTCAGCCGCTCTTGCTGCTGGACAGTCAGGCGCTCTGCGCCCCGACGGGCGTGCCTCTGATGATTCTCGTAACACAGACGCGGGTGACGGGAAGCTGATATGGACCTCGACTATCCATACAGCGTCGACGGCCGGGGCCGCACCGCCGAAACCGGCGGCGACGACCACATCCGCGACTTGATCGAGCAACTCCTCTTCACCATGCCAGGCGAGCGGGTCAACCGCCCTGATTTCGGCTGCGGTCTGATGCAGCTCGTCTTCCAGCCGAACAGCGCGGAGCTGGCCGCTGCGATGCAGTTCACAGTCTCCGCCGCTCTGCAGCAGTGGCTCGGCGACCGCATCACGGTGCAGAGCCTCTCGGTGGAGAGCGTCGACTCGACGCTCCGCGTCACCGTGCAGTACCTGATCACGCGCTCACAGCAGCAACGCGTGGCGCAGTTCAGCCGCGGGGTGTCGCCGTGAGCATCTACCGTTGCTGTGACGATCTCCGCCGCGAAGCCGTGGCCGCGCAGACCGCGCGCAACGGCATCGACTATCTCGAGGTGGTCGACCACGATGAGCCCGATCCGACGAAGCGTCAGCGCGTTCTCCTCGTCCACTTCGTGAACCAGCCGCACCCCGCGGTCACCGAGGCCAACGTCGTCATCGACGGCGGAGAGCGCGTCCGCAATATCGTCGTCAAGTCCGTCACCTTCGCCGGCGACGTCTTGCAAGTCGAAGTCGATCCGCGCGGAGACTTCTCCCCCTACGTGCTCCGCCTCATGGAGACGGACCACAAGACGCTCCTGGCGACGCTCGATCCGCAACTGGCCGAGGTCGAGTTTTCATTCAAGGTCGAGTGCGCTTCGGACTTCGACTGCAGGCCGGAAACGATCTGCCTCGCTCCGGCGAGCGAGCCTCCACGCATCGACTACCTGGCCAAGGATTACGAGAGCTTCCGCCAGCTCATGCTCGACCGGATGGCGCTACTGGTGCCCGAGTGGCGTGAGCGCAGCGCAGCGGACCTCGGAATCGCCCTCGTCGAACTGCTCGCGTACGTCGGTGATCACCTCAGCTACCAGCAGGACGCCATCGCCACCGAGGCCTACCTCGGCACTGCGCGACAGCGGATCTCGGTGCGGCGGCACGCGCGCCTGGTCGACTACCAGATGCACGACGGATGTAACGCGCGCGTATTCGTTCACATCGAGGTGACCGCGGTGTCGCTCACCCTCGCCGGGCACACGCCGCTGCTCACCCATCTCGATCGCGTCGACAAGCGGCTCGTCCCCAACAGCAGCGCGCTCGATGACGCCTTCAACGCCGGTCCCACCGTATTCGAGACGATGCACGACGTCGTCCTCATGCAGGATCACAACCGGATGTTTTTCTACACTTGGAACCGGCGCAATTGCTGCCTACCGAGAGGGGCGACGTCGGCCACCCTGCGCGACGCGCACCCTGGCCTCAAAAAGGGCGACCTGCTCGTCTTCGAAGAAGTGATCGGTCCGCAGAGTGGCGACCCGGCGGATGCTGATCCGGGGCACCGCCACGTCGTCCGCCTCACGGCCGACGCGAACGTGACCGAAGATCCGGTACGAAAAACCCCCGCCACACCCATCCCCATCACCGAGATCCAGTGGGCGGACGCCGACGCGCTGCCGTTCCCGCTCTGCATCACCGTCACTACGCCCGGCGACGAAAATCACCCCAGCCTTTACATCGAAGACGTCAGCGTCGTGGTGGGCAACATCGTTCTGGCCGATCACGGGCGCACCTTCGCCGGCGACGCTCTGGGTCAGATGCCGGCGCCGGAGATTTTCATCCCCGCCGCTGCCGGCGACCCGTGTGACCGCAGCGGGGACATCGCCGTACCCGCGCGTTTCCGCCCGCAACTCCCGCGGGGCCCACTCACCCAGCAAGGGCGCATCGCCGCGCCATCGCCCGACGAGCCGGATCCGAGGACCTTCGATCCCGCCGCCCCCGCCTCCAGCGCCATGCATTGGGATATGGCCTTGGTGCTGCCGCGCGTCGGCCTGACGGCGACCCTCGGGACCGCGACTCTCCCGCCGTGGGAGGTGCGCACCGACCTCTTCTCCAGCGAACCGACATCGATGCACTTCGTCGCTGAAGTCGACGACAACGGTATCGCCATCATCCGCTTCGGCGACGACGACTACGGCGCAATGCCGCTGGAGGAGACGCTGTTCAAGGCCACTTACCGCGCCGGCAACGGCACGGCGGGCAATGTTGGCGCCGAGGCGATCGCGCACATCGTCAGCAATGACAGCGGGGTCACCTCGGTGCGCAATCCGATGCCTGCACGCGGCGGCGTTGATCCCGAGCCGATCGAGCACGCACGGCAGGCCGCCCCCGACGCCTTCCGCGTGCAGGAGCGCGCGGTCACCGAGAGCGACTACGCCGAGGTCACGCAGGGGAGGGAGGGCGTCGACCACGCTGCGGCGACATTCCGGTGGACCGGAAGCTGGTACACCCTCTTCGACACCGTCGACCGCAAGGGAGGGCTCGAAGTCGACGACGCGTACCGCGCCGACACGCGCGCCTACCTCGAACATTACCGCGTGGTCGGCAACGATCTGGAAGTCGACATGCCGCGCTTCGTGCCGGCAGACGTGGCCATGGTTGTCTGCGTCAAACCGTCATTCTTCCGCGCCGACGTCGAGCGCGAGCTGTTCGACGTCTTTGGAAACGGTGTGCGCCGCGACGGCGGTCTCGGCTTCTTCCATCCCGACAATTTCACCTTCGGGCAGTCGCTGTATCTGAGCCGCATATACGCAGCCGCGCAGGCGGTGCAGGGCGTCGACTCCGTGAACATCATCCGGTTCCAGCGCCAGGGAAACGCCTCCAGCAGCGTGCTCGACACCGGTGAGCTGACGATGGCGCGGTTGGAGATCGTGCAACTGGAGAACAGCCGCGACTTCCCGGAGCGCGGGCGGCTCGAGCTGCAGATGCGAGGTGGACGATGAGTGCCTGCCGCGACTGTGCTTGCGGATGCTGCTCCGGCATCCACGCCGAAACCCCCGTGCTGATCACAAACCGTCCGGGCCTGAGCGCCATCGCCTATCGCTGCGGCACGCACCCGTCCTGGAAGAACAGCTTGCTGGCGGCGCTGAGCGGAACGAACAACCCGCTGAGCGGCAAACTCACCACGCGCGACGACGACGACTTTTCCATTGCCCTGCTCGATGCCTGGGCCACCGTCTCCGACGTCCTCACGTTCTATCAGGAGCGTATCGCCAACGAGTCGTACCTCCGCACCGCGCGCGAGCGGCTCTCAATGGTGGAGCTTGCCCGGCTGATCGGGTACGAGCTGGCACCTGCCGTCGCCGCCGAGACGATGCTCGCCTTCACCATCGATGGCGATGCGACGAAGCAGTCCGGCAGCGACATCGTCACCATCGACGCCGGAACGCGCGTGCAGAGCGTGCCGGGGCAGAACGAGACGCCGCAGACCTTCGAGACCTCGGCCACGCTCGATGCGCGCGCGGAGTGGAGCAAGATCAAAGTGTGGCCGGCCGGCGACACGAAGATCGAGTCGATGGAAACGTATCTCGATGGGACGGTGACGAACCTCAAGAAAGGTGACGCGCTGATCTTCTGGCCGGCAGGCGACGTACGCCTCATCACGGACACCAGCCCCGACTTCGACAACGACCGCACGCAAGTGACGTGGGAGCCGGCGCTGGTGACGACGCAAACCTCGGTTTCGGCGATGCGTGTTGCTGCTCCGCTGTTCGGACACAACTCGCCGAAGCCGCCCATCCTCCCGCCCAACGTCCCGAAACAGCTCGAGCCCGACACCGGGAACAAGGACCCTGAATGGAATTTCCTTTTCAAGAACAAGACCGTCTACCTCGACGGATCGCACCCGGAAGTGCGCAAGGGATCCACGCTGGTACTGATGAAACCGGACGGCACGCAGCGCCGCTTCAGCGTCGATAGCGCGAACATTATCTCGCTCTCGCGATATGCCGTGAGCGGCAAGGCGACTCAGATTGTCGTTGTCTCCGACACGGACCTGTCGGACTTCGCCGGCGACAATTATCGCCAAACGATCGCCTACACCGCGAACGAAGCTCTCTCTCTCGCATACTGGCCGCGTTGGATCGTCACCGGCCAGGCCATTGAGTTGTCAACGGCCATCACCTCGTTCAACGGCAAGCGCGACATCATCATCAGTGGTCCGAAATACAATTCCCTCACGCAGATCACCGAGCCGGCCGTCGTCGACAGCGTGTCGAACGACAACGGACGCTCGACGCTCAACCTCGTCAGCGGCGTGACCGGTTCGTTCGATGCGACGAAGGCGGTCGTCTACGCCAATGTGATCGCCGCGACGCACGGCGAGAGCGTCAAACAGGTTCTCGGCAGCGGCGACGCCACCCAGCCGTTCCAGCAATTCACGCTCGCACGCGCGCCGCTGACCTACATTCACAGCTCCTCGTCGCCGCGCGGCGCCGTCTCCACTCTCTCGCCGCCGCCCGGCACGTCGATGGGCCTCTACGCCAACGATCTTCGCTGGAAGGAAGAGCCGACGCTCTACGGTGCCAGTTCCCGCGGCCGCGTCTTCCGCATCACTCGCGACGACGAGGAGAAATCCACCGTCCGCTTCGGCGATGGGCGCGATCAGGGAGCGCGCCTCCCGTCCGGCAACGACAACATCCGCGCCGTCTACCGCGTCGGTGCCGGCGCCATCGGCAACGTCCGCGCAGGTCAGCTCACGCTGTTGATGACGCAACCGTTCGGCGTAAAGGAAGTGACCAATCCGCAGCCAGCCGAGGGCGGAGTTGATCCTGAGGTCTTCGCCGACGCACGGCGAAACGCGCCGCGCACCGTTTTGACCATCGACCGCGTCGTTTCGCTGCGTGACTACGAGGCCTTCACCGCCGCATTCCAGGGCATCGGAAAAGCGCTCGCCACCTGGGCCTGGCTCGGCAACTCGCGCGAAGTCTTCCTCTCCGTGGCCGGCGCGGCTGGCGAGGCGATCAGCGCGACCAATCCGCTGCGCAGGGATCTCCTCGGCGCGTTACGGCGCTTCGGTAAGCCAAACGTCCCGATCCGCATCGAGTCGTACCTGCCGGTCAAATTCCGCGTCAGCGCCCGGCTGAAACTCGACCCCGACGCCGTTGCCACAGTCGTCATGAGCGACGTGCAGAAGGCACTGACGGATGCCTTCTCCTTTGACGCGCGCACGTTTGGTCAGGCCGTCAGCCTCTCGGAAGTGGAAAGCGTCATCCAGGGCGTGAGCGGCATCGTCTTTGTCGACGTCAATACACTCTACCGCGCCGGCCTCCCGCCCCCGCCCTCGAAACGGTTGACTGCCGCGCCGCCGAAGATCAAGTCCGATGGCAGCTTGCAGGCCGCCGAGATCCTGACGATCGATGACTGGTCGTTGCTCGACATTAAGTCGATGGAGATCGCATGAGATTCGACGCTGATCGGCTGATCCGCATGCTGCCCGCCGTCTACGGGCTGCGCGACGCCAGCCAGCAGCAGTTGCGCGCGCTGCTCAACGTCATCTCCGGACAGATTGGCGTGATGGAGGAAAACCTGGCGCAGCTTTACGACGATCAGTTCGTCGATACCTGTGACGACTGGGTGCTCCCGTACATCGGCGACCTCCTCGGCAACTCACCGCTGTATGCCGGTAATCCCGCCGACGGCGATACAGCCCGCTCGTTGTTCCCTGAGTTGACGGGCCCGCGCTTTGCCTCGCGCGTTGCGTTGCGCGCGCGGCCGGATGTGGCCCGCACCATTTATTACCGGAAACGCAAAGCGACGCTGCCGATGCTTGAAGAGTTGGCGCACGATGTCACCGGCTGGGCGGCGCACGTGGTCGAGTTCTTCGAGCTCCTCGGATGGACGCAGTGCATCCGCAACCATGTCCGCCCGCAGTGCCACCTCGTCGACGTCCGTCAGCTCGATGAGCTCGAGCGCCTGGACGGTCCATTCGACGTCATCCCGCACACCATCGACGTCGCGCCGATCAATCAACACGACGGCTGGTACGAAATCCGGAACGTCGGCTTCTTCCTCTGGCGCCTCGGCGCATACGGTATGGGCGATCCCGACGCTGCGAACGTTCCGGACGCCGACGCGCGCATCGTCGGAGCGCCCGGCGACTTCCGCTTCCACGTCAACCCCGCCGGCATCGACGCGCCGCTCTTCTCGCGCTATCGTCCCACGGAACTTAGCGGCGTAACCGAGAGCCGCGTCTCCGGCCCCATCCGCCCGCTACTGCTCGCGCTCGACATCCTCGACTACAAAGCCATCGTTCCCGCCGACCGTTCCGGATTCTCCGAGCTGTATGGCGACGCTGGCACCGCGCAAAGTCTCAGGCGAAGCTTCGCCATCTTCAGCGATGGAACCATGGTGCCGCCGGAGAAAATCTGCTCCGGCAATCTCTCGACTTGGAAGCAGCCACCGCTCGACATCGTGGCCGTCGACACGCGCAGCGGCCGCATCTCCTTCGGCCCATCGTGGACGCCCAAGAACGTCCGTGTCTCCTACCACTATGGATTCGCGGCCGATCTCGGCGGCGGCCCGTATCCGCGCGCGAGCTGGCTGATCAAACGCCATCTTGCTGAGGACGTCCTTCACGTCGCCCAGAGCGGCGCCGCCGGTACGTTCTCCACTGTCTTTGACGCGGTAGCACAATGGAAGGCAGGCGGCCGCAAGAGCACCGTCATCGTCATCGACGACAACCACACCTACGACGAGACCAAAGCGATCACGCTCAATCTGCTGACGAAGAAGTTCCTGGCCATCGAAGCGGCTGAGGGAAAGCGGCCACACGTTCTGCTCGAGAAGGGGCTGACCATCCAGGGCGACGTCGATGCCATGGCCACCCTCTCCGGCCTCCTTGTCGAGGGCACCGTCAAGATCAAGAATGCCGTCGGCCGCGTTCGTGTACTGCACTCGACGCTGATTCCCGACGCCAGGGGCGCGGCGAGCATCACCGCGAACGATCCGCCCGGACCGGTAACCGAAGATCCGTTGCGCATCGAGATCGCCTTCAGCATCACCGGTCCGATCCTCGCCACCGGCGCGGCGCAGCAGGTGACCATCCTCGATAGCATCGTCGATGCCGCCGGCAACCTCGCCCTCGGGGGATTGAAGAAGAACGACTACGGCCCGCCCGCCAGCATCGAGCGGACCACCATCTTCGGCACGACGCGCGTGCGGGAGCTGCCGCTGGCAACGGAGGTCATCTTCGACCAGCCGCTTTTCGTGGAGCGTAGACAGTCGGGGTGCGTCCGTTTCAGCTACGTTCCGCACGACCAGTCGCGCACACCGCGGCGCTATCGCTGTCAGCCCGATCTGGAGATCGCGCGCGCGCTGGACGAGAAGAAGCAGCAGCTCGGCCGCGACCTTCTCGACCCCGAGCAGGCCGCGATCGTCGCGTTCGTCACATCCTGGCTTGTTCCGAGCTACACCAGCGCACGCTATGGCGACTCGCCGTACGCACAGCTCCATATCAACGCGCCGCGGCAGATTGCCCGCGGCGCGGAGGATGGCTCCGAGATGGGGGCTTTCTGCCATCTCAAGCAACCGCAGCGCGAAGACAATCTGGTCACGCGCCTGGCGGAGTACCTCCCGTTTGGCCTGCAGCCCGGGATCATTTACGTCACCTGAGAGGAGAAGCCATGCCGGGGGACTACAGCCGCTTCACCGATGATCTGAAGAAACGCTTTTCGCGCGTGCTGTTCCAGCAGGGGCGCGTCATCCAGGACGCCGACCTCGACGAGATGGTCGAGATCCTCACGCGCCGCGACCGCCTGCACATGCTCGACGTCGTGGGCCCTTTCGCGGTGCCGCGCACGACGACGACCGGGTTTGCCATCAGCGCTAACGGGCCAGGCGATCTGAATATCGGACAAGGCCGCGCGTATGTCGATGGCATCGTGGCCGAGGCGCTGGCAGACGACAATCTCACCTATCTGAAACAACCCTTCTACCCGAATCCGCCGACCCTCGACAGCGTGATTAGTGGTGGCGGCTTGGTGTACCTCGACGTCTGGGATCGGGAGATCACCGCGCTCGAGGATCCGTCGCTGCCCGACCCCGCCCTCGGCGGGGTCGACACCAGCACTCGCACGCTGACCGTTTGGCAGGTGAAGGTCATCGGCAACGCCGACTGCGGCAGCGATCTCAATAGTCTCATTCCGCCGTCCGCCGCTAGACTGAGCGTCAAGCTCGACGTCCCACCCGACCCACCCGACCCCTGCCTGCTCCCTGAGTCGGGCGGGCTTCGCGACGTCGAGAACCGCTTCTACCGGGTCGAGATTCACGGCGGCGGCACCACCGCCAAGTTCAAGTTCGCGCGCGATCCGGTGGCTACGCGCATCACCAACATCCCGACGGCAGCAGGCAAGACGACGATCGAAGTGGAGCGCATCGGCCTCGACTCCGTTCTCCGCTTTTCGCCCGGCGACTGGGTGGAGTTGACGAACGACTTGCTGGTGCTGCGCGGTGAACCGGGGGTCATGGCGCTCATCGAGACCGTGGACGAGGGACCCCGGCACATCTCGCTCGACCGCAACGTAGCGGCGTTGAACAATCCGGACTTTCCGTCACGCCTCATCCGTTGCGACCAGCGCGCCGGCGGCGGCGTCACGCTCGACGGCGACGGTCTGATCACGGCTACCGGCGCCTTCCAACCGCTCGAGGCGGGAATCGAGGTCCAGATCACGCTCGATCCCAGCGGCGGCACGTTCCACAACGGCGACACCTGGTACTTCCCGACGCGCGTGGCCACGCAGACCGCCGGCCCGCTCAACAACGCCCCGCCGCGCAGCGTCATCCATCACTACTGCCCACTCTCTACCGTGAGCGGGTTAAGCGGAGGCGGCACGGCTCCGGTGATCGGAAGCGACTGCCGTACCCTCTGGCCACCGGAGCCGGGCGTGGGTGACGACTGCGAGTGCACCGTCTGCGTCTCCGCCGACGAACACAACTCCGGAAAAAAAACCATTCAGGACGCGATCGCGCAGGCCAAGGCGAAGGGCGGTGGGAAAGTCTGCCTCAAGCCGGGTTTCTATTTTGTGGCCGCAACGATCGAGATCCAGCAGGCGCTGAGCCTCTCGCTCACCGGACACGGGTTCGCGGTCCTGCTCTTCTTCGGCACGGGACCGGTCATCCACATCGAGAACTCCGTCGACGTCACGGTGGAAGAGCTGTATATCCTCCGCCTCGCCAGTGAAGGGACCGACGTGGAGGGCGTCGGAATCGAGATCGCCAACTGCCTGCTGGACACGACGGTACAGGATTGCATCATCACGATGATCCCCTCGCCGCAGCCCAACGCTCCGGGCGTTGCGCCGCAGGGGATCGGGATCGGGCTCACCGGTCTGGTCCAGATGCCCAATATCGTGCGAAACGTCATTACGGCCGGCACCGGTATCGGGAATGTGCCGAATCTGAAGCTGCCATACGTCTACTTAGCCGGCGGCGACGTGCGCGAAAACCTGATGCTCTGCGGCAGCAGCGGCATCAACATCAAAGGCCTCGGCATGACGATGGACGTGAAGCAGAACTGGATCGTTGCCGGAATCATGGGCATCGGACTTATCGGCGTCGCCTATCCGGGTGGGGCCATCAACATCGACGGGAACAACATCTACAGCTCCGGAGCCGGCATCATGTTCACCACAGCTCTCACCACTGTTGTGAACAACTCGATCACCGGGCTGGTGCTGCCGGGTGCGGATGCGGCCGCGAAGGAATCTGCGGCCTTGCGAGTCAACGCCAGCGGAATCGTCGCCGGATTTCCCAGCCGCGCGCTGGCGCCCGAGCACGTGAAGATCCTCGGCAACCGCATCGCCTTTTTCCGCGGCAATGGTATCTACTTCACCGGCTTCGTCGGCTCGGCCATGGTGAAGCAGAACTCGATCTTCGTCATCGGCGGCGGTGCCGTTGTTACCTCCGGCAAGGCCCAGGTCGATCGGCTTTCGGTGGTGAACAACGACATCGGTCTGATCGGTATCGCACCCGACGCGGAACTGCTTCCGGCGGCGGGCGTTTACATCATCGGCGCGGGCGACTTTGAGATCGCCGACAACAACATCTTCGGGGTGGCGCCATCGGCGGAATTCTCCGCCCATGGCGTCTTCCTGTTCGGTCCGACGCGCGCCCGCGTGTTCGGCAACTCAATCGGCGGCGTCCGTCCGTCGGTTGTCAAAATCGGTTCCGCGGGCATCGAGATCGCCGGCGCCTACGGCATGGTGCACGTTGCGAACAACAACATCGTCTGGCGGCAAACCGACGATCCGAATGCCCCGTTGGGAGGGCGGTGGATCGGGCTGCGGATCGGCACCAACTTCGATTTCACCAACGTCTTCACGATTCCCATTCAGATCCTCGAGACCTTCAACCTGGTCTTCTCGCCCAACCTTGCCGCTTCGCCCGCGGATGCCACTTCGAGGACGGCGAACACGGGATCGACGTTCGGCGGCTGGATGTACATCAACTTCGCCTTCGGTGCCACCGGCGCAACGCAGTTCTTTTCGAGCGAACAAGCCCTTCTCGTTCGCGGCAACATCATCCAGGCCATCGGCTCGATGTCCCTTCCGCTCGTCGAGATCTTCACCACCGGCACGACGACCTTCGGAGAGAACGACTGCCGCGCATTGATCTCGGCTCCCAACGACCTGCGGCCCCGGCCGGGATTGGTACTGTCGAGCGAAACGGCGATCGTGGAAGGCAATCACGTCCTCGGTTGCTTGACGGGGATGCAGATCAACGCCACCGATCCGATGTGGACGGTGCTCGGCAACATCGTCGAGCACGGCATTACCGTGAACGGTGCTGTTCTGACCGGAGTCTGGTCCGACGCCAATCGCCAGTAGTGAGGAGACGATCATGAACATCACTACGATCAACGACAAAGAGAGTCTCGACGAACTGATCGACCGCGTCCAGGGCCCAGGCGCGTCGAAGAACGCGGATGTCCGCGCGGCTTTCCTGAAACTGAATCCACACCTCGCCGATTTCGCCCAGCTCCCTGCAGGCACTCCCGTGGTCCTGCCGTCCAACAGCACCGCGGCCCCGGTGCCCGACGTGCGCACGCAGAACGCGATCGCGCAGACACAGCAGGCCGTTACCGTCATCCGCGGCGATCTCGACGCTGGAACGGCGCGCTCGAAGGCCAACGCCGATGCCACCACTGCTCTGCTGAACGACCCGAAAGTCGTGGACGCGGTGCACGCTAGGAGCGGCGCCGAACCGGCCCGCGCCGGAGTGCTTCAAGCGGTTGCCGACGAACAGAAGCAGTGGAACGACACGCAAGCCGAGATCGCCGGCGCGCTGACCGGCTTCGAGGAAACGCTGAAGAACTGGAACGTCCCACCTCCGGGAGGTGGTGACGGCCCGACACCACCGCCCGACGCTCCGCCCGTCGGCCGCCGCCGCGCGGTCGGGAGCCAGTAGCCAACAACAGAATCCCGCCAAATCTCCCGACGAGGTCTCGAAGAACTTGCAGACATGCGCGATTTTGAACAGAAACGAAAGCACGCTCAGAAACCCGCACCGCGGCATGTCCCGGGTAACTCAGTCGTTTCCACGCCTGCGCCGCTCGCATGCGGTCATGACTTCAGCCGGATACTGATCCACCCTTCCGCAGTCGCCGCCGATGCGACCGCGGGAGTGGGCGCTCCCTTCCCGCACAGAACGGAAATCGAAGCTTCCATCGGCCGTCCGCTCACTGCGGTTGCGCACTTGGGCGCAGGTGCTGTGAGAGCGTCGGCGAGCCTCGGAACGGACGCCTTCGCATTTGGTGATCATGTCGGCTTTGCCGATCCCCGCCCGAGTCTTTTCGTCGCGGCCCACGAGGCGGCGCACACCGTCCAGGACGCGGACTCTGTCCGCCGGCACACTGGTAGTACTGCTCGAGATCCTTTCGAGGCACACGCCGATGCCGTGGCCAGCCGGATCGTAAGCCGCCGGTCGGCAGCCGATCTGCTCGGCGATGGCCGGAGCTCTCCTGCGCAGGCGGTGCGCCGCTTCGATGGAGGCAAGGCGGACGACGCGCCGCAGGCTACCAAGGCCGCGTCGGCGCGTTTCGAGGGAGACAAGACGCTCGAGGACATCGCTGCCGGCTCAACCACACTTCGAACGGGCGCACGTGGCTTGGCGGTGACTAAGCTACAGCAGGCGTTGATCGACCTTGGCTATCTCCTTCCGAAATTCGGTATCGACGGCTTGTTCGAAAGCGAGACAAAAGCGGCGGTACTCAAGTTCCAGAAGGATCAGACGTTGTCCAAAACGGGCGTTCTGGACGCGACTACCATCGCGAGGCTCAACGCCCTCTATGACACACTCAAGCCGTATGTCGATAAGGCGGCCGCGGATCCCGCGCATGCCGGCACCCGCGCCTTGTCAGCGAGCGACACAACAGCAGCCACGGCGGCTATGGTTCCACCCGTTGGCTCCAGTGGCGCACCGTCTGTGTTCACCGATGTCGTCGATGGCAAAGGGTACGGCGACGAGATCCAGGCCGAGCTCAAAACGATCATTTCCGGGTTCCACAAAGAGTTGTTCGAAGACAAGGCCGGCCTTCGCGCCGATCCCGCGAAGAACTTTCACGATTGGAGCACGCTCGAGGGGCCGGCAAAGGGCGCCAAACAGGTCACCGATGCGGTCTACAGCTCCAACTACGGAGGCTCAGCGGCGTTTCCCCCAATGACACACGCGGGCGGCAACCTGATCGATCAGTGGGAGGACGAGATGACCCGCGACGCGATCCTTACCGCGCCTCAGAAGCTTGACAAAGCGACAGGCAAGGTCTGGTATCTCATCAACTCCAACTGCCCGGCGATCAACAAGGCCCACGGCGCGGTACCGTCGGCTCCAACGGAGAAAGGCATACTGACCCCCATCGTGGCTGACTTGGTATCGACTCCCGACAAAGTTCAGACCATGCTGGACCTCGAGATCGGCTGGGAGGGAGCCCAACTCGAGGGCACGGTCTATCTGCAGCTCTACAAGAGCACAGACCCGGACAAAGACAAGGCTAAGGAAAAGAACCGCATTCAGATGTGGAATCTGTTTCACACGTGCATTCACGAGTACATCCACACCCTGGCGCATCCCGCCTATCAAGCCTGGGCTCAAACGTTCAACGCCGCCGGAGACGCGACCCGCTACAACACGTTGATTGAGGGGTTCTGCGACTTCTTCACCCTGAACGTGCGATCGACCGTGTCGCCCGACGCCGCGCTGCAAGCCACCGTCGAAGGTCCGTACGCCAACGGCCAGCCGCCGGCGGCGATCAGTTCGGACGTCTATTCGTCGCACGAGCAGGCCGAGCAGGTCGTCTCGATCGTCGGGATCAAGAACGCGCAGGCCGCCTACTTCGGCGGCAAGACTAAACTAATGGGTGGACCGTGAAGAACGCGACGCGTTGCGAAGGCGCCGGAAAAACGATCGAGGCCCACGGCTTCGTCGGGTGGCACGGGCTGCCGTCAGGTTGCACGCCCGATGCGATGTTCGGAATCCCCCTTGACGATCACTGGGGGGTGCAGGCGCTCGGCGACAATTTCGAAAATGCCAGGAGCCGCCTCCTCGATATCGGGGGTTACTACCGCCCGATGGTCTACCTCCGCGATGGCATTGTGGTGATGTTCGACGCCATGACACCGGCGATCAGAGGGGGGTGGCCGTCCCTCGCCGCCGATCTCGGCACGCCCGAGGCCGCCTTCGATTGGGTGTTCGGCACGGTAGTCATGCCCGGCGGTGAGCGCGTCCACGCAGGCCGCGGGATCACAATCTCCCTCAATCCAGAAAATCACGTCGTCGTGTACGTTTCCGTCTACGCGCCAACCTCTGTCGACGAATACGTCAATCGATTGCGCCCACGTCGTGAGAAGCGCCCATAACGGCAGTTGCCACCTCTAACTGAACTAAGCGCGTCCACCGGTACGGCGAGTTGTCAACAAGCTCGATGGAGTGTGGAAAGGGACGCTGACAATGAGACTCCGCCGATGAGCCGCCCGTCAACGCCTGTACGCGTTTGGAAAAAAGTCACAGAAGGCTGGGTAGGGAAATCGTCGGCTCAGTCACTCCATGGATATGGACCGTCGGGTCAGGGAAGTCCTCGATCGCCTCACCGCAGACTTGCGCCGCTCTCTCTCCGTACCCGAGCTGGCCGCTTCCGTCAACCTCGGCGCGTCGCGTCTGGAGCATCTCTTCCGCACCACCCTTCGCACGTCGATCCGCGAGCTGGTCCGCACACGCCGCATCGCCGAGGCGGCACGGCTGCTCCTCACTACGCACATGCGGGTGTCGGAAATCGGCCACGACGTCGGCTTCAACGACCTCTCAAACTTCGACCACGCCTTCCGCCGGCACTTCGGCGTGAGCCCGCGCGACTACCGCAAATGCAACGGCGGCAACGAGGGGGATCCGTCCGGTTCAGGATCGTGATTCAGGGTAGCTCTCGAGTCAGGGGAGCGCGCAGAAGCATTCGCTCCTTCGCAGGCCATCGCCGAATACACCGAGGCCGTCGCGAAGGAAGACGCGCTCGACTACGACGAGCCGGCGGACTGGTTCTACCCGACGCGCGAAACGCTCGGAGACGCTCTTGCAGGCGGGCCGTGATGCCGAGGCCGAAAGAGTCTTCCGCGCCGATCTCGCCCGCAACAAGCACAACCCGCGCTCGCTCTACGGCCTCGCCGCCGCGTTGCGCGCGCAGAAGAAGGATGCTTCTTCCGTGACGGCCGAGTTCCGGGGCGTGTGGGAGGGTGGGAAGCTGAAGGTGGTGGATTACTAGAGGAAATCGATCGTATCGTCAACGAGACGAGATCGAAAGCACGCTTTGGATGCCGTATCTACTCGATACGAATCACCGGAGAACTGGCCCTCATAAAGTCTCATCCGCAGATGACGCAGATGTACGCAGATAAAACCGTCTTCCATCTGCGTTCACCTGCGTCATCTGCGGATAAGGCTTTTCAAGCCCGGACTGCGAGACCGCGAGACCGCGAGAACCAGCGCCTCTCAACCCAGCAACTCAGTAACCCCCACCCGGCCACGCCATTGCCTCGGCGAACCCCGGCAGCGCCGCCGATAGCTCCTCGATGTGCGCGCTGGCGATGCCGTCCAGCTCCCGCTCCAGCACGCCGCTGACGGTGGTCTCCTGCTGCTCCGCCCGATACTCCAACATGCCGATGTGATGCCGCGGCAGCCGGACGCGCAGCTCCGCGCACCGGATCACGTGCGGCAGGATGCCCTCCGCATCGTCCCCGAGCGCCTCTTCGATGACGTGCAGCGGCCAGATCTCCAGCGACTTGGCCATCATTTCCGCCCGCGGAAACCACTTCCCAGCGGCGGCCACAGCTCAACGTCACCACAGGAAATAGCCTCGGACATCTGCCGCTGCGTCCACCCGAGGAGCCTCGTCGCCTGCGAAATGCTGACATGCGGCCGTGGCTGTAGGAAGATGTGACGGATGCGGTCGACGGTGTGAGTCTCGAGCATGGTTGGAACCCGCGGAGTTGGGGTCGGCGGAGGTTGGGGTCGTATCTGGAAGAATAAACCTGGCGGATGAAGGTCAAGTTGATTTTCCAGATACGACCCCCAACTTCACACGAACGCTCCTGAATTCGCAGGAAACCAGGAATGGCTCTGGGTCATGCGGCCGAATGTCGCGGAGGCTCTCGAACAATTGGGTTGGGCACCGCGAGTCTCTCATCTGCTGTATCCCGCCGATGCGCTTAAACTGCCGGGCGTATGAACGCGGCCGCTAACTCGCGCTTGCAGCGGACGTGGCCGCTGCGTTGCCGGAAGAGTTTGTTAGGATCGTATCTAGAAAGTCAACTTAGCCGACGCAGGCCATCCCAAACCCTGCTCGGTTAAGTTGAGTTTCCAGATACCCCAGGTTATCCCCCGATCACTTCAGGCGCTGCGGTGGATTTTCCCGGTCGCTCCAGGCCGTCTCACGCGCCGCGCGAAGTTGTCCGGAGAGCACTTCCCACTTCGCATCCAGGACCTTCTCCTCATCCTCGCATGGCCGCTTCGTCGGATAGGGCACTCCCTTGTCGCTGTCGAACCATCGCTTCGACGCGCACTGCGCGATGGCGGTGGCCGCGTCGCGCGTTTCACTCCAGGCCGCGTGCACATCTCGGCCGCCGCCGTGATACGAAGCGAGCGCGAAATCATAGAAATAGCGCTGGCGCTCCCACGCGTCGACCGCATTGTCGAATTCGTCGCGCGTGTCGCTTTTCTGCTTTTCGTGAGACTTCTTCGAGTACTCAGGCGAAGTGATGTCGACGAGATCGATCGAATCGACTTTCAGGCGGCTGATCAGCTGATACAGCGTGGCGACCGTGCCGCTCTGTTCATCGAGAAATTCTTTCCGTACCGTCATCTGATGTTTCGAGCGCTCCTGCAGCCACGTGCGTTGAAGCTCGCGATCGCTGTGCTGCTCTGCAAAGTACGCGGTGACGAATCCGGCGAGGAGCGACCCTAAAATGAAATTGATCACCCCCGTGAGAATCAGGACAGCCAGCGGGGACGAAGCCGGCGGCGCTGGATCGTTCTCGATCGAGCTCATCCCTTCCTCTTTGCCGGTTTCTTCGCCGCCTTCTTAGGAACCTTCTTGATGGCCATAGGCACCTCCTCACCCTAGGAGTGCCGCGGGACGCAACTTCCCTACCTACAATTTTGGTGAATGAGTCTGCCGGGCGGAGTTGGGGTCGCATCTGGAAAATCAACTTAGCGGATGAACGTAAGTTGATTTTCAAGATACGACCCCCAACTTACTGAGCAGCTCTCCGGCCTTGCCGCTGGAGATTGCGCCTCGCCGATACAACTCAAGCACGATCATCTCGCTGGCCGCAAGTTGCACGGGCTGATTCGTCTGATGCAGTAAGGTAGCGAGACCTTCGTCGAGATCAATCGTGACGGTACTCATGACAAGCTCCAAATGATTCTACGAAAGCCGAAGGTTGCGAGTGATCGTGTGACTCGACGTTTCCATTCGCGTCGAGCTGTGATCAGTGCTGACTAGTCAGATGACTAGCTCAGGAGACGATCGGGTGACGCGAAAGAGAGAGACGAAACGTTGGCCGGTGCAGGACGCCAAAGCACGGTTCAGTGAATTGCTCGATGCCAGCCTCACCAGAGGCCCGCAGATTGTGACTCGGCGCGTAGAGGAGATGGCTGTCCTCATCCGCGTCGATCATTGGCGCCAACTGGAAGAGGCCACACGCCCACGGCTGAAGGACTTGTTACTCGCCGCCGCACCGCGAGCGGAGGCTCCTGTGACTCCGCGCCGGGCACGGCGCCGGCGAGAGCCTCCTGCGTTCGAGTAAGCGATCTTGTACCTACTCGATACGAATGTTGTGTCCGAATTGCGCAAGCCGCGGCCTCACGGCGCCGTGGTGGCGTGGCTCGAGGGAACCGCGGACGAGAACCTTCACCTCTCGGCGGTCACGTTAGGCGAGCTGCAGGCAGGTGTCGAAATCACTCGTGAACGCGACCAGGAGAAGGCTTCCGAAATCGAGATCTGGATCGATCAGGTGGCGCAAACCTGGAACGTCCTTTCCGGTCGATGCCCGCGTCTTCCG
>DATHRD010000030.1:0-34576 GCA_035482045.1 Thermoanaerobaculia bacterium
GGTTGAAGAGCGAGTTCACCCTTCACCCTTCACTCTTCACTCTTCACCCTTCACTCTTCACTCTTCACTCTTCACCCTTCACTCTTCACTCTTCACTCTTCACTCTTCACCCTTCACCCTTCACCCTTCACCCTTCACCCTTCTTACCACCCGCCACACGCCCCAGGCGCTGATCACCGTCCAGCTTCCTTCCAGGAGAATGAACCCGTACTGCCGGCCCACGATCGCGGTCAGACAGCAACAGAATCCGCCGATCAGATTCAGGATCTGATAGGTTTTCGTTTCCGCTTCGAGGCGCCTCATCTGCTGCGCGGCGAATGCGGCCAGAATCAACATCGCTCCGACAATCGATACGACTTGAAAGATCATGATGAGACGACTCTCTCTCTGCCTGTTCGTGTTTCTCTTCGCCGCGGTATCGCAAGCCCAGAATGCGGTACCGACGCCCGATGAATTCCTCGGCTACAAGCTCGGCGACCGCTTCACGCCGCACGCGCGCATTCTCGACTACTTCCACCTGCTGACGACGAAGTCGAATCTGATCACGATGCATCAGTTCGGCGAAACGTATGAGCATCGCCCTCTGATGCTCGCCGTCATCACCTCGCCGAAGAACCGAGCCGCGCTCGAGACCATTCGCGCCAACATGGCCGCGTTGACCGACCCGACCGCCACCACGCAGGCGCGGGCGAACGAGATCGCGCACACCACTCCGGCCGTGGCCTGGCTGGCTTTCGGCGTCCACGGCAATGAGTCGTCGTCCGCGGAAGCGTCGATGGAAGTGGCCAGTACGCTGCTCAACGATCCGCAATCGGCGCCGCTGCTGGAGAACCTCGTCGTCATCATCGATCCGCTGCTCAATCCCGACGGACGCGAGCGTTATGTGCAGTGGTTCATCCGCACGCGGGGCGAGGAGCCTGATCCGAATCCCGAATCCTTCGAGCACAGCGAGCCGTGGCCGGGCGGCCGCTTCAACCATTACCTCATCGACATGAACCGCGACTGGGCCTGGACCTCGCAGCGCGAGACGCGCGCCCGCGTCACCGAGTACCGCAAGTGGAACCCGCAGGTCTTCGTCGACTTTCACGAGATGGCTTACCAGGCGTCCTACTTTTTCCCGCCCGACGCGCGGCCGGTCAACGCTAACCTGCCGGCGGACGTCGACATGTGGCTGGAGCGATTCGGCCGCGCGAACGCCGACATATTCACCAGGAAAGGATGGGCCTTCTTCACCGGTGAAGAGTTCGACCTCTTCTATCCCGGCTACGGCGACTCATGGCCATCGCTGCACGGTGCCATCGGGATGACTTATGAGGTGGCAGGCAGCGGCCGGGGAGGGTCGGCAATCAACCGCGATGACGGCACGGTCTACACGCTCGCGGACCGCATCTCCCGCCACTACACGACGGCGATGACGACGTTGCGCACAGCCTCGGAGAACCGCGAAGGGCTGCTGAAATACACCTACGAGATGATGCGGAAGCAGGTGGCTTCAGGCCAGAACATCTACCTGCTCCTGCCCGGTTCGCCGAATTTCCAGCCCCTCATCGACATGCTCCAGCGCCAGCAGATCGCCATGTCGCAACTCGCCGCGCCGGTGACGCTGAAAGCGACACGCATCGACAGCGACTCCGCCGACTCACACGTCTTTCCCGCGGGCACGGTCGTGATCAGCACGCGCCAGCCCCTCGGCGGCCTGGCGCAGACGCTGCTCGAACGGTCTCCCGTCTTCACGAAGGGGTATGTAGAAGAGCAGCAGAAGCGCGCACACGCCGACGAACCGGACGAGTTCTACGACCTGACGTCCTGGTCACTACCACTGGCGATGAACGTCGAAGCCTACGTGACGACGGTGCCGGTCACCGGCGACCTGCGGCCGTATGCCGCCCCGGCGCAGCCGGCGTTTCACGCGGCGCATTACGGTTACATCATCGACGGCAGTGACCCCAACGTGTACCGACTGGCCGGCAGGATGTTGCGCGACGGTATCCGCTTCAATGTGAGCGATGACGTCGTCACCGTGAGCGAGCGCAACTTCGCTCGCGGTTCCCTGGTCGTCCTCAAAGGCAACAACAAGCCGGATGTCGATGCCGTGCTGGAGAAGGGCGCACGCGAGTTGGAAGTCGCGGTGACACCGATCGACTCCGGCTGGACCGGGGCCACCAGCTTCGGCTCGTCGAAGATCCACTTCGTCAAAGACCCGCGCATCGCCCTCGTCGGCGGCCCGCACGTCAACGCCACCTCGTACGGCATGCTCTGGCACACGCTCGACGTCGACACGCCGCTGCCGCACTCGACCCTCTCCGTCGAAGCCTTGCGCAACACCGATCTCTCCAAGTACGGCGTGATCGTCCTGCCAGACGGCGACTACGGGGACCGCTTCGGGAAGAACGCCGAGACGTTGAAGACCTGGCTCAACGGCGGCGGTACGCTCGTCGTCGTCAAAGGAGCAGGCACGTTCCTGCGCCAGAAAGACGTGGACATCTCGAAGCTGAAGCCGTGGGAGGCTCCGAAGAAGAAAGACGACGACAAGGATAAGGACAAGGCCCCGGCAATGCCGGAGATGTACAACGACTACCGCGTCCCGGGCGCGACCTTCCGGACGACGATGAACGACCATTCGTATCTGACCTTCGGCGTGCCCCGCAGTCCGAATGTGCTCATCGAGGGCTCGCACGCGTTCCTGCCGGTGAGCCACACGGTCGACAACATCGTGACCATCGAGAAGGACAAGCCGCTGGTCGCTGGTGTGGCCTGGAACGAATCGATCGACCGGTTGAAGGGATCCATCTATCTCGTGAGCGAGCCGTACGGAAAAGGCCAGGTCATCACGTTCGCCGACGAGCCGCATTTCCGGCTCTTCTGGCGCGGCACGCTGCCGCTGTTCATGAATGCGGTGCTGTACTCGCCGAGCTTTCCGAGGGAGTGAGGTCGCGGTTTCGGGGTTGCGCGGTTTCGGGGTTTTCGCGGTCGTGAAGCGTTCGAACGCTGTCATCCTGAGCCGCCGAAACCCCGGAGGGGTTGAGGACGGCGAAGGACCCCCAGCCGTAGCCCGCCGCCCTCTCGGGTTGCAGGTGGGGGTCCTTCACCGTGCTTTGCCCCTCCGGGGCATCGCCGGTTCAGGATGACAGTGGAATGACCGCGTAACCGCTCCGATTCTTGCATTACCGTCGAGCATGCCTTCGCCCTTCATCCCCGAAGTCATCGAGCCGGACGAGAAACTGCCGCCTGATCTCGTGGCGCTGCGGCGCTTCGCTTACCTGATGGACGAGGCCATCCCCATCCCCGGGACGCGCAAGCGCGTGGGGCTCGATGCGGGATTGAGTCTCATCCCGGGGATCGGCGAGATCATCGGAGGGCTGCTGTCGGCGTGGATCATCATTGGCGCGCTGCGGCACCGCGTACCGTTCCTGCGCATCGTCCGGATGGTCGCCTACGTCCTGCTCGACATGACCCTCGGGTCGGTACCGATCGCCGGCACCATCTTCGACTGGCTCTTCGAAGAGAACGTTATCAACCTCAACGCACTCATCCTCCACCGCGACCGCACACGCCCTCCCCGTACCTTCAGCGCCATCGCGGGCGGCACCTTCGTCGTCCTCACGATCATCATGCTCTTCGCCTTTCTCATCGCTTCCGCCTTCATTGCCGCCGTCATCTGGATCATCTCCAAGCGCTGATGTTCTTCCGCAAGAAGAAACCACCCCGCTACCCGCACCGGGCGCCGTTGCCGATGATCCGGCGGCGTCTGCCGATGCGCTACCACATGAAGCACCAGTTCGGCGTGCGGGACTTCGCCTTCCTGCAGACGATGCACGCGCTCACCAGCACACCCATGTCGGAGGGGAACCTGGTCACGATTCTCAAGAACGGAGTGGAGATCTTCCCTTCGATGCTGTCGGCCCTCCGCGCGGCGAAGCGGACCATCAACCTCGAGTTCTACATCTACTGGGACGGCGAGATCGGACGTAGATTCGCCGAGATTCTTGTGGAGCGTGCGCGGGCGGGAGTCGAGGTCAAGATCATTCTCGACGCCGTCGGCTCGGCGTCGATGTCGCAGTCGCTTACCGACTTCCTCACGCGCAACGGCATCGACGTCGAGTGGTATCACCCATTGCGCTGGTACACGATCTCGCGATTCAACCACCGCACGCATCGCAAGCTGCTCATCGTCGACGGGCGGATCGGCTTTTCCGGCGGCGTCGGAATCGCTGACGACTGGCTCGGCGATGCCGACTCCAAGGGTCACTGGCGCGAGACCGTGGCGCGCGTCGAGGGGCCGGCTGTGACGCAGATGCAGTCGGCGTTCATGGACAACTGGGTCAAGAGCCGCGGCGAGCTGCTCACGGGTCTCGACTACTTTCCCGCGATCGCGCCGGCCGGATCACACCTGACACAGGTGCTGAAGTCGTCGCCGAGCGAAGGCAGCTCGACCGTGAAACTGCTCTACATCATCTCCATCGTCAGCGCGATCAAGTCGATCTACATCAGCAACGCCTACTTCGTTCCCGACCTGGACACGCGCCGGGCGCTGGAAGGGGCTGTGCGCCGCGGGGTCGATGTACGCGTCATCGTGCCCGGGGAATTGAACGACCTCCCCGTCGTGCGCCAGGCCAGCCGCTGGCATTACGAGCTGCTGTTGCGCCGCGGCATCCGCATCTTCGAGTATCTGCCGACGATGATGCACGCCAAGACCATGGTGGTCGACGGGGCCTGGACGACGATCGGATCGTCGAACTTCGACGACCGCAGCTTCCGCCTCAACGACGAGGTCAACGTCAACGTCTACGACGACGGCATCGGCGCGCAGATGGAAGCGATGTTCCACGCCGACCTGGCCCGCTCCGAGGAGGTCACGCTCAGCAAATGGTTCCGACGCGGGTGGCTGGACAAGGTGAAGGAGAAGGTGGCCGGGGTGTTCAAGCCGCAGTTGTAAGCGTAGCGTCGGCGGCCCGCCGGCTGGACCGCCGCCGGCTCGGCGGCGCGACTGCACAAACCGCCAGCGAGCCGCTGGCGGTCCAGCCGCCGAGCCGGCGGCGCTACGCCACGCGCGCCGAAGGCGCTACTTGTGTATCCAATCCGTATGCACGAACGGCGTGTCCGGCCCCTTGTCGTTCCGCTGATACGTGTGGGAGCCGAAGTAGTCGCGTTGGGCCTGCGTCAGGTTCTGCGGCAGCTCGGCGCTGCGGTAGGCGTCGAAGTAGCTGAGGCTTGCGGACATCGATGGCACGGCGATTCCGTTCGCTTGCGCGAACGCAACAGCCCGGCGCCAGGCAGACTGCGACTTCTGCACGTCGGCGGAGAACGCGTCGTCGAGCAGCAGGTTCGGCAGGTCGGCTTTCCGTTCGTAGGCGCGCATGATCGAATCGAGGAAACGAGCGCGGATGATGCAGCCGGCCTTCCAGATGCGGGCCATCTCGCGCATGTCGATCGACCAGTTCCACTCGCGCGAGCCGGCCTCGATCAAGGCCATCCCCTGGGCGTAGGAGCAGATCTTCGAAACATACAGAGCGTCGTGGACGTCCGCGATGAACTGCTTCCTGTCGGCGACTTCCGGCTTATCCGACGGCCCGAGCAGCACTTTCGACGCGGACACCCGCTCCTCTTTCATCGACGACAGCACGCGGGCGTCGATGGCCGCGGCGATGGTCGGAATCGGCACGGCCAGATCGAGCGCGATCTGCGCTGTCCACTTGCCCGTCCCTTTCTGTCCCGCTTTGTCGAGCACCTTGTCGACCAGCGGCTCACCGCTTTCTGGATCCTTGACCCGGAAGATGTGCGCGGTGATCTCGATCAGGAACGACTCGAGCGGACCGTGGTTCCATTGATCGAAGATGCCAGCCAGCTCTTCGGCACCTGCTCCAAGCCCTCGGCGCAGCATCTCGTAGGCCTCGGCGATGAGCTGCATGTCGCCGTACTCGATGCCGTTGTGGACCATCTTCACGAAATGGCCCGCCCCGTCCGGTCCGACGTGCGTCACGCACGGCCCGGAGTCGCTCTTCGCCGAGATCGCCTCGAAGACCGGTTTGATCGTCAGCCACGATTCCGTCGACCCGCCCGGCATGAGCGACGGGCCGAAGCGCGCCCCTTCCTCGCCGCCGGAGACGCCGGAGCCGACGAAGTGCAGTTTCTTTCCCTCGAGGCGCTTGGTCCGTTCCTGCGTGTCTTTGAACCAGGAGTTGCCGCCGTCGATGACGACGTCGCCTTCATCGAGCAGCGGCGCAAGCTTGTCGATCGTCATGTCCACCGGCGCGCCCGCCTTGATCATCATCACGATCCGGCGCGGCCTCTCGATGGCCTGCACGAGCTCCTCGAGCGTCTTCGTGCCCGTGAACTTCTTCCCCGCGTGGTTGGTCATGAACTGATCCGTCACCACTCCGTCGCGGTTCCAGACGGCCACGGGAAAGCCGTGTTCTTCGATGTTGAGGGCGAGGTTCTCGCCCATCACGGCCAGACCGATTACGCCGAATTGCGCTTGCGTCATTTCGTCACCTTTGCCAGTGCTTCGTTCACCGTCTTCGTCAAAGAATCCAGTCCGGCCTCGATGTTCTCGCCGAGGTCGATGCTGATGGCGCGACGCTTCCGGCTGGCCAGCGACTGCAGATCGCCGATGGCCTGCGCCCGCACGAGCACGCCGAAGCCGAACTTCTCATTGGGGATCGGCACGTCCTGATGACCGCCCCCGGTAAGCTGCATATAGACCCCGGTGGCCGGCCCGCCTTTGTGCAACTGTCCTGTCGAATGGAGGAAGCGCGGGCCGTAGCCGGTGGTGGTGGCCACGTGCAGCTCGCTGCCGATCGTCTCGCGGATCGCGGCGATCCGCTTGTCGCGGTCCTGCGTCTCCGCGATGTATTCGGTGAGCGCGAAATAGTCGCCTGCCTTCACGCTGGCTAACAGCGCGCCGATCGCAGCGGCGTCATCGGGCTTCACCTGTGTCTGGTCGGTGTGCATCGTGCCGCTGGTCTTGTACTCTTCCAGCAGGCGCTTCGTGTTGTCTTTCGACTCCTGCACGTTCGGCTGATCGAAGGCGTCGATGCCAATCAGCGCACCAGCCACGGCCGTAGCGAACTCCCATGTGAAGAAGATCTCTCCGATGTCGATCGTCTCGTCGAGTACCAGGTCGACCACCGGATGGCCGGCGTCTGCGAGACCCTTCATCGTCGACGTCATATCCGACCCGCGCATCCGGACGCAGACGAAGAGCCGGTCATTGCCGTAGTCGCCCGGATTCAGCAACGGTTCGCCGGCCACGGGGAGGATGCCTTTCCCCTCTTTGCCGGTCGACTCGGCGATGAGCTGTTCGATCCACAGACCGAGAGTGTCGAGCGGCGCTGGCGTGATCAGCGTCAGCTTGTCTCGTCCCTGCGTCGCCAGCGTGCCTATGATCGTGCCCAGCATCGCGGCCGGGTTCTTCTTCACGCCCGGGACCTGGGCGATGTGGCTGGCGTGAACGGCGCGGTCGAGAAGCGTGGTTACGTCGACCCCGGCGATCGCCGCCGGGACCATCCCGAAGTAGGAGAGCGCCGAGTAGCGTCCGCCGATGTCGGGCTGGTTGATGAAGATCCTGCGGAAGTTGTCGGCCGTGGCGTCGCGGACGAGCTGCGTGTCGGGATCCGTGACGGCGATGAAGTTCTGGCCGGCCTTGTCGCCTTTGACCGACTTCACGCGATCGTAGAAGTAGCGATGGAACACCGCCGGCTCCGTCGTCGTCCCGGACTTGGAGGCGACCATGAACAGCGTGCGTTTCAGATCGAGCCGCGATTCCAGCGCATGGATGGCCTGCGGCACCGTGGAGTCGAGCACATTGAGCCGCGGGTATCCGCCGCGCGCGCCAAACAGCCGCCGCGTGACCTCGGAACAAAGGCTGGAGCCGCCCATGCCGAGGACGACGACGTCGTCGAACTCGCTCTTCACCGATTCGGCGAAGGCGGTCAGCTCGGCTGACACCTTCCTCATCGCGTCGGCCACGGTGAGCCAGCCCAGAGCATTGCTGATGATCTTCTTGTGCGCGTCGTCGTTCTTCCAGAGCGTCGTGTCTTTCTTCCAGATGCGCTCGACGAACTTCTCTTTCTCGACGCGCTGGGCTCCCTGATCGACGGCCGCCTGTGCCGCGCCGAGGTGCAACGAGAGGCGACGGCCAAGGCCGCGGATCGACTCATCGCGCCGCGCCTCGATCGTCATCATCAGCGATGCGAAGGACTCGTCGAACGACTTGACCCCTTCGTCCGTGAGCTGGCCGGTGATGGCCTTGAGGCTGAACCCTTTCTCGGCGAACGTGCGCATCACCGCGCGCGCTCCGTCGAGGTCCTGCTCCAGGGTCATAGCCACGCGGCCGTGATCCTTGAACGCTTTGTACGTCGCCGGAGGAACGGTGTTGACGGTGTCCGGCCCGATCAGCGACTCGATGTAGAGCACGTCGCTGTACGCCGGATTCTTGGTGCCGGTCGACGCCCACAGCGGCCGCTGCACGTTGGCGCCGTGCTGGCGGAGCTTCTCCCATCGCTCGCCGCTGAAGACCTGCTTAAAAAGCTGATAGGCGAGTTTGGCATTGGCGATGGCGATCTTACCCATCAGCGACCGGACCTCGGGGTCGTCCTTTTCCTTCAGGCTGGCCTCGATGTGCTTCTCGGCGAGCGCGTCGATGCGGCTGACGAAGAAGCTGGCCACCGAGGCGATCTCGTTGATCGGCAGCCCTTTCTCCACGCGCCGTTCCAGGCCGCGCAGATACGCCTCCATCACCTGGGCGTAGACGTCGTTCGAGAAGATGAGGGTGATGTTGATGTTGATCCCGTTGGCGATCGATTCCTCGATGGCCGGGATGCCTTCCGGCGTGGCCGGAATCTTGATCATCACGTTCGGCCGGTTGAGCACCGCGAAGAGGCGCTTCGCCTCCGAGGCCGTGCCGGCCGTGTCGCGGGCCAGGAGTGGCGAGACCTCGAGGCTGCAGAATCCGTCGCCTCCCTTGCAGCGGTCGTAGACGGGGCGGAAGACGTCGGCGGCGTTGCCGATGTCCTCGATGGTGATGGCGTCGTAGATCTCCTCGCGCGACTTATTCTGCGAGGCCAGATCGCGAAGCTGGGCGTCATAGTCGTCGCTGCCGCTGATGGCCTTCTCGAAGATGGTCGGATTCGACGTCAGCCCGCGCAGGTCGTCGTCATCGATCATCCGCTGCAGATCGCCGCTGGAGACCAGCCGCCGCTCCATCTGATCGAACCAGATGCTCTGCCCTGTTTTGGCCAGTTCAACGAGTGTGTTGGTCATAGAGCCTCCGTGGGTGGGGAAGCATATCGCGTGCGCGGGGGTGGGGAGTGGGGGGTGGGAGGACGGGGGGGGCAGAGTTGTCGGTTGTCGGTTGTCGGTTGTCGGTTGTCGGTTGTCAGTTGTCAGTTGTCGGTTGCAGGGTTGCTAAGCTCGTTTACGGAGCAACTCAGCAACCGACATCCGACAACCGACAACCCATCTCCCACCCCCTACTCCCCACCCCCCACTCCCGCCCGCTTGATCGCTTTCGTAGCGATACGACCAATGAGCACGCTGACGATGAGGGCCATGACCCCGCCGGCGATGTAGATGATCTTCGTGATCGAGCTCGTCGAGGTTGTGGCGGCATTCGTCGCGGCGGCACCGACGAAGACGAAGGCGGCGGTGGCCGGAAGGATGCCGATGAACGTGGCCGCGACGTACCTCCAGAGCGGGATGGCCGTCAGGCCGAAGGCGTAGTTGATGTAGGTGAAGGGGAAGACGACGGCCAGCCGTGAGAGGAAGACGATCTTCGTCCCCTCGCTGGCGATGGCGCGGTCAAGAGCGCGGAACCTGGCATTGTTCGCCGTCATCTCCTCGACCCGCTTGCGCATGACCGTCCGCGCCAGAAGAAACGAAAGCGTCGCCCCGAGGGTTGCCCCGATCACGACCACGATCGTGCCGCCAACGAACCCGAAAATGGCCCCCGCGCCAAGCGTCAGGATCGAAGCCGGCACGAAGGCCACGTTGCAGAGCGCGTAGACGACGATGTAGAGGACGTAGCCAAGGGCTCCGAGGCCGCGGACGTAGGTCTGGAAGTGGCGAAGCCAGTCGCCGACCGGGAGCACGCGAAAGGCGATGATCAGCGCGGCGATGACCAGCAGGCCGGCAACGATCTTTGCAAGCTGCTTAGCGGGGGGCACGCTGCTATCGTAGCGCCGTCGGCTCGACGGCGAGAGGCCACAATGTTCAATCGAGTCGCCGGAGGCTCAGTTGGTTCCATAATTGTGTGGTCATGAAAATGATTTATCCCTTGACTGATTGATTGAGTATCGATTACCGTTGAGTTATGGCTGATGCAAACAAGAACATTCGCAGAACCGCGTTGCAGGTGGCAGGCGGATATGCCGGCAAGGCAGCAGGAGTTACCGGTGGCGCGGCAGTTGGTTTTGTTGTGGCCGGTCCTCCCGGTGCACTAGTTGGAATGGTCCTTGGAGGTATTGCGGGTTTGATTTTCGGCGGGAGCAAGGGCTTGGATGCCGCGGACAAACTCGATAAACGCGATGGAAAGAGGTAGAGGGAATCGTTATGGTCCATCAGATTGACCCGTGGGATGAAGTTAAGCTTGCATTCAATCGATTCAGTGAGAGACTCGCGGATGCGCCGGAAATAATTGCGACTGGGTTTAAGGGCTTTACCTATACCGTTTTTACGCGGGGAGGGCCTGCCCAAGCGATTAAGGACATCCTAAATAAAGTAGACGAACTTGACAGGCAGGTTAAAGCGCACAACGAAGCTGAGAAGAAGAGGCTCCAGGGCAGGTAAGCCTCCTCGCCAGCAGTAGGAATACTTGAAAGCGGCTACCTTCGCGAAGCGTAACGTCGTGCGCAGACTGGACGGCGAGAGACCTGCAAGAATAATCGTCGGTAATGTGTCTTGTGAATTGGCGAAGAGATGCGACGGATTGGCGGATCAAGCGAGACGGCCGCAATACAGCCTGAGAAGTTGTTCGTGGCGTAGCCGTCCGTGGCGTCAAAGCACACCAAGTGCTTGGGAGAAAAGGTGCTCCGGCACAGGCTTACCTCTCGCCCGAAGATTGAAAATGCGCGGGCGCGCCTTCGGACGCGCCCGCGCGGGGACTTACTGCTTGGACCTCCGCATCATCACTGCTTCGGCAGCGGCGCCGGTGACGAGGGCGTCACGGGCGAGGGCTGCGTCGGAGACGGCGATGTGCCGGGGGCCGGCGCCGGGGCCGGCTTGGCTTTGGCCTTGCGGCTGCGGCCGAGATTGCCGAGGGCGAGCCGCATGTCTTCGACGTGCGGCGCGAGGCTGGCCGTCTCGGGCCGTTTGGCCAGGCGCTGCGCCAGGGCGTAGGTCGTGAGCGCTTCACTCCCTGCCTTGAAACCCGCCGACCGTACCGTGTGACGGACGAAGAGCGCCATCGCTTCCAGCTCATCGGCCAGCGGGGCAAACGCCTCGGCGAAGCTCGCCAGATCGAGCATCTGCGGCTGGTCGGTGTTGCCTCCGCGGGCCAGCTCCCCGTTGTTCCGGATCGCCAGCGCCGCGAGGTTGATGAACCCCAAAGGCACCGAAGCGACGAACCCCAGCCGCTGCGCCACTGCTCTCGACTCCGGGATCTCGAAATTCGGGATCTGATCTTTCAGACCTCGAACTACATCAATAAGCGCTGCCGCGGCGTCCACGTAGGACGTCGCCGGGGGTGTAACGGGTACTGCATTCACGTTGGACATAAGTCCTCCTTTTCCTTTCTCAACTTGCCGTGATCAGAGCGAGCAGGTTGAGACGGACGGAGGAGCACGTCCTCGGAAGACCCGTTTCGGAGCATCGGCGACGGTCAGACGAGCGGACCGTAGTCGCCGAAGGTGGATGCAGAAAATACGGCCGCTCTCGATCGACAGGATCTTGACCGAGGGACGGCTGGTGATGAACCGCGGCGCGGGACCTGTCTTTCCGAACACCTCGGAGAGATCAAGCGGAGCGGTACCACCGTTGACGTATTCGACCAGAGCGGCAAAGGTCTCGTCCAGCCGGTTGGAGAGCGTGGCGAGCCGTGAGGCGGCGTCGATCCAGCGTTGTGTGGCAGCGATCACCTGTTCCGGAGCGTCCCCGGCCTCTGCCGGTGAGAGGGCTACGCGGTTGGTCGTCTCATTGAGGCCGTCGACGCCACTCTCCAACAGCCCTGCCACTCGGGCAAGCCGGCCCGAGACCCACTCCAGCCGTTGCGTGGCCAGGATCGGATGTTCCGCCGCCATCCTCTCGCAGTCCTCGATGATGCGGCTGGAGGAGTCGATCAGCTTCAACGAGGCATCGATCACCTTCACCGTGTGACGGATGGGACGTTCCCACGACCGTGGATCGTCGTGCCGTTCGCACGAGCGGAGCCCGGCCCGCCGCGAGTCATTCGCGTTCCTTCCCGGGGCGGCTCCGATCCTCGTATCTGCCATCCTCACTCTCAAAACCCTATAACATATGTCCACAATGCAGGTTTGTCAAGTAGTTTTTATGGCCGTCTCAAATGCGTGAGCCGGATGTCCGACGACGTCATCTAACGACCTGCCGTCCAGCGACGGTAACCTGCCGTCGGGGCGACGGTAACCTACCGTCCGGGCCTCGGTAACTTACCGTCCGGCGACCGGTAACCTACCGTCCAGGCCTCGGTAACTTACCGTCCGGGCGGCGGTAACCTACCGTTCGGACCTCGGTAACTTACCGTCCAGCGACCGGTAATCTAGCGTCCGGGCCACGGTAACTTACCGTCCAGCGACCGGTAATCTACCGTCTGGGCATCGGTAGCTTACTGGCCAAAGACCGTAATCTACCGTCCGGGCCTCGCTAACTTACCGTCCGACGACGGTAACCTACCGTGCAGCGACCCCGGTTTCAGGAGGGGTTCACCGCTGTACTTGTCCCTGAGCCTGCCCTGAGCGAACGCTGAGTTGAAAAGAGGCGTCGCAGGGCTCGAAATGACAGCACTTTACGAAAACAAATCCGACTGCCTCTTCGTCGCTCCCATCGCGTAGCCGAGGTGGTCGTAGGCCAGCTTGCTGGCCACGCGGCCGCGGGGGGTGCGCTGGAGGAAGCCGATCTGGATCAGGTAGGGCTCGTAGAGGTCTTCGATCGTGCCGCGGTCTTCGGCGATCGAGGACGACAGGGCGCCGACGCCGACGGGGCCTCCGTTGAATCGCTCAATGATGGTCGTCAGCAGCTTGCGGTCGATCTCGTCGAGGCCGAATTCGTCGACTTCGAGCATGACCAGGGCGTCATGGGCGATGGCGACGTCGATCTTCCCCTCCCTCTTGACCTCTGCGAAGTCGCGCACGCGGCGGAGGAGGCGATTGGCGATGCGGGGAGTGCCGCGGGAGCGGCGGGCGATCTCGTGCGCGCCGTCGGTCGTGACCTCGATGCCGAGGATGTCGGAAGAACGGCGCACGATGATCTCGAGCGACTCGACATCGTAGAAGTCGAGGCGATGAACGATGCCGAACCGCGCCCGAAGCGGCGCGCTGAGGAGACCGGCGCGGGTGGTGGCGCCGATGAGCGTGAAGTGCGGCAACTCGACCTTCAGCGTGCGCGCGGCCGGTCCCTGGCCGATGACGACGTCGATGTAGAAGTCTTCCATGGCCGAGTAGAGGACTTCCTCGACCGGCGCGGGGAGGCGGTGGATCTCGTCGATGAAGAGCGTGTCGTTCTTCTCGAGGTTGGTGATGATGGCTACCAGGTCGCCGGGCTTCTCCAGCGCGGGCCCCGAGGTCGAACGCATGGCCGCGTCCATCTCGTTGGCCACGATGTTGGCCAGCGTGGTCTTGCCGAGTCCGGGCGGACCGAAGAGGAGAACGTGATCGAGCGTCTCGCGCCGTTTGCGCGCGGCGGCGATGGAGATCTCCAGGTTGGCCTTGACCTTCTGCTGGCCGATGTACTCCCTCAGCCGCCGCGGCCGCAGGGAGAGCTCGACTGTCTCGTCGCCTTCGACAGGGATGGCGGAGAGGAGACGGTCGTCGGGCATGGCTGCGCTCAGTTTACCGCGTGAGGTTACGGCGCGGCTTCGACGGCGCGTTGTCGGTTGTTGTCGGTTGTCGGTTGTTTAGCGAAGGCAGGCGCAATGAACGGAAGTTGAGAACCGATCACCGATCAACGAGAACCGACAACGCGGCGAAGCCGCAGTTCAGTAGTACATGCCCAACTGCAGCTTGGCCGCCTCGGACATCATGCTGCGGTCCCACACGGGGTCGAAGACCACTTCGACCTCGGCCTGCTTCACGCCAGGGAGGGATTCGACTTTCGATTTCACGTCGGAGGCGAGCACAGGGCCCATGCCGCAGCCGGGGGCGGTCAGGGTCATCTTGATCTTCACGTTCTTCGAGCCGTCGGCCTCTTCGAGCTCGCAGAGGTAGACCAGGCCGAGGTCGACGATGTTCACCGGAATCTCCGGGTCGTAGCAGGTCTTGAGCTGGTCCCAGACCATCTCCTCGAGCTTGGCGGGGGCGACCTCTTCGCCTGGCGCGAGCTCGGGGAGGTTCTCGACAGACTTGCCGATGGCCTCGATCTCGCGGCCGGAGATGCGGACCATCAGTCCGCGCTCGGTGATGAGGGTGTAGGAGCCGCCGAGCGACTGCGTGATCGTTGCGCGGGCGCCCTCGGGGACAAGGACTTTCTCCCCACTCGGGATCATCACCGCTTCGGCGTTTCGGGTCAGGGTTACTTCTTCGCGCATGTTCATGTTTTTTCTCGGGGGTCGGGAGTTGGGGGTCGGGGGTCGGAGATAAGGCTCCGACACTCGACTCCGTGCTTCTACTCCGTGCTTACCGTTTCCTTATCGCCTTCGATCGCAGTTTTCTCGGGGATCGAGAGTCGGAGAGAACCCTCCGACCCCCGACCCCCGACTCCCGACCCCCGGCCTCTACTCCGTTGACACCGTTTCCTTATCACCTTCGAGCGCGCTGTTCAGCGTATGCCACGCCAGCGTGGCGCACTTTACGCGCGCGGGGAACTCCGATACGCCTGAGAACGCGGCCAGGCGGCCGAGTTCTGCCGTGCTGAGGCTGCCTGGCTCACCGGTCACGAGCTTATGGAAGACGTCGAAGAGCTGGTGAGCCTCAGCGATGTTCTTGCCTTTCAGCGACGAGCTCATCACCGAGGCCGACGCTTTCGAAATGGCGCAACCGTTGCCGGTGAAACCGATGTCCTTGATGGTCTGTCCGTCGATCTCCACGTAGATCGTGTAGTGGTCGCCGCACAGCGGGTTGTAGCCGTCCACGGTCCGCGTCGGGTGCGGCAGCTCGTGAAAATTGCGCGGATTCTTGTTGTGGTCGAGGATGACCTGCTGGTAGAGCTCTCTCAAATCAGACATTTACCGGAACACCTCAATCACCTTCTCCAACCCACCAATCAGCGCATCCACCTCATCCCGCGTGTTGTACATCGCGAAGGAGGCCCGTCCCGTGGCGGGCACGTTGAATCGCATCATCAACGGTTGCGCGCAGTGGTGGCCGGTGCGGATGGCGATCCCTTCCTGGTCGAGGATCGTGCCGATGTCGTGCGGATGAACGCCTTCGAGGACGAAGGAGATGACGCTGGCCTTCTCCGCCGCTGTGCCGATGATGCGCAGGCCGTCGATCGCGAGCAGACGTCTCGTGGCGTAGTGGAGAAGATCCTGCTCGTGTACGGCGATGGCGTCGACGCCGATGGCGCTGACGTAGTCGAGCGCGGCGGCCATGCCGATGACGCCTTCGATGTTCGGCGTCCCGGCCTCGAACTTGTAGGGGAGGGCGTTGTAGGTCGTCTTCTCGAAGCTGACCGAGAGGATCATGTCGCCGCCGCCCTGCCACGGCGGCATGGCCTCGAGGATCGCTTCTTTGCCGTACAGCACGCCGGTCCCGGTGGGGCCGTAGACCTTGTGCGCCGAGAAGGCGTAGAAGTCGCAGTCGAGGTCGCGCACGTCGGCATGGATGTGCGGCACACCCTGGGCGCCGTCGATCAGCACGACCGCGCCGGCAGCGTGGGCGATGGCGATCATCTTGCGGATCGGATTGATGGTTCCCAGGGCATTCGATGCGTGGCCGAAGGAGACGAGCTTCGTGCGCGGCGTGAGCAGCTTCCCGAATTCGTCGAGCATGACCTCGCCGGCATCGTTCACCGGCGCGACGCGCAGCCGTGCTCCCTTTTCTTCGCAGAGCAACTGCCACGGGACGATGTTCGAGTGATGCTCGATGGCGGTGATGAGCACCTCGTCACCGGCGCCGATGTTCTTTCGCCCCCATGACTGCGCCACCAGATTGATGGACTCGGTGGTTCCACGCGTGAAGACGATCTCTTTCTCGTCGCGGGCGCCGATGAAGCGTTTCACGGTCGTGCGGGCGGTCTCGTACGCCGCGGTGGCCACTTCACTGAGGTAGTGAACGCCCCGATGGACGTTCGAGTTCTCCTCGCTGTAGTAGCGGACGATGCGATCGATGACCTGCCGCGGCTTCTGGGTGGTGGCGGCGTTGTCGAGATAGACGAGCGTCCGTCCGCCGCGCACGGGATGGTGCAGGATCGGGAAATCATCGCGGATGCGATCGACGTCCAGGGTCACGTTCGACGGCTGCAGGGCTGCGCTGCTCATCCTTCTCCCCTTTGTTCAGCCACCAGCGCGGGCAGGCGGCTGTAGAGAGCGCGGCTGACGCTCTCGCGCACGACGCCGATCTTCATCCGCTCGACGATCTCGCTGGCAAAGGCGAAGACGAGCAGGTTCCGCGCCTCTTTCTCGCCGATGCCTCGGGCGCGGAGATAGAAGAGCGCCTCCTCGTCGAGCTGGCCGATGGTCGAGCCGTGGTTGCACTTCACGTCGTCGTTGTGGATCTCCAGCGTCGGCTTGGAGTCGATGACGGCCGACTCGGAGAGCAGCAGGTTCCGGTTCGTCTGCCGCGAGTTGGTCTTCACCGCATTCGGCTCGACGATGATCCGTCCGTCGAAGATGCCGCGGGCGTTCCCGTCGAGGATGCCTTTGAACAGCTCCAGGCTGTCGCAATGCGGCGCGATGTGGTCGATGAGCGTGTGGTTGTCGACGTGCTGGCGTCCGGAGAGCACGAAGAGGCCCTCCATCGAGAGGCTGGCTCCCTGGCCGGTCAAGGCCACGTTGATCTCGTTGCGCACCAGCGCGCCGCCGGTGGCGATCGTGCGCGAGGTGACGTTCGAGGAGCGCTCCTGATGGATCTGCACGGTGCCGATGTGGAACGCGTCGAGCGATTCATTCTCGAACTTGTAGTGATCGACGACCGCGCTCTCGCCGGCCACGATCTCCGTGACCGTGTTCGTGAAGTACATCCCCTTGCCGAAGAACGATTCGACGACGGTGATCTGGCTTCCGCGTCCGACCACGATGAGATTGCGGGGATGCGACATGAGCGGATGTTCCGCGGTGCCGCCGCCGACGTAGAAGAGATGGACGAAGCCCTCGATGGCCGTGCCGGGGGCGATCTCGATGTAGGCGCCGTCCTGCCAGAGCGCGGTGTTGAGCGCGGTCAGGGCGTGTTGCTCGTAGCCGGCGTATTTGGCGAAGTGCTGTCCGAACGATTCCGATTCCATCGCTTCACGAAGTGGGAGGACGCGGATTCCGGGATGCTCATTGGCGAGCGTCGATTTGTTCGTGCTCAGCGCTCCATTGACGAAGACCAGCTCCGCGACGGGCATCTCGCCGAACAGGGGAGCGGGATCGCTCCCCGCGGGCTGGCTCTGATCGATCTTCCAATCGATGCTGGTCAAGGGCGTGAGCGAGGTGTATTTCCACTCCTCGCGTTTCGTCGTCGGCCAGCCGAGGGCCTTGAATCGGTCGGCCGCCTGCACGCGAATGCGACGCACACGTTCCGGCTCGCCGTCGATGTGCTGCGGTTCGACGGAGGCCAGGCGGATGTCGCGATCGAGAACGCTGCTCATTGCGCGACCGCGACCTCGCTCTCGATCCACTCATAACCTTTCTGTTCCAGCTCCTCGGCAAGCTCTTTCCCGCCCGACTTCACGATCCTGCCGTCGGCGAGGACGTGGACGAAGTCGGGGACGAGGTAGCGCAGCAGGCGCTGGTAGTGCGTGATGACGAGCACGGAGTGCTGTTCGCTGCGAAGGGCGTTGACTCCCTCGGCAACGATACGCAAAGCGTCGATGTCGAGCCCTGAGTCGGTCTCGTCGAGGATGGCCAGCTTCGGATCGAGCACGGCCATCTGGAAGATCTCGTTTCGCTTCTTCTCGCCGCCGGAGAAGCCTTCGTTCACCGAGCGGTTCATGAAGGTCTCGTCCATCTCCACGAGCTTCATCTTCTCGCGCGCGAGCTGCAGGAACTCCATGGCGTCGAGCTCCTCCTGCCCCTGGTGCTTGCGGATGGAGTTGAGCGCGGCCTTGAGGAAGTAGATGTTGTTCACACCCGGAATCTCGACCGGGTACTGCATGGCCAGGAAGACTCCCTCACGCGCCCGCTCTTCGGCCGGCAGAGCCAGCAGGTCTTTCCCCTGGTACAGCACCGTCCCCGATGTGGCCACGTACTTGGGCCGTCCGGCCAGGACATTGGCCAGCGTCGATTTCCCGGAGCCGTTCGGCCCCATGATCGCGTGGATCTCACCGACGCCGACATGCAGCGTCAGCCCCTTGAGGATTTCCTTGCCGTCGATTCCGGCGTGCAGGTTGTTGATATTGAGCATGTGTTTTAACTGGTTGCTGGGTTGCTAAGTTGCTGGGTTGCTGCGGGTATGCGTGACTCAGCAACCCAGCAACTCAGTAACCTTGCAACCCTACCCAACGCTCCCTTCAAGTGATACTCCCAACAGCTTCGTCGCTTCTACCGCGAACTCCATCGGCAACTCCTTGAACACTTCGCGGCAGAAGCCGTTGACGATCATCCCGACAGCGTCCTCGGCGGAGATGCCGCGCTGCTGGCAGTAGAAGAGCTGGTCTTCGCCGATCTTCGACGTCGACGCTTCGTGCTCCATCTTCGCCGTGGAGTTGCGCACCTCGATGTAGGGGAACGTGTGCGCCCCGCACTTGTCGCCGAGGAGCAGCGAATCGCACTGCGAGTAATTGCGCGCTCCCTCCGCCGACTTCATGATCTTCACTTCACCGCGATAGGTCTGCTGTCCCTGGCCGGCCGAGATCCCCTTCGAGATGATCGTCGAACGGGTGTTCTTGCCGAGGTGAATCATCTTCGTGCCGGTATCGGCCTGCTGGTGGTGATTCGTCAGGGCCACGGAGTAGAACTCGCCCACCGAGTTGTCGCCCTGCAGGATGCAGCTCGGATACTTCCAGGTGATAGCCGAGCCGGTCTCCACCTGGGTCCACGACAGCTTGGCGTTGGTGAAGGCTTTGCCGCGCTTGGTGACGAAGTTGTAGATGCCACCGCGCCCTTCCTTGTCGCCCGGATACCAGTTCTGCACGGTCGAGTATTTGATCGAGGCGTTATCGAGCGCGACCAGCTCGACCACGGCGGCGTGGAGCTGGTTCTCGTCGCGCATCGGCGCCGTGCAGCCTTCGAGGTAGCTGACGGTGGCGCCTTCATCGGCGACGATCAGCGTCCGCTCGAACTGGCCGGTGCCGGCCGAGTTGATGCGGAAGTAGGTCGACAGCTCCATCGGGCAGCGAACGCCCTTGGGGATGTAGCAGAACGAGCCGTCGGTGAAGACCGCGGCGTTGAGCGTGGCAAAAAAGTTGTCGGTATAAGGAACGACCGACCCGAGGTACTTGCGGACCAGGTCGGGGTGCTTCTGTACGGCGTCGGAGAACGAACAGAAGATGACGCCGACCTTGGCCAGCTCGGCGCGGAACGTCGTGGCGACGGAGACGGAGTCGAAGACCGCGTCGACCGCCACGCCGGAGAGCCGCTTCTGCTCATCGAGCGAGATGCCCAGCTTGGTGAATGTGGCTCGGACCTCGGGATCCACCTCGTCCAGCGAGGTCAGGGTCTTCTTCTTTTTCGGCGCCGAGTAGTAGCAGATGGACTGGTAGTCGATCGGGCCGTACTTCACATTGGCCCACGTCGGCTCCTTCATCGTCGTCCAGTGGCGAAGAGCCTTGAGCCGGAAGTCGAGCATCCACTCCGGTTCGTTCTTCTTCGCCGAGATGAGCCGGATGATGTCCTCGTTCAGGCCGGGCGGCGCCTGATCGGCTTCGATGTCGGTGACGAAGCCGTACTTGTACTCCTGACTGGCAATCTGTTCGATCGTGCTGCTCATAGTTGGTTTCCAGCTCTCAGTGACAACATCGGTTTGTCGACGTGCGGAACCGGCATGACGCCGCGCGTGAGGTCGCCGAGCGTGACCTGCTCGAACGCTCCCTTGACCGCGCGGTTGATGCCGAACATGAACCGCCGCGAAGGGCAGGCCACGCGAATGGCGCAGGCGGCGTGGCCATGCTCATCGGTCGTTTCGCATTCGACGAGGTCCCACGGACCCTCGAAGGCCTCGATGAGCTGGCCGAGGGTGATGGACTCGGCATCGCCGTGAAAGGTGTACCCGCCGCCGACGCCTCGCTGCGAATCGATGAGCTCACTCTGGTGCAGCGTTTTCAGCACTTTGGTGATCATCGGCACCGGCAGGTGATAGAACTCCGCGATCTCCCGCGCCGAGGCCACCACGCCGTTGTGGCGGGCGAGGTAGACGGCGGCAAGGAGGCCGTAATCGGTGAGTTTGGAGATTTTGAGCATCGACAGGTCCCCGAAAGGAGCGAAACAGTACCACTACGGTACGGTTTATTCAACCGCTGGAGAAGCGGTTTTCTTTCAGGGATCGCGGCGAGGGAGAGCGACCGCGGCGGTGGAGGGGTGAGTCTGGCGTGACGATTCGGGTCAGAGTTCGATCTTCTTGCCCATGTCGAGTCTCCTCATGATCGCGTAGTTTAGCAGCTTTCACGCCGTTTGCGGTAGCGTTCCTCCTTCTAAATCTCTTCACGATAGCGAGATATTTCAGTCGCCAGCTTATCCAGTGCCGCCTGGTATGTCGGGTTCGTCAGTTTCGCTCGGCTGTCCGTAAAGCGGCCAGCGATGTCCTCATAATCCGCGGTGGGAAACAGCACCATCCCCTTCTCGCCACCATACCAGTAGACGTAAGCACGGTTGATCTCGAAATCGATCACGAGCTCCAGCAGCTCGAAAACGGTCATTACATTCGCTGCAGCGGGTTGTGCAAAAGCGGCGAGGAACAGGAGGCGAAGATCGGGGAACGGCGGATGGATTACGACGTGGTCGGAGAATTGGGCGAAAGTGATCCTCCTTCGCGGGAACAGAGAGACCGCGTCTTCTCGAATGGCACGAGGTGAGCGCGTGGTGACGTACGGCGCGATGATGGAGTCGGTCCATGACTTGATTACATTCCATGCCCCGGCGACGATCTCCTCGCCTCGACGGTTCTTCAAATAAACTCCGCCGTGCTGCATTACGTGGTCGTGCATCAGCTTGTGAATCTGCCAGACGAAGTAGAAACACTCGTCCGCAGCGAACCGATCTGTGCCGATCCGCGCGAACCGACCGTGAGTCAAGCCGGACGTGGCCGAGATCGGCATGTAGGACTTCTCGTTATTGCGGTGGGATGTCGGCAGCATCAGCGTCCAGGTCTGCTGGACCATGGCCCGACTTTCCTGGGCCAGGCGCTCCGATTGTTCTCGGCGCTTATCCTGGCGTTGCACCCAAACGGCGAATAACGCAGCCACTTCGGGCCAGAACAAATCTCTCACATACGTCTGGGCCGCCTTCACAAGTAGCAGAAGGAGGTACTTGCGGCCCGCGCTTTCGACCACGATCGGACCGAGGCTGATTCCCTTTCGGCGGCTGAGATGATGTGCTGTGTCGGTCCATGCGACCACGGCGGTCAGGTACCAGCGGCCCCGCTCGTCGACCGCAAGGAGTCGTGTTGCCACGGTCGCGCCGCTGCCTGGTGCAATGGTGATCGGCCACCGGGCTGGACGGACAGTCAAATTGTCAATCGTGGTGCAGATCGGCTTGGGCTGTCCCTCGCGAGACCAGCACACCACGTCGTCACCTTTTTTCGGTACAGTAAATCCGTCCGCGGCATCGAAAGCGACGAAGCGGACATCGGTCACCTCTGTCTTCGAAGATGGGTTCTGGATGGCGATGGAGAAAGGGAGCATATCCGTCGCGGATACACGGCTTGCATTCGTCCAGGCGTCCAGGCGCAAGTCGCCGTCTCCTGTAGCCGCACTGACTGTCGACACGCCAGATCGCGTACGTGCGACACGATCCTCTTCGTATGTGCGAAGCAACCAGATCGGGACAGCTACGGCGTTGAAGACGAGGAATGCGACCGCAACTTTAGAACGCCGGAACAGGTTTATAAAACGCCGGAACAGGTTTGTTTTCACATCGCCCACACTTGAGGAGTGATTCTGCGCGAGAAATCCCTACCCCGGCCTGCTCCCTGACGGCATCAAAGTCGCAACTGAAAATCAGATGACCCGAAGAATCGCCCCCATTGCCGCGGTAGCTCTCCTCGTTTTCGGATGCAGCCGGTCCGGAAAGATGCAACGAGGTCAGCAGCAATACGATGTGGTGCAAGAGGGTTCGGCGAGCGGCGTAACCTCGACGATCAACGCTCCTGGTGAGACAACGGCGCCGGCGACCGATACGAACGCCCAGACCACGACGAATCTCACACTTCCCGACAATCCGAATCCGCTCGGTAACGACACCGCCGGGCTACCCGCGCCGGCTCCGATTACATCGACCTCGACGGTGGCACCGCATCCGTTACGTCCGCGTGTGGATACGCCTCCATCACAGCCGCAGGAGTTGCGACCGGAGCCGCCGACCGACACGATGTCAGACACGGAGACAACGACGACTCCGACGACAACCACATCGCCCGATGCGCGGAAGAAGAAGTCGGATGAGGCTCAACCTCCGCCGCCAACCGACACCACGCGCACGCGTGACTGGCGGGCGTAGCGCTGGCGGCCCGCCGGCGAGACTCGCAAACCGCCAGCGAGCCCCTTCGACTCCGCTCAGGGCAGGCGCTGGCGGTCCAGCCGCCGAGCCGGCGGCGCTACGAGCAGATAGAATGCGCGCCCGATGGCGCGCCTCTCGTTTCAGGACCTCATCCTCCGGCTCCAGAATTTCTGGGCCGAGCGCGGCTGCATGATCGAGACGCCGCTCGATGTCTCGGTCGGCGCCGGCACGATGCACCCGGCCACCTTCCTGCGCGTTCTCGGTCCGGAGCCGTGGAAGGTCGGCTACGTGCAGCCGTCGCGGCGGCCGGCCGACGGGCGTTACGGTGACAACCCGTTCCGTCTGGGAAAGCACTACCAGTTCCAGGTCATCCTCAAGCCGTCGCCGCTCGAGGTGCAGGAGTTGTATCTCGACTCGCTCCGGGCGATGGGGCTCGACCTCACGCGACACGACATCCGCTTCGAGGAGGACAACTGGGAAGCGCCGACCCTCGGCGCATGGGGCGTGGGCTGGCAGATCCTTCTCGACGGGATGGAGATCAGCCAGTTCACCTACTTCCAGCAGGCCGGCGGCATCGACCTCGCGCCGATCTCCGTCGAGCTCACCTACGGCCTGGAGCGCATCACTATGTTCCTGGCGCGCCAGTCATCGATTTACGACATCGAATGGGGGGCCGGCTTCGGCTATGGGCCGGTGCGGAAGCAGGAGGAGTACGAGTTCTCGAAGTACTACTTCGAGGTTGCCGACATCCCTTTGCACTGGAAGCTCTTCGACGCCTACGAAGGCGAAGCGCGCCGCTGTCTCGAAGAGAAGCTCGTCCTTCCCGCCTACGAGTGGGCGCTCAAATGCTCGCACGTCTTCAACACGCTCGATGCGCGCGGCGCCGTCTCGGTGACGGAGCGCGTCGGCATCATCAAGCGGGTGCGAATGCTCGCAATAGCTTGCGCGAGGCAGTATTTCGAGAAACGGCAGGAGCTCGAGTTTCCACTCCTGTCTCGGGAAGAATTCAAGGAGTATCAGCGGGGCATCCCCACGCTGATGCCATACGATCACGGGACGTCCAATGGCTGAGTACTTCTTCGAGCTGCTGACGGAGGAAATCCCCGCGTGGATGCACGCCGCGGCGCAGGCTACGCTGTTGCAGCAACTGACGAAACTCACGCAGGACCTCGGCGAAGCGCCCGGCGACCGTAACCCGGTCGTCGTCAACAGCACGCCGCGCCGCATCATCTTCTTTCTCTCCCGCATCCCGCTCCGGGAGATCGGCCGCGACGAAGAGGTGAAGGGCCCTCCGGTGAAGGCGGCGTACGACGCTGAGGGGAAACCGACACCGGCGCTGCTCGGCTTCCTGAAGAAGAACAACGCGGCGATCGAGGATGTGATTGACGACGGGAGTCGGGAGTTGGGGGTCGGGGGTCGGAGCGATGCAAAAGCACAACCCTCCGACACCCGACACCCGACACCCGACCCCCGTTCGTCCAGCTACATCCGCGTGAAGCGCACGATCAAAGGGCGCTCGGCCGGCGAGATTCTGCAAGCGCGCGTACCGCAGATCATCGAGTCGCTGCGCTGGCCGAAGATGATGCGCTGGGGGAAGGGTGAGCATTCCTACATCCGCCCGATCCACTCCGTCGTCTCCATGTTCGACGGGGAGCATCTGCCGATCACGATCTTCGACATTGCCTCGGGGGCAACCACGCGCGGCCATCGCACTCTGGCGCCGCAGCCGATCGAGGTCCATTCGTACAACGACTACGTGACGAAGCTCGAACTGGCCAATGTCGTCATCGACGCTGACCGCCGCCGCCACGTGATGGCCGAGCGCGCCCGCGTTCTCGCCCAGCAAGCCGGCGGCACACCGTCGATCGACGCATCGATCTGGTCGCAGTGGCAGTACCTCACCGAGTACCCGGGCGTCGTTCGCGCCGAATTCGGCGGCGAGTACCTCGCCCTGCCGGACGAGGTGCTGGTCACGGTGATGCACGTCCACCAGAAACAACTGCCGATCCGTACCGCCGACGGCCGCCTGACCAGCTCATTCCTGGCCGTGCTCGACAACGACGCCGATCCCGACGGCAACGCCGCGTACGGCAATTCGTTCGTCACCAACGCCCGCTTCGCCGACGCGAAGTTCTTCTACGAGACCGACCGGAAGCGGACGCTCGAGTCGCGACTTGACCAGCTCGCGCATCTGCAGTTTCAGGAAACGCTCGGCGACTATCGCGACAAATCGAAGCGCATCGAGCGGATCACGGCGCAGATCTCCGACGATGCCGGCACACTCACGGCCGCGCGGCTCTGCAAGACCGATCTCGTCACGGAGATGGTCAAGGAGTTCACCGACCTGCAAGGGAAGATCGGCGGCATCTACGCCCGCGAAGAAGGTCTGCCCGAAGCCGTCTGGACGGCCATCTACGATCACTATCTCCCGGTCAACATCGACGACGCATTGCCGCGCACGCTCAGCGGAACGATCGTCTCGCTGGCCGACAAGATCGACACGCTGGCCGGCTTTTTCCGGATCGGTGCGAAACCGACCGGATCGAAGGATCCCTTCGCGCTCCGCCGCGCCGCGCAGGGGATCGTGCAGATCCTTCTCAACCGCGACAAACGCTCCGCAAGAATCGGCATCGACAGGCTGATCGACATCGCCCTGGAAGAGCACGAGCAACCCAGCAACGCGGCAACCCAGCAACTCAAGACCGACCTGCTCGCTTTCTTCGCCGAGCGTGTCCGAACCCTTCTCGAAGCGCCCGCATACGGCTTCGCCTACGACGAAATCGCCGCGGCGATGGAGGCTGGCTGGGCTTCGTCGCTGCCCGATCTGCTCGACCGCGTCACGGCTGTCAAAGCCATGCGCAACGAGCCGAACTTCCTCTCGATCCTCGACTCGGCGAAACGAATCGCCAACATCACCGCCGGCCAGGAAACAGCGGCGCGAATCGATCCGTCGAAGCTGGAGAACGACGTGGAGCGGCGCCTGGCTGATCTGGTCTCGATCATGAGCGAGCAGATCGACGAGATGATCGCCGAGCGCGCCTACAAGCGCGCGCTCGAGACCTTCGCCGCCATGGCACCGGAGCTGGAGACCTTCTTCGACGAAGTCATGGTCATGGTCGATGACGAGGCCGTGCGCCGCAACCGGATGGCACTCCTGCACGCGGTTGGCAATGCCGTCATGAAGATCGCCGACGTGACCAAAATCGTCGTCGACCGGAGCGAGTACAGGCCGTGAACCGGCGCGCGCTATTTGCCTTCCTTCTCATCGCGGCCTGCTCGCGCCCCGCTCCGAAGCCAGCCGCCGCCGAGGAGCAACAGCCCGGCAAGCTCCCCACGGACATCATCAACGAACAATCGAGCCTGCTCGATCTGACCCGCGGGGCGACCATCGTCTCGCGCTCGGGTGAGGCGATGCTCATCACCTCCGCCATCAATACGATCGACGGCGAGATCGGCTCGTTCTGGACTCCACCGCCGCGCGATTACCCGCAATCGATTGTCATCGCCCTCGGCGCGCGCAGCCGCATCGATCGCGTCGGCTTTCGTACCCTCACCGAGGGGGCCTATGAGGCGAACCATGTCACATTCGATCGGTCGATCGACGGCACGGCCTGGCAGCCGCTGGGGACGATGACCTCGCGCCCCATCAGCGAAGCGCAATGGCTCGACGTTGCGCCGTCCGAGGCCGCGTATCTGCGCATAAACATCGTCGATGCGAAGCATCCCATTCGCGACGTGCGTTTGCGATCGCTCTTCGCACACGGCACGGAGATCGCTCCGCGGAGCGACCCACCGCTCGAAGGCTGCTGGTCGATCAACGGGGACGCCGCGACCTTCGCTGTGCATGGCACCCGCGCCACGGGCGTGCTCGTTCAGGGCACACAACCGCTTCTCCTCGCGGGCGGCACGAACGGACGGATGTGGCGCTTCAACTGGATCCGCGGCAATGACTACGGCTTCGCGGCACTCACCGTGTCGCCCGATGGAAAGCACCTGTGCGCCATCGACTGGCACGAGGAAGCGATCCCTCTCTTCCGCACCATCCCGTGGTTTGGCGAGCGCTCGGCGTGTACCGCGTCAGTGCAACGCGATGAAGTCCCGCTGGCAGTGCTTCGGCGTGCAGGACATGTGTCGATGTTCGCCCTGCAGTTCGACGACGCCGGTGAGCTTAAGATCGGTCCCAGCCGCGATGAGCTGCAATCGCTGGCCGCAATCATCCGTGTCACGCCGGAGGCTCTCCGCCTCGTCGCCCATGAGTTTCGCCAGACCGACGCCAGGCGCAACAAAGAGGTGGCCGAGCGCGAGATCGCCTCCGTTCGCAACGCGCTCTCGCACCTCGGGTCGAACCTCGACCGCGTCGATTTCGTCGCTGCCGGAAGCGACGCGCCACGCCAAACACCGGCCAGTGACGCCGCGCGGGCAATCTACTCCAGCGTCGAGGTAGAAGTTCGGAGATAATCGCGCCGCCATGGAGCAGCCCAGATACGTCTACTACTTCGGCGATGGGCAGGCCGAGGGCAACGCCAGGATGAAGGACGTCCTCGGCGGCAAAGGCGCGGGCCTCGCCGAGATGACGAACATCGGCGTTCCGGTGCCGCCGGGCTTCACCATCTCCACCGCCGTCTGCACCTGGTTCTACACGCACGACAAGCAATACCCGCCGGAGCTTAAAGCGGCGGTAACGGAGAATCTGGCTCGTGTCGAGAAATCGGTAAGCCGCGGTTTCGGCGATCGTGACAAGCCCCTCCTCGTCTCCGTGCGCTCGGGCGCGCGCGCTTCGATGCCGGGCATGATGGATACGATCCTGAACCTCGGGCTGAATGACGAGACGGTCAAGGGGCTGGCGACTTCGTCGAACGACGAGCGTTTCGCGCTCGACTCGTATCGCCGTTTCATCCAGATGTACTCCGGCGTCGTCCTCGAAATCGACAAGGACCACTTCGAGCACCAGCTCTTCGCGCTCCGCGACAAGTCGGGTGTGAAAACCGACGCGGAGATCCCGGCCGATGGATTGCGCGGGCTCGTCGAGACCTACAAAGGCATCGTCCGCGAGAAGAGCGGCCACGACTTCCCTCAGGACGTCCATGAGCAGCTCTGGGGTGCCATCGGGGCGGTGTTCAACTCGTGGAACAACCAGCGCGCCATCACCTACCGCAAGCTCAATCAGATTCCCGACGACTGGGGCACGGCCGTCACTGTGCAGTCGATGGTCTTCGGCAACATGGGAGACGACTGTGCCACGGGCGTCGCCTTCACGCGGAATCCCGCCAATGGCGAGCATCGCTTCTTCGGCGAGTACCTCCCGAACGCCCAGGGCGAGGACGTCGTGGCCGGCATCCGCACGCCGCTGCCGATCTCGAAAGCGCAGGCGATTGATCACGAAAAGTCTCTCGAAGAGGCCATGCCCGAGGTCTACGGCCAGCTCGAAGATGTCTACAAGAAGCTCGAAGGCCACTACCGCGACATGCAGGACATCGAGTTCACCATCCAGTCGGGCAAGCTCTATCTGCTGCAGACGCGCACCGGCAAGCGGACCGGCTTCGCGGCGGTGAAGATCGCCTGCGACATGGTCGATGAGGGACTCATCAACCACGTTGAGGCTGTATCGCGTGTCGAGGCTGGACAGATCGTGCAGCTCCTGGCGCCGGTCTTTGACGCGAAGGAGAAGCAGAAAGCGCTGACGGGCGGCCGTGTCCTGGGGCGCGGACTTCCGGCCGGTCCGGGCGCGGCGGCGGGGCACATCGCCTTCAATGCCGAGCATGCCGTGTCGATGGCGAAAGATGGGCCGGTCATCCTCGTGCGCGTCGAAACGTCGCCTGAAGACATCGCCGGCATGCACAGCGCCGCCGGGATTCTGACGACGCGCGGCGGGCTCACTTCCCACGCTGCCGTCGTCGCGCGCGGCATGGGGCGCCCGTGCGTAGTCGGCGCCGGCGCATTACGGGTCGACTACGGCAAAGGCGAGCTGCGGAGCGAGGGACACGAGCCGCTGGAAGAGGGCGATTGGGTGTCGATCGACGGCTCGACCGGCGAGATCATCGGTGGCAAGCTCGATACGCGTCCGTCCGAGGTCATTCAGGTCCTGCTCGAAGGATCGCTGCCGGCCGAGCAGTCTGAGACGTTCCGCAATTTCGATCGCCTGCTGCAGTGGGCTGACGAGATCCGCACACTCGGCGTCCGCTCGAATGCTGACACGCCGAACGACGCCCGGGTGGCGCGACTCTTCGGCGCGGCCGGCATCGGCCTCTGCCGCACCGAGCACATGTTCTTCTCCGAGGATCGCATCCTCCGCGTTCGCGAAATGATTCTGGCGCGCAACGAGGTTGGGCGGCGGCAGTCGCTCGAGCAACTGCTGCCGTATCAGAAAGCCGACTTCGAGGGGATCTTCCGCGAGCTCGACGGTTTGCCGGTCACGATCCGTCTTCTCGACCCCCCGCTCCACGAGTTCCTGCCGCACAGCGAACAGCAGATTTCCGCCGTGGCCCGCGATATGGGATGGGGCTTCGTCGAGCTGCGGGCCAAGGTGAATCAGCTTCACGAGTCGAATCCGATGCTGGGCCACCGCGGCTGCCGGCTGGCAGTCACGTTCCCCGAGATCTATGAGATGCAGGTCCGGGCAATCTTCCAGGCTGCCTGCGACGTGAAAAAGGACGGCATCGATGCCCGCCCCGAGGTGATGATCCCGTTGGTCGGAACGGTCAGGGAGCTGACCATGCTCAAGGAGATGGTGCAGCGTATCGCCGGCGAGGTGATCAAAGAGAGAGGCGTGGAACTGCCGGTCATCGTCGGGACGATGATCGAGATCCCTCGCGCCGCGCTGATTGCCGACAAACTCGGCGAGGTGGCCGAGTTCTTCTCATTCGGTACGAACGACCTGACGCAGATGACGTTCGGCTACTCGCGCGACGATGCCGGCTCCTTCCTGCCGGAATACGTGGACAAGAAGATCCTGGCCAAGGATCCCTTCGAGTCGATCGATCAGGAGGGCGTCGGCCAGCTCGTCCGCCTCGGAACGGAACGAGGCCGGAGCACCAACGCCGGGCTGAAGGTCGGAGTCTGCGGCGAGCATGGCGGCGATCCGGACTCCATCCGTTTCTTTCGAACCTGCGGACTGAACTACGTGTCCTGCTCGCCGTACCGTGTGCCGGTGGCCCGCCTGGCGGCGGCGCAGGCCGAGCTGGAGTTCAAACACTTCGAGGGGTAGGACAGGACCGATGTGGCGCAGACACTCTTGTCTATGCTGTGTCTCGCCACGAATCGAGGTTGCAAGCCCTCTGGGCCGGGCGGTTTCGACCGGGGCACAGACAAGAGTGTCTGTGCCTTCGCGAAGCCGGCGTAGTGCCGCGTCAGCGGCAACAAGATGGTAGCCAGGGGTGCGAGCGTTTTTTGCGAGCACCCCTGGTAAAGAGATGTCGTGGTTGGTGCCGCGTCAGCGGCACTTGAGTAATCGTGGACTCCATCCAGTGCCGCTGACGCGGCACGTTTTCGAGAGACAACGCAGACCAGGGGTTGCTCGCAAAAAGCGCTCGCACCCCTGGCTACCTTCTTGAGCCGCTATCGCGGCGTCGTAACGCCCAATCTCCAGGGCACAGACAAGAGTGTCTGTGCCACATCGGTCCCCGGCTTGCGGAGGCAGGGCACGGAGGTTCAAGTGAGGCGCCCTAAGTCGGTGGCGAGATTTCAATCTCTTCCCGCCGCTCCTTCCACCGGTGATAGGCCCAGAGGGCGATCGCACAGATGAGAAGAACGAAGAGGCCGAACTTTTCGATGTGCGCGGCGCGTCCGAGGACCCGCTCGACGGCGCGGCCGAAATAGAACCCGGCGGTCCCGATCACGATCGCCCAGACCATACAAGTCAGGGCCTCGTAGACCAGGAACTTCATCGTCGAGATCTTCGAGATCCCGATGATGACCGCGCTGGTGATGCGAAGGCCGTAAAGCCATTGGGTGATGAAGATGGCCGGCGCGCCATAGCGCTCGAAGAGGCGGATGCCTTTGCCGAAATGGCGCTTCATCCTGGGGAAGCGGTCGAGCAGCCGTACTCCCTGCGTCCGTCCCAGCCAGAACCAGAAAACGTGGCCGCTATAGGCGCCGGCACAGGCGGTGATGATGACCAACGGGAGCCGCAGGTAGTCCCGCTCGGCGAAGAATCCTGCCATCACCAGGATCGTTTCCCCTTCGAGGAACGTCCCGACGAAGACAGCGAGATATCCGAACTTCTGGAGCAGGAGCTCGGGCGTCATTCAAACCCGCAAGGTGCAAGATTCGGGGGAGTCATGAAATTTGGTTGGCGAAGCGTAACATTGAACACGTTACCGGAGGTCTCGATGAAACCGATCGTTCTCAGCAGTTATCTCGCATTCGCGGCTCTGTCGCTGTTTGCGGCTGATCCGCAGACATCGAAAGACAACCCCAACCCGCAGCCACCGTTGCACGTTCAGACGGTTCTCTCGGCGCAGCCGGTGGGGAACGGCGACTCACCGCTCGTGCGCGCGGCGAAAGCCGCAAACCGTCTGGGCAAGAAACCGGCGCAGGTGATCACGAACGAGACGCTGGTGCGCGATGGCGGCCACTTCACGACCGCGACGACGGACACGCAGGCGCTTTCCTTTGTTCACACACCGACCGGGCCGTCAGCCGAACAGATGGCAATTGAGGCGCGGCGTGCCAAGGCCGAAAACGCTGCCGCCGCCGAGCAGGCAAAAAAAAACGACGCGGCAAAAAGGCTAGCCGCCGCGCGCGCAGCGGCGCTGGCTGAAGGCGACACACCCGAAGGCCTCTACGTCGATCCGCCGGCTCTCGAAGGGCCGATGGAGCCCGTAAAGCCGTCAACACCGGAGACGATGAAACCGGCTAAGCCGCCGCTGTAGTCGCGGTTGCGCGGTCTCGCGGTTGCGTGGTCGCGCAGGGGAACACCGACTCATGAGCCGCGAGACCCCGCAACCGCGAGACTGCGCTACCGCGTCACAACGCGGCTTCCGCCTTCAACGACCTCGTCATCAGGCGCTGAAGGGCCGCCCGCGGCGACTCCCCCTCGTGCAGCACGCGGTACATTTCCGCGGTGATCGGCATGTCGATGCCGTGGCGCTCGGCAAGTTGTTTGGCCGCCTTTGACGTCCGGACGCCCTCGGCGACCGCGCGCGATTCAGAGAGAATCTCGGCGAGCGGTTGCCCTTTGCCGAGAGCCACGCCGACGCTGCGGTTGCGCGACAGTGAACCGGTACAGGTCAGGACCAGATCGCCCATCCCGGCCAGCCCGGCCAGCGTCTCGATGCGTCCGCCGAGCGCGATGGCCAGCTTCGTGATCTCATGAAGTCCGCGCGTGATGAGCGCGGCGGTCGTATTCGATCCGAGGCCGAGACCTTCGAGGACGCCGGCAGCGATGGCGATGACGTTCTTCAGTGAGCCGGCCAGCTCGACGCCGGCAACGTCGTTCGAGTTGTAGATGCGGAACGTCGGCGACGACATGGCGTGCTGCACCTGTTCCGCCAGGGCCAGATCGAGTGAGGCCACGACCGCTGCCGTTGGGTCGCCGCGGGCTGTTTCCAGGGCGAATGTCGGTCCGGACAGCACGGCGAAGGCGCGAAGGGCGTCACCCAACTCGAGCGCCGTCACTTCGGACATGCGCTGCAAGGTGTCGTTCTCGATTCCCTTCGTGCCGCTGACGACCGCCACGTCACGCCGCAGATTGGGGCGCAACTGCGCCAAGACACCGCGGTAGTGATGGCTGGGCACGATCATGAACAGCACATCGCTGAATTCGGCCGCCTCGGCCAGCGAGCTCGTGGCCCGCACGGACTCTTCGAGAGCGATGCTGGGGAGGTAGATCGGATTGTGGCGCGTATGTTCGATCTCCGAGGCGACGTTCGGGTCATGCGCCCAGAGCACCACCTCGTTGCCGCAGCCGGCGGCCACCGCCGCCATCGCCGTGCCGAACGAGCCGGCCCCGATGATCGAGATCTTCATGGTTCTTTCCTGCCCATGCGGCGTTCCGTTCCCTGCGCCAGCCGCGAGATGTTGGAGTGGTGTTTGAGAATGATGGCCAGGACGATGATGGTACTGACGACGATCGTCTCGAGCGATGCGTGGACGAGGAAATGGAGGAAGATCGGAATCGAGGCGGCACTGAGGATCGACGCCAGCGAGACGAAGCGCGTCGCCAGCATGACGATGAGAAATACGAGCACGCCCCCCACGATGGCAATCGGATCGAGCGCCAGAAAAGCGCCGGTGGCCGTGGCCACCCCTTTGCCGCCATGAAATCGCAGCCAGACCGGAAACATGTGCGCCAGCACGGCGACGAGCCCCGCCAGCGCGATCCACAGCGACGTCGAATAGAGCGGCGACGTGTGCGCGGCGGACGCCACGAGCGGCCAGTCAGGCCGCTCCACGATCCATCGCGCCACCGCCACGGCTGCATAGCCCTTTGCGATGTCGAGGAGCAAGGCGATGATCCCCGGCACCTTCCCGAAGTTTCGCGCGACATTCGTGGCCCCGACGTTCCGGCTGCCGTGGTGCCGGATGTCCGCTCCAACTGTGATCTTGACGACGAGAAAGCTGAATGGGATCGACCCGATCAGATACGCCGCAATCAGGAGGACCAACGGAAGGGCGGGGGCCATGCGGCGCGTATTGTAGAGCGCTCAGCGGGCCGCGAGCCGCTCGACGGCTCGCCGTAACGATGGCGGATCGATGGCCGGATAGCGGTAGAGCGCCGGCTCCGCTTCCTCGAAGAGGGAGAGCAACCGTTTCGGGTCAACCAGACCGTCGCGGATCATGGAGTCGACGTCCAGCAGGTCCTTGTGGTGAGCCCGTTCGAGTTTCGACAACGCCTGCGTGTAGAAATCGAAGTGGTGAAACGAAATCGCACCCTCGCCGGCGATGAACGGGCTGCGCTCTTCCCAGCCGTTCAGCGCCGGGACAAAGTCAGCGGGCGAGGCCAGTTCGACGTTGATGTGAAGCTTTTCCTTTACGTCCGGGATGGCCCGAAGGATGCGATCGTTCTCGGGCAGGATGGTGATGTCGACGTCGAGCGTGCTGTCCCGCCAGCCCTGCAGAACCGCGCTCGCGCCACCGGTCAGATAGATACGCCCGGGCTGGCGGGCTTCGGCGCCGATCGCCCGCATGAACACGCGGAGCCGCGGCTCGGTTACGGCTTCACGCATTCCGCCGCCCGCTCGAAGCTCACCAGTTTCCGGATCAGCGCGTTGTAGCGCGAATGGGCCGAATCGGAGTCCTCTTCCGCCAGTTTTGCGTACAGCCGATCCTCGGGGAAGTACGGTGGGTCCTCCGGCACCTCGAAGCCGATGCGGCGCAGGCGCGGCGCACCGATCAGGACGAGCAGCGAAGGGATCGATTCCACACCCAAGGCCAGATCTCGCAGGCCGTCGCGGATCAGGTCAGCACCGGGAAGAGCGGCGGAGACTTCCACGGCGGCAGTCTACGAGACTGAACGTTTTCGCGCATCTTGTGGCCGAGCCTTGGGCAACCAGTGCTGCCGGCTGGCCGTGCAGGCTAGCGATGGGAACGCAGGGCGTGTCGACCGGACGGTTTGGGCGGTGCGCACCCGAGGGTTTTCCGCGCGCACCCGAGGGTTTTCCGCGCGCACCCGAGGGTTTTCCGCGCGCACCCGAGGGTTTTCCGCGCGCACCCGAGGGTTTTCCGCGCGCACCCGAGGGTTTT
>DATHRD010000031.1:0-154027 GCA_035482045.1 Thermoanaerobaculia bacterium
CGGCATCCGACCGGCACCTGCCGGCATCCGACCGGCACCTGCCGGCATCCGACCGGCACCTGCCGGCATCCGACCGGCACCTGCCGGCATCCGACCGGCACCTGCCGGCATCGGACCGGCACCTGCCGGCACTGGGGCGGCACCTGCCGGCATCGAGTGCGCACGGAGAGTCACCGGGCGTGCGCGGTGAGTCATCCGGCGTGCGTTGTGAGCCGGCGGCTCCCACGATGAGACGGGTGGTTGCACTGCGGAAAGCAGGTCGGGGACGCGGGCTCTCCGCGGCGCAGCAGGGTTTTTCCGGCTCATGCAGGTGTGCCGCCGGAGGCGTCTCGCACCTCTAGGGCGGACTCTCCAGTCCGACCGGAGCTTGCGCTGCCTGTCGTTCCAGGCGCAGCCCCTCAGGTCCAGCGGAATTGCATCATCCGCGCGGAGCGTCAGCCGCATGAACGGTCGATCTCGCAAGCTCCGGTCGCACTGGAGAGTCCGAACTACGTCGAGCCGGCTTCTCCGGCTATGCGGTGATCGATTCCTGGTTTCCTGAGACCACGTACTCGCTCTGAACCAGCCCGCTCGGATACGACCGCGTGGCCACGTGCTGGAGGCGGACGTCGTGCGGCAGCGCACCGAACAGGGGAATCCCGCTTCCGAGGAGCACGGGGATGCGGGTGATCGTCAGGCGCTGGATCAGGCCCGCCCGGAGAAAACGCTGGATCGTCACTCCGCCGTCGATGTAGAGATGGCCCAGTCCGCGCCGTTCGAGACGTTCGACGATCTCGTGCGGCGTTCCGGCCATGAGCTCGCACACGGCACCCTCAGGCACGGTCACCGTGGACAGGGTCGTGCTGAGGACGATCACCGGCTTCGTCCCGTACGGCCACCCATCGAACGTCATGACGGTGTCGAATGTCCCGCGGCCGATCACAAGGGCATCGACCGAGGCGATGAACTCGTCGTAACCGTGAGGTTCAGCGTCGGCCGGCAGCCAGTCCAGCGCACCGTCCAGCCGGGCAATGAAGCCGTCGATGCTCGTGGCGATGAAAACGGAGGCCTTCATCGTGACGCCTCTTCCAGGACAATCATCGCCGCAAGCGCCGCCGTCTTCTGATCCTTGCCCCATGGCGGACCGGCGGCCTTTCCCAGCGCGGCAACCGAAGCCATCGCTTCATCCAGATCGAGCGACTCCTCGGCGCGCGCGTCCAGAGTCTTCTCGGGAATTGCGATCGTGTTCAATCCGGAAGCCCCCGCGGCGGACGTCAAGGCATCAGGGAAAAGTAGGCCCTCGGCTTTGTGCATGCGCACATGGACGGAGCGGATCTGGTCGATGGTCCATTCGGGCATGGGCGTGCCGGTCAGCACGGCGCAGCCGGCGATCTGATGCCCTCTCTTTTGCGACCGCTCCACCAGCGCGCGCATCTCTCTGACCGCGATGCGACGCGCCGATGCGACGCCTCGCTCCACGATCTTCGTTGCCTCAGAGGGCGAGAGGCCTTCGGCGGCGTGGTACGGCTGCTTCGCCCAATCGGCATCACCCGGTTCGACAAGCTCGATGCGGCGACGGTCGACGAGTTGATAGCCGTGACCGGAAGCTCCCATGGCGACGAGAGCCGCCCAGCCGGAGTGCGCCTTGAGGCCGACAGCGATTCTCAATGGGCTCGACTCATACCGGCATACCGGATACGTGATTCGACATGAAGGTGATGACATGTCCGCCCGGCTCCCGAACCGAGAAGCTCTCATGGCTGGGAGACGTCCGCGCGATCGGCGTCGGATTGAGGCCGAGCCCGATGAATCGATGGTGCGTTTCTTCGAGATCCTCCACCATAAGGTCAAACGGAGCGTCGCCCGCAACCGCCCCAGTCCCAGGGGTGAGAACGAGATGGGTTCCCCCGCGAAGCTCGAGGACAGCGACCTCGGGGCGCTGCACCACCGACCGCATCCCGATCGTGCGCATGAATTGCTCGGTCTCCGCCAGGCGGTCCGTTTCAAGAACGATGTGGCCGACCCACACGGGCGGGCGTTGGTCCTGTTCATTCAACTCGCGCCGATGGTAACGCATCTCATCCGCGTGATCGCTCCGGCGGCGCTTGGTGACCGCAGACACAACGGTTGGGTGATGCCTTTCCTCGCCTGCACGGGCGCTCCCGGCTATTCTCATTTTGGACACGCCGGCCTGCGGTGGCGCCAGTCTCGTAGAGATCGACTACTCTACTCATCCACAAATCGATTACTACGAATCGACTACAGGAGGTCGCGATGGTTCCTCTCTCCGCGCTCTGGCTCCCGATTCTCGTCTCCGCCGTATTCGTGTTCATCGCCAGCAACATCATGTGGATGGCCCTTCCATTCTGGCATCACAGGGACTACGGCAAGCTCCCGGACGAGAAGAACGTCCTGGCAGGGCTGTCCGCCGCGAAGAGCGGCCAGTACATGGTGCCGAGCGTCGACTGGAACAAGATGACGCCCGAAGAGCGCGAGGAAATGCAGCGAGGACCGATGGCCCTGCTGCTGCTCCGTAACCCGGCGCAGTTCTCCATGGGGAAATCCATGGTCCTCTGGTTCCTCTACCCCGTCGTGGTGTCGTTCTTCGTGGCGTACCTGGCCGGACACACGCTTCCCGCGGGGACGAAGTACCTCCAGGTTTTTCGCGTGGTCGGCACGGCCGGGTTCCTCGCCTACGGCTTCCGAAGCGTCAGCGATGGGATCTGGCACGGCAAACCGTGGAAGGTCGTGTTCAAGGAGATGATCGACGGCCTGATCTATTGCCTGCTGATGGCGGGAGCCTTCGGCTGGCTCTGGCCGCGTTAACGGCATCGCGGGTTTGCGTTGTCAGTTATCAGTTGTCGGTTGTCGGTTGTCGGTTGGTGCCCGGAACGTGCGACCGCATGAGCCGGAAGGCAACCGACCACCGACCACCGACAACGCGCTGGCAGGCGCAATTACATCGGCAGCCAGTACGTGAACTTCACCAGGAACACGTCATGGGAAGGGGCGGTCGGGATGGCGCCCAGGTCGCGTCGGAAATTGAAATCGCCGATCGGCAGGGTATCGGAGCGGTTCTCGTTCCAGACGACGTAGAGAGCCGAACCGGGATGGAACTCCCAGCGCAGGACGGCGCTGCCGCGCACGCTGCGGAAATTGAAATCAGGGTTGGCCACGAAGCCGGTGTATGGGGTGTAGTCGCTGGTTCGCGCAGCGGCCAGCGCGTGGTAGTCGTGATAGTCGCCCGTTGCCACGAATGGCTGGAGATAGAGCTGGAACGACAGATGTGTCGTCAGCGTCCAGTCCACGCGCGTGTCGAATTCGAACGAGTGCTGCTCCAGGTCGGCGAATACATACCGCTGCCCGAAGGTCAGCGTGGCCGTGGGGTCCGCGAACGTGTTCACATACGCGGTGTGATCGTGGGCGCGGGTGAAGATCGGACCGACGGTCACTTGCAGGCTCGGTTTCGGGCGCGCCGCCGCGGTGACACCGAGGGTGTGCGTGTAGGAGCCGTCGTCGGACCGGTCGACGTGACCGTTCAGCCCGTAGGAGAATGGCTGGCGGTCGTCGGTCGACAGGTTGAGGTCGTTGCTCCAGCCTGCCGGCGTACGGGCCAGAGGACCGCCGCGCGTGAGCCGGTCGGAGAGCGCCTGCTCGTTGAGAAAGAATGACGTATGGGCGGTCCAGTAGTTCTGAAAAATCCCCGTCAGGTCGGCGACCGCTCCGTGATCGAGGGTGTTGCCGTCGAAATTGCGGTTCACCCAAACGCCGAACCAGGCATCCTTCTCCCGGAATTGGCCCGATGGGTTCTGATTGACGTACTGCATCAGCGCGTGAGTGGAGATGATGTCCGTCCGCTGCATGAAGCCGGCGTCGTTCGTCTCGAAGCCAGGCGAGAAGACCTGCACCTGCACGTTCGGCCGCCAGAAGCCGGTGGCCTTCGACAGCATGGCCCGGCCACCCCATCCATCCAGCGACGTGCGCGTGGGATCGTAGTGGAGAGTCTCGGAGTCGGGGCGCTGGTAGTAGCGCGACGATGACTCCTGCGCGTTCGCGATCGCTTCCGGGCTGCCCGTGATCTCCGAGCCGACGGCCGAGCCCTCCAGGATCCACGACTTGTTGAGGAAGCTCGTGTACCCATCCACGCCGCCGGTCACCGCCGTATCGCGCAGGGACATCAGCTCGTCCGGCAGGCGGCGGTCCACCGACGTGAACATGAAGCCGATGCGCGAGGCGTCGCCGATCTCTTTCGTTCCGCGGGAGACGAAGTAATTCGTCAACGGCTCGACCTGCTGCCGTCCCGACACGGAGCCGGTCACGAAGCGGGCATGCTCGACATCGGTCAACGCGTCAAGCACGCCGATGGAGAAGCCGCCCGGCAGCTTGCCGGTCACCTTGGCCGCGCCGAGGATCGTCGTCTCGGATGGGGCGTCGACGAAGTCGGCATCCGGCAGGCCCTGGGGCGCGCGGCCGATGCGGCGCGTATAGAAAAGGCTCGGTGCTGAGAAGAAGCTGAAGTGGCTCGGAGCCGGCGTGTCGCCGAATTGGAAGATGTTCAGCCCTTCGGTGAAGAACGGCCGCTTCTCCGGATAGAACGTCTCGAACTGGCTGAGATTGACGACGGCTGGATCGACTTCGACCTGCCCGAAATCAGGATTGATCGTGCCGGTCAGGGTGAGAGCCGATGTCAGCCCATACTTCACGTCGAGACCGCCGTCGGCACGGTAGTCACTGCTCTTGAGCAAGGGATTGTTCGGGTCCCTGCGCGTAAGAAGGTCGGAGCGCGCCACGCTGTAAGGCACGAGCTCGAGTGGACGGCCGCGGTGGATGCCTTCCAATCCGTCGAGGTCCGCGAAATGCGAGACGAAGCCCGTCTCCCCTTTCCTCGTGTTGACGATGCGTACCCACTCGTTGTTGCGCACGGTTCGCCGGGTGATGTTGATGCCCCAAACGTGAGCGGGCTTGTCCGGGAACCGGAGTTGTGAGAATGGGACACGCATCTCGGCGTTCCAGCCGCCCGGCACGATCTTCACGGCCGAATCCCAGACACCATCCCAGCTACCATCCTCCCCGATGTCGTTGTAGAGAATCGAATCGATCTGCACGTTCGACGGCGTGATCGTGAACGCCGCTCCGGAAAGGTGATCGTGCTGTGAGTCGATATTGATCGAGAGGAAGTCGCTTTGACCGTTGAAATTGTCGCGCCGTGCCAGCGGCGCCGTTGGCTTCTCCGGATCGGACACTTTGAAGCCGAAGTAGATGGCATGGTCGTCGTAAACGATGCGGACACTCGTCGGCATCGTGGGCGGCTTCCCATCATCCGGGTCGTGCTGGGTGAAGTCGGTGAACTCCGGTGCGTTCTTCCACGCCTCATCGGACAGGTCGCCGTCAATGACTGGCCCCGAGGCAACACGAACGGCGTGAAGCACCGGATGCTCGGGCCAATTAACCGCCCCCGCGCCGGCGGCAACGAACAGAGAAATCAGGAAGACGATCGTGCGTTTGTGCATGCGCGCGTGAAGGATACGAGATCGTGATCACCGAAGTTACGCACGCGCACCGCGCGGAAGACGACGGAACGGTAACGGTGTCACGGGAGACGCCGCCTGTTCTGACGGCTCAGGCTCAGAATACAGCGGCATCCGCGCAGCGGGGGTGAAGGACCTCAAGACTCGCTTCGCTCGATCGATTCAAGCGTTCGTATCTCGAGATCCTTCCGGTTCGCTTCGCTCAGTGAGGTGTCACGGGCGGCGAGCCGCCACGTGTCACTCCGGTATGACGATGCTCGACCACGGCATCTTGCGGACGGCGATGACTTTTTCGTCAACCGCGTCCTGCGTTGCCGTGGCGCCGAGGACGCGCTGAATGTACTGCACCTCGGGTGAGACAAGCGGCCGCTGCATCAAGCGGGCGGCCGCCTTCCGGATGTTGGTCTCCGAGACAGTAACTTTCGGGGCGCGTTTCGGTTTCAACACGTTCGTCATTATCACTAGCTCCTTTCCATTACGCCGAGGCGGCGGCCTTCGGCGCTTCCTTACGCGATTTCGCTTCATTCACGACGACGGCCTGGCCGTTCATGTCCTTGCCGTCCAGGGCTGTAATCGTCGCGCGCGCTTCATCGTCATTCGCGAATTCCACGAAGGCAAAACCCTTCGAGGTTCCGGTGACGCGATCTTTGACGACTTCGGCAGTGGTGGCGGTGCCGTATGGCTTCACGATCTCACCGAGCTTCGCGTCATCGATATCCTTGGGCAGATTTCCGAAATAGACCTTCATTGGGAGGGACTCCGTTCTCGTTCTTTCCGCCGCACACTTCGAGCAGCGCGAAAAGAATCTCGTTTGCTAAGAAGATTGAGGTTCAGAAGCGCTGACTCAGCTCAGGCGACCTGAAGGATGAGGAAGGTTCCTCAAGAGTCCACATCATACACTCTTTGTGCGAATAAGTCTACTCGCCGCGAATCTCGGCGAAGAACGCCTCACTCGAAACCGGACGCCCGAGGAAACGTTCCACCAGATCGCGGGCCGGCTCTTCGCTGCCGCGCGAGAGAATCAGCTCGCGGAATCGGCGGCCCGTGGCCTCATTCATGACATCCGGGCCGAACGCCGAGATCAGGTCGAGCGCGATTACCTTCGCCCACATGTAGCCGTAGTATCCGGCCGCATAACCGCTGGCGATGTGCTCGAACGTGCCCGGGAACGCCGTCCCTTCGACGTAACTCATCGGGGTGGAACCTTCCATCCGTTTCCAGAGCGCGAGAGAGGTTGAATCGGGGGTCGGGAGTCGGGGGTCGGGAGTCGGAGAAACTGAACCCGTTGTCGGTTGTCGGTTGTCGGCTGCCGGGGAAAGAACGGTTGTCGGTTGTCGGTTGTCAGTTGTCGGGGTACCGTCGCCAGTCTTCGCCCTGAGAACCGACAACCGAGAACCGACAACGGGTTCTGTCTTTCCCCCGACTCCCTCACCCGACAGATCCATATCGAAGCTCGCGTAGAGAAGCTGTCTCCCGTAGTCGATTCCGGAGCCGAACTTCTTGGCGTTGCGGATCCGCTGCACGAGCGACTCGTCGATGAGCGGGCAGCTCGCGCAGTGGTTGCGCATCAGCGTCAGGCTCTCCATCCGGCTCGCCCACTCCTCGTACATCTGCGACGGCGCCTCGACGAAATCGCGTTCCACGCTCGTGCCGGAGTGTTGGTTGTACTCGGTGCGAGAGAGGACGCCGTGCATGACATGCCCGAACTCGTGCAGCAGCGTCTCCAGCTCGTTGTGCGTCAGCCCCTGCCGGTTGAAGTTCGCGACCAGGACGCTGATCGGTTTACGGCCTTCCTTGCTCGAGACGCCGCGCACCGGCCAGGCCGCGGCGTGCTTGTACTTGTCTGCGCGAGGATAAAGGTCGAGGTAGATCCCGCCGATGCGCTCGCCCGTGACCGCGTCGTCGACGTCGTAATACATCACGTCGTCGTCCCAGACGGGGACGATGGCTGTACTGAAGCGAATGCCGTAGAGCCGCTCGGTGATGTCAAGCATCCAATGCACGGTCGCCGGCGTCGGGAAGTATTCGCGCAGCGCTTCCTGATCGACGGCGTAGCGTTCCTCACGGAGCCGCTCGCGGTAGTAGACAACGTCCCATCGCTCGATCGACGCCTGCTCGACCGGGATACCGGTCAGCTCTGCTTTGGTCTGGGCGAGTTGGCGCAGGTCGCTCAGCTCGGCCTCGGTGACGCTGCTCTTGACCTCGTTCAGAAAGCGCGTCACCGTCTCCGGGTTCTCCACCATCCGCCGCTTGGTGACGTAGTGCGCGTAGCTGGGGACCCCGTAGAGATCGCCGATCTCTTTCCGAAGCGCCACGATCTCGTCGAGAATCTCGATATTGCGTGCCGTGCCACGGTTCGTATTGGCGACGTAGTAGCGCCTCCTCGCCTCTTCGTTGGCTGCGTTCGACATGAACGGCACATAGTCCGGATAGTCGAAGCCGACGACGATGTTTCCTCGCTCGTCGCGCGGTACGCGGTCAAGATACGACTGGGGCAGGCCGGCGCACTCCTCGGGGGTAAAGGTGAGGACGGTCTTGTTCTCGCGGATGTTCTTGCTGAATTCCTGGGCCAGCTCGGTAAGCCGCTCGGAGATGAACTTGAAGCGATCGCGCTTTTCCGGCTGTAGCGCAACACCGCTATCCTCGAAGGCTTCGAGCAGGTCTTTCCGCATCTGCTTCTGCGCGTTCGTCCGCGGCACGACATGGCGCACGCGATCGTAGAGCCGCTCGTTCTGAAAGAGCTCCGTCATGAAAACCGACTCTTCGATCAGGGCACGGTCGCCGGCATCGCGTACTTCGGCGTCGGGATGGACGCTGTTGAGGAGCGAGATCGGACCGTACGCGTCCTCGAGCATCATGGCGATGCGATCCCATGCATCGAGCACGGCCTCAGGAGTAACCTTCTCCAGCGGCAACCGCTCGATCTCCGCAAGCCTCCGCCGCCCCTCGGTCAGAGCGCGCTCCGACGCCGCCACCAGCGCGGCGGCATCGAAAATGGGAATGGTCGGTCGGGAGTCGATTGTCGTCGCTTGGGTCATCGAGGAGAGCGCGCATTCTAACTGAGGGAGTGGTTGGCTTGGTCAGTTGTCGGTTCTCATTTGTCAGTTCGCGGTGGCGATGTCGGTTGTCGGAAACCAGAAACGAGAACAAGGTTTCCGGTTGGCAGTCGGCAGTTGTCACTTGCCAGATTGAGCGGCGAAGTTTCTCCGACACCCGACCCCCGACTCCCGACTTCCGGCATCATCGCGTCACGCCCCGCGCCACAAGAATCGGATACGGATCGATCGCTTCGCCCTTTGCCCATGACTTATTGGGCGGCAGGATCGTGATGGCGAAGTGCAGGTGGGGTGTGTCCGGCGGCGCGTTGCCGGTTGTACCGACATAGCCGATGACGTCGCCGGGCTCAACGCGCATCCCTTCGACGACGTCGTCCGCATAGGAGTCGAGGTGCGCGTAGTAATAGCACCGCTCCCTGGCCAGATCGAACTCGTAAATCGTCAGTCCGCCGTCACGGCTTTCCCGCAGTTTCCGGATTGTCCCTTCGACCGCGGCGAGAACGGGTGTCCCCCGAGGAGCGAGGATGTCGATGGCGTGATGCAGATGACCGCTGCGGCCATTGTCGAAGTCGCCGCGCAACGCTTCTTTTGAGACACCCGCCACCGGAATGACGATGACATCGACGCTGGACGCCGGGGTCTGCGGTTGCGGTGTTACCGCTGCCATTCGCGCCGTGACGAGGCCAGCGGCGCCGACGGCGGCCAGAAGCAGCGTGACGATGGTGCGCATGCGGTGGACTCCATAAAAGCGAGCAGAGCCGCGATAATCCCCCTGTGCCCGAGCTCCCGGACGTAACCGTATACGTCGAGGCAATTGCGAAGCGGATCGTCGATCAACCGCTGCTTAAGCTCCGCCTCGGCAATCCCTTCGTGCTGCGCACCGTCGATCCGCCGTTGTCGGAATTGGCCGGCAAGCGCGTCACCGGCGTCCGCCGCCTCGGGAAGCGGATCGTCATCGCCCTCGAGTCCGATCTCTTCATCGTCATCCACCTCATGATCGCCGGGCGTTTCAAATGGCTGCCGTCCGGCGCAAAGCTCCCGGGAAAGATGGGGCTGGCCGCTTTCGACTTTCCGAACGGGACGCTATTGCTCACGGAAGCCGGCTCGAAGCGGAGAGCGTCGATCCACATCATGCGCGGCGAAGAAGCCGTACGCGCCCACGACCCCGGCGGCATCGAGCCTCTCGACATCTCTCTGCAGGAATTCCGCGCTGCGCTCACCCGCGAGCGCCACACCTTGAAACGGACGCTGACCGATCCGCACGTCTTCAGTGGCATCGGTAATGCCTATTCGGACGAGATCCTCCATCGCGCCCGCCTATCGCCGGTGCAGATGACCACGAACCTCTCGGACGACGAGATGGCCCGCCTCTACGGCGCCACCCGCCACACGCTGCTCGAATGGACAGACCGGCTTCGCGCCGAGGCTGCCGATCGCTTCCCGGAAAAAGTCACCGCCTTCCGCCCCGACTTCGCCGTCCACGGCCGCTACGGGAAACCCTGCCCCGACTGCGGCACCGCCGTCCAGCACATCGTCTACTCCGAGAACGAAACGAACTACTGCGCCCGCTGCCAGACGGGAGGCCGCTTACTCGCCGACAGAGCCCTATCGCGGCTTCTTCACAGCGACTGGCCGAAATCGATCGATGAACTGTGAGCTCGGTCGCGGTCGCGGCCTGCTCCGTAATCGCTCCCTCGATAAGCGGAGGAACAGCATTCTAGAGTTGACATGGTTCCAGGAAATCGGCGTTCTCTGTCCGTCTAACTAGCCAGGGTAGCCCATTCACTTTCAATAGGAGTCTCCGTCGGGTGCGCAGCGCCGGGTTGGTGTATGCGTTTGAGCCCTTCAACGCCCATTGCACGTCCTTTGACTGACAACGAAACGAAAAGGAGATCCCATGCGTCGAGCTTCGCTGTGCATTTGTTTGATCGTATTGCTTGGTTCTTCCGTTGCCGCACTTGCCGATGACCCCGTGCCGCTCGTGAACTGGCCCGTGCCGGCGGCATCGGGCTCCTCGCACAGGTTCCAGCCGAAGGCGGCCGCCGACGTCAGTAACCCTCTGGTCTTCGTACCTGTGACTCCCTGCCGTGTCGTCGACACCCGGAATCCGGCAGGCCCGTTCGGCGGACCTATCTTCAACGGGGGAGAAACGCGGTCGTACACCGTGCCCTCGGGACCGTGTACCGGGATTCCGACCGGTATCGCGGCGGTGTCGCTGAACATCAGCGTCACATCGACGTTGCAGGCTGGAGGTGGCTTCCTGACCGCCTGGCAATTCGGCGCAACGAAACCGACCGCGGCGAGTTTGACCTGGTTCGGGCCGAATCAGACGCTATCAGCCGCCTCGATCATTCCCACCGCCAGCGGCGGGAGCATCTCCATCTATGTCGGCTCGCAGACCCACGTCATCATCGACATCAACGGTTACCTCATCGGCAATAGCAACCCGCTGAACCCGCAGGAGCAACTGGCGATCACAGGAACGGAGGACGGCTCCGGGATCATCCGCGGTCAGAATCTGTCTACCTTTTCTTCCTTGATCACCTCGGGCGTCCGGGGCGTTGTGTCGGGAAGTGCTGACACAATCGCGGGGGTGAATGGCGAGTCGCTGAACACCGGCGCTAACTTCGGCGTGAGTGGGCTCAATGACGGAGGTTCGACCAACTCGGCGGGCGTGTTGGGAGTATCGGTTTCGAGGCCAATCACAGGGAACGCGCTGAACGGACTGCCCTTCTTTGCAGCCGGAGTTCGAGGCGAGAATGGAGGCGGCGGCACCGGTGTACTGGGGATGACCAACAGTTCCGCCACGCCAAGCCCTGCAGGGATGGCAGGCATCCTCCTGGATTCGAATGGCAACGATCTCACGGAAGGTCTAATCGCCTGCAGGGGCAGCAACTCGACCCTGTACGGTATCTTCGCGAACGGCAACATGGGTGCAACCGGCACCAAGCCCTTTGTCGAGCCGCATCCGACCGACGCCTCCAAGGTCATCCGCTACGTGGCGCTCGAAGGGCCGGAGGCGGGAACGTATTTCCGGGGCCGTGGAATGTTCCAGAACGGCCAGGCCGTCATCGACGTGCCGGAAAGCTTCCGTATCGTCACAGACACAGACGGTCTCACGGTTCAGATCACACCGATCGGCCCCGATTTCACCATGACGACCGTCGTTTCGGCGAACCTCGACCAGATCACCTTCCGCGGCAACCGTGACGTCGAGTTCTATTACATCGTCCATGGCGTCCGGAAAGCCTACAAAGATTGGCAGGTAATCGCCGACGGCACCGAGTTCGTCCCGCGCTTTCCCACGGACAGGATTCCCGCCTATCTGTCGGAGGAAGCCAAGCACCGCCTCATTCAGAACGGCACCTACAATGCCGATGGAAGCGTGAACATGGCCACCGCCATCCGCGAGGGATGGACCAAGGCATGGGCCGCTCGCGAGAACGCGCAAGTCCGACCCACAGCCGCATCAGACACACCGAAATAGCAGCAACCACTGCGCATGAACGAAGGCGGAGCGGCATCCGCTCCGCCTTCCGCGGCGGCCTCATCCGAAGCGCGTCGGGCGTCACCTTCCATCGCGCACGACCGCGAAACCGCGCACCTGTAACCCTCTTCTAACTTTCTCTATCCACGCGCGTCTATCCCACCAGACCGATGGATGCCTCCCCGCTCAACATAGACTCGGCAAGGAACTTGTCCAGGCCCGTGCCGAACCTGACGACGACGCCACCGCCGCGCGGAAGCGAAGACGACCTTCGCCTGGCGCGGGCCTGTGCGGGCGGCGACTCCGACGTCTTCGCCTCGATCTACGACCGCCACGGCGAGCGGATGAAATCGATCGCGTATCACCAGCTCGGCAATGTCGCGGACGCCGAGGATGCCGTGCAGGAGACCTTCATCAAGCTGCACCGCGCCGCGGCCGGCTACAACGGTGAGGCCGCCTTCACCACGTGGCTGTACCGCATCCTCATCAACACCTGCTACGACATGCTGCGAAGGCGCAGCCGCAGGATCCGGGAGACGCCGATCGACGACCTGCTCCACGCCGGTCACGCAGCGAATGCGGTCGACGACGTCAAGCGGATGGCGCTGCGGAAGCTGCTGAGCGACTTGCCCGAGCAGCGCCGCACCGTCTTCGCCCTTTTCGAGATCGAAGGCCTCAGCCACGCCGAGATCGCCGCGATCCTCGACATCAGCGAAGGGAACTCGAAGTGGATTCTCTTCTCGACGAAGAAACAACTGCAGGAACAGTGGAAGAAGTAAAGAGAACAAACCAGAAACCAGAAACCAGTCACGAAAGAACCAGAAACCGACAACCGACAACGCGCCGAAGGCGCAACAGAACATGGACATCAACTGCAATCAACTCGACGACCTCCTTCTCGAAGGTGACCGCTTCTCGCTCGATCTCGCCGCGCGGCATGCGCAGTCATGCGAGGCCTGCAGGAAGCGGCTGGCCGGCTGGAACGAGATCTCCGCCACGGCGCGCGAGCTGCATGCGACATGGAACAACGAGTTGCTGTGGCCGCGCATTGAACGCGACATCCGGACGATCCGGGCCGAACGGCGCGGCACGCGGACACGCGTATGGCAGATCGCCGCGGCACTCTTTCTCCTCGCTGCCATCGGCGTAACCGCCTGGATCGCGCAACGGCGCGTCCATGCTGCCGCCTTCGATGAATCCATCCTGAGAGCTTCCGCCGTCGACGAGGTCGAGCGCGCGGAAAAGGCCCACATCGCCGCCATCAACCACCTCGAATCACTCACCTCCACGAAGCTCGATCAGCCGGCGACGCCGCTCCTGGTCAGCTACAAGGAAAAGCTGATGATGCTCGACGACGCCATCGCCGAGTGTCAGGGCGCCATCAACCGGAACAGACAGAACGCATACCTCCGCACGCAACTGCTGACGATGTACTCGGAAAAACAGCGGACGCTGCAGGACGTCTTGCGGGAGGACAACAATCATGCTTCGAATCAATAAGTGGCTCATCTCCGCGCTCCTGCTGCTCGTAGCCGCGCCCGCGTTCTGCGAGGATCGCTTTGAACGTACGTTCAGCAGGACGCAGTCCTATCAGGGCGGCCGCATCTCCATCGACCATTCCATGGGCGCCGTCTCGGTGCGCCCCGGTGCCGACAACGAGGTCCGGGTCCATGCTCTGATCCGCTCCTCGGACGCCGAGATCGGAAAGGCCATCAACATCTCCGTCTCGACGTCGTCGGCCAACGGCATCGCCATCAGGACCGAGTATCCCGAAATGCACTTCCACGGACACTCGCTCTCGTACTCCGTCGACATCGACGTAACGATGCCGGCCTCGGCGCCGCTCACTGTACACAACCGCTTCGGCAGCGTCGACGTCGCCGGCCTTCACGCCGGTAGCGAGATCGTGAACGCGCAAGGGCCGGTAGTGCTGCGCGACAGCCGCGGCCCGCTGCGTGTGGAGAGCTCGTTCGGCTCGATCCTCGTCGAGCGAAGCTCCGGCGACGCCTCGGTTCAGAACGCCAACGGATCGGTTCGCGTCGCCAATGTCGACGGCGTACTCAACGTAACCAACCGCTTCGGCGCCGTGACCGTGAACGATGCACACAGCCTCACCATCCGAAACGCAAACGGAGCGGTAGAAGTGCTCCGCGTGACCGGCAATGCCACAATCGTCAACACGTTCGACAACGTGAATATCGCGAACGTCTCCGGCGACCTCGATCTCAACAATCAAAACGGCCGCGTCGACGTACACGACGTCAAAGGCCGCGCCTCGATCAGGAACACCTTCGGCAACATTGACTTCGCCAACATCGGCCGCGACCTCACGGTGATCGCGAGCAACGGAGCCGTCGAAGGTTCGCACGTCGGCGGCGGCGCCTCGATCACCGGCAGCTTCGACACGATCTCCCTACGCGACATCGGCGGTCCAACACAGATCAGGAATTCGAACGGCAACGTGACGGCCCTGGACATCCGCGGCAACCTCAACATCGACACGCAGTTCGGGTTGGCCCGCGCGGAGCTGATCAAGGGCAGCCTCGAAGTCGACAACGCTAACGGCGGCGTCACCGCCACCGACGTCTCCGGCGGCGTGCGCATCCATGCGAGCTTTGCTCCTGTGCTCCTGAAGACGATCGCCGGCCGCGTCACGGTCGAGAATGCGAACGGATTGATCTCCGTCTCCGATCTTCGCGGCGCGTGCGCCGACATCAACCTGAAGACGACCTTCGGATCGATCAAGCTGGATGTGCCACGAAACGGTGGCTACAACGTCGACGCCCGCACCAGTTTCGGCTCGATCACAACGGCCATTCCGATCACGACGACGTCGAAGACGGACAATACCCTCGTCGGGAGGATCGGCGACGGAACCTGCCACATGCTGCTCCAGACGGCGAACGGCGGCATCGCGCTGGAGTGACCCCGCGGATTGCACCGCGGAACGCGCTGATGGTTGCCGAGCCTCGGGCAACCAACGCAGCCGGCCGTGCCGGTCCACTATCCTCAAACGGAAAGCGCCGCTGCGAGCAGCGGCGCTTTCACATCATCGACGACCTGAGGATCAGTCGAGCTTGATCGTCTTCTTCGTCTTGGCGCGCCGGGCGTCGTCCTTGGCCTTGTACTCGTCCAGGCAGGAGTCCTTGTCCACCATCGCGCATCCGAGGTAGTCGGAGATCTCCATGATGACGGCGCGGATGGCCTTGCCGGTGGGAGTCTTCTCGTAGTTGGAAAGATGCCCGCCGAAACCGCCGCGATAAACGCTCACACCCATACCGCCGCCAGTGGAGCGGGCTTCGACCGTCCGCGTGAACTCGATCTCGCCGGTGGTGGTATCGATGACGCGCAGGTCGACGGCGATATAGGCCTCTTCCTGCTTGCCGCCGACGCCGATGCCGTGGAAGCTGATCCCGCCGCCGGTGTCGCGGGTCTTGTTGTCGAAGGCGCTGACGGTGGCGACGACGACGTACTGCGCGCCGGTCATCTGCCCGAGCTTCGCGCCGGTCGACTTCTTGACGCGGCCGGATGCGGCCAGGTCCTGTTCGTCGAGTACGGCACCGAGCTTGTGACGCTCGACGAGCTTGAACTTATCCGTGCCGGCGAGCTCGTTGGTCAGCATGCCGGCCAGATCGCTGCCGACGTCGGACGACCACCAACCGGCCGAGGTGTCATTTCGGAATTCCGCCACAGCCAGAACCGGCTTCGCGGCGAACGCCGAAGAGATGAACAACGTGAGTGAAGCGACTACAAACAAGACTTTTCGCATCGTTTTCCCCTTTGGTTGTGCGCCACGACTTTACCGCAATTCCGAGCGCCCGGCGTGATGCCGCTCACGGTTCAGGACGCCATCTTGCCGCCACTTCACTGTGCCTGCCACGCTGTGACCTGACGCAAAAAGGGCCGCCAAACCGCGGCGGCCCTGTGCGTCAAATCAATCCATCTGGAGTCAGTACCGGCCGCGATCATCCTCGAGGCGGAGGCCTTCGAAAAGGCCGCTGCGCGTCCAGTCGCCGGAGATCTCGGCGAAATCGCCAGGTCTGAGGTTTTCCATCCGCTGATCGCGGACGATGGCCGTTACGAAGTTGCCGGAGGCGTCGTCGCGAATGACCAGCGTGCCTCGGCGGTAGTCGACCGACTCGACGATCCCGCGCAGGACGCCGGAGTTGTATCCGGGTGCGTAGACCGGTGCGTCCACGTACGCACCGTCGTAGCCATAGTAGTCGTACGCTTCAAGGTACCCGCGAGGATCGTAGTAGCCGCCGAAATTCAGCGCGAGGCCGATGCGCAAGCGCGGGAAGAGACCGATGCGCGCTTCCGGAATGAAGATGGGGAATCTGCCTCCGTCGACCCAAACGCGGAAGCCGCCGTTCTCATGCTCAAAGCGGTTGATGCGTCCGCCGAACGACATGCTGCGACGGCCGCGATCATCGAATGCCGCGCGGTCGTTGCGTACGCCGACGCTCTGGAAGCGATTGCTCTGGAATCGGTCGCCGCTCTGGAAACTGTTGCTCTGGAATCGGTCGGTGCCGCGGCTGCGGTACGCATCGGCCTGCACCCGACTCTCGGACGAGACGTTGCCGCGCGTGTAGCCGCGGTCGTACGACTGCGGCGCGGTAGCGCGTGTATCGCGCCGTTCATACGTCTGGTTGCTCCGGGACTGGTTGTAAGTCCGAGATTGGTTGTAGGTCCGAGACTGGTTGCTGTTGTTGTTGCCCCGATCATGCGAGCCCCGATTGCTGTCGCGGCTCCCGCGATTGTCGGAGTGCTGGGAGGAGTGCTCCGTCGCATCGTGGTGACGGGTGTCCGCAAAAGCGGACGTTCCAACGAGGCTCACGATCGCCACCGCTCCTGCCACCGTTGCTGCTAACTGCTTTGCCCTGTTCATGTTATCTCCTTTGAACCGCTCACTGCCACCTACTCCTTATCGCAAGCGGTCTGCCAGGTTCATAATCTTGCAGCCATGAACGAGCATCTTACTCCCCTGCCGCTGCCTGAATGGAAAACAACCTGCGAAACGCTGCATATGTGGACACAGATCGTCGGCAAGGTGCGCCTGGCGCTGGCCGCCCCGGTGAACCATTGGTGGGGGACGACGCTCTACGTCAGCCCGCGCGGTCTGACCACTTCGGGCATTCCCTATCACGATCGCGTTTTCGACTGTGAGTTCGATTTCATCGATCACCAACTCGTGATCCGCGTCAGCGACGGCCGTCTGGGGCGCGTACCGCTCGTCCCTCGCTCCGTGGCCGACTTCTACGCCGAGACGATGGCCCGCCTCGGCGAGTGCGGCATCGACGTGAAGATTTGGCCGGTCCCATCCGAGATTGACAATCCCATTCCATTCGACGAGGACCATGAGCACGCCTCGTATGATCGCGACGCCGTCGAACGCTTTTGGCGCATCCTGATCTTTACCGACCGCGTGCTGAACCGCTTCCGCTCCTCGTTCATCGGCAAGTGCAGTCCTGTCCATTTCTTCTGGGGCAGCTTCGACATGGCCGTGACCCGCTTCTCCGGCCGCCGCGCCCCGGACAATCCCAAGGCCGACGCCATGACGCGCGAAGCCTACTCACACGAGGTCAGTAGTTGTGGCTGGTGGCCCGGCGGCGGCGCGTTTCCCGACCCCGCGTTCTACGCATACACTGCCCCCCAACCGGCCGGCTTCAAGGAAGCACGCGTCGAGCCGGCGGAAGCCTTCTACAACGATGCCTCCTCCTTCTTTATCCTCCCCTACGACGCCGTCCGCGGATTGCCCGACCCTGAGGACGCCCTCCTTCGCTTCTGCCAGTCCACCTACGTCGCCGCCGCCGAGGCGGGCGGGTGGGATCGGGCGGCGCTGGAGAGGCAGCGGTAGTCAGTGTCGGGCGGAATGACGACGCACGGGGTCCAGCTCGTAGTGCGCCTGCAGGATGTCGGCTGGGAAGGCATTCGCGTTGGCAGGGAAGACTTCGATGTACTGTGACCGGAGAGCGTTGCTCTGACCGAGCGGATAGATTCCGGTTTGGAGAAGGGCGAGGTACGTAGTGACCGTACACGGCGTCGGGTTTGTAACCGGCTCGGAACACGCCGCCCCCTGACCGGTCGATCCGAAGTAATTGTTGGTCTGGAACGCGGCCATCGTCCCGAACGTCTGCGCGGCCTGGATCACGGCGGGAGACGCCGCCTCGCCGGGCATCAGGAAGTTGAACTGAACGACGAGACGTCCCGGCAACTTGGTGCTGGCAAGCGACAGCAGGGGCTGATTCGCGTCAGGAGGAGTGCCCTTGATGATCGATCCATCCTCGGCGATCGGCGGGAAGGCGTTCTGAGGAATGATGGCCACGCTGAAGGTCTTGTCGGGAAAACTCTTCTTGAAGGAACCGTTGACCGCGTCCCACGCCTGGAGCAGGAGAGACGGCCGATAGCCGGCCTGCTGCCAGATCGAGACCGCGTTGCTGACGCAGGCCAGACCGGTACTCTGCGGAGTTTCCGCGGGAAGCCGCAGCTCGTCGGTTGTACGGTTGATTCCGGTGAGTCGCAGGAGCGCAACGTCGTTGTAGGTGCCGGTGGCTTTGAGATGCGCTGCCACCGCGGCCAGCAGCGAGTCCCATTGCACCAGAAATGCCAGATCCCAGGGAGCGGCAACCGTCTCCGAATCGCAGACTCCGGTGGCACCGCTATGAGGCGAGATCGTAAAGCTCAACGGAACGGCACCCGCTCCGGCGGGCATCGGCTGGAACAGCCACGGCGGAGTATCAATCCCGGCCGTGATCGCCAGTTCGACTTTCTTCCCTGACGAAATCGCTTGGTTCATCCACTGATCGAGAGTGCTCCATTGATATTGCCCCATCGCCGGTTCGATGGAGCTCCAACTGATGACCAGCACCAATCCGTCGACCCCGATGACGCCGAGTGACGCCGTCACCCCGTTGGCGTAACCCTTCGAGATCTGAGACACGTCGCCGCTGTAGACATAGATGCCGCGATCCTCGGGTGTCGAGCTCTGCGCGCGGAGGAGCGGAGAGGCGAGGATGAACAGCGACAGGAGCCAGGCTCTATGAAACCCTGTGCCGAAGCGAATAGCCAATGTGGTCGTCCTTCAACGCGCTACGGGCGTTCGCGTTCGTAGGGGAAGAACATCGCGTGAACCAGATCGGATGTCAAGGGATCGCCGCTCAACGACGCGCGGCTCTTTGATGACGCCGTTTCAGGCTGGGCGTCCGCACTCCTTCCAGCCGCAGCTCGATCGCACTGCGCGCCCGCTCGAAGGCTTTGGCGTCGTGCTGGAGGTTGAACGAGAAGTTCGCGCCGAAGAAGAAGGCGTTGAGCTCGAATGCGAGCTGGGCAGGATCGAGCTTCGGATCGACGTGCCCTTCATCCCTGGCCATGCGGATGGCCCTCTCCAGCGCCGCCATCCAGTCCGACATCTGCGCGGCCACGGCGTCGCGGACGACGCCGGGCCGGCCGTCGAATTCGAACGAGGCCGCTGCGAAGAAGCAGCCGCCGGGGAAGACGCTGTGTTGTACGTAAGAGAGCCACGAGCGGCAGAGCGCTACCAGCCGGGGATAGCCGCGAGGCTTCTTCAGCGCCGGGCGGACGACCACGTCGATGTAGCGGAGGCTGGCCGCTTCGATGGCGGCAAGCTGCAGTTCCTCTTTGGAGCCGAAGTGCGCGAAGAGGCCGCTCTTCGACATCTTCAGCTCCTCGGCCAGACGGCCGATGGTCAGCCCTTCCAGCCCCTCGACCGAGGCCACGTCGACGGCGCGGTCGAGAATGCTCTGCCGAGTACGGTCGCCTTTCATGAATATGCGGGAAGGTTCTTCAGGAGGCCATGATGCACCGAACGGAAGAGATCGGACCAGGGCGCGGGGCGATACGTAACACGATCGACTTTGACGATGGTGCGCTCGCCACGGGCGAACGGCGTTTCACCGTCTTCGCTGGAGCAGAGGAAGCCGTAGACGCAGCTCGTCGTCCCGAGATGCTCGACCCAGAGATCGATGCGCATCTGGCGAGGACCGAGCACCGGATTGAGGAACTCGATGCGCAGCTCACGCACGACGTGGAACTGATCGGGGTTGGCCTCGGGGTCGAGCTCGAATCGCCCACCGTTCGCCGCATACCACCCGGACACAGCTCGCTCCACGTGCGCCGCAAACCGTGCGTTGTGCAACATCATCATCGGATCGAGCTCGTCGAAGTGGACAGGAGAGAGGTAGGTGAAGCAGGGGTTGAAGAGCGCGTCAGGCATGGGCATCCTCCTGGATTCAGAGAATAGCACGAACGTTCGTTTATTGTCTTTGCGGTATCGCGGTCGCGGGGTCTCGCGGTCTCGCGGTGGTGGGTGGCCGTCAGCTCGCGATTGGTTTCTTGGGCCACGCGACCGCGAGACAGCGACATCATCTCGTGCCGATGCCGGGCTGCACACTGAGCCACATCGCCCCGAACTGGACGAGCCCCGCGAAGAGGAAAGCGAGAACCCTAACTGGCCACGCCACTCGCTGGCTTTTCAGTGCAATAACGATCCCGCCGGCTGCAGCCGCACCGATGACCATCGTGAGGGCGATCTCGCTCGGGGAGAAATGACCCTTGACGATGCGGGCCACTCCAGTCAGATAGAGCCAGATGAAGAACATGATGACCAGCCAGAACAGCTCGATCGCCATCGCCGCGGCGGGCCAGCCCCGAGGGCGCCATACGACGACCGCGACGATCAGAACGAGAGGCGGCACGACCTGAACGACGTGCCTCAGAAGCGTTCCGCTGACCACACCGACGAGAAGAAGAGCACCGGTGAGGACGGTGAGCAGGACGAGACCCCAGCGAGCTTTCGACTCCATGGAACGTTACCTCCGTCAGACATCAACGCCGTGCTGACGGTCCTGGTTAACGGAGCGCAACTTCTTTCCTCGGCACGGCAATCATGCGCGTCTCTTCCACGTGTCCTCGTCACGCGATTGGTGAACAACAGCGACGACAAGCACAACAGAGGCGTCGGCGACATAGAAGACCGAGTACGGAAACCGATGAAGAAGCGTACGCCGGAATGTCTTGTACACGTTCGGATACATCCGAGGGTGATCGAGTATCGAGGAGTAAACGCGTTCCAGCTCGATTCCGAATCGCACCGGCAAGCTCGGCGAGATATCGCGTAACCACGTCACCGCCTCGACGATATCCGCGCCAGCCTCACGCGAGACGATGAGCCGCACAGTCACTTCGCATCGAACAGCTCTGCTCTGATGTCGGCCCATGGCCGCGCCGTTGATGGATCGGCGTAATACGCGGCCAGCCGCCGGTCAAGCTCCTCACGCAGGTCATCCTGGATAGGCACCGCCTCGGGAACCTCGACGAGGCTATCCCAGATCGCTTCAACGAGCTGCAATCGCTCGGAAGGCGGGAGTGCCAACAACTGAGACAAGTCGTTCATGGCGAATGAGTCTAGCAGACGCGTGAAGACTGGCCTGACCCGGCTTCGCCCTTTGTCCCCTCCGATCTGGCCTGGCTGGTTGCCCCGCGCGACAATCCTACTGTTCGGGAAGCACCTTACCGCTCCATCGATCTCGCGGGGCCCAGTAGGGACACATGGGGCACACCTCGCCCTCGGGATAATCTTTGCCCTCTTCGTGAGGACAGCCGATGATGCCCGGGCTCATGACAACTGACTTGACGCCGTGTTCCCCGATGAAGGCAATGATCTCTTCGGTAACTCTCGGATCACGTCGAAGATCGGAGATGTCGGAGAACCATCGGCGAAGCTCTGTGACCTCGCCGCTTTCGGTGGGCACGATCCCGACGGCTACTTTCGATGCATGCGAGGCATCGGGTCCGTAGAACGCCACCGTGGCCATGGGATATCCGCGCTGGCCGCGGCTGGCCTTCTTCTCCAGTTTGGTCCGTTCACGTTTGATCTTCATTTAACCGGTTGAGGATAGCGCGAGTGCCCTGTCGCCGCTACCGCAGCGTCTCCGCTCAATGGCGAAAGATGGCATTGGCCACCCCGACAAACGCGATCGCCGCGGCAAGGAGCGCCAGCGCGGCCCCCTCGAAGTGTCCCGCCTTCGAGGCTTGCCAAGCCAGGGCAACGGCAGCGATACCGACCCCCATGGCGGCCAGCACCGCGCATCCTCCGAAGTTTCTCGCCTTTTCCGTGTTATCCATCAGCGCCTCGTGCGAAACGTGACCGTTCGAAACGAGAACCTCATGATAGGAGTGTCTCCGGTCGGGGTTTTCCCTACCCCTACCTCAGTGCGCCGCCACCGCCCTATCCAACCTTCGATACCGCACCGTCTCCGGTAAACAGCTCTTGTGCTCGATGTGGTGCAGGTACTCGCTGCGGAACTTCTTAACCGAGGAGATGACCGGGCCAATGGCGGCGTCGCCGAGGGCGCAGAGGGATTTGCCGCCGATGTTGTCGGACATGTCCAGGAGCAGGTCCGCGTCCTGCTTGCGGCCTTCGCCGCGCTCGATGCGGTCGAGGACCGACTCGAGCCAGTTCGTCCCCTCGCGGCAGGGGGTGCACTGGCCGCACGACTCGTGAGCGAAGAACTTGGAGAGGCGCCAGACGGCGTCGACGATGCAGACGGAATCGTCGAGAACGATGATGCCGGCCGAGCCGAGCATGGAACCGGCCTTCTGGATGGCGTCGAAGTTGAGCGGGAGATCGATCTCGTCCGGCGTGAACATCGGCGCCGAGGCGCCCCCGGGGATGACCGCCTTCAGCTTGCGGTCGCCGAGGATGCCACCGCAGTGCTCGTAGATCAACTCCTTGAGGTTGACGCCCATCGGGAACTCATAGACGCCCGGCTTCCGGACGCTGCCGGAAACGCAATAGAGCTTCGGGCCGGTGTTCTTCGGAGTACCGAATGATTTGAACCAGTCCGCCCCGTTGTTGATGATGAGCGGCACGCAGGCCAGCGTCTCGACGTTGTTCACGACTGTAGGTCCGCCGAAGACGCCGATGACCGCGGGGAACGGCGGCTTGACGCGCGGCTGTCCGCGGTGGCCTTCGACCGATTCGATGAGCCCTGTCTCTTCGCCGCAGATGTATGCGCCGGCCCCTCGTGCGACGGTAATGTCGAAGTCGAAGCCGCTGCCGAGAATGTTCTTGCCGAGGTAGCCCTTCGCGCGCGCCTCGTCGAGTGCCTTTTCCAGAACCACCGACCCGTAATGGAACTCGCCGCGGATATAGATATACGACATCGGATTGGAGCCGATGGCATAACCGGAGATGATCATTCCCTCGATGAGAAGGTGCGGATCCTTCTCCATCAGCACGCGGTCTTTAAACGTGCCGGGCTCCGACTCATCGGCATTGCAGAGAAGCCACGTCGGCTTCGGCGCGTTCTTGGGGACGAAGCTCCACTTGGCTCCGGTGGGAAAGCCCGCTCCGCCTCTGCCGCGCAGCTCGGAGTCTTTGACGACCTGCGTCACCTCCTCCGGCTTCATCTTCAGCGCTTTTTCGGCGGCTTTGTAACCGCCACCGTCGATGTAGACATCGATCGACGTGGAGTTCGGCTTGTCGATGTTGGCGGTGAGGATCTTGATTTGTTCCATGGTCGGTATGTTTGCTTGATTGTCAGTAGATTAGTGGATCAGTCGGTTAGAGATCGCTCTCAACCAGTCCACTAATCTACCAATCCACTATTTCAACTCCCCGAGCAGCGCATCTATCTTCGTGACGTCCATGTTCTCGTGATAGTCGTTGTTGACCTGCACGACGGGGGCGGTGCCGCAGGAGCCGAGGCACTCGACCTCGACGACGGTGTAAAGCCCGTCCTTCGTCGTCGCGCCCGGATGGACATCGAGCTTGTCGCAGAGGTGGTCGTAGATGTCGTAGGCGCGGCGGACCATGCAACTCAGGTTCGTGCAGACCTGCAGGTGGTACTTGCCCACCGGCTTCTGGTTGTACATGTTGTAGAACGAGACAACGCCGAAGACCGTGGCCGGCGAGAGGTTGAGCAGCGTGCCGACGTAGAGCACGGCCTCGGGGGAGATCCAGCCCCATGTTTCCTGCACCAGATGGAGCGTCGGCAGCAGGCAGGCTTCCTTGTTCGGGTAACGCGTGAGGATGTAGTCGAACCTCTTCTTTGCCTCCGGCGGGAACTCGACCGCCTTCTTCGGATCGGGGAAGCGGTCGGGGGCGTAGGGATTGTCGGGATGGAGGTCAGCCATGGCTAAAAGTCGAATGCCTTCTTCTTCCACACGTAGATGTAGCCGACGGCGAGCAGGACGATGAAGACGAGCATCTCGCCGAAGAGAAACATGCCCCGCGGTCCGGCGGCGGCGTCGCGGTAGATGACGGCCCACGGGTAGAGGAAGGCCGCCTCGATGTCGAAGAGGATGAAGAGCATGGCGATCTGGTAGAAGCGGACGTTGACCCGTTTCCGGTTCTCGTCGAGGGCCGGCACGCCGCTCTCGTACGGCTCCTGTTTGGAGGCCGTGCGGGCGTGGCCGCCGACGAACCAGGCCAGCGCGAGCATCACCACCCCCACGACGACGGCGAGCACCATCATGATGAGGACGGGAAGGAGGGTTTGAGTCATAAACGGCGCGAATGCTAACACCGCACGCGGCCGGTTGTCTGCGGCGCTTGGCGTCGCGTGCCCCAGCTCGAAGCTGGGGCTACGGCTCTTGCGCCGGCTTTCGACGGCGAATTGACGATGCCCGTGGCGGGTCGTCGGTTGGTTGCGCGGCGTTCGTTCCGCGCAACAGTACAATCCTGGCTCCATGCCTGACGCCCTCCCCGCCCACCAGCGCATCATCCTGATCGACGACAGCGCGAACGACCTTCAGGTGACGCGGCGCTTTCTGGAGCGTCGCGACTTCGACGTTTCGGCGGCCACCTCGGGAGAGGAGGGGTTGGCGCTGGCACATGCCATCACTCCGGCCGCGTTCGTCATCGACTACCGGATGCCGGTGATGGATGGGTTCGAGGTGACGCGGCGCATCAAGGCCGATCCGGTCCTTCAGACGATTCCGGTGCTGCTGCTGACCGGCGCCGGCAGCGTGCAGACCGTCGTGGACGGACTCGACGCCGGCGCGGACGATTTCGTCACCAAGGGCTCCGACACGGAGATCCTGCTGGCCCGCCTGCGCGCACTGCTGCGCATGAAGCGCTACCAGGACCAGTTGCGCAAGCTGAACCAGCAGATCACCCGCGACCTGCAGATCGCGCGGCGCGTGCAGGAAGCCCTCATGCCGAACGGCTCGTTCCGCGGACCGCGCATCGAGATCCGCTCGGCCTACATCCCCAGCGAAACGCTCTCCGGCGATTTCTACGACTACTTCCTGCAGGACGATCTGCTGTACCTCTTCGTCGCCGATGTCTCCGGACACGGCCTGCCGGCCTCGATCCTCGTGGCACTGCTGAAGAGCTATATCCACACCGAGGCCGACGCCGGCACGCCCTTGTCGTCATTCATGACCAACCTGAACGACTTCCTCTTCAGCGTCTCGCTGCCGACGCAATTCGCCACCGCGCTGCTCTTCCGGATCGACAGCGACGGAGCCCTGGTCTACTCCAACGCAGCGCATCCGCCGTTCCTGCTGTTCCGGCAAAGCATTGGCAAGACGGTGATCCACGAGTTTCCCAGTCATCTCCTCGGCGCGATGCCGTCGATGGTCTTCGAGGAGAACCGCCTGCAGGTCGCCGCGGGCGACACTCTCTTCGCCTACACGGACGGGCTGACCGACCGCCGCAACGCCTCGGGCGATTTCTACTCGATCGATCGCATCGCCGCCCTGATGGACGATGCCGGCGACTCCGACCTGACGACGCTCTACGACCGGATCTACGAGGATGTGTCGACCTTCGCCGCCACCGAGGAGCTCCACGACGACATTGCCTTCGTGGTCACGCGGTTCCACTAGGCCGGCCCGGCCGGGGGCGTTGGTTGCCGAGGCTCGGCCACCATCGTTTGCCTGCCTGCGCGCGATCGTCGACACCTTCCCGACGAAGCGCAGTTCAAGCCCTTGGCATCGGCGGCGTCCTGCCAGGCTCACTTTCACGCCGATGACTTTACGACACGATTTCGGTAGACTGCGGCAACTCTCCAAAACATGGCAAAGCGAGTGGTGCGCGACGTCTTTGTGACGATTTGACTGCGCTTTCGTGCGATTGGTCCGTCTCTAGAACGAACGAGGAGCGCCATCTGACCGTATGGGGAAACCGGGATGACTGCCAATAGTCCGTCGAACGATCCGGGAGCGGCTGTCCGCACCTCATTCTCCGGCGACGGAAAGGATAGGGACACTCGCGTCAAGCCGCTGTCGGCCGTCCCAATCGCGCCTGTCAGGCGACGCGGTACGGAGATCGCGACGGTGTGCGCGATCGGGTTGGTACTTCTCATAGCCAGCGGCCTCGGCTGGTATCGCCTGTCACTCCCGAGTCCCTTCCGCAAGCTCGTGGCTGCCGCGGACGCACTCGAGTATCGGGTGATCGATGGGCGGCTGAGCGGTGGGTTCCGGTTCAAACCGCAGCAATCAATCGTACGCAATGGAGCAGAGCCAGCCCGGAGCACAACGCTCCGCCACCTCGCTACGGCGATCGCGGAGGCCGCATATCAGAGTCGTTCTGTGGAGAACCTTCACGCCCTCGGAGTCGCCCAGTTATTACTCGGAAGGTATGACGACGCGGTCGACTCTCTGAACGAGGCGCTGATATCCGATAGCGCCACCGGCGACCTTGTTCAAGCACTTGGCAAAGACACGAATGCCGCACTCCTGCTCGACGTATCGGGCGCTTATCAGGCACGAGGACAGTATCGCGAACGTCCGCAGGATTTCGTGGTTGCCATCGAGGCAGCGGAACGGGCATGGAGCCTGGCCAGGACGCCCGAGGTTTCGTGGAACAGAGCCCTGGCGATCGAGTCGATGCACCTGCGCGACGACGCGAAGCTTGCCTGGAGTGACTATCTCGCGCTGGACAGCGATTCTCTCTGGACGCAGCAGGCCCGGCGACGACTGGATGCGTTACGCGCCCCATCCGACGCCGATCGCTGGAAGCAATCGATCGATCTGCTACGAAAGTCTGCGATCACCGGCGATACCGGCACAGTCGCGGCGATCGTTTGCCGCTACCCCGAACAGACGCGGACATTCGGTGAAGAGGAGATGCTGACCGAATGGGCTGCCGCCATCTCGGCCGGCGACGTTGCCGCCGCCGAGGGCAGCCTCCATGTCGCGGAGGAGATCGGCGCGGCCCTCGTCAGGCTGACCGGCGAAGCAACACTGAGTGACTCCGCCGACGCGATTCGACACAGCGGTACGGCTTTGGTCTCAGCACACATCGCATACCGCGACGCGCAGAAGCTGCAGAAGCAACAACAGATGGGCGAGTCATACCAAGCCTGGATTGCGACCGAAAAGATGCTCCGTCTTCATCGAAGCCCGCTGGCGCTCCGGGCAGCCGTCTTCGCGCAGAGTGCCAACTACTTTCTTGGTAACGGCCCGGCCGCCGTGCAGCAACTCTCCTCGATCACGGACGATCGGGCGCTCGATCAGCGGTATCCCTCCGCCGTGGCCCAGGCGTGGTGGCTGCGCGCACTCATCCTCTGTGCGTCCGGCCGCCAGACGGAGGGCATTCGTGACTATCAACGGGCGCTCGCCCTGTTCGAACGGACGAAGGAAACCGAGAACGTTGCGGCCATTCATAATCGGCTGGCCGCGAATCTCAGCTACGTCGGTCAGGCAGACCAGGCCTGGCGCCACCGCGCCGAGGCTCTTCGCATCCTGGACGGATACGGCAAGAGCTCGCGCCTGCAGACTCTTCTCGTCGATACCGCGCGCGCGGCGGAAGACGACGGCTATCTGCGCGCCTCACTTCGATTCCACGACCAGCTCGTTCGACTGGTGCGAACTGGTGATCCGGTATTCGCGACGGATGCGTTCCGCGCCCGGAGTGTCGCCCGCTGGAAGGCAGGATTGCGAGAGTCAGCCCTGGCGGATCTGCAATCCGCATCGGCAACCGCGGACCTGGTGCACGACGCGGCCATGAAAGAACGTCTGGTCGCTAACATCCGATCGGCCGAATCCGCCGTCTTTCGCGATGCTCAGCCCCAGCGGTCGATCCGCGCGGCGACGGAAGCGATCGCGTTCTACGAACGTGTCGCCAACCGCCTACGCCTGGCTGACATGTACATCGATCGCGCATTGGATCACGAGGCTGGGCGCGACTTCAATGGCGCCGAAAGCGATCTTCATGCGGCAACCGACGTTCTCGAACAGCAGCGCCAGAGTCTGCGCACGCCCGCGGATCGGAATGCCTTCCTGGAGCGGCGGCGTAACCTGTTCCAGACGGGCGTCCGGCTGTTCGTCGATCATGGAGACTTCGGGGGCGCCATAACCTTTGGCGAGATCGCGCGCGCGCGATCTATTCTCGACGCTGCCCCGTCCGGCGACGGGAAAACCGGCGCACCGCTCACAGCGGCGGAGATCTCGGCGCAAGTCCCCGATCAGACGGCGGTTCTCTGGTACGCGGTCCTTCCGGACCGCCTGGTCACCAACGTCATCCGTCGCGGACGGAGCACAGGATTCGTACAAAAGGTCTCCGCGCGGCGGATTCAGGAGCTCATTGCGCGAGCTATCGACCCCGATCCTCGCAATGCGGCGGCGACCCGCGCAGCGTCTGCCGATCTTTACGACATTCTCATCCGTCCCGCGGCAGCGCAACTCGAGCCAACGCTGGTCATCGTGCCCGATGCACTCCTCCACGCGGTAGCCGTTTCCGCTCTCTTCGACCGGCGGCACGGACGCTACCTCGTCGAAGATCACGATCTCATGCTCGCGCCGAGCGCTTCGATCTTTGCCGGGCACCAACGGCAACCTACGCCAATGCCAACCGAGACTGCCGTCTTCGGGAATCCAACCTTCGAGCCCACGCTCTTTCCGGACCTTCCGCGGCTTCCTGGCGCAGAGGCGGAGGCTCGGGAAATCGGAAAGCTCTACGGGCAAGCTCGCGTAGTCACGGGAAAGGAAGCGACCAGGGAGGAGTTTGTGAACGCGGCGAGGCGTGGAGCGTTGATTCATTATGCCGGCCACGCGGTATTCGACTCGCTCGATGGCGCCGCTCTTCTGCTTGCTTCCTCGGGTCGTGACAACGGCCGCGTGACCGCGGCTGACATCGCAACGATTCCCATGGAGAAGGTGTCTCTGCTTGTCTTATCCGCGTGCGGAACCTGGAAACAGATTGAGAATGGCAGCGGCCCTCTGGGCCTAGCCGAGGTGTTTCTCCGCGCCGGCGTTCATACCGTGGTCGCCAGCCTGGCACCGGTCGAGGACGGGAGCGCGTCACATCTTCTCGTCGCATTTCACGAGGCGCTGCGTTCCGGCGACGACGCAGCCGCGGCACTACGGAAAGCTCAATGTCGTCTCATCCACAACAAGGATCCCCAACTCCGTGCACCGAGTGCATGGAGTCGCTTCGTCGTGATCATGTAAACGTTGATATTGCAAAGAGAAAGAGAGGATCGAAATGGCCACCCCCATTGAAGTGATTGCCACCGGCATCATCATGTTCGCCAACGGCGCGTCGATGCAATCCGAGCCCGCTGCCGCGCTGCGCGCCGCCATCGCCATCGAGGCTCCCGGACCCAGGATCGGCGCATACGGAGTGAAGATCCCTGAGCATCAGGCCAGACTAGTAATTCTTAAGCCGGCCGCAACCATCATCAGTGATCCGCAAAAGCGAGTCACCGTCGTTCACGAGAACGGCCAGCCTGCGATGCCTGCAATCCCTTCGGTATCGGGAAGCGGATACGCCGAGGTACCTGACGCCGATTACTACGTCATTTATTTGCGCGGGGATCGCATCCAGTTCGGCGCCGTCGTTACAGACAACACGGCCCGGCCACCCCGTAAGACCTGCGTTCCCACGCCAATGAATCCCAGTGGCGCAAGCCCGTCAACCAACATGCTGGTCATTCCCAATATCGCCGAGCTCGCAGCGAGTCCGACCCTCGCGGCTGATACTTTTCCCCATCATGACAACTATGCCACTATCTCGCCATCGAAAGTTGCGGGGTGGCTCGACCTCAATGGCGGACAACTCACCGCAGAGCTTCGAGGCGATGGGCGCACGGGCGATTTCCGCCCCAAGCGTGTGCAAAAGTTCCTTCCTCTCACCATCTCCTGGACCTTTGATAGCGACCCCAGTCTCCCTCTTTGCATCGCCGTCACGCCTTTCAACGGCATGACACCGGGTATCGCTATCGCGATCGACAACTCCGCTCCGCGCCAGATCGGTTACCAGAACGTGCCCATCGGCTTGATGGAAGACATCCATGCAGGGATCTCCTACGACTACGAGCTTTTCTACGAAATCCTCGAATCGAAACCGTGTCCGCCGCCCCTTCCCTTCGGTTTTGTCTGCGAATTCGCATCGTCCGGAGCCGCCACTTCCTCGGTTATGCATCCGAACACATTTCAGCCACGAAGGCGTCCCTACTCCGGCCCCCACGCGGACGAATCCACAGGCATCAACTGCGGCCCGGTGAAGAACGGAGGCTAATCAAATGAACCATCGCATCCGAACCATCTCCGTGACACCCATTGCTTTGGTCCTGTGCGCCTGCGGCACGATCAAGCCGCAGGCCTCGCCTCACCCCGCCGATACACCTTTTGTCATGTTTTCCATGTCGGCGCAAGTCCCGCTTGCTACTCACAGGGCCGACCCCATCGTGGGAGGCTTGGCGGTGGCTCAAGAAAAGGAGCAGGGTCCGTTGTCGCCTCCGGGCCTAGCGAAGGCAGCGGGCAGTTTTCTCGGACCATGGATCGTGCGTTTTCGGGCACTCAACCTCGACAACATCCCCAGTTACGACGGCCAGACAGTGACTCTGCGGTTGTTCCCCGACCTGACGCTTTCAATGCGCATCGACAAATGGTCGCCCCGAGAAAACGGACATATGCTGTTGGGGCAGGCCGACGAAAGAGGTCCAGCCACCCTCGCGATCGACGCCACGAATCGAGCCGCCGGCACGATCGAGCTTGAGAACGGAAACGTTCTCATCTTTCACACAGTAGACGGCCAGCAATACGTCCTGGAGGTTGATCCGCGTAAGTTTCTCGACGAAAAGCCTTACCTGGCCTCACCCGGCGATCGGCCTAAGACGCAGCCCCCTGCATCAGGTGAGGCGGGGGTTCTAAGAATAATGCTGGTATCCGGGAACGATCCTGACGTGTGCGCCGAATTGAATTCTTTTGCGCCTTTCTTTGAACAGCAATTCAATACTGTGTTCTCGAGCAACGGATCGAGTGTCCCGGTTAAGATCTCCGTATTTTGTAGCGAGGACGCACTGATCGGTGCCACGCTCGATGCCTCTTTGGCCAATTTGAGTCAGAGCATCAACGTCGATAAGGCTCGAACTAAAGCTCAGGCAGACCTTGTGTCGTTGATCGTAGGCAACGCGACCGACGGGTCGGGAATCGCCCAGTACAACTTCCCGATTCTTCCCACCGATTCGAATCGTCCATTCAGCGTCGTCTTGCTCAGCCCGGCCGTCGGGGAGTTGTCGCTTGTTCATGAGGTGGGCCATAACCTGGGCATGCAGCATGACCGTTATGTCCTCCACCATGTTGACACCAGTCCGTGCAACTACGGGTCCTTCGTTCTTAATGGTGCGTGTCCCGAAAAGAGAACGATCATGGCGGAACCGGACTACTGCGCGGATTGCGCCACCTGCACCGATTGCACACGCTGCACCGGTTGCGCTAATCCTACAGGTTGTGGCCGGATACCCGTCTTCTCCACTCCGCCCCTATCCGGCGTCGATTGCAGCGATCCCGTCAACGGAGCGAACAACCGGGCTCAGTTGCTCGTCGGAGCGGTGGAAGCGAGCCGGTTCTTCTTCCCATGAGAATCACGCGATCTTCCCCAGCAGCTCCACGGCCTGCGACTTCTTCTCGTACTTTACGTCTGTCGCGGCGATTCTTTCGAGGTAGGGTCTGGCGCTCTTGTTGTCCTTGCGCTTCAGGTGTGTGCGGGCGATCCAGAACCAGGTGTCGATCACGTATTCGTTCTCGCTGAGTTTCTGGACCTGGGCTGCTTTTTCGAATGCGGCCACGGCCTCGTCGTAATTCTGCTGTGCGTAGGCGATGCGGCCGAGGTGCGTCAGGGCATCGAAGTAGTCGTAGGAGCTCTGCTCGACGTTCTCCAGCACCTGCCGGTAGTACTGGCCGGCGCTCAGGTAGTCGCGCGCGTCGAAATAGATGGCGCCGCAGAACAGCAGGGCGTTGCGGAAAAAGTACGAATTGAAGAACGGCTGATTGGCGTCGAAGAGCTGCAGCGACTCCTTGAAGAGGTGCAGGGCCTCGTCGCGGTCGCCGAGCGCGTACGAGTTCAGGGCCTTGAGGGCGAGAGCCTGCGCCGTCACGTTGCTGTTCTGGGAATAGCGCATCGACTGCTCGTGCAGTTCCTTCGCCTTCGCGTAGTCATGGTCCTCGTGCGAGAGATGTCCGAGGATGACGTACGACTTGTACTTGATGTCATTGGCCTCGTCAGACTCCTCGGAGGCACACGCTTCCGAGAAACCGTCGCGCGCCCCGGCCACATCACCGGCGTGAAGAGCGGCTACGGCACGGTAGTACGTCGCCTCCAGCTTGGTCAAAACGTTACTTCGCTGGGCCGTTAGCTGCTCGATGAATTGCGTGACGAGTTGGGCGAGGATGCGGTTGTCCGACGTCGGATCGACGATGAAGTTGTGCAGGTAGACGAGGCGGTTCTCGAGGATGCGCATCAGCTCGAGCATGAGCGTGATGCGCTCGGGCTCGTCGCCGCTCTGCTTGAAGAGCTTGGCCAGTTTGCGCTGCAACGCGTTGTACTCGTCGCCGTAACCTCGGACGAGCGCCTCGGTGAGCTCACCCGGCTCATTTTGCAGCCTGGTCTCGATCGCGACACGCTGATCGACGAGAGCCGTGATCTGGCCGGCGCGGCCGGCAGCGTTGGTTGCCCGAGGCTCCACCACCATCTTCGTCAGATCCTTTCCGCGCCGGTTACTGGATCCTGTCGGCCAGCCATCGTTCTACCGCTCCCGCACTGCAATCGGCGATCCACCGATCTGAAGAAGGCGGAACTCGATCTGGTGGCGGTCCTCGTCGATCGACTTTACCGCGATGGTCACGTGGTCGCCGAGACGCATCTCGCGACCCGTGCCCTCGCCGCGCAAACGGTGCTCACGCTCGCGGAAAACCCAGAAGTCGCCGCCGATCGTCGCGACCGGCACCATCCCCTGGACAAAGATCTCGTCGAGCTCCACGAAGAGACCGAAGGCGGCCACACCGGTGACCGTACCGGTGAACGATTCCCCGACCTTGTCGCGCATGAAGATGACCTTCTTCCACTCCAGCACCTCACGCGACGCCTCGTCAGCGCGGCGCTCGCGGTCGCTCGACTGGGCTGCGTACAGCGGGTGGACGCGCTCGATCTCCACCAGCCGCTCGCCGTGCATCGGTCCCTGCTCGAGCAATTCACCCAGCCGGCGATGGACGATGAGATCGGGATAGCGGCGGATGGGCGATGTGAAATGCCCGTAGTTGGCCAGCGCCAGCGCGAAGTGGCCGATGTTCGCCTCGGAGTAGAAGGCGCGCTTCATCGAGCGCAGCACGATGTTCGTCAGGAAGCGTTCCTCCGGCGTCCCCTCCACCGATTTCATCACGCGTTGCAGCTCGCCGGGACGCATCTCTTCCAGGTCGCCGCGCAGGGCCAGCTTGAATTCCTTGAGAATCTCGCGCAGATCCTCCAACTTCCGCGGGTCGGGCTGCTGGTGGACGCGAAAGATTCCCGGCTGATTGGCGAAGACGAGCTCGGAGGCCACCACCTCGTTTGCGGCGAGCATGAACTCTTCGATGATGCGATGAGCGACATTGCGCTCCGTCGGCTTGATGGCGTCGATGACGCCGGTGGCATCGAGGATGACCTCGGCCTCGGGCAGATCGAAGTCGATCGAGCCGCGCGCTTCGCGGCGCTTTCGCAGGATGTCGTACAGCGCGTGCATGCGCGTGAAGTCGGCCAGTAGATAGCCATAGCGCGCACGCAGCTCCGCGGCGTCCGGAACGACGACCCCGTGCGGCGGCGGTCCGCTCGGCTCGGCCACGCCTTCGTTCACGAGAAAGGCGTTGACGTTCGTGTAGGTCATCCGCTCTTTCGTCCGGATGACTGAGCGATAGACCTTGCGGTCGATGAAGCGTCCCTTCCTGTCGATCTCGATGTCGACCGAGAACGTAAGCCGCGCCACGCGCGGATTCAGAGAGCAGATGCCATTCGACAGCCGCTCCGGCAACATCGGCACGGCCCGTCCCGGGAAGTAGACGGATGTGCCGCGCTCGAAGGCTTCTTCATCGAGGGCGCTTCCTTCGGTCACGTAATGTGAGACGTCCGCGATGTGGACGCCGAGGAGGTAATTGCCGTTCGGGAGCATCTGCACCTGGACGGCGTCGTCAAAGTCCTTCGCCGTCTCGCCGTCGATCGTGACGATGTTGTGCTCGCGCAGGTCGACGCGCCGCGCAATCTCCTCGGGCGTGACCTCATCGGGCACGGCATCGGCCGCGGCCAGAACCTCGGGGTGGAATTCGTGCGGGATATGGAACTTGCGGATGACGAGCTCGATGTCGACGCCCGGCTCCCCGATGAAACCGAGAACCTCGACCACCCGGCCGCGGGCGATGTGGCTGGAGCGGTCGGGGTAGCGATCGATCTCGACGTTGACCATCTCCTGGTCGCGCGCGTTCATCGTGCCGTCGCGGTCGATGACCACGTCGTGATCGAGCCGCGAGTCGAACGGCATGACGAAGGGCTGATCGGGATCGGCGTGAAAGCGTCCGACCACGGTGCGGTGTGCGCGGCGCAGGACTCTCGAGACTTCGCCGACGATGAGCTTGCGCTGCCGGATGGTGTGGTACTTCGGTTGCTGCTTGTCGACGCGCACGACGACGAGATCGCCGTTCATGGCGCCCTTCATGGAGCGGCGGTCGATGAAGACGTCCGGGTCCGAGCCGCCACCGCCGAACACGGTGCCGTAGCCGTCCGGATGAACGCGGATCTGGCCGGCGTGGTACGGCGTGAACTCGAGAAGCGAAAAGCGCTTGCCGCGAACGGCCACGATGATGCCGTCCTGCTCCAGCTCGTCGACGGCACGCTCGACCTGCTCGCGCGACGCCTCCGGATCAGCCAGACGTTCCCAGATGTCGCCGACCGGAAGCAGACGGCTGCCGCGCTGGCGGAGAAGATCGGTGATCGATTGTTTGAGACCGGAGGAACCAGGAAAGGAGAGCGATTGAGGCAAAGGACTCCTCGCGTCAGCGCGAGCGCGTCGATTTGCCGTTCGACGACTTCGGCGCGGAGACGCGGTTTGCGGAAAGGCGGCGGCGCACGGGACGGATCGAGTCGGCGAAGCCGTTGAGCATGGTCTGTGAGCGGAGCTTGTTGTGAAGCGTGTTGCGGTGTACGCCCAGGGCCTTCGAGGCCTGGGTTACGTTGCCACGGCTGGCCGACATGGCCGCCACGATGTACTTCCCTTCGAAGGCTTCGACAGCCTGCTCGAGGGTGATCCCGTTTCCAATCAATTCGCGAATGATCTGGTTCAAACGATCATCGATACTTACCATTGAGTTTTGCCCCTGCCTGTCTTTGGAGGAGCGCGATTCTACACCCCTCCTTCCTGAATGTTGCTACGCAATTTTGAGGGACACGCAAAGAAAATTTTCGCGACCAGCGCGCTTGACAAACATGGGTGAAAGGAGCAAGCGCATGAGCGCGGCAAAGGTTAGAACCGCTCCGATGACGAGCGAAAGAGGGCGATAGATCCACTTGACGGCGTGATGTCCCCGAGTGACATGGACTGCACGAAAGACCGAGGATTCATGCGGGTTTGCGGCCGTTCCGTCGACCGTGACGCTCCATCCGGGCGCCGCCTGCTGGGTGACCACGACATCGCCGTCAGAGGGCGCGACGACGTCGATGAACACCGACGACGGCGTGAACGCGAGAGAACTCACCTGGCTCATTCGGTGCATGGCATCGTCGCGAACGTACGCAAGCGGAAACGCTCCCGGGTTGCGGTGGATGAATGCGCCGCGGAACCTCACCAGAGGCTGGAATGCAGCGAGCGTACCCGGGGCCACGACATAGCCGACCGAGAGCGCGTCGAGCGTGGGCAGATCGCGGCGGCTAAGAGCTGACTGGTAGAGCGTCGCGTAGCGCTGGGAAACGATCGGCGCGGCGGTCCAGGCGTCGAATCGCCGGTCGTACAGATTCAGATAGCCCGATATCCAGCCGTCACGGTCGAAGTCCCTCGTCATATCGACGCGGACGATCTTCGCGTCACGGCCGATGGCCGGCGGATAGGGAACGCGATGCACGTCGAACGGGGCCGTAACCAGCAGCGGCTGAATCTGCACGACGACGTCGACGAAGATCAGGAGCGCCATCACGATCTGCCAGCGCGGCCCGCGAATGACGCGATCACAGCCGATTGCCGCCAGCGCGCAGATGCCGAGAGCCGCCAGCGGCAAGACGCGCGCGGGATATCGGAAAAGCGTGACCGGCAACCGCATCAGCAGCTCAGCGATCGCCGCGAGATGACTGCCGGCGCCGATCAGAACGCATATCGCGATGAGTGCGATCCATGCGAGGCCGCGGCGCCGGGCCACGACGGCGCCAATCAACGCAAACAGAATCGTCAATCCCCCGAGGTAGACGATGGGGATGAAATGCTGCCCGAGACGCGGGTCGAAGGCGCTTGTGCCGAGGTTGGCCGGAATGGCCACGCGCAGCCAGTCACCCAGCGGCATGGAATCCTGGAGGAGTTGCGCGCGCGTCAGGCCGCCGTGCGCGCGGTCGCTAGCGGCGACCATGGACAGAAAGGGCAGGAGCTGAATCGACGACAGCGCGAACGACGTCAGGGTGACATCGATGAGATCGCGCACACCCCGCCGCCGCGCGATGACAAACAGCAGCGCTCCCACCGCGGCGAAGAACGGCTCGCCGGCTAGAAACGACATCGCGATCGCCGCCGCGCTCGCGCGCGCTGAGGCACCGGAGATGGCGCACCAGACGATCAACGGGATCCAGGCAAACGTCGTCAGGTTGTTGGAGACGTCGAGCAGCGACATAGCCGGACCGGAGAATGTCAGCGCCGCCGCAGCGGCCAGCGCCGCGCCCCCCGGCCTCGTCAGCCGCGCAAACAACAGATAGGAGCCGCAGCCGAGCAGCACCACATGAAGAAACAGATAGAGCGTGTATGCGGTGGTGAACGGAAGGATGAGGAACAGCCAGGCAGGCGGATAGAAGACCCCTGTCTGCGGATTCGCCAGCCATGGCTCGCCCGACGCGCTGTAGACGTTCCACAGCGGAAGACGCCCGTGCCGCAGCTCCATGGTCGTGAACCACCGGAGCGGCTGAAAATAGTCGCCGTGATCGCGAAAGGAAAAGACTTCGTTGCGCAGAAGCGGACGCGCGAAGACGACCAACGCCAGCACGGTGATGATTGCGAACGCGGTTCTGCGAGTCATTGGTGTAAGCGAAGGGGGTCGGGAGTCGGGTGTCGGGTGCCGGAAGAGAGCTCTGAGGGATTTCGGTCTCCGACTCCGGACTCCCGACTGCCGACCCCCTTCGCGCAGAAATCAGTGACGATGGTTCGCATCAGCCGCACTCCCTCGGCGAAGAAGCGAGCGCGAATGCGCTCGTCGTTCCCGTGGACCGTGTCGGCATCGTAATAGTTCACCTTGAATGGCGCGATGCCATAGGCGACGATTCCGCGGGCGCGGAAAAAGCGGCTGTCCGACGTTCCACCGCCGACCACCGGCGCAACGATCGACCCCGGCTCCGCCTTCTTCATCGCTGCCGCGAGCACACGAAAGAGCTCTGTGTCGCTCGGGCTCTCCGGGACCGGCAGCCCAGCCAACAGCACCTGCAGATCGCCTCCGTTCGGAAGCGTGCCCTTTACTTTGGCCAGCATGGGCGCTGTCGCTTCGTCGGGAAGCAGCCGGATATCGACATCGGCCGAGGCGGTCGTCGGCAGTACGTTGATCGCAACACCTCCCGTGATGCGCGTGATGGCCACCGTGTCATGCAGCAGCGACCGGTACCCGGGAGAAAGAACGCGCTCCAGACGGACCGTATCGAGAGGTTCGGCCATACCTCGCAGCACCTCTCCGCGCTCGTCGTTACGCGCCTTTCCGGCTTCGTGAAATGAACGCGCCACCGCAGGCGTGAGGCGATACGGCATCGGGATCTCTTGAATGGCATTGAGCGAACGAACGAGCTTCGCCAGTGCGCCGCCGTCATCAGGAGGCGAAGACGCATGGCCGGCTCCCCCTTTCATTGTGATGCGCAGCCAGAGAGGCACCTTCGCCTGCACCTCGATGCCCCAGAACGGAACGTGGTCAACGATCGTCTCGTTATAGCCGCCCTCATTCAATACGAAGCCGGCGTTGGTGAAGAGCTCAGGATGCTGATCGAGAAGCGCGCCGCAGCCATTGTTCCCACCAAGCTCCTCGTCGGCCACAGCCAGGTAGATCACATCACGGCGCAGGGGCAGATGGCGGCGTTTCAGATCGACAAACGCCATCAGCTCGGCGATACCGAGGGACTTGATATCGAGCGCGCCGCGGCCCCAGATGTAACCGCCCGAACGAAGGCCGGCGAACGGAGGCTTGGTCCATTCACCCGCAACCGCCGGCACGACGTCGATGTGGTGGAGCAGGACGAGCGCTTTTTCGTTCGACCCGGAGACGAGGCGGGCGTAGAGCGACTGACGGTCGGGATCCGACCCGACGAGCTTCGCCTCGATCCCTTCCTTCGCCAGCAACTGTTGCAGAAAACGGGCACCGGCTGTCTCGTTTCCCGGAGGATTCGAGGTGTCGATGCGGAGATAGGAGACGAGCGAAGTCTCCGCTTCACGCTCCACCGGATCGCCGCTCCCTCCCGCTGCACGGCGGCACTCCAGCGAACCCATGAGGCAGAAGAGGAGCGCCGGAGCGGCGAGCCGCCGAAGGGAGAGCATGCGAACGCCTGTGATTATGAGCGACAGGCGGCGCGGCTACTTGTTAAAAGTCAATCCATCCGGGTATGAGAGAAAGACCCCGTTCGAGTAAACGATGTCGCAGTCGAAGTTCGTGAAGGGACCTGTCGTGGGGTCTGCCGAGACCACCAGATCTTTGCCAGCCGAGATGATCGCGTAGACATTAGCGGGCGTCGCCGAGCCGAATGCCTGGTTTGTATAGGTCTGATACGGCGTGCCCCAACCATCGACGCGCGGCAGGGTTCTGATGTACGTCGGTGCCAGCATGGTGTTCAGTTGGTCGATGGTGACCTGCTGATCGGCGCCTTCGATACCGTTGGCCTGGCCGGCGGCGTTGTATCGGCCCGCCTCCGTGTTCCTGGCTTCCCATGCGCTGGCCATATTGCGCATGTCGACCATGGTCCGGCGCTGTTTCGCGCGCTGGATCGCCAGAAGCAGGTTGGGAATTGCGATCGCCGCGATGATCCCGATGATGGCGACCACAACCAATAACTCGATAAGGGTAAAGCCGTTCTGTCTCCGTGTCACGCCGACCTCTCTTCTCTGCGGGGGAGTCCCGCCAGTATAGGGCAAGCCCGATACCAGTAGTCGGAACACGTCTAACTGCAATGGATGCAGATGGTTACGCTGTTGATCTGATTTCACACAAGGATCAGAGGGCCATTCTGTATAACCCCGAGTGACAAGAAATGTCAGGCAGCGGGCTGAACCTTAGGCCCAACCTCAGGCCGGCATCGTCAGCTGGACCGCGGGCTCCTCGGCGGGCGCAGACTTGTAGAGCTCGTAGCAGGCGCGGCATCGCGCCTCATACGAAGAGTCGCCGACTTCGACCTGGGCGTTACCACCCGAGACGCGCTGCGAGTAGTGAGCCGCCCCGCGGCAACGAACGCAGACCGCGTGCATCTTCGAGACGTCCTCGGCGACGCAGAGCAGCGCGGCCATCGGGCCGAAAGGCCTACGCATGTAGTCCTGTTCCAGTCCGGCGGCGATGACGCGTATCCCGGCGTCGGCGAGCTGCATGCACACATCGACCACGCCCTCATCGAAGAACTGAATCTCGTCGATGCCGACGACCTGGATGCCAATCTCCACGCGCGTCAGCAGCTCGGCGCTGGTTGCCACCGACACCGCCTTCAACCGCCGGTCGTCGCGCGAAACGATGTCCTCGTTGCTGAAACGATCGTCGATCAGCGGTTTGAACACCTGCACACGCTGCCGGGCGATCACCGCACGGCGCAGCCGCCTGATCAACTCTTCCGACTTTCCGGAGAACATGCCTCCGGCGATGATCTCGATCCAGCCGCCTCGATAATTGTCCAAGGATTCCTCCGGGGATTGGTGTGAAGCGCAGAATAGCAAAAGGGCGTGGCCAGTAGTCAGCCGTCCTGATCTGCTACCCTCCGAGGCATCCGGTGAAATCTCTCCTCGTCGCCTTCCTCGGGCTCATGGTCCTTTCCTCGCCGCACGCGCTGGCGGAGCCGCCCCTTCAAATCGGCACCATCACCATCCACGCGCTCGACGTTTATTCGAGCGAAGAGGCACAGCATGGACGGCTGTACCAGCTCGCGGACGATCTTCATATCGAGACGCGAAACTCAGTCATCAGGAAGTTCATCCTCTTCCGGGAAGGCGACGTCTACAGCGCCGAGCGGCTTGCCGAGACGGAGCGGAACCTGCGCGCTCTACAGTTTCTGAAGTCGGCATCGGTGGTGCCCTCCGCGCCACACGACGGCGTCGTCGACGTCGTGGTCACAACACAGGATTCCTGGTCGATCGCGCCGGAGACACAGGCTGGCAGCAAAGGCGGCAAAAGCACCGTGGGCGCAACTCTGGCGGAGACGAACCTGATCGGCCTGGGCAAGGATGTCGAGTTCGGGTGGCAACACGGCGTCGAGCGGTCGCGCCTCGGCGTCGCCTACTCCGATCCGGCATTCTTCGCGCCGTACTGGAAGGCGAACCTCGGATATGCGGTGAACTCAGACGGCTACGATCACCACGTTCAGGTGTCGCGGCCGTTTTACTCATTCGCCACACCGTGGGCGACCGATTTCTCCTTCACCGGCTTCCGGCAGTTCGACCATCTGTACGGCGAAGGCGTCGAGACCGAGCGTTTCCGGCAGAAACACCGCGAGATCGAAGCCAGCTTCGGCCTCGCACTGAGACCCAACGACTTCCGCGCCCAGCGCATCTCCGCCGGCATCCGCACGGTCGACGACTCCTTTTCCCGGATGCATAGCGACGAGCCGCAGTTTCTGCCCACCGGCCGCGAGTTCCGCTACCTCTTCGTCCGCTATCAGAGTACGGTCAACGACTACGTGAAGTTGAACTTCGTGAACAAGGACATCCGCTACGAGGACTTCAACCTTGGGCGGCACTATTCGATCGAGGGAGCGGTCTCACCGCGCGAACTGGGCGTTGCCAGGACCACGTCGTTCATCCGCGTCACGGCTGGCGACGGGGCGTGGCTCGGCGACGGCTTCGTCCTGCCCGCGGTATCACTCTCGTCGCGCCTTGGCGGCGAGCCGAAGAACACCATCGCCACATCGTCCCTGCTTTTCGTGCGCCGCGGCGGGAGCACAGAGTATCCGACCACGTTTCTCAGCCGTCTATCGCTCAACAGCGGCTGGCGCATGGATGCCGAGCAGCAATTCTTCGCTGATGGTCTGACCGGACTGCGCGGTTACCGCGCGCACGCGTTCGCCGGCGACCGCGCCCTGGTCGTCAACGTCGAGGAGCGGCTTTACCTCGGCCACGAGATTCTGCAGTTTGCCTCACCCGGCATCGTCGCCTTTGCCGACGCCGGAAATGCCACGGATGGCGGCTTCACGAACCTGCTCCACGTAAAAAGCGACGTCGGCATCGGCCTGCGCCTGGGTCTCCCGCGCACGCCCAGGAATCTTTTGAGAGTCGACCTCGCCTACGCCATGAATCGCGACCCACTCGGCCGAAAGGGATGGCTTGTGGCCTTCTCGAGCGGACAGGCCTTCTAGGCGGGCTCGGTTGGTTCAAACCGCCGTGCGCAACTCGGTGATACGCGTGCGCAATTGCTCGGTGACAGCGATACCGCGAAGCAGCGATGCCGTCTTTTCGAACTCCGTCACCATCGCGTCAACGGCATGTTCGCCGTCGCCGCTCATGATGCCGTCGAGGGCACGCAGGAAGTGCTTCTCGATCGTTTTGTGGGCGGAGTTTCCGATGAACTCCTCGGCGATGGAACGGATACGCGCGGCAAGGTCGACTAGCTCGCCGCTCTCCTCGTCTCGAACGAATTCAGGCTTTTTTTTTAGGGCCACCAGCTCACCGGTGATCATCCCGTAAAGGATCTTGGCCACTTCGAACGATGAGATGTTCAGAGCCCTGCCGATCTCCGCGATCGAACGCTGGCCGTCGATCCGCGTGATCAGCAACCACTCCTGCGGGTTCAGCGTGATCTGCTCGTGGCGGGACTCGCGTACCTGCAGTTCGGGGATGTAGTCGACTGATGGCACCTTCTTCGAGAGCACCCGCCACTCGTCGAGACGCCGCGCCGCCTCCATCAGCAGGTTGGTGTTCGATTTTGTGATCGTCTGGCGGTCGGGCTCCTCGCCGGGACCGAATTGAAAGTCTCCCTGATTCCAGATGGCGAGCGCGTAGATCGCTTCCTCCCCGACCAGATCACCGACCGTGGCATGCACCATCTGACCGTTTTTCAGATAGATGTAGCCGCGGTCGTGATCGCGGGAGAGAGTGAACTTGCCCGTCTTTCCGGATACGCTGACCAACTGGATGATGTCGGGCAGCGGAAGCTCTTTGAGCGATCCCTGGAAGGCCATTTCAGTTGTTTTCGGTATTGTGATGCGCGGCTTTGAGCGTAGCGCACGGCTGGAGTGAGGTCAAGGAATCGTGACAATTTCGTGATTCTCGATCGCGCTCAGTGCCCAGACACCGAAGGCGACGCCGGCCAGAAGTCCCGTTTCGATTCGAAGCGGATTGGTGCTCAGGCGCAGCCGCGCCAGTTGCGAAACGCCGTCGATCGCCATCGGAACCAGGGCCGCATAAAGGACGATCCTGGCCACCCCTTCCCTCATGCGGGGAAGGATCAGGAACGCTGCAAACGAGATGAGGAGCCCCGCGTAGATCGCCGTGCAGCGCGCGCAGATCGGCATCGGCACATTCCACAGAATCAGGCAGCGCTCCGGAATGCCGTGACAGAAAACGCGGAAAAGCAGCCGCCACCGCATCGAGGCGCCGTGCGCGATCAAGGCCGTACACGCGACCGAGGCGGAGAGGATGGCCCCCGAAATCGCGACCAGAGTGGCCGCCACGATTTTCGTATCGCGCTTCACCGGCGGGAAGGAGCGAGCCGCCAGGCTGTCCCGAAGGCGTAACTGGCTACGACCAGCGACCAGAAACTGGTGAAGAAGATGCCGACGCAGAGAAGGATCAGGCCGAACGGCACGATCATCCGCACGACGAGCCAGACCACGAACGCCAGAATGTAGTTGCCGATGTTGGCTTTGATGAACGACGCGATCTGCCCAAACTCGAATGCCGCGCCGAAACGCCGCTCCACGACGGCAAACATCATCGCCGCCGGAAGCCAGAGAGCCATGGCCAGACTCAGCGGGAAGATCAGACACCAGACACAGGCTGCCATTCCGCCGCCGAGGTTTTGGATGGATTCGTTGTCAGCCGACTGCGCGATGATCGACGGGATCATGAAGAGCATGACCAGCGCGATCATGGGCAGCGCATAGACGAGTCCGACGCAAAAAAGCCTCAACCCTTCGCTGAAGTACTCGCCGAGGTCATCCCATTCCGGCAAGGGATTTTCGACGCCGGCGATCACATTGCGAACGAAACGGGCCATGTAGCCGTAGACGAAAAATGCGCCGATGATAAAGACGCTCGCCAGCATGAAGAGCCCGCCAAGAAGGATTTTCGGCACCCAACGCGGATCCTCGAATGTAAACGTAAACGGACGAGCGAAGTCGAAGCCCGCAGTGGCTGGCCGCGCGGGGGGCGCGGGCGGCGCGGGTGGGGGCGGCGGCACGGGTTGGAAAACGTCAGACATCGAATCAAGTCTAGCACCGCCTCGGGGGAAGAAATCCGATCCGCGGCAACTTCTAGGCTGAGGACTCCCGTTTGGACTACGAACTCAACGAACCCGAAGAGACGATTGACCTCCTCGCAGGCCAGGGCGAAGCTCGAAGCGGCGGAGTCAGCCTTGCCATCCTCGTTTCGGTCATTCTTCACATTCTCATCTTCGCGTACCTCATCGCCACCTACCACCCGGTATCGAGAGATGCACCCGCGCCTCCCATCGCGCGCTACGTTCAACTGATCAGCCAGAACCCGGATGACAGGAAGTTCATGGAGGCGCCGGGACCGAAGATCAATCACGCTCCCTCCCCGAATGCCGCGCTCTCGAACGCCAACCGCCAGGCCTCGACGCCGCATCCAACCGGCGAGAAGCCCACTCCGCGCCCCGGCGACGGAAGTCAGATCTTCACGCCAAAGACATCGTCCCATCCTCCGGCTGCCAATCCCGCTCAGGAAGCCGCCAACGCCGCGCCACCGCAACCGCCGCAACCGCAGAACGCCACTCCGCCTACCACCCTGGCTCCATCCACCACCGCCTTTCGCCAACCGGCACAGACCAACTCGGGCCCGGTGAACTGGCGCAACGCCATCAAAGAAGTCGGCAAAGTGGCCTCCCTCGGCGGCGGACAGCAGGGCTTGGATCTCAACGGCGCCGCCGGCGGTGAGAAAGGGTTCGCACAGGACGGGCCTCTCTCATTCGAAAGCTCGTGGTTCGACTGGGGCGACTACGCCGAAGGGATGGTCAGCCGCATCCGGGTCAACTGGTATGCGAACATGCCCCACCTCATCCAGACCGGACTCAAGGGCGTGGTCACCATTCGTTTCACCATCCATCGCGACGGCACCATCACCGACGTCACGATCCTGCAGAGCTCCGGCATTCCGCCTTACGACTTCGCGGCGAAGAAAGGAATCGAGCTCTCCTCCCCGCTCAATCCCCTTCCCAAGAACTTCCCGAACGAGACCGAGCGCGTGACGGCGATGTTCTATTACAACCAGGAACTGCCGAAGAGGTAGAGACCCTGGCTTGTCACGTGCACCGCGACCGGTGGCGTATCGCGTGCTACTCTCGATCGGCCACGAACGCCACCAACGATGTCCGTCGAACGCACGCTATCCAGGCTCGATCTCAACCTCCTGACAACCGCGCTGCTCATCGCCGCGATCGGGTGTCTTCTCGTCTACAGCGCAACCTACTTCGGCCCTGACGCGCCACTCTTCCGCAAGCAGGTCATCTGGACCCTCATCGGCATCGTCCTGATGATCATCTTCATCGCCCTCGACTACCACGTGCTGATGGAGATCGCGCCGTTCCTGTACGGCCTCGGCATCCTGCTGCTGGCCTACCTCCTCGTTTCGGACAGGCTCACGCGCAATGTGAAGTCGTGGATCCACGTCGGCAACTTCCAGTTCCAGCCGTCGGAGTTCATGAAGATCTTCACGGCCCTGATGATCGCGAAGTACTTCGACTCGAACGACCGCGCCTACCTCGACTTCCGCACGTTCGTCATCGTCATGGCCATGATCGGCTTCCCGGTCGTGCTCATCGCCGCGCAACCGGCCTTCGGCTCGGCGGCCAGCTTCTTTCCGCTGTTCGGAGTGGCCATGTTCTTCGGCGGGATCAAGCCGAAGCTGTGGCTGATCGCCAGCCTCTGCTTCGTCGTGGCGCTCCCGATCGGCTGGCATTACCTCAAGCCCTTTCAGAAAGAACGGATCATGATCTTCATGGATCCGGCCCGCGATCCGCTCGGCTCCGGCTATCAGGTGATGCAGGCCAAGATCGCCACCGGCTCGGGCGGCATCACCGGCAAAGGCTTTCTGCACGGCACCCAGGTCAACCTCGAATACCTGCCGGCGCGCCACACCGACTTCATCTTCTCCGTGCTCGGCGAGGAGTGGGGCTTCGTCGGCGTCAGCGTCGTGCTGACGTTGTATCTCTTCCTCATCGTCGAATCGCTGTCCGTCGCAAAAGCATCGCGCGACCGCGGAGGGACGTTCCTCGTCCTCTCGCTGATCTGCTTCTTCATCTTCCACATCCTCATCAACGTCTCGATGCAGATCGGGCTGCTGCCCGTGACCGGCATCCCGCTGCCGCTCATCTCCTACGGCGGTTCGGCCACGATGATGTTCTTCATGGCCATCGGGTTGATTCTGAATGTAGGCTTTCGAAGGTTTGTGAATGTGTGAAGCGGTGGATTAGTCGATTAGTGGATTAGTCGATCAAACAGAAGAACCTCGTTCCTAATCTACTAATCTACTAACCTCTAATCTACGAATCCACGACTCATGCAGACCGTCATCACCATCAAGCGCCCGGTTACCATCCTGCTGCTCCTCGCCGTCACCATCCTCATCGGGCTGATGACGCTCTGGATGTCGGGGAAGAGCTACTCGAAGGTCGATCCTGTCCCGTTCGAGGACATCCGCCACCTGTCGCACCGCATTGCCAGACATCCGGTATCGACGCACATCCTGGCCGTGATCATCGTGCCGCTCATCGCCAACGTGCTGTTGTTCGTGCCGTGGGGATTCCTGATGTTCATCACCCTCTACACCGTTAACCGTCCGACGCTGCAGACCTACGTGCTGACCGTCTTGTTGGGCTTCACGTTCACCTGCACGATCGAGGGATGGCAATACTTTCTACCCGACCGCGTGGCCGACGTGAACGACATCATCTGGAACACCACCGGCACACTCCTGGGCGCAATCCTCGGTCATTTGCGTGAACGGCTGCGGTTTGAGTTCGCGTGAGTCGCGGGGGTCGGGAGTCGGGGGTCGGGGGTCGTAGTTCGGATGCCTGAGTGGGCGGTCGGGGGTCGTAGTTCGGATACCTGAGTGGGCGGTCGGGGGTCGGAGTTCTGATGCCTGAAGGGCCGGACGCCTTCGTAAGACGAGGGAGTCAGTGTGGAAGTCGGGGGGTCGCATCTCCGACTCCCGACCCCCGACTCCCACCCCCCACACCCCACCCCCCACACCCGCTACTGCGTCTGCCCGTCGTGCTTCTGCCGGTAGATCTGACGCGAGAGACGGTTCTGCTGATTGTTCAGCTTTACCTTCTCGGCATTCGTCAGTGTGCCGCCATTGTCTTCGCGCATGTCGTGCTTCTCAGCCTGCAGCCTCGCTTCACTGTGCTCAAGGCGCGCGGTCTCACGCGCGGTGAGCTGGCCGCTGGCGACGCCCTGAGCGATGCGCTCCTGCTGCTCTTTTTGCCGCCTGTCGACACGCGCCGCGAAAAGCGGAGCGGACACGAGAAGTGCTGTGGAAACGATCGTTGCGATGGTTTTCTTCACGGTGTATCTCCTTTCACTACATAAGACTCTCCGCCCCAGCGAGACGCTTACTCCAAGACGTGATACGGATCACCAATGCGAATACTTTTTGCGCTCGAGCTTGATTGAGTGAGACGGGGGTGGGGAGTGGGGGGTGGGAGGGGGTCGGGAGTCGGGGGTCGGGGGTCGGGGGTCGGGGGTCGGGGGTCGTAGCGCCGCCCTCCAACACCGACCTCCCGCACGCGGGTCGGGTGTCGGGAGTAGCTAAGACTTCCGACCCCCGACCCCCGACTCCCGACCCCCTCCCACACCCCACCCCCCACCCCCCACTCCCCACTCCCCCCTATACTTTCCCTCCCACCAATGCCGTCCTTCCGCGACAATCTTCGAGCGCTTCCGCCCGCGGCGTGGATCCTGTTCGGCGGCACATTCATCAATCGCTTCGGCACGTTCGTCATCCCGTTTCTCATCCTCTACCTGACCCGCATCGGCTACACGAGCGCACAAGCGGGGCTGGCCGTCGGCGCCTATGGCATCGGCCATGTCATCGCCTCTTCAGCCGGAGGGCACTTCGCCGATCGGATCGGAAGGCGCAATACGATCGTGCTGTCGATGTTCGGCTCGGCCGCGGCGATGCTGGCACTGTCGCAGGCGCGCGGCTACGCCGCCATCGTCATTCTCACGTGCGTCACCGGCTCGCTGTCGGAGCTGTATCGCCCGGCCAGCTACGCGCTCGTCGGCGATCTCGTCGGCGAAGAGCATCGCGTCACCGCATTCGGGCTCTACCGATTTGCCGTCAACCTCGGATTCGCTGCCGGTCCGGCCACGGCCGGCTTCCTGGCGGACCATTCGTTCACGCTGCTGTTCATCGGGGACGCCGCGACCTCGATCGTCTACGGCCTCATCGCGCTGTTCGCGCTGCCGCAAGGTCTCCGGACGTACGAGAAGAGCGAGCGCTCGGGTGAGGCGCTGCGCGTCGCGTCGCGCGACCGGCCATTCGTGATCTTTCTGCTGGCCACGTTCTGCATCACCATCGTCGATTTCCAGATGGGCTCGACCTTCGCGCTGCACGTGAAGTCGCTCGGATTTCCGTCGCGCACGTTCGGTTTGCTGATCTCGACAAACGGACTGCTGATCGTGCTGTTCGAGCTTGGCATCACTCAATGGACGCGCCGCTTCCAACCGCGCCCGATGATCGCTCTCGGCTATCTTCTCGCCGGCACCGGCTTCGCCCTCACCGGCATCGCCCGAACGGTGCCCGTGCTCGCCGCGACCGTCGTCGTCTGGACACTCGGCGAGATGATCAGCTCGCCCGTGGCCGGCGCCTACGTCGTGCAACTCGCTCCCCTGCAGTACCGCGGCCGTTACCTCGGCCTCATGATGATCGTGTGGTCGCTCGGCATGGTCATCGGCCCGCCGGCCGGTACGCTGCTGTTCGACCACAACCCTGCCGCGGTCTGGGCGGCCTGCGGAGGGCTCGGCGTGATCGGCTCTTCGTTGATGCTGACATCCAATCTGTCATCCTGAGCCGGCGGCGCCCCGGAGAGGCAAAGCGCGGCGAAGGACCCCCAGCGTGCTTGCATCGAGCGATGACCGCCGCCCATCCGGCATGCACGTGGGGGGTCCTTCGGCGTCCTCCGCCGCGGGATCAGAGTTGAGCAAGCACCACAATTCGTACCGCGGCTGCGGCAGCCTCCAGGATGACAGCGCGGGAGCTCCGCTCAAACGACTCGCAATGATGGCAGAGCCTTGGGCAAGCAACGCCGCCGGCCGTGCCCGGCCCGCAACCGTTTCGTTCCCATGCGCGAGGCGCTCTACCGTGTAGGATTCCCGGCATGAGAAACGTCCGACTGTGGCTGGCCGCCTCGCTCATCGCCTGCGCGGGTGCATACGCGAAGCCGATCGAGGTGCCGGTCGTCTACGACAAGCTTCCGAACGGACTCAAAGTCGTCATCTCCGAGGCCCATGCGGCGCCCACCGTCACCGTCGCCGTCTACTATGGCATCGGTTTCCGCGTCGAACCGAAAGGCCAGACCGGATTCGCTCACCTCTTCGAGCACATGATGTTTCAGGGCTCGGAGCACGTGAAGAAATTCGAGCACGCCAAGATCGTCGAGGCGAACGGCGGAAGCCTCAACGGATCGACGCGCCTCGACTACACGAACTACTACGAGACCCTGCCGGCCGATCGCGTCGAGACCGCCCTCTGGCTCGAAGCAGACCGCATGCGCTCACTCGACGTCAGCGCCGAGAACCTCAAGAACCAGCAGAACGTCGTCTCCGAAGAGGTTCGCGCCAACGTGCTGAACCAGCCGTATGCCCTATTCGAGTGGCTCGACCTCTGGCAGAACGCCAATCAGAACTGGTTCAACGCCCACAACTTCTACGGCGACCTGCACGACATCGAGGCGGCCAAGATCGACGACGTGCGCCAGTTCTTCAAGACCTACTACGCGCCCAACAACGCCGTCCTGACCATCGTCGGCGACGTCGATGCCGCCGCGGTGCGCAAGCTCGTCGACAAATACTTCGCATCGATCCCCCAGCAGCCCATTCCGAAACGCCCCGACGTCAGCGAGCCACCGCAGACGAAGGAGAAACGGGTCAGTGAGACGGACAAGCTGGCCAACCTTCCGGCCCTGGCCATCGGCTGGCATCTCCCCGATCAGCATTCGCCCGACTACGCGCCGGCGGTGCTCCTCAACCTGATCCTGCAGGGAGACGACGGCTCGCGTTTCTATCAGCGCCTGGTCAAGGAGAAACAGATTTCGATCGACTGGACCGGCGGCATCAACTACGACCTTGGCAACGAGTTCGATTACGACGGTCCCATGCTCCTCGTCTCGCGCACGACGTACAAGCCTGGCCACACGGCCGACGAGATCCTCCGCGAAGTGCACGACATCGTGGCCAACCTTCAGCAGCACGGCCCGACCGCGCGCGAGCTTGCCGACGCCAAGGTACGCTTCCGCTCGAATTTCTACGACGCGCTCGAGACGACCGGAGGCAAGGCCAACCTGCTGGCCGCGTTCGCACTCTTCCGCGACGACCCGTCGCAGATCAACAAGGTCCTGGCGACCTTCGACCCCGTCACTGCCGCGCAGATTCAGGCTGTCGCGGCAAAGTATCTGGTACCGGACAACCGGACCGTCATCGATCGCGTCCCGGCCAAGGAGGGGAAATGATCGCGCGCATGTGGCACAGACACTCTTGTCTGTGCTTTGGCAAGATGAAACGGCTGATCCTCTTGACCTCTCTCCGGAACTCCGAACCTTCTCAGCACAGACAAGAGTGTCTGTGCCACACCGACAACCGACAACCGACAACGCGTTCGCTCATAGGCGCCGTACTCGTCGCGCTCGCGACGACCGCCTTCGCACAAACTGCCCCTCCCCCACCCGGCCCGTCCCGTCCGATCCACTGGCCGCCGATCGCCGAGTCGAAGCTCGACAACGGCCTGACCGTCGTCCTCGTCCCGCTCCACAACGTACCGAAGATCACCGCCGTGCTGACACTGCTCGCCGGCCGCGGCACGGCGTACAAGACCCAGCCGGGCGTCGCGCAACTCGCCGCGCGCGTCGCCGACGAGGGGACCGCCACGCGTACCAGTCTCCAGATCAAGCAAGACCTCCGCTCCATCGGCGGAGCCCTGTCGATCGGCGTCGACACAGACGCCACGACCATGACCGCATCGTCGTTGGCCGAGTTCGCGCCGAAGCTGCTCGACGTCGTCAGCGACGTGGCCCGCGATCCCGCCTATCCGCAATCCGAGGTTGCGCTGGCGAAGGCAAACTACGCGCAGGAGATCGAGGAAGAGCGCTCCACACCGGATTTCCTCGCTCAGGAGGAGCTCGACAAAGCGCTCTTCGGCGCGCATCCCTATGGCTTCACCGTCCCCGCGCCCGCGGCCATCAAGAACGTCACGCGGGAAGCGCTCAAATCGTTCTCCGCGACTTGGTACGTCCCGAACAACGCCATTCTCGTCATCGTCGGCGACTTCGACGCCGCGGCCATGCACAGCGACGTCGAGCGTTCCTTTGGCTCGTGGAAGCGCGCCCCCCTTCCGCAGGCGCCGAAGCTCGTCCTGCCGGTGCGCGAGAAACGCCAGATCTACGTCATCGACCGTCCGGACTCCGTGCAGTCGACGATTCTCATCGGCGCGCCCGCGCCGCCGCGGCGCTCGCCTGACTACATCGCCCTGCGCACGACGAACATGATCTACGGCGGCGCCTTCTATTCGCGTCTGACGCGCAACATCCGCGAGGGGAAGGGCTACACCTACTCACCGTTCAGCTCGGCCGATCTCCGCCGCGCCGCCGGCGAGTTCGAGGCCGGCGCGGCGGTGCGCAACGAGGTCACCGGACCGACGATTCTGGAGATGCTCTACGAGCTCGACCGGATGCGCGTCGAACCGGTCACCGCCGAGGAGCTGGAGTCGGCCAAGACCTTCAGCATCGGCGGTATGGAGCTCGAGCTCGAGTCGCAGGCCAGCCTTGCCACCCGCATCAGCACGATCTACGTCGACGAGCTGTCACGCGACTTCCTGCAGACGTTCCGCGACCATGTCGCCGCCCTCACTCCCGCCGACATTCAACGCAGCGCGGCGCGCTACTTCGACACTTACCGCGGCGCCATCGTCGTCGTCGGCGACTACAAACAGATCAAGGACCAGATCGCGCCGTTCGGGGATGTGAAGGTGGTGAAGTGAGGCCTACGCCAGCAACCCTCTCCACTTCGACGGCGACGCGTCATAACCAGGGAACACGCTCTTCAGCGAAGGCACCGCGAGCTGCTTCGTCAGAAGCTCGGAGAACACATCGCGGAAGTCGGTGGTGATGGCCAGATCGCGGTTCTCGTAGAGCTGCTGCGATGAGAGGCCGGGCCATTTGCCGTACACCTTGCCTCCTTTGACGCCGCCGCCGAGGACGATCATCACGTTGGCGTGACCATGGTCGGTACCGCGGTTGCCGTTCTCACGAACGGTGCGGCCGAACTCCGACATCGTCACGAGAACCACGTCGCCCATGCGCGATCCCAGGTCCTGCGTAAACGCGGCGATGGCATTGGAGAAGTTGGTGAGATTGTTCGCGAGCTGCCCCTGCGCGCCGCCTTCGCCCGCGTGCGTATCCCATCCGCTGACATCCGTGAACGCCACTTCCAGGCCGACGTTGGACTTGATGAGCTGCGCGACCTGCTTGAGTGAGTTGCCGAGAGGTCCATTCGGATAAACCGCGCCGTTCTCCGGCTGCTGTTTCTGAGGATCCGCGCTCTTGAGGATGCGCGCCGCATCGAACGAATCTTTCGCCGTTCCGCTGAGCGCTCCGGCCACGGCCTCGGCGTACATCGATTCGAATCCGCCGCTGACATTCGCGCCGCCGTGAATCCCGAACTGGCCGAGGTTCGTCATCGCCACCGCGCCAGCGTTGCCGGAGAGAATGCGCGGCAACGAGGGAGAGAGCGCCACGGCCCGCAGCGGTGAGACCGGCGTCTGCTTCTTCATGGCCACCGCCCGCGAGAGGAATCCATCCTCCGTCGACTTCACCCCGGGCGTGCCGGACTCCATGAAGTCCTGGGCGTCGAAATGCGATCGCGTCGCGTCCGGCGAGCCCACGGCGTGGAGGAACGCCGCGCTGTGGTCCTTGAAGTACGGCATGAGCGAGGCCAGCGAAGGATGCAGGCCGAAGAAGCCGTCGAGGTCGAGCGCGCCGCCCTGTCCGCCCGGACGCGGCACGGCGATCGTAGGCCGGGCGTCGTAGTACGCCCTCTCGCCGAACGGAACAATCATGTTGAGACCGTCGACCGCCCCGCGCTGAAAGATGGCCACCAGCGTCTTGCTCCCCTTTGTCGTCGAAGCATTGGCCATCTTCACGAATACGTTGGGAAGCAGGCCGCCGCCGACAAGGGCGAGGCCGGAGGATTTGAGGAAGAAGCGTCTGTTGATCATGGTGTGGGTTCCTGGGTTGCTTGGTTGCTGAGTTGCTGGGTTGTTCAGTAATTGCTGGCTACTGGGTTGCTGAGTTGCTGCGTTGTTCAGTTGCTTTCATCTTCGACCCTGCAACCTAGCAACCTAGCAACTCAGCAACCTCGCTACCGCATCACTGCCTCTGAAACTCCGGCGATCCCAGGATCAGCCCGGCTACCGTCGGCAGTTGCGTGTTGTCCCACGGATCCTCGGCCGGTGCTTTCCGCTCGACGATCCGCGACTTGATGGTGTTGCGTGTCTCCTCCGTCAGGGTGCCGCCCGTCAGCGCCAGCGCCAGCGCTTCGACGGAATGTGAGGCGTCGGCGGCCTGAGCGGCGGGGATGAGCGAGACGACGTCGCCGTGCACCCCCGGCAGCTTGTTGGCCGCCAGCGAAAGGGCGAAATTGAGACGGTTCATCAGTGCGCCGGTGTTGATCCACACGTCGGCCTTGTCGCTGTAGCCCGTCGGCGGCTGCGCGCCGTAGAGCGGCTCGCCGATCTGCTGCAACGAGCGGGCAATCGCCGAAGGATCGGTAATCTGCGCGTTCACCGCGCGCACCGCCGAGATCGTGTACTCGAACGGCGATTTCACCTTGGCCCGATACACCGCCGGATCCCAGAACTCGGGGCTCTTGAGGATCGCCCTCACCGTCTCGCGGAGATCGCCGTCCGTGGCCAGGAACCTCTTGGCCACGCGGTCGACCAGCGCCGGCGGCGGCTCATCGGCGACGAGGCGCCTGCAGAGCTCGTACGCGATGTGATGGGCGGTGGCCGGATGATGGGCCAGGACGTGGATCATCCTCTCCCCTTCCTCGATCCCGCCACCGGGCGCGAAACGAATGCCCATGACCACCTTCGGACCGACGTCGTGGAGGCGCGGGCGGAAGATGAACGCCGCCCCCTCCTCACCGCCGTCGCGTCGCGACGTGATCGTCCAGCCCGTCAGCACGCGCGCCAGCTCGGTCACATCCTTCTGCGTGTAGCCGGCGTCGACGCCGAGCGTGTGCAGTTCCATGATCTCGCGGGCGTAGTTCTCGTTGAGCCCGCCCTGCTGTTTGTTCTGCGCCCGAGGGGGCGCCATCATCCTGTAGCGTCCGAAGCGCCCGCCGAAGAACCCGCCCCGCTGTGGCTCCATGGGCCGGTTCTCGATCGCGGCGACAGAGCGGGCGTTGTCGAGATAGAAGAGCATCGCCGGCGACTTCGCGGTGGCCATCAGCAGGTCTTCGAAACGTCCCCAGATGTGCGGCCGGATCACGTCGCGCTCGTAGCTCGTCAGCAGGAAGCGGTCGATGCCCTTGCCGGAGAAGACGTTGAAGTGATTCATCCAGAAGTCGACCATGACCTCGTTGAGCTGGCGGTCCGACTCCGCGGCGCGGAGGATGCGCTGCTCGACGAGCTCGTTCATGACCACCTGCGGCTTCTGGTTGGCCGGTACGTCGCGCATCATCTCGCGGCGCACGTCTTTCTTGTCGACCTCGCCGTCCTTGGCCTCGGCCTTGGCCTCTTTCCTGGCCTCCAATACCGGGGCGTAGTACGTCCTCAGGATCTGTGAGTTCGACAACGTCATCGTCGGAAGAGCGTCGACGCGCGCCTGCACAGCGCGATCAGGAATGGCCTCGGGATGAAGCTGCTGTTCGATCCACGTGTCGACGCCGTCCTTCATGACCGCCTCGACGTCGCCCGGCCGCGGCCCGAACGCCAGACGGTTGAGAACGTGCAGCGCCCGCTGCCGATCGTTGAGCTTGTTGTTGTCCGTGGTGGTGAAACCGGTGAGAACCGCCAGAGCGATGACCCCGGCAACGAGTTTGGTGGCATGGTTCATGATCGTTGGACGGAGGAGGGGGTGGTGTGTTTACCGCACTGGCGTTACGCTGGCTTCATCCGCCAGGACTCACGGCCTCGGCGGAGAATCCTGCTCTCCCCTGACCGGCATTCGCCAGGAAGCCCGCTGCTCGATGTAGAGCAGGCGTCCCGCCTGCTCCCGACGGGCGTCCTCGCCCGGCGGTGGGATCGAAGGTATACAGCACCGAGGATCGATACCCGAATCTTTTCGGCTTACAACCTAACCCGTATTTCTCACACGACGAGTGGAATTGCCCGCAGCCTGTCTCCGATGGTGCGGCGTGGTGCCGATGAGCAGGGACCGATGTCGCACAGACACTCTTGTCTGTGCGGGGTCTCGCCCGACTCGAGAGACTGCAAGCGCTCACGACACGCGGCTTCGGCCGGAGCACAGACAAGAGTGTCTGTGCCACAATCGGTCCCTGGCTTGCGGCGGCAGGCAGGGAGGCTCAATCGGGTGGTGAGAAATCCAGGTTAAGGGTTGTATGATCACCGCGGTGGCCTCCGCAGAAGTTGAGATTGATACAGCGCTGCAGTACCTCGCCTATGTGCGTAAGGAGGGGCGCCGGCATCTGATCGAGTTCCCTGACGCCCCCGGCTGTCAGACCTTCGCGGATCGCGAGGCCGACATCTACTCGAATGCCAAGGAGGCGATCGAGGGATGGATCGAGGCCCACCTCGTGGAAGGGTTGGACTTGCCGCACATGCACCGGCCGCCGAAGGCAAATGAACGGCGCATCCCTATCGCGATTTCTCCCAAGCTGGTTCTTGCCTTGCAGTTCCGATCCATGCGAAGTGAGCGGGGCTGGAGCCAGGCCGAAATCGCGAAGCGCGTCGGTGTCACGCAACAGCAGATCGCCAAGCTCGAAGATCCTGATGCAAATCCTACAATCGAGACGATCATGAAGGTTGCCCGTGCGTTCGACATGGACCTCCTCGTCAGTTTCAAGAAAGATCGCCTGAGAATGACTTACAGCGCCGACACGATTTCCGAGGCCCGAAAGTTGACTTCATGACCGGAATGAACTGGCGCCGCATCTTCCTGGGCGGCGTCCTGGCAAGCGTCGTCATATCCGCGATATGGCTGCCTGTTTTGGCTGCTCTCAATCATGATTTCGCGGCGATGGCGTCGGCGCTTGGGCTCGCTGTCCAGATCTCGGGCCGAATGCTGCTGTACGGGCTCGTGGCCATGCCCGTTGCGGGCATTCTGTCAGTCTGGCTCTACGCGGCCATTCGCCCTCGGTACGGCGCCGGGCCGAGAACTGCCGCACGCGCCGGCATCGCGGTTTGGATCGCCACGCTCATCGTAGATGGAGCTTGGGAGTCGCTGGGCGTAATGTCGGGACGACTCTTCGTCATCATGAAAGTTACTGATCTTGTCGCCTTCGTTGTCGGGACTATTGTAGGAGCTTGGGTATACCACGAAGGGTCTGCTACCGGAGGCGCGGGCTAACTCATACTGGCTGCGAGCACAGGCGACCTGCGACACGGAAGTTGCCGAAGATACGCTCGCGTGAACGCTCGATCGAATCAAGCCCTGGTCGGGTACGCCGCGTAGCCGGCCAGCTCTGCGCTGAACTCAACAGCGCACAGCATCCGGTCACATCATCGCTCCCGAACCCGCGGGAGCAGCAAACTGTAGGATATCGCTGAAATCATAGTTAGACCCCAAAAAGCGTATGACCATCGAATACACCAACACCCTCAACGATCTCGTCCGGTTCAACCTCTATCATGCCTCACGACGAGTGTTGAACTGGGTGATCATCGTCGGCGCCGCGCTCTTCCTCAGCCGAACGTCGCCATCCGACCAACCTGGCGGGAGAGTGGCCGCCTTCCTCATCTTCGCCATTTGTATGAGCCTGGTGTTGTTCGGCGCCACTGCACTCATCAGCTGTGTCAGTTACATGCCCTCGAAGAACCGCGGTATTCTGGGAAAACATCGCCTCACGCTAACCGCCGAGACTCTGGCGGAAGAGACTCCCGTTAGCGAGGGAACTTGGTCATGGGTCGGCATACAGAAGGTGTCGCGTAACTCAGCGTACGTTTTCATTTACGTCCAGCAGAACATGGCTCATATCGTGCCAGCGCGATCTTTTCCGAATCGAGCGGAAGCCGATCGCTTTTGGCAATTCGCCGTTGACACCTGGAAGACTGCGAGAGTCCGGGCCTAGACCTGGAGGCAGCGTTAGGGTTAGGTCGAAAGTCGAAGTGCCGAAACGATTGAGCCCATGGTGTCAGGCCTTCGCCCTTCGGCCGTTGCGCGACGGCTTCCAGCAAGTATCAGCATTAGAATGACTTACAGTCCTGTCTGAAGTTCCACGCCTCCTCAGCACGAAGCCTCACTTGAACGCGGAAGCTGCGCGTTTGCAATCACTTAGGAGTAGTTTCCGGCTCCGTCGCGGCGTGCCCCCTACCGCGCGCGATTCACGCAAGTCATTGAATCGGATTGGGTTATGTCGGGGTTGGACACGGCTCTCGAGAACAGGACGGTGCGACGACACAGTGACCTAACTCGCGCCGTTTCATCGACTTGCGTCTACAGCGCTGGAAGAGCTTCGATTCGCGCTCAAGCTCGCAGGATTGCCTCGTTCCACGACGTGAACGTTTATGTCCGACGACATCAACTTATGTCCCACGACATCAACTCTATGTCCGACGACATCAACTTTATGTCCGACGACATCAACTTTATGTCCGACGACGTCAACTTCACGTCCCACGACGTCAACTTTACGTCTGACGACGTCAACTTCACGTCCGACGACGTCAACTTCACGTCTGACGACGTCAACTTCACGTCTGACGATGTCAACTTCACGTCCGACGACGTCAACTTCACGTCCGATGACGTCAACTTCACGTCCGACGACGTCAACTTCACGTCCGACGACGTCAACTTCATGTCCGACGACGTCAACTTCACGTGCGGGGACGTCAACTTGACGTCCGGGAGCGTCAACGCCGGAGTGGGCGCCGTAGGGCCAGGCCTTTGTTTTTTTGTCTTTTGTAACTTATTGATCACTAACAACTTGCGAGAGTTCGTTGGTGTTTTGACGAAAGATCCGTCAGTTATTCGCACTCATCAGGCGGCCTGAAGTGACCATCGTTCAACCAGCTCAGGGGGTGCCTTTGACTTCGCCGCGCAGCCCCAAAATACACAGGCGGAGGCGGCTCGACGTAGGTCGGACTCTCCAGTCCGACCGGAGCTTGCGCGATCGATCGTTCATGCGGTTGACGCGCGGTTGATGCAATTCCACTGGTCGCGCGGGGGCTCCGCCTGGAACCACAGTCAGCGCAAGCTCCGGTAGGACTGGAGAGTCCGACCTACGTACGAGCCGACTCCGGCGGCTTCTGGCTCTGGAGAAAACCGAAGGCGTGACCGAGGATCGCTCCCTGAGTGTTACAGTCTCGCGGCGATTCTCAACGTAATATGCTGCTCGATCCCGGACTTAAGGAGCAACGATGAACGCAACGGGAATCTTCAGGGCCACATCGACGCAACGGAGTTATCGCATGCTCCGCCGTTCCATCCTGCGCCTGGCGCTCGTCGCAGCACCCCTTCTCACCGGCTGCGTCAACTTCTATCACGTCCACCCTGGTACCTTGCCGGTCAGTTCGGCCTCCATACCTCCTGACCAGAAGGACGCCGTCTGGAAGCGCGCCGTGGTCGTCCTGCTCGATCAGGGGTATGTCCCACAGATCCTCAATCACGATGCGTACTACATCAGCGCCAAACGGCGCGAAGACATCGACAACGACGCCTTCGCAGGAACCATCGCCCTCTTTTCGATCACGGCTGACGGTCAGGTGAGGGTTGAAGTGAGCGGCGGTGGGCTCTTCCACTCCGAACAGCAGTTCATCGCCGCAGTCGGGCAACGCCAGGACGAGCTGCTTCGCCTTATCCTCAACTCGCCCGGTGGCCGGTAACCGAAGAGGGTGAGCTCACGCGAAGCCGCGAAGTCGCGAAGAGGAGATGCTCATACCCCGACTTCGCGTCTTCGCGCCTTCGCGTGAGTGTCAATCCCCCGCTCAGCGCTCCGGCGATGACCGCGGCGTCGCGTACATTCGAATAGCGTAGAACCAACCATGACGCGCCAAGACCTGCTGAAACGGATCTCCATCGACCCGAACATCTGCTTCGGTAGGCCGTGCATCCGAGGAACCCGCGTCTGGGTGGCTCTCATCATCGAGAATCTCGCCGCCGGCGCGCAGGAACAGGAGATTCTCGAAGCTTATCCGTCGCTGACAGCGGACGACATCAAGGCGGCGCTCGCGTATGCGGCGGAGGTTACGCGAGAGAGAGTAATACCGATCGCGGTCACCTGACGCCGATGGTCCGCGCGTGCGGCGGGGCGCCGCCACTTTGCCGCGTTAGCGGCAACAAGACGGTAGCCAGGGGTGCGAGCGTTTTTTGCGAGCACCCCTGGTAAAGAGATGTCGTGGTTGGTGCCGCGCCAGCGGCACTGGAGCAATCGGGACTCCATCCAGTGCCGCTGACGCGGCACGCTTTCAAGAGACAACGCTGACCAGGGGTTGCTCGCAAAAAGCGCTCGCACCCCTGGCTACCTTCTTGAGCCGCTATCGCGGCGTCGTAACGTCCAGTCTCCGGGTGGCGGCGTGACGCCGCCACGCCAACCGCCGAGGACCCTTCGGCTTCGCTCAGGGCAGACTCTCTCTCCGGCTACACTGCGCACCGTGCCCTCGGCCTCACGACAACCACGCCTCATCGGCGCCGTCGCGCTCCTGACGCTGCTGCTCGTCATCGCGTTGATCCTCGCCTCCTCGGTCGGTGCGACAAACGTCTCCTGGCGTGCGGCGATGAGCGGCGATGCCACCGCGCGGGCGATCCTCGTCGGCATCCGTCTGCCGCGCGCCCTGCTGGCGGCGCTCGTCGGGGCGACGCTGGCAGTGGCCGGGGTGACCTTTCAGACGCTGCTCCGCAATCCACTGGCCGATCCCTTCATTCTCGGCGTGTCGGGCGGGGCGGCCTGCGGCGCGTCGATCGCCACGGCTGCGGGCCTGGCGCGGCTTCCGGGCGTCGTGCCGGTCATTGCTTTCGCGGGAGCATGCGGCGCTACGGGAGCGGTGTTCCTGCTGGCGCGGCGCCGTGAGTACACCGATCCGACGCGCCTTCTCCTTTCCGGCCTCGTACTGAATGCGTTCTTCTCCGCGGTGATCCTCATCTCCTTCGGCCTCTCGCGCCAGAGCGATCTGGCCGCGGCGCTGCGCTGGATGATGGGGACGCTCTTCGGCGCCCAATGGAGCGACGTCGCGCTGCTGGCGGTGCTGCTCAGCATCTCGTTAGCTATTCTGGCCACGATCGGAAACGACCTGCGCATGCTCGCTTTCGGCGAAGACGACGCGAAGTCGCGCGGCGTTCACGTGGAACGGGTGAAGCTGATCGGCTTCATCACAGCGTCGATCGTTACCGGCGCGGCGGTGTCGGTCAGCGGCATCATCGGCTTCGTGGGCCTTCTCGTGCCGCATCTCATGCGCCTGATCTGGCGGCGCGACTTCCGCTTCCTCCTCCCGCTGTGCGCGCTCGGCGGCGGCGTGCTGGTCGTGCTGGCCGACCTGCTCTCGCGCGTCGTGGTCACGTCGTCCGAATTGCCGATCGGCGCGTTCACGGCCGTCCTCGGCGTGCCGTTCTTCCTCTCGCTGCTGCGGAGGAACCGCTGATGCTCGCGTTGCGCGATGTCTCGTATGCGTATGAAGGCGCACGAGCCGTCGCCGGCATCAGCGCATCGTTCGATCCCGCACGGCTCATCGCCCTGACCGGTCCGAACGGCTCGGGCAAGTCGACGCTGTTGAAGCTGGCCGCGCGCGTGCTCGTACCACACACGGGCGAGATCGCTTTCGACGGCACGCGTCTTCGCGACTGGCCGGCGAAGGAGTACGCGAAGCATGTCGCCTACCTCCCGCAGGATCCCGACCCGACATTCTCGATGCGGGCCATCGACGTCGTCGTTTCCGGCCGGGCTCCGTTCCTGGGCCGCTTCGCCTGGGAGCGCGACTCCGATTACGACGAGGCCGACCGCGCCCTCGCGGTCTGCGATGCCGCACACCTGGGCGGACGCTATCTCGACGAGATGAGCGGCGGCGAGCGAAAGCGCGTCTTCCTGGCCCGCGTCCTGGCCGCGCGTCCACGCCTCATCCTCCTCGATGAGCCGCTGGCCTCGCTCGACGTCTCGCACGTGCAGCAATTCTCCGCGCTGCTCCGCGACATCGTCGACCGAACCGGCGTCACGGTCGTCTATGCCACCCACGACTTGAACTGGGCCGCCGCCTACAGCGACCGGATGCTGGTCATGCAGCGCGGCGCCCTGGCTCTCGACGCCACGCCCGCCGAGGTCATGCGGCCCGATGCGATCCGCGAGCTGTTCGGGTTCGATGCCGAGGCGGTGCAGGCGGGTGGACGGGCGTGGCTGGTGCCGAGAGTGTAACCGGCCTACTTTGGTTCGGTGCCGTCGCAGGCGCCCACGTACTTGCCGGTGTACTTCGCAGAGACCTCGTGATCCTGCATGGTCATGTGCATGGAGCCGTCGTACGAGTCACCGTTGTAGGTGAGCTTGCCGCTGCCGGTCATGCCCGACTTCGCGCAGGTCATCTTCCACGAGATCGTGTTTCCGTCGACCTTCACGTCGCTGTAGGTGCAACCGCCGCGCGTGTCGCCCGACTTCGGGATGAGGGTCTCGGCGTTGTCGGCCTGCTCCTTGGTCACGCAGGTGACGATGGTGCGCACCGGCATCTTCATCGGCATACCGGACATTTCGGTCTCGATCGTGCTCTGCCAACGGCCGGCCTTGGCCAAGCCTGCGGCGAGCGCGGGAAGGGCGAGAGTACAGACGATGACGGATAGCGCGAGATTGCGAAGCTTCATCAGAATCCTCCGTAGGTTTTCGAGGAGTATACGTCAGAGCTTTTTCACGCCGCGCGACCGGAGCGAGGGCTCGATACGCAGTGCGCCGGTGAGCGCGGCGGACTCGTTTCCGCTCTTGACCATCACCACGAAGGAGCCCGGCGTCGTCGATGGATCAACCTGGAATGTGGCGCAGACGTAGTTCCCAGCCCACTTGAAATCCGAGACGCGGTGGAAGCCCGGATTCGGAATATCGAACGTGGTCATGCCGCTGGTGAAGCCATCGCCGCCGATGCCCAGCGTCATGGTCGTGCCCGCGTGCAGCGTGATCGGCATCGACTGCAGAACGACGGAGTCCGATCCGACAGCCCAGGCACCGATCCACTTCGGATTCAGGAGCTCTGATCCGGAGCCGTTGATGTTCAGGTTGCCGTAGAGGTGGCCGTTCTCGACGCTGATAGCGCCGCCGTCGGCGAACTGGGTCGGGAACGAAGTCACCTTCGCGCTCTGCCAGGCACCCGAGAGATTCTGAATGTTGAACGGGCCGTCGAGCGGCTCCGCATAGACGCGGTAGTTGCCGTCGGGTACACCCTGCAGAGAGAAGTTGCCGTTCTTGTCGGAGAGCGCGGTCGCTACCGGCTCGCCCGAGTCATTCACGGCTACCACCTGCGCGGCGAAGATGCCGCCGCTGTCGCCGTAGACGCGCCCTTCGAGTGTGGCTCCGGCAGCCGGCTTCGTCTTCGCGTAGGCAGTGGAGATGGCCACACGGTCATCGCTGTCGAGCGCGATGGTGGTACCCGTGCCGATGTAGGGATACATCACCGACGACAGAACGGCCGAATGGTCGAGACCGAGGACGTGCCCCATCTCGTGCTCGACGAGCTGCTGCAGGTTGTAACCGCCGGAGACGGCCGTCGGATCGATCTGAATGTCGGCCTCGAGGATGCGGCCGCTGTCGTCGTACCAGTTCGTGGTCAGGGCGATGAATTTCTGATCGGCGAAGAGATCGTCGGCCATCGAGACGGTGTTGCGTCCGTCTTTGCCGGCGGCGGCGCCGTCCACGACGCCGAGGGACTGGAAGGAGAGATTCGTATCAGGGATCGCGGCCCAGTCCTTCCCGGCCCGGTCGAGCAACGACTCGATCTGTGGAATCGCCTGGAAAACGCCGCGGTCGATGGCGTAGCGGATCGGGAACGAGCCGTCCGGCCAGGCCACGGGAATCAGAGTTCCGTTGTTGAAGTACGTCAGGCGCGCCGCTCCGAATGCCGGAGCCGCGGCGAGGATGACCACGAGGATCAGGAGTGAAGAGGTTCGATGGCGGAACATTGCTGACCGGCTGAACTGCAACCGGAATGCCATTGTAATAAGTATTTGGTGCGATGTGTAAGTTATTTTGGTGGTTGAGGATAGGATGTGGCTCTGAGCCTCTACAGAACCGCGATCAGATCGATCTCGACCAGCCCGCCTTTCGGCAGTTGGGTCACGCCAACGGTCGTCCGGGCCGGCTTGGTGTCGCCAAAGTACGAAGCGTAGATTCCGTTGAGCACGTCGAAATTGGCCAGGTCGGTGAGGTAGACGTTGGCTTTGACGACGCTGCTGAAGTTGGTGCCGGCGGCGGTGAGAACGGCCTTCAGGTTCTCGAAGACACGCCGGGCCTGGGCGGCGAAGTCGCCTGGCACGAGGCTGCCGGTGGCCGGATCGAGGGCGATCTGTCCCGAGGTGTAGATGACGTTTCCTTCGCGGATTGCCTGTGAGTAGGGGCCGATCGCTTTCGGGGCCTGGTCGGTAACGATGATCTGCATGCACGCTCCTTCATGTTTCGGCGTGACAGTATAATCGCGGCACTTTTTGGCGGAGCACTACGACGGCATGTCAACGTACCTCGGCAATGCATCGCTCTCATCGGCCGTGAAGGAGCGCGTCGTTTCGACGTTCCAACAGAGCCTGACGCTTTACAAACAGGGCCGTTCGGCCGAGGTCGTGGAGGGTTGCACGCTGATCCTGCGGATGGATCCGACCTTCGACCCGGCCAGGAAACTGCTCGAGAAGACCCGCAACCCCAACGCGCCGATCGACGTCGACTCGCTCCTGCCGGCGGCCCCGGGCGGCGATGCCCTGGGCGAAGCGCGGGCGGCGCTGGCGGCGCGCGATTTCCAGCGCGCGGCCGATCTGACATCCGAGCTCTTGCGCAACGACTTCACCAACGAGGAAGCGCGCATGCTCAACGACACCGCGCGCGAGAAGATGGAGGCGGCCCCGTTCGTCGAACAGTTCATCCGCAAGGCCGAGATGTTCGCCACGCAGGGCAATGCCGCCTCGTCGCGCAGTGAGCTGGAGAAGGCCCGGGCGCTCGATAGCGATCATCCCGGCATTCGCCGCGTCGCGGAATCGATGGCCGCCGCCGAACCGGCCGCACCGTCGTCGTTCAGCTCCGGCAGGAGTCCGTCGTTCGTCGTCGAGACGCCGCCCCCCGCTCCCTCTCCCCGCAACGCCGCGCAGGCCACCGACTTCGGTTTCACGTTCGAAGAGGAAAAGCCGGCCTCGTCCGGGTCGTCGTTCGGCGGGTTCTCGTTTGACTCACCGGCACCCGCTGCGACTCCTCCCGTCAGTGGATTCTCGTTCGATTCTCCCGCGGCGGCGCCGCAGACGCCGGCACCGGCGTCGCCCTTTGGCGGCGGCGGATTCTCTTTCGACACACCCGCCGCGCAGGCAGACGGCGGATTCGGCGCTCCCGCCGCCGCCGGCAGCGCGGGCGGCGACGATCAGCGAAAGATTCAGCAATACCTCGCGGACGGCGACCGCGCCGCCCGAGGCGGCGACTATCAACAGGCCATCGATCTCTGGTCCCGCATCTTTCTGATCGACGTGACCAACGATGAGGCCTCGCACCGGATCGAGAGCGCCAAGGTGAAGCGCCGCGAGATCGAGAGCAAAGTCGAGACGATTCTCACCGCCGGCGAACAGGCCTTCAACGCACACGACAATGAGACGGCCCGCGCGAAATTCAACGAGGCGCTGAGCCTCGACCCCGGCAACCTCACCGCACACGACTTCCTGGAACGGATGAAGGCGCCCGTCAACAGCGGCGCGCCTGCATTCGAGCCGCCGTTCGCGCCGCCCACCCCGCAGCGCGGCGACATCTTCGATGACGAGATCGGCGGCTCGTACGATTCGCTCGAGCCGCCCGAGCAGCCGCCGGCCCCGAAAGTGGTGAAGGGCAAGACGAAGACCGAGCCTCCTCCCCCTGCCAAACGCAGCCCGAACATGGGCGTGATCATCACCATTGCCGCGGTGGTGGTCGTGGCGCTCGTCGGCTGGTTCGTCTGGTCGAAGTACATGGCCAAACCCGCCTACGACCCGACGGCGACTCAGGCGGTCTTCCGCCAGGCCGGCGCTCTGGCGAAGCGGAACCGCTATGACCAGGCTATCGCCATGCTGCGGGATGTGAAGCCGGACGATCCACAGCACGACAAGGCGCTGGAGATGATCGCCGACATGCAGCACAAGAAGTCGCAGGCGGCGGAGACGGTCAGCGGACGCCCGTCCACAATCGTCTACGACGAGAACCTCGCCGCGGGCCGCACGGCCTTCGAGGGACACGATTACGACACGGCCAAGCGCGCCTTCGACACCGCCGCGCGCATCAAGCCCCTCCCGCCCGATCTCTCAACGATGTACGAAACCGCATCGCAACAGGTCGCGAACCTCGCGGTGGCGAAGGCACTGTTCAGCGAACAGAAGTATCAGGACGCCATCGCCAATCTCGATCCTCTCCTGCAGGTCGATCCGCAGAACCAATCGATCCGACGGATGCTGGTGGGCGCGCACTTCAACCTCGGCGCGGCGGCTCTGCAGGAGGAGAAGCTCCCCGAAGCCCAGATCCAGTTCGACCAGGTGCTGAAGATCGATCCGAATGACGAGATGGCCAAGCGCAGCAAGACGTTGATCGACCGCTACAACGGCCAGCCGAAAGACCTGCTCTACAAAACGTACGTAAAATATCTGCCGTTGAGGAAGGTGTCGTAGGGTCGCGGTTACGCGGTTTCGTGGTTGCGGGGTTTCGCGGTTGTCGAGTCCACCAACCGCGAGACCTCGGAACCGCGAGACCGCAAGACCGCGCCGGGAGGGTGTGATGCGATTCGATGAGATCGAGCTACAGCCAGTGACATTCGACGTTGATCCCGCCGCCGCACCACCGTCCGCACCCGCGCCCCCTTCGATCTTCCGGCGGCTGGCCGCGCTGCTCACTGATCTCTCGCTCTTCGCCGCGCTCGGGCTGGCGCTCTCCCCTCTCCTTCCGGCGTCGATGAGCGTGATCTCGATCGCGTCGCTGGCCGGGTTCCTGATCATCCTCGCCTTCTATTACTTCGCCGGCACGCGGGCGCTCTGGGGAAAGACCATCGGCGGTGCGATCTTCGATGTACGCATGCGGCCGCGGCGTGGCGCGACCTCTACGGTGACCCGCTAGTCCTTGCGGAAGGGCGCGATGCGCAAGGCGGCTACGCGGCTCTGCGCGTCGAAGGTCACGGTGTACGCGACCTGAGCGCTCGTGTACGACAGGACCATGTCGATGACCCGGTTCCCTTGATCGGTCCGCTGGTGGACCTCTGTGACCGAAACGAACGTGCCGAAGACCCCGGCCACGTTCGCGGCCAGCGCGGCCATGCCTGCCGGCGGCAATTGCATGCGCATTTCGGCATTGAAAGGCCTCGCGGCGGCGTCGTAGCGGCCGGCCGTGAAGTTGGCGAGCACCTCTCGCGCCACCGCTTCGAGAGCAGGATCGACTGCCGGGGTAACAATTGGATTGAAGTGAACTGCCCCCACGCGGTCGAAAGCGTCGAAGACGACGACCACGGAGACGTTGCCCTTTTCAAAGCGCGCGATCAGCTCGACGGCGCGGAAGGCCCCCTCCTGGCGCGGATGAGCTTCTTTAACCAGATAAAACTGGCCGACCTGGTGATCGAGCTGTGACTTCACTTCCGCGAGGACTGCAGGCGTCACGATCGGTCGCAACGTGTCGTTGAAATCGCTCGTGGCGGCGTCGAAGCGGCCCGACACGAAGTTCGTGAGCAGTGCCCGGGCCGTCGACTCGATCGGCGTCTGCAGCCGCTGCTTCGGGCTGATGGCGAACAACGTGGACAGCAGCAGCGTGGCGACGATTTTCACGAGGCGATTCTAACCTCTACCGCAAGTCCGGCCACGGGTCTCGCGCGCTAGCGCATTTCTCACACGATGAGTGGAACTGCCCGCAGCCTGTCTGCAGATAGTGCGGAGTGGTGCGGATGAGCAGGACCGATGTGGCACAGACACTCTTGTCTGTGCGGGGTCTCGCGCGACTCGAGAGACTGCAAGCGCTCACGGCACGCGGCTTCGGCCTGAGCACAGACAAGAGTGTCTGTGCCACATCGGTCCCTGGCTTGCGGCGGCAGGTGGGGAGGCTCAATCAGGTCGTGAGAAATCCGCGCTGGCCTTCCCTGCTTCGATCCAGGCGATGCGGGTAATGAGCGAGCCGAGCAGCGAGGAAGCGGCGGCGGCGCGGCGGGCGCGTTTCGAGCGGATGCCCAGAAGCCTCAGGACGAGCGGGAGCGGGCCTGAGAAGAAGCCGCCGATGCGAATCGTGGTGCCGGTGGGGCCCTGCCGCAACGGCTCGGACTCGATATCGTTGCCCGCCTCGATTTCGATGCTCATGTAAGTCTCGAACGCCGCGGCAGCGAGCCCGAGGGCGTTGAGCGCCGGCTCATCGTGTCCGCAGAGGTTGAGCAACGCGGCGGCCGACGCCAATGCCGATGCCCCGAAGTGGATCGGAAGGGAACGGGCGTGCTTCGCCCAGACCGGAATGACCGTTGCTCCGATGAGGACACCGGTGTACGTGGCCATGGCCAAACCGGAGAGAGCGGCAAGAAACGCCGCCGTGTCGCCGACCCGCGGCAAGCGAACCGTTTCGCCGGCCACCGCGACGGCGGTGGCCGCGCCGAACAATGTCAGCGTCCACGCGCCAACGGACATAGGCGATTGCGGCTTGAATACCCGGAGCATGTTGAGAAAGCGCTCGGGACGCCCGAGGTCGAGGACCAGGAGGGGACCGGAAACGGCGGCGCCGATCGCGGCAATCCAGCGGGCATCGCGAACGAGCGAAGGCGAGGCCCCGGTCAGTTGCGCGGTGAATGCGAGCACGCTCGACGCTCCGGCAGCACCACCGACGAAGAAGTAGAGCGGCACTTCCCATGTCCACACCGGCGCCTTGACGAGAGGCAATCCGTAGTAGCTGATCGCTTCAGGGAAGGGAGAGCCCGGCGGGCGAATGCCGTCAGCGTCGAGGCGACCGAGGGCCGCCTGCTCGCGGATCTCATCGAGGCGCGTTTCGGGGATGTGCGGTTTCATCTCGTTCCTCGGCGGCGGGACCCTTCGACTCCAGTCATGTTCCGGTTGCCGAGAGCGAACGACACCAGCGACAAAGCGACCATCGCTCCCGCGGCAACGGCCGCGGCACTCCACGATTGACGTAAGAGAGCCGCCGGCACCTGCGGTTTCAACGGGAGGTTGTACGCGCGCGGGTCGCCGCGCACGAGGAAGAAGGCGTGCGTGCCGCCGACGCTCGTCTCTTTCGGATTCCAGATCGTGGCGTCGGTCATTCCGTTCGCGTGGAGCTGGGTGATGCGACGGTCGGCGGCACGCTCGAGGTCGTCGAGTTTGCCGAAAAGGATGGAGCCGGTCGGACAGGCCTTCGCACACGCCGGTTCGGCGCCTGCTTTCTGGCGGTCGTAGCAGAAGGTGCACTTGAAGGCGCGTCCGTCGTCCGGGCGGCGGTCGACGACGCCGAAGGGACAGGCCACCACGCAGTATCCGCAGCCGTTGCAGATGTCGGGTTGGACGAAGACGCTGCCGAATTCGGTGCGTACGATCGAGCCGGTGGGGCACGCTTCGAGGCATCCCGCGTTCTCGCAGTGCTTGCACACGTCGGAGGAGAACTCCCACGTAATCTGCTCTTTCGCATTGCCGCCGCAACCGGCCTTCGGCTCGCGCTCGACGAACTTGACGTGGCGGTAGGTGGAGTGGCCGAGGGCCAGCGTGTTGTCGTAGGAGAGCCCGCTCCAGACGAAGCCATCGTCCGGCACGTCGTTCCACTCCTTGCAGGCCACCTCGCACGCCTTGCAGCCGATGCAAAGCGTGGAGTCGGTCAGGAAGCCGGTGACGGCCATAGAGACGGGAGCTTATCGCAACGTCGTCAGGGTTCTATGGACGCCTGCGCGGCAATCCAACGGTCTGTGCGAAGGTAGCAGTCCCCGCGGTTCCCCCACGTGAATAGACGAACGTCAAGCGGTTCGAGGAATCAACGACAAAGTCTCCACCGGCTGAAACCGGTTGCACATCGATCGTGTCGAGCGGGAGACCGCCGGAGGACGTCAGCGCGATGCGCGACCCGGCCAGCGTCGCAAATCCGCCGGCCATTGCGCGCGTGCGGGTGTGTGAGAGGGAGTAGGGCCACGCAACGTTGATGAAATTGCCGAGCTGTTTGCCGGTGTCGTCGAAGAGTGCCTGGCGGAGCGTGTTGGGTTGCGCTCCCCACGACACGAGAACCCGGCCACCGTTGCTCGCGACAGAGGGCAAGGCAAGACCGGGATCGGCGGAGTCGAGCGTCAGCGGCAACGACGACACTCCCGCCGCGTTGACGGTGACGACTCCGATGAGGTCCGTGACAGATTCACCTTTCGGTCCCGTAACGGACTCGCGCCAAGTCACGAAGAACACCTTTCCGCTCCAGGCCACCGCGGGTGCCGATGGAACGGAAGGGATGAAGGACAGCGCCGGCAGCATTCCCGAGTCGATGGTGTGCCCGTCGCCGTTGACGACGGCAAATTGGATGTTCCCTGAGGCAGCGCTCGAGAGCCATGTCACCAGCCATTCCTTTCCATCGAAGGCGGTCGAAGGGGCGATGCCGGCTCCCAGCGGGAGCGTGGCGATGACGGCTTTGCTCGAATCATCGACGATCGTCACCCGGATTTTGGATGACGATGGAGGGCCTTCCGCCCACAGAACCATCGTTCGACCGGCACCCGCGGCGATGGCGGGAGATGTCTGATCGAGGGCGGTCGGGAAGACAGCACTCTCGGGCAGGCTTCCGCCATGGCTGCTCCGGGCGCCGAGATGGACCTCGAAATGTCCGGTTCGCTGGTTGTACTCGCTCCAGGCCGCGGGGACGGTACCGTCGTTACGGGCTTCGGCCGCCGGCACGGGGATCGAGGCATCGGAGATGCTCAGCCCCGCGCCGGCCTCTGCTCGCGGCAGATCGGACCGGCGTGTCATCGCCACGCGGACGGAATCGTAGTTAAACGACTGATCGCTCCAAACCAGAAGAGTGGATGTCGACGACAACGCGATCGATGGATCGTGCTGCAGGCCGGCCGACGGGGCGGAGCAATCGGGTAGGCCGATCGCATCGAGCCGGACAGTGCAAACGCGGTTGGGCCCTGAGGCGGGGAACGATTCCCACGAGGCCACAATCCGGCCGTCCCTCGCCGCGATCCGCGGAAAGCCGACGCTTCCCTCCCCTACGTTCGACGTCGAGATCATCTCTCCGTTGAGTTGCAGCCGCGAAACGTGAAGGGTCGCACCATCGTCCCAGATCATCGCGTAGCCGCCGTCGACCGCGGCCATGTTCGCGCGCGCGCTGTTCAAGAGAACCGGCGTTCCCAGATCGCCGTCCGGAGAGATGGAGAAGAGGTACATCGTTTCAATGAAGAACCCGTGAAAAACCGTTGTGAGGACGAGGAACGAGCCGCCGGAGGTGGCAGTGTAGGTCGGAGTTCCGCCGACCGAGGGAAGCAGAACGATCTTCGCGTGCAGATCGGGATCGACGAGCGCCATCCCTCGTGCCCAGGTGACGAGGTATTGGCTGCCACTCCAGACGACGGTGGTCGTCGTTGAAAAGGGGTTCACCTCGCTGATGATGGTGACGGGTTGCGCATCGATGAGCGATCCGTCCTCACGCACGCGAACGCCGACGACCGAGGGCGTTGGAAGCGGACCGCTGGTTGGTGTGGTGATGCCCCACACGACAAGATATTCGTGACCGTTCCAGGCGATCCTCGGCTCACGGCCCAGTCCGAGTAGCACCGCCGAGGGCTGCGCCGGAACGCCGTCGGCGTCGAGCGCCCGTATGTAGATCGTGGTCGTATCGGAAGACACATCAGCGGTAGCCTCCCAGGCCACGAGGTACCCGCGGCCACTGGAGGCGACGCTGGTCCTCAACCGGTTCGGCAGCGCTGAGACCTTGGGATCAGGAGTCGTTTGCGAGAGCTGAGTCTCCGACGCGTGCGCGGAGGCAAGCCCGGCAAAAAGAACGATGAGAATGGCGCCTATCGCAGGGTTGCGCATGAATGCTCCGGATGTCAGCGGTTCTTACGGGCGTCTGCGCGGCATTCCGATGACCTGGGAAAACGTCGCGTTCGCGCCTCCGATCGTGTGTGAATAGAGGAAGGTGAACCGGTTCGCGGGATCCACGATGAAGTCCGCGACGGAGGGGATGGATGGGACGTCGATCGTTCCGAGGGCGCGGCCGTCCGATGAGGTCACCGCGATTCGGTCTCCGGCCAGCGTCGCAAATCCACCAGGCATCGCACGTGTACGCGTGCGCATGAAGTTGAACGGCCAGGCAAAGTCAATGAGCCTGCCGAGCTCTCTGCCGCCGGTATCGAAGAGCGCCTGTCGGAGGGTGTCTGACGTCGTCCCCCAGGAGACGAGCGCGCGGCTGCCGTTGCTGGCGATGGAGGGCACGGTGAGACCGGCATAGGCGAAGTCGAGCGTCAGCGACGCAGACGGCACCGCGGACGTGTTGATCGTAGCGAATTGAATGCGGTCGTAGGCAGGCAACCCCAGCGAAGCGACCACTGTCTCGCGCCATGTTGCGAAGAACGCATTTCCGCTCCAGGCGACGGCAGGCGACGACTGGACGACCGAGTTCGCAGGCAGGGCACCCGAGGCAATCGGGTCCCCGTCTCTGTTGACGACCGCAAACCGGTTGACGCCGTCCGCCGACTGCCAGGCTGCCAGCCATTCCTGCCCGTCGAAGGCGACGGAAGGGGCGGTTCCTTCCGCAAGCGGGAGAGTAGCGATGACCGCTCCGCTCAGATCATCGACGACAGTCCCGCGGATCGTTGACGACGCCGCCGGGCCTTCGGGCCAGACGACCATCGTCCGGCCGGCGCCCTCGGCCATAGCCGGCGATCCCTGATCGAGCGCGGTACGGAAAACGACGTGCTCGGGCAGTGAAACCCCTTTGCTCAATCCGCCGATGTGGACTTCGAAATGTTTGGTGGACTGGTTGTACGCGCTCCAGGCCGCAGTCATGGCGCCATCAGCGCGCGACTCTGCTGCCGGCATCGGTTGTTGGAGGTCGGAAATGCTACGTCCGCCGCTGCTGCTCACCCTCGGCACGTCGGACAACGGTGTGACGGCGACGCGAACGACGTCGGCGCCGATCGCGTGGTCGCTCCATGCTGCAAGGACGGTAGTGGACGAGATGGCGATTGACGGGTCGTGCTGCACGCCGGACGAGCAAACTGGCTGTGTGCCGATATCCAGCCGGGTGGTGCAGACGTGAGTTCTGGAAGCATCCTCCCAAGTGGCCGCGATCCTGCCGCCGCTGACCGCGATGTGCGGGAGCCCAGCGTGTCCCAGCGCCACGATCGACGTGGAAAGCATCGTTCCGTCGGGCCGCAACCGGGCATAGCGAAGATTGGATCGGTCGTCCCAGATCAGCGCGTACCCGCCGTCGATGCCGGCAATTCCTGCATGGGGGCCATCCAGAATGATCGGGGTTCCCACAGCGCCGAATGATGAAACAGGCACGATATTGAGCGTCTGCTCGATCCCATAGAGAACGCCCGCGAGCACGATGAAGTCGCCACCGGACGAAGCAGCGTAGAGCGGGATCCCTCCTGTCGGCGGTAACGAGACCAGCTTCGCGTGCAGATCGACGTCCACAAGCGCCATTCCACGAACCCACCCCAGGAGATACTGACTGCCGTTCCATGCGAGCGTGGTCACATACGAAAAGGGGTTCACCTCGGATATCAGCGTTACCGGTTGAGCATCGACGAGCGTTCCATCCTCATGCACGCGAACACCGACCACCGAGGGGGTCGGAAGCGAGCCGGTCGTGGGAGTGGTGATTCCCCAGACGACAAGATATTCGTGGCCGTTCCAGACGACGCTGGGATCCGACCCGGTTCCGACCGCCGTCGCGAACGGCGGGATGGGAATGCCGTCGTCGTCGATCGCTCCGATGTAAATCGTCATCGGAGGGTCAAGGCGCACCTTGTCATTCGGACCCGATGAGGCTCCCCATACGACGAGGTAGCCGCTGCCGCTGGAAGCTACAGCGGTTCGTAGCCGATATGGCTCCGCGTCGAGCGTCGCTTGCGAGATCTGAGTCTCAGTCGACGCGATGGCAGATGTGAGGCCGGAAAGGAGAAGAGTAACGATCGCAGCCGAAGTAGGAAGCCTCATGCTGTAGCAGCATATTCTAAGATGCGAGCGAGCACAACGTTAACGAAATAACCCAGCGAGAGGCCCATTCCGTGCGGTTCCGAGCTTCCGGTCAACCGCTGAAGCCGAACTCGGCCGGCTCGCTCTTCCGCACGCTGCACGTCAGCGCCTTCGCCTCCATGATCCGGACGTTCGGCTCTTCGGAAATGGCCACGAGGTCGTTGACGACGTCGCCCTTCACGAGCCCGCGTCCACCCCAGTGGTACGGCAGACCGACCTGATGGATGCGCCGGCCCTGCACGTCGAGCGACGGCATGCGGGCGGTGACGAGAGCGCGCGCTTCGATCTCGCCGCGGGCTGTCGCGATGATGACGTGATCGCCGTTGACCGCGCCGATCTCCGAGGCCAGCTCCGGCGAGATCTCCGCAAAAAGCTCCGGCTGCAGCTCGGCGAGGTGCGCGAGCGTGCGCGACATCGCCCCCGAGGTGTGGTGCTCTGTGAGCCGGTAGGTCGTCAGAATGTATGGGAAGCGCGGGTCCGGCGAGGAGGCGTAGGCGTTGTCCGGACGCTCCTTCCTGTCGGCCACGGGGTTCGTGCCCTGATCGGGATAAAGAGCGTTGGCAAGATTCGACTCCAGCGGTTCGTAGTGCGCGGGCAGTGGACCGTCTTTCAAACCGGAAGGGACGAAGAGCCAGCCCATGCCGTCCGGATGCATGATGAACGGCGCGTCGCCGGGGAGAGCCTCGTCACCCCCTTTGTCGGGGTCACCCTTTGCGTCGGGACGCTTCGCCTTGGTGAAGTCGGGGACGTCATCTCCCGCCCACTCCCCTTTCGCCTCGTCCCACCAGACCAGCTTTTTCCGATCGCTCCACGGCGTTCCGTCGGGCGAAGCCGAGGCGCGGTTGTAGAGGATGCGCCGATCGAGCGGCCAGGCATAGCCCCAGCCGTGACCGTATCGCCCGCCGGCCGCGCGCCCATTCGCTTTGTTCTTGCCATCGTAAACGCCAGAGTAGATCCAGCAGCCGCAGGAGGTGGTGCCGTCGGCCTTCAGTTCGGTGAAGTTCTTGATGGGGGCGCGGTCTGAAGGATGAAGGATAAAGGATGAAGGATGAACGCCTTCGCCACCGTCACCGTTCATCCTTCCGCCTTCATCCTTCATCCTTTCGTCTTCATCCTTCATCCTTCCGCCTTCATCCTTTACGTTCCACCCATGAATCTCCCGCAGCACCGCATCCGGATCAGGCTCTTGAATCGCACCGTGGCATGGGTAGTCCCATGTCAGCGCGCGGAGGGCGGCGTCACGCGGGGCGTCGGTCGCCTTTTCCTTGAGCAGGCGCCCGAGGTGATAGACGAAGTGCAGCTCGCTACGGGCGTCGCCGGGCGGCTCGACTGCCTGCTCGCGCCACTGCAGAAGGCGTTGCGTGTTCGTGAACGTCCCTGCCTTCTCCACGTGCGATGCCGCCGGGAAGAGGAAGACCTCGGTCTCGATGTCTTCGGTGCGCAGCTCGCCGCTGGCGATCTCCGGTGAATCGAGCCAGAACGTCGCCGTCTCGATCTCGACGAGGTCGCGAACGACGAGCCACTTCAGCTTCGCCAGTGCCTTCCGCTCCAGCCGCGCGTTGGGCGCGCCGACGGCGGGGTTCTGTCCCATGACGAGCAGCCCTTCCAGCTTGCCGTCGGCCATGTCCAGCCAGTAGCCGAAGTGGGAGTGGTCGCCGGTCAGGCGCGGCAGCCAGCCGAAGCCGAAGTCGTTCCCATTCGTCGCCGCATCGCCGTAATACGCTTTCAGCAGCGAGACGATGTACTTGTCGATGTTGAACCACCAACCCCTGGGTGACTTGTGCCGCTCGATCCAGGCCGCGAGTGAGCCGTCATCGTCGTGCGTCGGCATCGGAAGGTAGCCGGGCAGGATGTCGTAGAGCGTCGGGATGTCGGTCGATCCCTGGATCGACGCGTGTCCGCGCAGCGCCAGGATGCCTCCGCCTGGACGACCGATGTTGCCGAGAAGGAGTTGCAGGATGGCCGCGGCGCGGATGATCTGCACACCCGAGGAGTGCTGCGTCCAGCCGACGGCGTAGCAGATCGCTGCGGTCTTCTCCCTTCCCGAGGCGCTGGTGAATACGTCAGCCACTTCAAGGAATCGCTCCCTCGGAATGCCGCAGGCTTGCTCGACCAGCTCGGGCGTATAGCGCGCGAAGTGCCGCTTCAGCGTCTGGAAAACGCAGCGCGGGTGCTGGAGCGTCGGATCGGACTTCGGTTCTGTTCCTTCGTGCAGCCCTTCATAGAGCCAGGTCCTGGGGTCGTACTGTTTCTTCTCCGGATCCCACCCGCTGAACACCCCCCCGAGGTCCTCGGTATCCTGAAAGTCCTCGCGCAGGATCGTGGCCGCGTTCGTGTACGGGATGACGTAGTCCCGAAAGTAACGGTCGTTACTGATCGTGAAGTTGATCAGAGCACCGAGAAAGACGATGTCGCTCCCGGCGCGCAGCGGCAGCCAGTAGTCGGCCATCGCTGACGTGCGTGTGAAGCGCGGATCGACGTGGATGATCTTCGCGCCGTTCTTCTCGCGCGCCTCGATCACCCATTGGAAGCCGACCGGATGGTTCTCCGCCATCGACGATCCCATGATGAGGATGGCGTCCGAGCTGGCCAGGTCCTGTTGTGCCGTCGTCGCGCCGCCGCGTCCCAGCGAGGTCCCCAGACCGGGGACCGTGGAGCTGTGTCATATCCGGGCCTGATTGCTGACGCAAACCATGCCCAGACCCGCGGTGAAGAGCTTCTTGATGAGGTAGTTCTCTTCGTTGTCGAGTGTGGCCCCGCCGAGGTGGGCCATGCCGGTGCATTGCATGACCGGCTTGCCGTCGAGCGTCTCGGTGAATGTCCGCTCGCGCGTCTCCCACATACGCCGGGCCACCATGCGCATGGCCCGATCGAGCGGAATCTCGGTCCATTGGCCTGACCGCGGCGCGCGGTACTTCACCTTGGTGGCGCGCCCGTCGTGCGTCACGAGCTGGTACGACGCTGCCCCTTTCGGGCAGAGATGACCACGCGAAATCGGCGACTCCGGATCGCCTTCGATCGAGATGACCTTCCCCTCGCGATGGTAAACAAGTTGACCACATCCCACGCCGCAGTAGGGACAGATCGACCGGGCCACCTCGGCGCCGTCGCTCTTCGGCCGCAGCGCATGAGTGGCCTCGGACATCGCTTCGACGCCGGTGCCGTCCGAGCCGGTTCTAAGTTGACGGATCAGCGGCCATTTCAAGAGAAGCTCGGCGAGCATGGTTTCAAAGTCTATCGTGAGGAGCGATGAGCGCGTCGCTGATCGAGGGCTCGTGGGGGCTGATGCGGACGCCGGGCGAGGGGGCGATGATCTCCGCACGCGAGGGTTAATCAATGTCTGGCGTTCACCAGACTGACGCACTTAGTTGACTGTCATCGCCAGATGACGCATGGCGACCACGAAGGCGATAAAGCAATTTTGGTAACAGCGAAAGTCAAATCGCTTCTGCGAGAGGCGAAATGCCCTTGCGTAAGACACTTTTGCGCCCCACTCAAAGCGAAATGTGCTCTCCGTGAAGGCGATTTCGCTTAAAACCAGTCGGTTTGCACGACACCAGGAACAAATTCTGTTCCTTCATAGGGCCATAGCCTTCTTCGACAACAGATTTTGCTTCTGATGGAGGACGAACGTGCCAACGCAGAGCAGTTTTTGCTTGCATCAGACACTCTTCGTGGTCTGCGCAAGTGCGAAGTCAGCCAACCGGGAGCAAATTCTCCTCCTGCATAGGGCCATGGCTCTCCTCGACAACAGATTTTGCTTCTGAGAGAGGAGGAACGTGCCAAACTCACAGCAGTCTTTGCTTGCATCAGACGCTCTTCGTGGTCTGCGCGAGCACGTTCCTTCAGGCATGTCTACTGCGCCGCCGAGGGCGGGGCGAACGTTCGTTCTTCCTCGTCCGCCTTGACGTAATCGCGAACGTATTGCACCAGTTCGAGCGTGGCGGAGCGTTGCTGGACGGCTTCGCGAAGAAAGGCCAGGGCGGTGCTCAGGTGGAGCTTCGCACCGGCGCGGACGAAGGCTTCAGCCGCCTGGCCGGCCATCATCCCTGCCTCGTCCCATTCCTCGAGCCGCAGCAGCTCCTCCGTCAGATCGAGCTTCACGAAACCGGCGTCGGCGGGCATCAGGAGGGCTTCGAATGCCGCGGCAGCACCGCGAAGCCGGGCCAACCCCCCCTCCGTCTCGCCGACGCGAAGATCGATCAGGCCCAGAGTCCACTCGGTTCGGATGATCTCCGATTTGGCTCCGAGCGCGCGGTAGAGCTGTTGCGCAGCGAGAGTGTAGGTGGTCGCATCATCGTAGTTGCCTAAGCGGCGGTGAGAAACCGCGATGTTTGTCGTGACGCGTGCCGTCATCTGTGGGTCGTCGAGCGGCTGCAGCTGACGCGCGATGAGTAGATATACGCGAAGACCTTCGGCTATCTGCCCCTGCTCAGTGAGTGCCATGGCTTCGAGGTTCCGCGCGTGAATCACGCGCTTCACATCGCCGTATTCCGCGAAGCGGTAGCTGGCGTCTCGCGCGGTCTGAATCGTCTCCACGAACCGGCCCATCTTGAAGAGCACCGTGCCGCGCGTGTAGACGATCTGCGCGAGCATGAAGCCGCCCGTCGCGATCTCCTCGGTGAAGCGCTCCGCCATCACCGTGGCAGCCAGGGCTTCTTCGTACCGGCCGAGGATCCGCAGTGCATTCGCGCGGTTCTTCCAAACCTCGCTGCGGCACTCAAACTGGCCGTTTTGATCGCTGACACGGCTGGCAATGGAATCGGCAGCGTCCAGAAGCGCGAGAGAGTGTGCCGGCTGACGATCGAGCTCCGCGACCGCCGCGTCGGTGACGCGTCGCACCAGCCCCTCGGTCGCCGCGCTCGGATGGCCGGCGAAGTAAAGCGGCCAGGTTTCGAGCGGTGTGGCAACGAGGGCGGCAAAGTCCGATTCGGCGGCTCGCTTCTCGCGCGCCATGCGATCGGCCTCGGTCAGCACGTCCATGATGCTCGGCGGATGGCCCGCGGGTGCGTCCACCTCGTGCCAGGTCTCGCGATCCGCAATCAAGCGTCCAAGGCCCTGAAGTTCGTTCAGGCGCGCGGCGCAGACGGCGCACGACGCCACGGCAGCGGCAACCTCCGCGACGCTTACAAGATCTTCGTTCTCGTCGAGGTAGGCTAGAAGATCGGCCACGGTGTAGTGGCGGTGGCCGGTCATGCGCTCGTTCCCCGCAATCTGCAGAAAGCCGCACGCGCAGCCAACAGGCATTTGGAGATGAGGTTCTTGGCCGAGCCACGCGCAAGCGATTGCATCGTGCCGATTTCGTCCGCGGTGTAGCCCTCGCTGTAGCGCTTCCGGAGAAGATCGCGGCATCGCTCCGGAAGCCCGCGCAGCACGTCGGCCAGGAGCAGGCGCGTGATGGCGTCGTCGGCGACCGCGGCCGGGTCGATGTACTCCTCGATGTCCGGCGGCAGTTCCTCGCCGCGGTGCTTGCGCCAGTAGTAGCGGCTGGCGTTGCAGACGCCGCCGACGAGCCAGGCCCGCTCATCGGCCGGGCTTTGCGCGACCCTCGCCTCGTGCCGGATGAAGGAGACGAAGACGTCGTGGATCACGCCGCAGACCTCATCGTCCGGAATCCTGAACCGGCGGGCAGCGATGAAGCGGAGCAGATCGTAATGTGCCCGGTATGCGGCATCCGCTCGTTGCGAGCAGAGCAGCGGTTCGGCGTTCGTGTCGTTCGGCATCGCGAGAGGCGCGCCGAGCGGGCTGAGGCGCGCGGAAGCATCGTGAGTATACCCGCCCCGGTCGCCTCTCCGCCCTTCCTGCTCCGCATGATGTGTCGATTTCGGCCATCGCGTCATTCCTCCAAAAGGCGAGGGCTCTCCCCCGGCGCTCAAACGCCGCCTCGGGGCGCCGAGCGCTGAAGAAGGAGGATCTATGTTCGACTGGATCATTACGCTTGCCAGCGAGCTCTCGTTTCCAAACGGCTAGAGCAAGTACGTTCATCGGGCGTGGAGATCTCACGTTGGCTCCACGCCCGACGAAGGCGGCTGAAACGGCCAGTCGGGATCAACGGCGGCCCGGTGGACATACCGACGGATGTAGGCGACGAGTGGGGCGTCGGCCTTCCGGGCGACGGCGGCGTCGCGCAGGTAGTCAATCGCCTTCGCGGCGCTCACGTTCGTGCCGGCGGCGATAAAGAGCTGCGCAAGGGTTCGAGCGAGCTTTTCAGCTTCATTCGCGTCCGAAACCCCGGCGATCATTTGCTCAAGCAGATCGAGCCCGACAAAGCCTGCGTCGGCGGGCATTGACAAGCGCTCGAAATCACGCATCGCTGCCCGCAATTCGCGGATACCGCGTGCGCGATCGCCCTCGACGATCGTAACCTTCGCGCTGCACCAGCGGGCGCGGACAAGCTCCGATGTCATACCTAACTGCCGGAAAAGCTGTGTCGCCCGATGGAGCCAGTGGCGCGCGATTGCAGGTTCTCGGCGTCTCCGGTCGCATGAGCCAAGGTTGACGTAAACACACGCGAGCGTGGCGCGATGCCGCTTCCCTTCGAGTGCCTTGCGAAGACTGACTAAGATGGCGCGGCCAGCGTCGAGATCGCCCCGCTCGATAAGCACGCAGCCCTCAAGCAGTTGGGCATGCAGCGCGCGTGTGCGGTTGCTCTCCTCCTCAAAAATCCGGCGAGCTTGCACCGCGGCCGCCTGGGCTTCCGGCCACTTTTCCATCTTGAAGAGGACGCCCGCTCGCGTGTATCGGACTTCCCCGATCTCGACGGGGCAGTACCGCGCGTCGAGGAAGTGCTGCTCGGCGTCGATCAGAACCTGCATGGCCTCGTGATAGCGGCCCAGCATGCGCAGAGCGTTCGCGCGGCCCTTCTCCCCGTACCCACGAAGCGCTGCGACCAGTAGCGCCGGCGATCCCGTGAGCCGTTCGGTGAGGGCAATGGCAGCGGCATAGAGCTGCTCCGCACGAGCCGGCTGCCGGTTAATCAGCAAGAAGGCCGCGTCCACCAGCTCCCGCGTCGCCGCTTCCGTCGCCACACCGGCGGTCGTGCGAATCTGCGCCAGCCACCTCTCCAACTTCGCATCCGCGAGGGCGCCCGCAACCGCATCCAGATCCATCGGCATCCCAGATTGCGATGGCCGAGGCTTGCGCCGGCGGCGCTCGTGCGTTGTCTTCGGCAAGAGCGTGCGAATGGCCACGCTCTCGGGCTCGAAGAGCTCATTGCGTTCCACGGGCTGATCAACGATCCGGCGAACCGCCGCGGTCACGCCCTCCTGAAACCGCGCGGACGTCGGCTCACCCTCGCGAGCGCGGGCCAAATGCCCACGGCTATAGCCTGCCTGCGCGGCAAGGCGCGCCGGTTTCACGCCGTGACTCTTGATGAAGAGCTCGAGCCGGGTCCGCAATTTCGGATTCCTACCTTGGCCTCATCGCCACCACGATCCGTTCCTGAGAGCCTCCGTCCTGTCTCTGCGCCCACGCTGACGCCCCGGAGATGCCCGGCGAACACCCGATGCGAATGCCGTCGATGTGGCCACATATAGGGAGTGACGCCAGGTCGCCTTTCCCTACCTCGAAGAAGCGAGTAGTTACAAATGAGACTACTCAGGCGATCCGTTGACTTGAGCCCTCCCCGCGTGCTCTCCTCAGCGCCGTTCGTATACACCTCCGTCACAAAACAGTTTCAGTGTACGGAGAACCGTTCGAAGGGGTGTCGTTTTGTCGCCTGCGGCACTCCAACGAATCGAACGTGCAGCAATCGTGAGTCTCAGCGTTTGGATCGGTTGGGCCTGGTCCCGCGCTCTTTTTGTCACCTACCGAGGCAGGAGAGAGGTTATATGAGAACACCATCAGCAAAGGCGATTCGGCGCGCAGGAGCGCTGCTCGCGGCGCTCGTCGCGTCCGCTTCGATCGCCCTGGGGCAACAGATGGAAACACCGGTGGCCTTTCCGGCGACCGATCAAACGTCAGTCACCGACTGCAGCACGCCGACGGTCCTGAATCTACCCGGCGGCGCCACCATCACGCTCGAGGGCGGCCAGTTCATTCATTACAAAGATGCCAACTTCGACGGGACCATGTACGCGACGACCTCCGCCGGCGGTTGTCAGGTATTCCCTGCTCCTCCGTTATCGTTCACGATGATCAAAGTCACGTTTTCTCAGCCTGTCCCGAGCGTGACGGTGACTGCGTACAACTTCGTCGGCCAGGACCAGGATGTCGGCTTTCAACCCTTCGACCAACTGGGTCAGATCATCGTTGGAGAAGGCAACGATTTCCCATCGCAGCAGCTCATGCCCGACCCGTTTCATTGGCCGTTGTTCGGGAGTGCTTTGACGGGGTCATTTGTCATGGAAGCATCAACACCCCCGATGCCGCCGGATTTCACGGGCATACCGACGAACTGGGCATGGGGAATCACATCGCTGAGCATTCCCCAGTCCGGCGGGGACTTCGTGCGGTTCGACTACTCTGAGTCGGGGTCGGGCTCCGACGACGGGAAGATCCTCCTGTCGACGGCGCCGTGGGACATCGCACATCCCTCTCAATATCAACTTCAAACGAACGGTGCCCCGCAGGTCAGGGTTACTGGGACTTTAATCGACGGGGTGACGAAGCAGCCCAAGGCAGGAACGGTCTACCTTCGTCTCGATGATCCGCCCGATACCGCCGACTACCGGGGAGGCGATGCAACTACCGGAGACAACGACGGGCCTGCGGCGCAACTAAGCGCCCCGACGACCGCCGGCATCGCCAGCCTGCAGACCGACGCGGGAGGCAAGTTCGCCACCACGATGACGATCACGAGCCAGACCGCGGGCGACAACTACCAGTTCGCCGGCTCGGCAAACGCCAGCTTCACCTGTCCCGGTGGCCCATGTCCGAAATCGGGCATTTTCACGCTCTGGAAACGTATCTACGTCGAGGAAGAGCACATGTTCAGGCAGGGATCGTTCCTCAACGGAATCGCCAATGCGGGCTCGAATGAGATTCCAGTTGCAGACGGCACGCCCTTCCAGAATCTGGGCGCCGGAGCCACTCTGGAGCTCGTTCATGCCGATTCCGGTTTTGGTGACGGATTCTACTTTGACTTCGTGACGTTCGACTCGGTTAGCCAGAACGAAAACGGGGACTGGATCGTGAAGATTGTTCCCAGCTCGAGCACGTCGCGCGATTACGGTGCGGAGCCACCGCACGTGGCGCAACCAGTTAACGATATTATGCGTGACGCCGTTGGGATCATCGGCATGGGAACATATGAGCCGAACGACGAGTACGTCGCACCGCTGTTCAACTCTATGTATGTCGATGTTGAGCCCGCACGCCAAACCGTGACTGAGGTGCCGTTCGTCACTGAACTGGGCCTTAGCGACCGTACATACTTCGCCAGCCGGTGGCTCCAGAACGGCACCGCGACGAGCCCCTACACCAAGACTTCAACGCCAAATTCATTCCATCGCATAGCGATAACGCAGCTGCCATTCGTGTATCAAGTAGGCCGGACCGGGGGTGTGGAATTAGGGCTAACGACCGTCGGCAGTGAGACGAACTGGAGCTTGATCATGGCGCAACGCATCGAAGACGTTACAACCGCTGTAGTGCTCGATAGATTTGGGTCTCGCTCAGGCGCTGAGTACGCTGGCCTAAGCACTCTGACCGTCAGCGGTGAGGTCACTGCGCACGAAACGGTTCATTTCTGGGTAAACATTCCAACTGGAATTGATCACAAGGGTCACTGCGCCGCGCAGAGTTATGCTAACGCTCAACTAAATTGCCTGATGCATGTACCTTATGCCGGACCTGGCCTTGGCGACGGAATCGTTAACCTGCACTACCTAGCAAATGGCGCGGATAGCGAATATATGACTGTGCGTCGCGCTGCCGACCCGGTGCCTCAACAGTAAGGAGATTCTCAGAATGCGCTTCGTCATCCTATTGCTCGCTCTTCTAGCAATCCCAGCGTTTGGGGCACAGCCACCGTCCATTACGCTGACGCTGCTGCCTGCGACCACTTTGCCGGGGCTACCCGTCTCATTCCTCTTGACGATCACCAACCCCTCGGACCAACCGGTGCGCTTCAGTGACCAGGCAGCGCTCTCTGCGACGGCCACAACCGGTACCTTCGACGTGGATGGTCTGTCGTATGGATACGCTGCCCACCTCCCCACGGACCAAATGGAGAAGTGCAACGCTGAGTATTGCTTCACAGTTCCAGCCAAGAGTGTACGCCAGCTCGTATTCGATGCCGGCCCGATGCTCGGAGGAAACGAATTTTTCGCAGACAAACGCCTTTGCGTGGTCGGCAAGTACACGATGGAGATGACCCTGTATTTTGATGGCCCTGACCAAATGCTCATTCCGGTGCGCACGAACAGTCAAACACTGTCCGTTTCCCAGCCTACCGGCGTCGACGCGTCGGCATGGCAGTCGTTGCTTGATGCCAACGACGGCAAGTGCTGGGGGACGTTCGAGTGGGCCTCTAATGGACAGATAGCGGCGCCCACTCTTCGGGCCCACTACCCATCCTCGACCTACGCTATATGGACGTCGGCACTAGGGCCGGTAATCTCCAGCGCCGACGCTGACGCGCGATTCGACCGTGCGCTCTCCACAACCCCCCCTCCGAGTATCCGTGATGGACTGCTTTGGTCGAAGGCCTCTTTTCTTGCGCAGTGGAGCAAGAATGCGCTGCTGAGCGAGCGTGATATTGACAAGACGATTGCATTTTCTGATGAGGCGCGCGCCACATTCACCACGCTACGAGATGTCGCTGTTACTGACCGGATGCGGAGCCTCGCCACCGGCGCGCTCTCCCACCTGTACACCAGGGCTGTCGCTCTCGATGATCTGCGGTTCTACGCCGCGAGTGACCCGCCAGCGCCGGGGGCTGTCATTCCGCGCGTGGAGTGCGTCACGAAAGGCATTGGGCAGTCATTCACCGCGCGCTTCGGGTACTCGAACCCAAACCGCGTAATCAAAGTGCTCCAGATTGGTCCGGACAATCAGGTGACACCGGCGCCACGCCAGCAGGGGCAGCCCCTCGTGTTCAAGCCGGGCGATCATGCCAGCGTCTTTGTCGCATCCAGCCCCGGCGGGGAACTGAAGTGGCACCTCGATGGCAGCACCGCAACCGTCACGGTCGATTTTCCGACGCAATGCACACCCTGAACCGAGAATACGCAATCAGAAGCGTACCTGATGACGGGGACGAAACCGGGGAATTCCGGTGCCCGACCGCGCAGCTTGATCACGATTCCCGCGTCGTCTGGAGATGGCCTGTCATGCGACGGGCTACTCTGACCTTACTCATCCTGGCCTTCGTCGTAACAGGCGTCTCCGCCGCCGATGAGCCGCCCCGCGTGAGTTTGACACTGCTGCCTGATACCATTCTTCCTGGTTTGCCGGCCGGTTTCCTGCTCACGATCACCAATCTTTCAGCGCGGCCTGAGGTCATCGCGCAGGCTGCGAGCCTCAAGGTCACTGGCCCGTCGGGCACCTTCAACGCCCTCGGCTTGCGGGGTTCCCCGATGATCAACCTCCCCTCGGACCAAATGGAGAAATGCAACTCCGCGGAGTGCTTTACTCTTCCACCCAACGGACAGCGGCAACTCTATCTCCGGTTTGGTCCGTTGCTTGTTGAGAACGAGTTCTTCGCCGATCGCCGCCTTTCCTCTCCCGGTAGATATGCGCTTGAAGTGACGCTCCTGGTGCTGAACCTGCCTGGGTCGGACATGTCAGAGATTCATTCCGACACGCAGACGCTAACCATCCAACAGCCCGCGGGTGCTGACCTCGCGGTGTATAACTTCTTGCAGCAAACGTCCGGCGGAAGAGGGTGGATACCAGCAGACTGGCTCAACACGCGTGAAGCCGTCATTCGCCAGATCCGGACGGCGTATCAGACATCGGGCTACATAGCGTGGTTAGGCGCCATCAACTTGGACCCACGCGCGTCACTGAGCACCGAACTTGCGCAGTTGGACAGCGCTCTCGGTGGGAATCCTCCAGCCGCGGTCCGCGATGAGTTACTCCTGGCGAAAGGGGGGCTGCTTCAAGGTGCCAGCGATTCTGCGTCCTTCAGTGAACGCGATGCCGACAAGGCTGCGACCCTGGCTGGCCAAGCGCGCGTAGTCTTGACGCAGCTCGTCGACGTTGCACTCACTGACTACACGCGAAGCCACGCGGCCGATGCACTCTCGCACCTGTTGACACCGGCCCTAGCTCTCGCCAATATTCAGTTTCTGGCCGCTCTCGATGCACCTGCTCCAGCGCGTGTCGTTCCACGCGTGGAGTGCGTCACGAAAGGCGCTGGTCAGTCGTTCAGCGCGCGCTTCGGGTACTCGAACCCAAACTGCGTAATCAAAGTGCTCCAGATTGGTGCGGACAATCAGGTGACACCGGCGCCACGCCAGCAGGGGCAGCCCCTCGTGTTCAAGCCCGGCGATCATGCCAGCGTCTTTGTCGGGACCAGCCCGGGCGGGGAACTAAAGTGGCACCTTGACGGTAGCACGGCGACCGCCACGGCCGATTTTTCGACGCGATGCACACCCTGAAACGGCTTGTGGGCGTCTTCGGAGTATCGACGTGTGCGCCGTGCGCCCGAACCGTTGCCGCTGGGGTTTCGGCAGAATGTTGACCCGAACCCTTAGAGCCAAAGATGCGCAGAACCGTCGCAATTGTAGCCATTCTCTTTTCTGCGACGCTCGCGGAAGCGGCGTCGCCTCCGTCAGCGCAATTAACGGTGGCATTGCAGCTCCAAACGGGCACGACATTGCCCGGCATCCCGGTGGCGTTTCGCGTGACGTTCACGAACGCTGGCGCTGCGCCGCTTACGGTACCATCAATGGCAGTATTGCTTGTTCGCAACGACCAGGGACAAAGTTTCTTGGCGGCCTCCGATGTCGTTAGGACGATCGTTGTGGTAGAGGAATGGGCTGGTCAGAAGATTCCACCCCACCAGGATGTCTCGTATACGCTTAGTACAAGAGGCTTGATGAACCACCCGGCGTGGTTTGTCGATTACCGGATGTCGCGGCCTGGCCGCTTCGAACTGCAGATGATGGTAGGAGACGACCTTCGCGAGGAGATGGGCGTCGACGAAACCCGGCAGCGAGCTGCTGTGTCGAACACCGTTACTTTGACCGTTCAGGAGCCGAGCGGTGCCGACGCGGAGGTCTGGAGCCTGATGAAGGCCGCTGGCGGTAACTGGGGCCCAGGACTGCTCTTCGGGCCTGCGGGCCAAGGGATCGCGAAGCGTGTCCTCGCCGAGTATCCCAACAGCGTGTATGCGTCGTGGTTTGCAAGTACGTGTCCGGCACCGACTGCGGAGGAACGTGAGTCAATTCTGCGTGACTGGCTCAGTCGAGCGCTCGAGGACTTGAACACAAATTGGCGCCGCTTTCAACTAGCCCAACTTGAGATTGCCCTCGCAAACAAGTACGCAGACACACAACCGGAGCGCTCCCAGAGCTACCAGACGAAAGCGCGTGCGATTCTTAACGCGCTTCTCAAGGTGTCTGGCGATGATGCGCTGACGAAGCACGCGAAGGACCGGCTGGACTATCTCGACGACCCTCCTGTCGAATGGTGAGCTGTTGCCGCTGCTGTTTCAGCAGAATGGTGACCCGAACCCTTAGGAGCCAACGATGCGCGGAGTCGTCACGGCTGTAGGCATTCTCCTTTCTACGACGCTTGCGGAAGCGGGGTCGCCTCCGCCAGCGCAGTTAACGGTTGCGCTCGAGCTGCAAGCGGGGACGACATTGCCCGGCATACCGGTGGCGTTTCGCGTAAGGTTCACGAACGCCGGCGGTGCGTCGCTGACGGTGCCGGCAAAGGCGGTATTGCTTGTTCGCGATGATCAGGGCCAGAGTTTTTTTGCGGCCTGCGACGTCACGAAAACGATACTGGTGGTTGAGGAGTGGTCTGGTCAGAAGATTTCACCTCACCAGAGCGCCTCGTATACGCTCAGTACGAGAGGATTGATGAACTACCCGGCGTGGTTCGCCACCTCTCGGCTGTTACAACCTGGCCGATTCGAATTTCAGATGATGGTAGGAGACGACCTTCGCGAGGAGATGGGCATCGACGAAACCCGGCAGCACGCTGCAGTGTCGAATACCGTAACTCTGGTCGTTCAGGAGCCGAGTGGCGCCGATGCGGACGTTTGGCGTCTCATGCTTGCACTTGGGGACGGCGCGTGGGGCCCCAGTCTCCTATACACTCATTCTGGGAGTGGTCTAGCGAAACGAATCGTCACTGAGTACCCGACGAGTTCGTACACACCGTGGTTTGCAAGCATGGGTGGAGCACCGACCGAGCAGGAAGATGAGGCGGTTTTGCGTGATTGGCTCAGTCGAGCACCCGACGACTCGAACACGAATTGGCGGCGTTTGCGACTCGCCGAATGGCAGGTTGCGCTTACAGACAAGTACGGGCGTCAACAACCAGACCTTGCACGCAGTTACGAGATCAAGGCGCGTGCCATACTAGACGCACTTCTCAAGGTGTCTGGCGATGATGAGCTGAAGCAGCACGCGCAGGAGCGGCTGGACTATCTCGACGTATCGAATGGTGAGCGTCGTGTCGTCGTTATCGAGCAGTTACCAGTACGACCCGGACGGCAACCGCTCGTCGATGACCTACCCCTCCGGGGACGCGGTGACGTTCACCTTCGACCTCGCCGATCGTCCCTACTCCACGTCATCGGGAGCCACGAGCATCGTCGCCTCCGCCGCCTATCTGCCTTTCGGCCCCGCAACACAGCTCGTCTTCGGCAACGGAACGGCGAAGACGATGAGCTACGACAACCGCTACCGGCCGCTGGAGAACAAGCTGACCACGGCTACCGGAACCATCGCCGATTACACCTACGCCGAGGATGCCGGAGGCAACATTCTCCAGATCCATGAGACCAATTCTACTGGCTTTGGCAAATCATGGGGAGCCGAGTTCGCCGGAACGCGATGCACCACGACCAAGGTCGAATAAGGCTGAAAATGCTCAAGGTTTCAAAAATCTTCTTAGGCTTGTTGACGCTACTTCCACTCGTTTATATTTTTACTTTGCTTTTCGTTTTCAACGATTTCCACTTTAACACAATACAGACGATTCACTTCGTCATGATGGCGCTTTATGCCATCCTTCTGATCCTCTACTCATGGAATGTTCGTAACAACGATCGCCTGCCCGATGAAAAGCGCGCATTATGGGCAACGCTGATCTTCGTTGGTTCGCCCGCTGCCCAACTAATTTATTGGTGGTACTACATTTGGCCTGACGATGAGGGCGCGGCGAGATAATGCCACGAACGAATAGTCTATCATCGCGACGCGACGCTGGCAGGGATGGTCACTCTCGACGGTAGGCACCTACGGCGATGCAACTGGAGCACAAGCGGTGGGCCAGGCGGCGGTGGTGAAGACGACTGCGAGTGGACAGACTTGTACGGCAATTGCATCATTCAGTATTTCTGAGGGGTTATATGTGGCGGGCTTTCTTGATGCTGGCTGCGTTCATCGCGGCGCCGGTTGTGTCTGCGTCCGAGCGCCAGATTCGCGTTCTGATCTTCCCTCCGCAGCCGGTAAAAGCGATCGCCCTGCGTACCGCCGCCACGACGGTCTCCCTGGAGGTTAGAAATGGCGTCCTTTCCATGCCGGACGATCTCGTACTGCCATTTACCGTCAGTCTGAGCAGATTTGAACCTACGACCTATACGGAGACTGACTTCGATCAGCATCGGCCGCTCCTGCTCCGCGAGCTCGGCACGCTTCGTGGCAAGCTGCGTCGCCCGGCCACGGCCGGGAGTGAGCATGTTTCTCTCATTCTGATTCGCTCAGGATCGAAGGTCGTCGATGAGATCGCGCTGACTCCTTCTGCAGGTGGGGTATTCGAAACGCATCTTCCCGAAGGCGTCTACGATGGGGCCTTTCTCGGGCAGAGAACAGGATCCCGGATACGGCCGGGCATCGTGATGGCGGCGGGACAACAGACCGATCTCGGAGAAGTCCTTTGTACTGAGACAGTAACCGTCGCGTTCCGTGTAGTCGACTCGAAGCGTCATCAGCCCATCGGCCGCGCATCCGTGACGTGGGACCCGCCGGGTGCTCTGAACGCCGACACGGCCAGACTGATCTACGCGCGGCGATGGTCTGCGATCAGCGATGCGAGCGGGCGTGTCAGCTTTTCATCCGTGGGGCCTCCTCCCGTTCCTCTTCGTTGGCGTGTTCGCGCGGAAGGGTATGCGACGACAGCGACACCTCGCGCCGATCTGAAGGAGTCGCGGGCACTCGTGCTCGCCGACGTGACCCTGCGGCCTCAGGCCGCGATCGTGGCGCGAATTACGTTGCCTAAGGATGCGTCCGAGTTTCGTGGCGCCAGCCTGGAGCTCGCCGATGCGAACGACGATCCCCGCCCCAAGTTCACTACTTCAAGCCGCGTACCGCTGCACGAAGGGTCGATCACGCTCCTGCTTCAGAGCTACGGCCGCAAGCGCCTGTCGATTGAGAGCTTCTCGGGTCGCAAACTGCTTTACCGCGAGGTGGACGCTAGTACGGAAACGACGGTCGTTGGTCTGGCTCCAGTCCCGATCGAGGTGCACGGTACAGTCAGGCGAGGCGGCGAAGGGGTAGCCGGCGCGCTCGTACAGCTCGCCGACCGGCATGACGCCAAAATGATTCTCGGCTCTGTTGCCGCCGATTCGCAGGGCGCATACGAGCTCACGACATACCAGTCGGGCGAGCTTTCGCTGCGCGCTATGGAACCGTACCGGCGTGGACGCGATCCGTTCGCCGCTCATCAGAACGTCGTCGTGACCGCGCCGGACTACCGTGCCGATTTCGAGATGCCGATATCCGGCGCCAGCGTTCGCATCGTCGATGCGGTAACCGGCGCGGCGATCCGCGCCACCATCGACCAACGTCTAACGTTCGACGGTGGCGGCGCCTCGATGAGAGTGAGTGATACTGACGATGACGGACGTCTCGTCTTCGATGGCTATCCTGATGGCGTCGCCCACCTTCATGTCAAAGCCGCTGGGTATCGCGCCAAGGAAATCGACGTTTCGCTGAACAGCAGCGCGGCCGAGTCCACGGTTGCTCTTGAGAAGAGCGGTATCGTAACAGGCCATGTCATCGGCGCAAACGGCGCGCCTGTCCCCGGCGCGCACATCAGTGGCGGCTATACCGACGAGATGTCCGGGCAGGGTCATTTCGACACGGTGAGTGACCAGGAGGGCCACTTCCAATTCGACTCCGTGCCGGAGCTCGACACCATGTTCTATGTCGCGGCCACCGGCTACGCCCTCGGCATCACGACGTTGCGGGCTGGGTACGAGAATACTGTCGCATTGCTGCCTCCCGGCCGAGGAGTTGTGTATCTGTTGCCGGGAAATGCACCGCCAGCGAAGCCACAATTTGTCATGGCTGCACCGGCGGACGGTGACTACATCCCGCAGGGTGCACTGATGGATCTCGCCGAAGTGAACGGCCTGAATCTGTTTCAGCTTATCAGCACGGCGCGCGATGGCGGCGTGGTCCTGCCGCAGTTTCTTCCGCCCGGCAGATTCAACCTGTACGTCGCTCGCCCTGGCGGAAAGCCATACCTTTTCCAGAAGGTGGGTACGGTGACTCTTCCAGTGCACGGAACCACTGCGATCTCCTACCGCGATCAATGATCGCCGTACGGGCGAGAAGCTCCACGACGTGCGAACCGTTGAGTCCGAATGTTTTAGGTCACCCCATCCGCGGACGGCTGTTTCTCGCCGACTCCCTCATCACAGCCTCGGCTGACGCCGGGATGGCGGGGGAGACGGGGTCGGACAACGCCAGACCGCCGTCCAGCGTCTCCGGTACGACACCGGCGAGCATGACCTCGGAGGACGGCGAAGGCCATCCACAGATGGCGTAGATGAGCGCAGATAGGGCCATCGTCTTCAATTTGAGTCCATCTGCGTCATCTGAGGATGGTTTCCCCCGTTTTCCAGTGAACAGCGTGTGAACTCCGCGCCCAGTTTCCGTATAAGGTGTAACCGGTTACATGAAACTGCATCTAAGGAGCGTTGAGAGGGAGTCAGTTTCATGGAACCACGGCCAATGAACGATCAACCATCCAGGATTAGCAATACCGAACAACCGGTCGGCTTACGTGAGCCGATCCGCGAGTTGCTCGAAGGACTCTCTCTCTGCTCGCCCGGACCGGAGTACTTCCGAACGCTCGTCAGTGAGCTGGCGCGGACGCTCGACGCCGAATTCGCCTTCGCGGCGGAGCTGGCCGGCGAAGAGCCGCTGCGCGCCCGGACCGTGGCGCGTTTCGTCGACAACGCCCATGTGGCGAACTTCGAATACGTCCTCGACGGCACGCCGTGCGGAGACGTGGTCCAGACGCACTTCTGCTGGATCCCCGACGGCGCGGCGGAGCTGTATCCACTCGATCTCGGTCTCGTGGAGCAGTCCATCGCCAGTTACGCGGCCATCGCCCTGATCGACGCCGAGGGGGCCGCATTCGGATGGATCGGTGTGATGAGCCGGCGGCCGATGGCGGATGCAGCGCTGATCCGCTCGACGCTGCTCATCGTCGCCGGCCGCACATCGGCGGAGTTACAGCGGCAACAGGCCAGGACCGCGCTCGATCGCGCCCACGCCGACCTGGCCGCGCACGCGGAGCGCGGCGAAGAGCTGCAGAGGATCAACGACGAACTGCAGCGCGAGATCGCCGAGCGCCAGCATTCCGAACGCCGGATGACGCACGACGCCATGCACGACGCCGTGACCGGCCTGCCCAACCGCTCACTCTTCATGAACCGGCTCGATCACACCATCGCCATGAACGCCCGCGAGCATGTCTACGACTTCGCCGTGCTCTTTCTCGATCTCGACCGCTTCAAGCTCGTCAACGACTCGCTCGGCCACATCGCCGGCGACGAGCTCCTGCGCGCCGCCGCGGAGCGTTTGCGGGGCTGCGTCCGTCCGTCCGATCTCGTGGCCCGCATCGGCGGCGACGAGTTCACCATCCTCATCGAGAACATCTCCGACGCCAGCGAAGCGACCGCCATCGCCGAGCGGGTTACCGCTGAGCTCGCGCGCCCGTTCACGGTCTCCGACGAAGAGGTCTTCACCTCGGCCAGCATCGGCATCGCCGTCAGCGCCACCGGCTACCGCTCCGCCGACGCCGTGCTGCGCGACGCCGACACGGCCATGTATCGCGCCAAGGAGCGCGGCAAGGGACGTTACGAGATCTTCGACCGCCGTATGCACGTGCAGGCTGTGGAACGGATGCTGATGGAGATGGACCTGCGCCGCGCCGTCGAGCGCGAGGAGTTCCGCATCGTCTATCAGCCCATCGTCTCCATCCGCTCCGGGGTGGTGACCGGATTCGAAGCGCTGCTGCGGTGGGACCATCCTCTGCGCGGCACGATCGCACCGAACGATTTCATCTCCATCGCCGAAGAGAACGGCCTCATCGTGCCCATCGGCGTGTGGGTGCTGAAACGAGTCTGTGCACAACTACGGCGCTGGCGCACCATGGCCGGCGCGCCGCTGACGGCGAGCATCAATGTCTCCCTCCGCCAGACGTTCGACCCAACGCTGATCGACGAGCTCGATCGCGTGCTGGCCGCGGCGCAGGTTGAGGGGGCCTCGATCCGGCTCGAGATCACCGAGAGCGCGATGGTGGAGCGGAGCGCGGCGGAGTTCTTCGAGCGCGTGCAGCAGCTCGGGATCGAGCTGTGCATCGACGACTTCGGCACCGGCTATTCATCGCTGGCCTATCTCGTCAATCTGCCCATCGACGCGCTGAAGATCGACCGCTCGTTCGTGGCCACGCTCGATTCGAGCGATGAACATTGCGAGCTGGTGAAGACGATCATGTCTCTCGCGCACAACCTCGGCATCGAGGTCGTGGCCGAGGGCGTCGAGACAGTCAGCCAGCTTCGCCGCCTGGAGGAGCTCGGCTGCGAGTATGCGCAGGGGTTTCTCTTCGCGGAACCGCTCTCAGAAGAGGCGGCCGACCGGCTGGTGGCTTCGGGCCACATGTTCAATGCGCTCCTCGATGACTAACACGCTACGCTGTACGAATGCTGGTCGATGACGGAAACCTCATCGAACGACTGCGCATGGGCGACGATGTTGCCTTTGCGGAGTTGGTGGAGCATCACGCCGCGCCGCTCCTGGCCGTAACGCGCCGCATCCTGCGCGACGAGGAAGACGCCCGCGACGCCGTGCAGGAGGCATTCGTGGCCGCGTTCCGCGGTATCGGTGAGTTCCAGTCGGAGAGCCGCGTCTCGACCTGGCTCCATCGCATCGCCGTGAATTGCGCGCTGATGAGGCTGCGCGTGATCGAGCGGCGACGCGAGCAGGACGTCGACGCGCTCCTGCCCCCTTTCCAGGCGGATGGCCACCAGCAACGATCCTCGGTGGCCTGGCCGGAAACCGCCGAAGACATCCTGCACCGCGAACAGTCGTGCGCTCTCGTGCGCCAGTGCATCGACCAACTGCCGGAGCCCTACCGCATCGTTCTCGTGCTGCGCGACATCGAACAGCTCCCGCCCGAGGTCGTCGCGGAGAAGCTGCAGATCACGCGGGAAAACCTCAAAGTCAAACTGCACCGCGCCCGCCAGGCGCTGCGGACGCTGCTCGATCCGGACATGCGAGGTGCGTCATGAGCCACGTGACCTGCATCGAGTTGATCGCGTACCTCGACGCCTATGTCGACGAGGAGCTCGACGCCGACACACACGCCACGTTCGATCTGCACCTACTCGTCTGTCCGTCCTGCCGCGCCTACCTGGCCAGCTACCGCGAAACGATCGAGCTGGCTCGCGGCGCAGCGGAGAAAGAGGAGGAATTGGCGACTGATGCGCCGCCAGAGTTGATCGAAGCGGTGCTCACTTCGAACCACCGCGCCGGAAAGACGAAGCGTAGCGCCGGCGGCTCGCCGGCTGGCCCGCCGCCGGCTCGGCGGCGGTTCTGACCTCCAGGCGATCCTCCACATCGCCGGCGGGTCGCCGGCGGTCCAGCCGCCGAGCCGGCGGCGCTACTGGCGCGTAGTCCCTACAAAAACCGCGGGTACTTCCGCGGCATCGCCTCGTGCAGCAACTCGTACACCGCCTCGAAGATCGTCTCGCGGTTCGGCTTCGACCAGTAATCGCCGTCGGAACCGTAGGCGGGGCGGTGCTCCTTGGCCGGGAGCGTGCGCGGCTCGGAGTCGAGCCAGTCGTAGCCGCGGTCGCGCTCCAGGACGTTCTGCATCATGTACGCCGTCGCGCCGCCGGGAACGTCTTCATCGATGAAGGCCACGCGGTTCGTCTTCTTCAACGAATCGACGATGATTCCCCGCACGTCGAACGGCAGCAGCGTCTGGACGTCGATCACCTCCGCGTCGATACCCACCTGCGCCAGCAGCTCGGCTGCTTCCATGACGATGCGTAGCGTGGCTCCGTAACTGACCAGGGTCACATCCTTCCCCTGCCGCAGCACCTCGGGGACGCCGAGGGGGATGGTGAAGTCGGCGATGTTCGACGGCAACGGCTCCTTGATGCGATAGCCGTTCAACACCTCGACGACCAGGGCCGGGTCGTCAGAGCGGAACATCGTGTTGTAGAAGCCCGCCGCCTGCGTCATGTTGCGCGGGACGCAGACGCGCATGCCGCGCACGAGATTGATGATCGCCGACATCGGGGAGCCGGAGTGCCAGATCCCTTCCAGGCGGTGGCCGCGCGTGCGGATGATCACCGGACACTTCTGCCCTCCGCGCGTCCGCCAGCGCGTCGTGGCCAGATCGTCCGAGAGGATCTGGATGGCGTACAGGATGTAGTCGAGGTACTGGATCTCCGCGATCGGCCGCAGACCCCGCAGGGCCATCCCGATGGCCTGCCCGACGATCGTGCACTCGCGGATGCCCGTGTCGGAGACGCGATAGAGACCGTACTTTTCCTGCAAGCCGGCGCAGCCCTGGTTCACGTCGCCGAGCTTGCCGACGTCCTCCCCCATGGCGATGAGGTTCGGGTAGCGCTGCATGGCCGCGTCGAGGCAGGCGTTGATGATCTCTGAACCGTTCTTCTCGTTCTTATCGTTCTTATCGTTCTTATCGTTCTTTTCTGGGGCGCCATCGCCGTATTGCGGTTTCACCTCGGCGACGTTGAGCGTCGACTCCACGCCGCCGCTGTACAGTTCGTCGTCATACAACGCGGCGATGGCGAAGTCGCAGTCGCGCCGCCATTCAGCGATGCGGCCCAGGATCTCCTCGTGTCCGGTCGTGGCCCCTAGGGCTGCGATGAGCGCGCTCGTCAGCGCTTTGATCGAATCGCGGCGGTACGGAGACTGGGTCTTCTGCAATTCGGAGCGAATGGCATCGAGCTGTGTCCGATCCGGAACGATCGCCGACAACTCGTCGATGAAGCCGATGACTTTCTTCACCTCGGCGTCGATCGGCGCGCGATAGGCGTCCCAGGCCCGGCGCTGTGCTTCGCGCACGACTTGCAGGTCGTCTCTCTCGAACCCGTCGAGCTCATCGCCCGTGGCGATGCCGTGGCCGATCATCCACTCGCGCATCTTGCGGATGCAGTCGAACTCGGCTTCCCAGTCCAGGCGTTCCTTCGACTTGTAGCGCTCGTGCGAGCCGGAGGTCGAGTGCCCCTGCGGCTGCGTCATCTCATCGACATGGATGATGGCCGGGACGTGCTCCATGCGCACGATCGAGGCCGCGGCGATGTACGTCTCGCAGAGCGCCGGGTAGTCCCATCCGTGAACGATGTAGATGTCGTAGCCGACCTTCTGTTTCGGGTCGCGCTGGAAGCCTTTGAGCAGCTCCGAGATGTGACCCTTCGTCACCTGGAACTCGTTCGGCACCGAGATTCCGTAGTTGTCGTCCCAGATGGAGAGGAGCATCGGCACCTGCAGCACACCAGCTGCGTTGACGGCCTCCCAGAACATCCCCTCGGCGCAACTGGCGTTGCCGATCGTGCCCCAGGCGATCTCGTCGCCATTGCGCGAGAACTCCGTCATCGACTTCAGCTCTTCGACCTCGCGGTAGAGCTTGGAGGCGTAGGCGAGACCGACCAGGCGCGGCATCTGCGAACCGGTCGGCGACACGTCCGCCGAGGAGTTGTATGTGTCGGTCTGATTGCGGAACGAGCCGTCGGGATTGAGCAGGCGGGACGCGAAGTGGCCGTTCATCGAGCGGCCGCCCGACCACGGATCGTGCTCGACATCCGGATGCGCGTAGAGCTGGCCGAAGAACTCGTCGAGCGTGCCGATGCCGGCGGCGAAGATGAAGGTCTGATCGCGGTAGTAGCCGCTGCGCCAGTCGCCTTTGCGGAAGGCTCGGGCCATGGCCAGTTGGGCCACTTCCTTGCCATCTCCGAAGATGCCGAACTTGGCCTTGCCGGTCAGCACTTCCCTGCGGCCGATGAGGCTGGCCTGCCGCGAGCGCCAGGCGATGCGGTAGTCATCGATGATGCTCTCGCGCGTGAATTGCGTGCGGATGGTTTCTGTCTGCTCAGGTGTAGCCATAAACGTTCCGAATCGTAGCACCTCATCGCCGCGGAACCAGCCGTCCCGTGATCGGGTCGAGCCGCAGCGGCGCGTCGGGGAAATCGCCGATGTCGATGCCGCGCCGCGGATCGTGCAACGGCTTCATCGGATAGCCGATCCTCAACGGCTTCGGCGCGTGCCGCGCGTAACGATAGATATCGCGATAGTTGCGCTGAAACCTCTGGTAACGCGCATAGACGCCAACTGCCCCGAAGAGCAACGGGATCGCCAGGATGGCCACGGCCCACCACCGGCGGTCCAGCGAGAACACGAGGAGCGTCAGCGTGACCGGAATGAGGTACAGCCGCGGGAGGAATGTCAGGTGCGGAACAGCCATCAGATAGCGCGTTAGATCATGTCCCTGGTAAACCGTGAACATCGACAGATAGATGCCGATGGCGCAGACGACATAGACGATGAAGGCGGTTCGCGCACGCCAGCCGCGCATGGCGCCGAGCGAGAAGGCGAAGACGAGGTAGCCGATGACACCCGGCGTTCCCCACAACGTCTCCCTCCAGTAGCTCTCGATGAGACCGGCCGTGGTGGGAATGACCATGTCCAGCCGGAACTGGTGCGTGTCGCCGGCCGAGCCAAAGGGAACGACGAGACCGCGCAAGCCGAAATAGAGGATGCCGATTGCGATCGTCGGAATGGCCACCCGCACCGCGTCACGAAGCCTGAGCCTGTCGATGGCCACGAGCAGAAGGAGAAACGGGATGGTCATGGCGGCGCTCTCCTTGAAGAAGAACGCCACGCCGAAGAGCAGGCCGGCTTCCATGAACCAACCGCGGGTCACCAGGACGAGCCCCCACGCGACCAGAAGCAGCACCGAGGCATCGAAGATGTTCGCGAACCAGCCGGCCACGATGATGGCCCCGGCGGAAAAAAGAGTGGCGAAGACGAAGACAAAGTCGCGCCGGTGATCCGGCGCTGCCCAGGCCCGAAGAGCCCGAACGAAGAGCGCGACCGCGCCGAGGATCATCAACATGTTGACGATGCGCAGCAGCGGCCAGGCAACGCCGGCCGGAAGCGCGTGGATCGTCAGTGCGGTAACGATCGTCGGGATCGGCCGCCAGAACGGCAGCGGCGTCCGGAGAATGGTGGCCACGAGCTGCCCGGCGCTCTGATGGGCATCGCCGAAGACGACCAGGGCGCTCGTCTCATCCCAGACATCGGCGATGAAAAGCCGCGCCATGGCGAGAAGCCACATGCCTACGATGACGTACGTGGCTGTGCGCCACGCCTTCGCGTTTTCGTCACGCAACACTGGTGGCGGCAGTCTATCCCGGGCGAAGCGAAGTGGACGCGCGCAGGGCACGTCACGTAACGTGCGCGCGTGAAGCCCGGCGTCCTGCTCCGCGTACTTCGCGTTCATCACTGGACGAAGAATCTGCTCGTCTTCGTGCCGCTGCTGATGGCGCACGAGGTAAACGACTCCGGCCGCGCCGTGCGGGCTCTGCTCGTGTTCATCAGCTTCTGCTTCGCCTCGTCGGCCGCGTACATCGTGAACGACGTGGTCGACGCACCGCACGACAAGAGGCATCGCAGCAAGCGCCGCCGCCCCATCGCCGCGAACGAGATCTCCAGGCGCGCGGCGTTGATGATCGTCCCGGTGGCGGCCATCGCCAGTCTGGCCATCGCGGCGTCGATCAGCCGGGAGACGCTCTTCGGCGTCGTTCTCTATCTCGTGCTCTCCGCGCTCTACACGTTGCTGGTGAAACGCCTCGTGCTGGCCGACGTCATTCTCCTGGCCGGGTTCTACTCCCTGCGCGTGTTGATCGGCGGCGCGGCCACCGGCATCGTGGTCTCCCGCTGGCTGCTGGCCTTTTCGAGTTTCCTCTTCATCAGCCTGTCGCTGGCAAAGCGTTACGCGGACCTCTCACGCGCGGCCGCGGAAGATGAGGAGGCACCCGGCGGACGCGCCTATACGACCGGCGACCGCGAGGTGCTCCTCGGCCTGGGCACCTCGAGCGGTCTGATCTCCGTGCTCGTCTTCGCGCTCTACCTCAACAGCTCGCAGGTGACGAAGCTCTATTCGAAGACCGACCCGCTCTGGCTCGTCTGCGCGCTGCTCGTCTACTGGATCGGCCGCATGTGGCTCCTCGCCCATCGCGGACAGCTCGACGACGATCCGATCGTGACCGCCACAACCGACCCAGCCAGCTACATCGTCGCCGCCGCGGCGGCGGTGATCGTGGTGGCGTCGATATGACTACTTAAACTTAAGCTCAGCGCCTGCGGCCAAACGCCGCGATAGCGGCAACGGAAGGTAGCCAGGGGTGCGAGCGCTTGTTGCGAGCACCCCTGGTAACGAGGGCCCCATGGTTGTGTGCCGCGTTCAGCGGCACTGGAGTGGAGTCAGAGTTGTCCGATGATGTGCAGTGCCGCTAACGCGGCACGACCTGCATTGCCATCGATGACCAGGGGTGCTCGCAAAAAGCGCTCGCACCCCTGGCTACCGTCCGCTGCCGCTATCGCGGCGTTTTGCCCGTACGCGTTGCGTTAAGTTAGTGCGTATGGCGCTCTGAGCGGGGTTCAGTTGCACGAAAGGATTGCGGCCGCGGAGGCGGCCGCTACCCCGCATTTCTCACGACCTGATTGAGCCTCCCTGCCTGCCGCCGCAAGCCAGGGACCGATGTGGCACAGACACTCTTGTCTGTGCTCAGGCCGAGGCCGCGTGCCGTGGAGCGCTTGCAGTCTCTCGAGTCGGGCGAGACCCCGCACAGACAAGAGTGTCTGTGCCACATCGGTCCTGCTCATCCGCACCACTCCGCGCAATCGGCAGACAGGCTGCGGGCAATTCCACTCGTCGTGTGAGAAATGCCGGCTACAGGTTTCGGGATCCTCGATGGAGATCTCGACGATTGTCTCTAGAATATGCACCTTGCCAGTGCGCTTGTCGCGGCCGCCTCCGCGGCCGCAATTCCCGACCACAACGCGAATCCCCGCGCAGAGCGCGGGGCTGGATTGTTTACCGCGCCTTCGCGCGGATGACGAACGCTGATTTGCTCTACCGATCCAGTTCCCTCACCGCCGCGTCGAGCATCTCCCCCACCCTTCCCGCGTCGGGGCTCTCGCAGTAGATGCGGATGATGGGCTCGGTGCCTGACTTGCGGAAGAGGATCCAGGAGCCGTCGTCGAAGTTCAGCTTCACGCCGTCCTTTTCTTCCCGCTTGGCAAAGCCGGGACCGAAAGCGGAGTCGAGCTCGCCGGCACGGACGCGTTCGATCAGCCGCGCGCAGACGTCCATCGGCCGGCTGAGATCGCGCCGGTCGTAGTGCAGCACGCCGAACTCCGCCTCCATGGCGTCGACGATCCGCGACAGCGGCTTGCCGTAGTGCGCGACGCACTCGGCGACGAGCAGTCCGGAAAGGATGCCGTCGCGCTCCGGCAGGAAGTGTCCGAAGCCGATGCCGCCGCTCTCCTCGCCGCCGATGAGAATGTCGCGCGTGAGCATCAGGTCCGCCACGTACTTGAATCCGATGGCCGTCTCGTGGAAGCCGCTGCCGAGAGCACGGGCAACCTTCTCCACGAGCCGCGAGGTCGAGAAGGTCTTGACGATCTCTCCGGCCAGACCCTTCTCCCGGACGAGGTAGAGCGCCAGGAGAGCGATGATCTTCTGCGGCGATACGAAGCTCCCCTTCTCATCGAGGATGCCGAGTCGGTCGGCGTCGCCGTCGTTGCAGATGGCCAGGGCGTAGGACGTCGGGGGTCGGGAGTCGGGGGTCGGAGCGAAGCCGGGAGACTTCTTTTCGTAGGGTGTCGGGGGTCGGGGGTCGGGGGTCGGAGCGAACCCAGCCGACTTCACTTGCTCCGACCCCCGACCCCCGACTCCCGACTCCCGCCCTCCCCGCATTTCATCAGGCGTCGGAGCAAACCCTGCGGCTCTCTCCGACTCCCGACTCCCGACTCCCGACCCCCGCTCGCCCCGCATCTCGGCGATGGAGGCTGCGAGGTTCTCCGGAATCGGCTCCGGATTCACGCCGCCGAACGACGGATTCATCTCGCCGCGGATCGTGGAGACGTCGACGCCGAGGATGCGCGACGGCAGGCCGGAGGAGACGCCGTAGATCGGATCGTGGAGGATGCGCACCTTCGCGGTCTTCGGAACGTCGAGCTGCGCCTGCAACGCGGCGACATAGTCATCGAGCAGGTCCGACTCTTCGATCGAGCCGCCGGCACGCGGCGACGATTGTCCGAGCGCGGCGGCGATGGCGGCGTACATCTCCGGCAGTCCCGAACCGCCGTACCAGGCCTTGAACTTCAGGCCGTTGTACCTGGCCGGATTGTGGCTGGCAGTGACGACCACCCCGCCGAGGAGCTTGCGGCGCCAGGCGGTGAACGAGATCGTCTGGGACGGAGTCGGTGCGTTTGAGAGCACCACACGAAAACCTGCCGCGCGCAGCGTCTCGGCGACGAGCGCCGCGAACTCGCGCGAGAGAAAGCGCCGGTCGAACCCGACCACGAGCGCATTCCGATCGATCCCCTCCGGCGGTTCGAGCGTCCGCGCCGCGACGGCGATCGCCTCACTCACGCGCCGAACGTTGTCGAATGTGAACCCGTCCGCGATGACGGCCCGCCATCCGTCCGTGCCGAAGGTGATTGGCTGAGGCATCGGCGCATTCTGTCACGGGGGCCAACCGATCCTATCCGTCGTGTAAGTTAACGCGCTCCCGGAGGCGGTTAATGGCCTCCCGCAGGCCGGTATACTGGCTCACAGAGGCAGTTAATGGCCTCCCCGAGGCGGGTATACTGGCTCCCAGAGGCTGTTAACGGCCTCCCCGAGGCGGGCATACAGCCTCCCAGAGGCCGTTAATGGCCTCCCCGAGGCGGGCATACAGCCTCCCAGAGGCCGTTAATGGCCTCCCGGAGACAGTTGACCTTGAACCCAGACGCCAGTTAATGGCCTCCCGGAGGCAGTTGACCTTGAACCCAGACGCAGTTAATGGCCTCCCGGAGGCAGTTGACCTGGCTCCCAGACGCAGTTAATGGCCTCCAGGAGACAGTTGACCTTGAACCCAGACGCAGTTAATGGCCTCCCGGAGGCAGTTGACCTGGCTCACAGACGCAGTTAATGGCCTCCCGGAGGCAGTTGACCTGGCTCCCAGACGCAGTTAATGGCCTCCCGGAGGCAGTTGACCTGGCTCCCAGCGCAGTTAATGGCCTCCCGGAGGCAGTTGACCTAGCTCCCAGACGCAGTTAATGGCCTCACGGAGGCAGTTATACCGGCTCCCGGAGGCAGTCAACAGACTCGCGCAGTCTGTTCACCGATTCTGGACTGGTTCAACTCACCATTTTTATGCCATAAAGCACCTTCCCGAGTGGAGAGCCACCAAAAAACGGTCGGATCGGGAAGGTCCAACGCGACCTTGTCGTGATATCCCACCAAGGTGAGCTGTCCTCGGGGCGTTCACGAGCAGGCTTTCCCTGCTCGCGCGTCAGCGGGAAGCCACCGCTCCTACTGTCCCTTGAAGATGCCACCCGAAAGGACTGGCGGCGGAGCTTTGGCCGTGCTCGGAGCCTTGACGACGGTCACTCCCTTGCCGTCGCTGACGATCGTCATTCCATGTCCCTCGGCGGCGACATCCGCCGGCGCCGCCGCTGCGGGGGTAACCGCGGCCGGCACAGGCACACTCGCGTTCGTCGTGAGCAATTGCCGGCGCTGAGCGGGAGGGACAAGCATCGGGTCGGGAGCGGCCTGGTCAGACACGGCTCCCTCGCTGACGACGTCGACCGTGCGCGGGGTCACTTCACTCGGCGCCGCGTCCCGCGTCCCGAAAAGCCTGCCGAACTCACCCGCGGGCAGTCGCCGCCTGTCGTTGTAGATCGAGAGGGCCGCGAAGATGACAGCGAGCGCGAGCATCGTAATCGCGCAGTTTCTGATGGTCAGGATGCGCCGATGCTGCCGCCGGTCACGGATCGGAACGATGAGCAGCGGCGCGCGCGAAGGGAGCATGTGAACGTATGTTGCGAGGAGGCTGCCATGTGGGGGTTTCGGGGGTCGGGAGTCGGGGGTCGGGGGTCGGAGAACTCCAGATCCTTGCCGACCGAGATACGACCCCCGACTCCCGACACCCGACCCCCGAACGGCGAGCACCCATTTCGGCTACCCTACCCCCATGTCCGGCGTGACCTTCGACGAAGTGGCCAAACGGTACGGCGATGTCTCCGTCATCGAGCATCTGAACCTCGACGTCCATGACCATGAGCTGATGGTGCTGGTCGGTCCGTCGGGCTGCGGGAAGTCGACGGCGCTGCGGATGATCGCCGGGCTGGAGGATGTGAGCGCGGGAACGATCTCGATCGGGGGCCGCGTCGTGAACAACCTGGCGCCGAAGGACCGTGACATCGCCATGGTCTTTCAGAGCTACGCCCTCTATCCGCACATGACCGTGCGCGAGAATCTCGAGTTCGGACTGCGCATGCGCAAGGTGCCCGCGGACGAGCGCGCCCGCCGCGTGGCCGGCGCCGCGGACATCCTGGGCATGTCGCACCTGCTGGAACGGAAGCCGAAAGACCTCTCCGGCGGGCAGCGGCAGCGCGTGGCCGTCGGCCGCGCCATCGTCCGCCAGCCGGCGGTGTTTCTCTTCGACGAGCCGCTCTCGAATCTCGACGCCAAGCTGCGCGTGCAGACCCGCGCGGAGATCACGAAGCTGCAGACCACGCTCGGCACGACCTCGGTCTACGTCACGCACGACCAGGTCGAGGCCATGACGATGGGACATCGCATCACGGTCATGCGCGATGGAAAGATCCAGCAGGTCGGCACCCCCGGCCAGGTCTACGCCGCGCCGGCCAACGCCTTCGTGGCGCAATTCATCGGCACCCCGCCGATGAACCTGATCCCGGCCACGGTCTCCGGCGACACGCTGCAAATGTCATCGTTCGCGCTGCCGCTGGCGGCGAAGTTCAAGGGTTCTGTAACCGACGCACAGCGCGTTCTCGCCGGCATCCGACCCGAGCATCTGCGTCACGCGGCCGAGGGACCGATCAAAGCCAACGTCGACGTCGTCGAGCCGGTCGGACACGAGACGATCGTCTACGCCACCGCCGGCGACGCGCACCTCGTCGCCATCTTCGACCCGTCCCTCACCCCTCGGGCCGGCGAGACCATCACCATGACGGTCGATACCGCGGCGATGCATCTGTTCGACGCGGGGACGGAGAAGAACGTGCTGTAGAGGAAGTAGCGCTGGCGGCTCGCCGGCTGGATCGCCAGCGGCTCGCTGGCGACTGAACCGCCGCCGAGCAGGCGGCGGTCCAGCCGGCGGGCCGCCGGCGCTACGCTTTTCTCCCCTACTGCGCTGGCACGTACGTCGGATCCTGCGTCTGTTGATCGACGACCGATCCGTATGCCGTGATCTTGCCCTGGCCGTCGATCACCCTCACGCTGATGCGGGCGTCGTAGGTGTTGCCGAGGCCGAGGCTGCTGATGATTGCGAACTGGCGGTATTCGAATGGGGCCAGCGGGATCTGCACCTTCGGCGCGACCTTCGAGTCGGGCAGGATGACGGTCACCTCGGCGGTTGCGGGTTTGCCGGTGACCTCGGCCAGGCCGAGGTTCGTGCGGTAGCGCGGCGAGTCCTCCATCTGCAGGAGTTGCAATGAGCGGTCGCCGTTGCCGACGGCGTCGGCCGGGGTGACGGCCTGAATGAACTGCCCGAGCGTTCCGCCCGGTGTGACGTTGTATGTGCGCGCGGTGACGATGAGCGGCGTGGCGGTGGCGGTCGTGACGTGGAGAGCGCCTCCGGCGTTCGTGAGGTTGAATGTGGCGTGAACGATATCGTCGAGGGCCTCGACCTCGCCGGGCTGGATGGTCACGTTCTGCGTCACGCTCGCGGTCGGGTTCGCGGTCGGATAGAGCGTCAGCGTCGCCGTCTGGGGTGTGGCGCTGCCGTTGAAGATCCGCACGTCGCTGCGCCATGTGGCGGCGGTGTCGAGACTGGCCACCCCGGGGATGACGAAGCGCGATGCGCCGGCGCCGCCGAGCGGGACGCCCGGGACGAGCAACGGCGCGGTGCTCTGGTCGTCGATGACCGAGGCATACGCCGTCACCTTGCCCGTACCGCCGGTGGCCTGCACCTCGATGTGACCGTTGGTGAGCGTGATCCCCTGATTGGCGAGGAAGGAGTTGAGCTGGCGCTGTTCGCCCGCGCCGAGCGAAATGGGGAGAGCGAGAACCTTGCTTCCTCCACCGTCGAAGACGTTGACCAGAAGCGAGGCCGGATTGCCGGTGACCTCGACCAGCCCGAGGTTGGTGCGGAACGTGGAGGACTGCGAGATCTGCTGCAGCGACAGGATCGAGCTGGCGCCGGGCGCCTTGCTGATGAAGTTCGCCAGCGGCACGGCCGGAATGAACTGGCCGAGCGTTCCGGCGGCGGAGACGTTGTACGTCCGGCTCGATGCCACGGTGGCCGTCGTGACGCTCAGGTCCGGCTTGCCGGTCGCATCGAGCGGCTGCACGGTGAGGACGCCGTTCGAGGAGTCGCCCATCCCGCCGACGCCGAACCAGTTGCTGACGATGTCATCGAGGGCGGTCGTCGCGCCGGGAGCGATGTTCAGCGTCGTCTGCTTGACTCCCGAAGACGATGCGCTACCGGTGCTGAACGTGAGCTGCACATTCTTGGACAGCGCGGTGATGTTGGCGATGCGGATGTCGCTCTGCCAGTCCGAGCTGAATCCGGCCAGGTGACCAACCGACGGGATCACGACGGCCGTTGCCGACGGTCCGGAGAGCGTGCTTGGGCTGACCGGCGTGGTGAGACTGATCGATACCGGGATGGAAGCCTTCGGCGTCGTGTCGAGAGCCCGCTTCGAACCCGCGCCGCTCACGCCGCTCGATCCGAAGACGATGATGACCGTGCCGGTCCAGGTGCCGTCCTGCAAGCTGCTGGGGTCTGCCGAGATGGTGAACGTGAGCCCCTCGGGCGGCATGATTCCGCTGGCCGGCGTCACTGCCAGCCACGTCTTGTCGACCGTGGCCACAAAGGACGTCGTCAGGCCGGGCAGGCCGTTGACGTGGATCGGGAACGTGACCGGTTGTGTGCTGCCGGCCGGCACGGGGATGTTCGGATTGATCGAGCCGATCGGAGGCAGCGGCACGATGACGACGGGTGCCGTGGCGGAGAAGGCTCCGACCGCCTGGCTGCAACTGCCGACGACGCGAACGCGATAGTAGAACGCGGTGGCGCCGGACACGTTCTTGGTGAACGTCTGCGATGTGCCGGGGAGGGTTGTCGAGCCCGGAGCGGAGAAGGCGGCGTCCGAAGACTCCTGCAGTTCGTACGACGTCGCCCCATCGACCGGCGTCCACTGCACGCTGTAGGTTTGACCGGTGGTGGTCAGCGAAACGACGCTGGGGATCGGTACTCCGGGGGTGTTGCAGACTGAGAATGAGGAGAATCCGGACGAGGCGGGCGTACAACCGACAGTACCCACAGCCTGGACGCTCCACGAGTAGCTGCCGTTGAGGAGGGACAGCGTGACGGAGCCCGATGTCGTCGAGAGGGTCTGGGTCGAAGAGGGAGAGGGTCCGTTGATGGTGACGATGTAGTTGCTGGCACTGGCAACCGTGTGCCACGAGAGCGTCACCGGCGAGGAAACGGTGGCGCCCGGGGACGGCGAGTTGAGCACCGGCGGCTGCGGGCAGGCGATGCCGGGCGTGATGTTCATCGTGACGGAGCTGCTGTTGTTGGCGGGCACCGGGTCGGTGGCGGAGCTGCTGGCCGAGGCGGTGTTCGTGATCGAGCCGGACTGCGCCGACACGCGATAGTGGCCCGTGACGGCCACGACTCCGCCCGCAGCGATGGAGCTGAAGACGCAGGGATAGGGCGTGGTGCAGCCGCCGGTGTTGGAGAGGAACGTCAGGCCTGGCGGTGTTGGATCGGCGACGACGACGTTGTTCGCCGCACCCGGACCGTTGTTGTTGACGATGATGGTGAAGTCGACGAGGTCAGTCGGGTTAGCCTCGCCCGGGCCTGTCTTCGTCACGACGAGATCGGCGATGGCGCTCGAAGAGATCGGCGTGGTGGCGGTGGAGCTGTTGTTCGACGTGTTGCTCTCGGGCGATGACGTGCTGACCGTAGCGGTGTTGCTAATGGTCGTGCCGGCGTAGTTGGCCGGGACGCTGAACGTCGATGTGATCACCGCGGTCTGGCCGGTGGCCATCGTGCCCAGCGCGCAGGGGAACGGTCCGGTACACGCGCCGCCATTCGAGACAAACGTGAGACCGGCCGGAGTGGAGTCGTTGACGAAAGTATTCGCCGCCGCCAACTGGCCGGAGTTCGTCACCGAGATCGTGTAGGAGATGTTCTGTCCGACCGTGACGGACGGCGGCCCGGTCTTGCTGATCGAGAGATCGGCCTGGGCCGAGATCGTGCTGGTGGCGCTCGCGGTGTTGTTGCTCGAGTTCGGATCGCTCGCGGAAGAGACGGTCGCGGTATTCGTAACCGAGGTGCCCGTGTAGTTGGCCGGCACGTTGTAGATGGCCGTGATCGTGACCGGGGGGCCGACGGCGAGCGCGCCGATGGTGCACGGGAAGGAGGTGCAACCGCCGCCGCTGATAGAGACGACCGTTAGACCGGCGGGCGTCGGATCGGCAACCACGACGCCGGTGGCGCCGGCCGGGCCGAAGTTCGACACCGTGATCGTGTAGGTGATGTTCTGCCCGAGGCTCACGCTCGACTGGCTGGTGGTCTTGGTGATGCCGACGTCGGCCGCCGCTCCGACAGGCGTCGTGGCGGTGGCGCTGTTATCGGTCAGGTTCGGATCGTTCTCGTTGGCGGAGACGGAAGCGGTATTCGAGATCGCTCCGCCCGAATACGAAGGCGGAATGCTGTAGGTCGATGTGATGGTGACGCTCTGGCCGGCCGTGAGCGTTCCGAGATTGCACGGGAACGTCGAGGTGCATCCCCCGCTGTTGGAGACGAAGGCGATTCCGACCGGTGTGTTGTCGGTGACGACGGTCCCCGTCGACGTCGAGGGGCCGTTGTTGGTGACGACGATCGTGTAGGAGAAGTTCTGGCCCGGGTTGACCGGTGTTGCGCCGGCGTTGGTCTTCGTGATGGCCAGGTTGGCCTGCGGGCCGACGTTGGTGGTGACGCTGCCGGTGTTGTTGGACGTGACCGGGTCGAACACGGAATTCGAGACCGTAGCGCTGTTCGTCACGTTGCCGCTGGCGACCGGCGCGGTCATGGAGATCGTCAAGGTGGGCAGAGCGTTGCCGCTGGCCAGCGGCCCGGGCGTCGTGCAGGTGATGACGCCGCCCGAGGGCGCGCCGCAGGTCCAATTCGTGCCCAATCCGCTGGCGGCGGTGGCGCCCGTCGGCAACGTGTCGACAACGGTGATGACGCCGCTGGTGGCATTCGGTCCGAGGTTGGAAACGTCGATCGTGTAGCTGAGTGGAGCCGCCGCGGTGTCGGTGGCCGGGCCGCCCATGACCAGCTTCAGGTCGGCGGCGGGCGGTGTGACGGCGGTCAGGTCGAAGGAGGTGGGGTCGTAGGCCGAGGTGACCGTGCCGCCCGAATAGGTCGGGAGAGTGACCGTCGCGAATGCGCCGCTGTGGTTGGCGTAGGTCAGGACTGACCATATGGTGGTGCCGGTGGCGGGGGTGTAACCACCGATGAAGCTGCTGTTGAAGGTGCCGGCGAGCGTGGCCGTGCCGGGCACATTGAGTTGATCGAACTGTCCTGTCGAGGGTCCGGCGATTTTGATCGTCACCTTGCTGGCGCTCGTCTCCGAGTAATCGGCGGTCAGGTTGATGACGCCGGTGGTCGACGCGGTTCCGGGCGCGACTTCTCCGCCGTCGCTGGCCACGCTTCCGGTGATGAGACCGGCGCCATTGAGCGTGCCGCCGTTCAAAGCCAGCGGAGAGGAGAGTTGGATATTGCCGGGGCCGAGCGTCGTCGAGCCGGCAGTCTGCGTGTAGGTGTTGAGGAAGTTGAGCGTGCCGCTGAGCGCGTTCACGGCGCCCGTGTTGTCGAAGAACGGACCGAAGTCGGTCGTTCCGGTACCGGCCGATTTCTGAAGGGTGCCGGAGTTGTCGATCTCATTCGCCAGCAGGCAGACGCACGCGGTCACATGCAGCCGCTTGCGCTTCGCCGCGGCGGCGGCCAACCGGGCCATTCGCGCGGCGCGCGTGAGAGCCGCGGGCGCGGGAACAGCCTTCCGGGAGAAACCGGCGATCACACCGCTGCCGGAGATGATCTGCCCATCGATCTGAATGTCGAACAGGCCCGTGTTGTCGACAATGGCGTCGTCGATGAACTTCAGATAGTTTCCAGCCGCGCCCGTGTCGGTGTAGTCGACCGTGCCGTCGTTCGCGAAGAGAAGGAAGTCGTCGGTCGGGGAATTGGCCGCGTCGATATCCAGCGTAGCGCTTGGGGCGACGTCGAAAAACGCGTTCGGGTTGCTCGTGCCCATCGCGCCGCCCGACCAGGTGCCGGTGCCGGTCATCGTGAAGTCGCTCAAGACGTCGAGCAAGCCGCTTGTGAACTTGAAGTTGCTGGTCACGCCAGAGGTCATGTCAACCGTCGCGCCGCAGATGTCGGTCGAGCCGTCGACGATGTAGGTGCCCGAAACAGTGGCGGTACCCGCCGAGAACAGAATCATGCTGATGCTGTCGGTTGTGACGAATGATGATCCGTCGAAGGTCGTGGTGGCAGCGCTGAACTTGAGCGTCGCTCCGTTGTTGGCGAAGAAGATGCCGCCGGTCAGGGAGGTGTTGCCCGCGAATTCGAGCGTTCCGGAGATGGCGAATGCATTGGCGCCGGTATTGGTGAACGATGGGTTGATCGTCGACGTAAGGCTGCCGCCCGTCTTGGCCAGGACGCCGTTGGGAGAGACATTGAAGGACGCCGGCGAAGCACCGGTGATGGAACCGTCGCCTTCGAAATAGAAGTAGCCGTAGGTCGTGAAGTTCGCGCCGTTGCTGAGCAGCACCGGGGACGTAGACGGCGCGGTGTCATGGATGGTGCCGTAGTTGTTGAAGGAACGGCCATCGAGAACCATGGGATCGACTCCACCATTCGAGCCATCGATGGTGCCGACGCCGGTCCCGGCAAGCTCAGTTCCGCCGGAGCCGGTCAGCGTGCCGCCGCTCCAGGTCATGCTGTTGACGACCGAGAGGAACCCGGCGCCGGTGAGCGTGCCGCCGGTCATCGCAAACGCACCGGGCGATGTGACGCCGCCGATCGACAGCGAGCCGCCGGTGACGGAGAGCGTGCCGTTGCCGGAAACGCTGCCGTTCGGCGTCATGGTGTAGCTGCCCGCAGGGAACCCGAGCGTGCCGCCGGAATCGATGAGGAACGGCGCGTCGCCGGTTCCGCCGCTGGCCAGCGCGAGCGTGCCTGAAGAGACGTGGACCGTGCCAGGCGCGGAGTTGTTGACGATCGCGCTCACCGTAACGAGCCCGCTGCCGACCATCTGAATCGTGCCGTGGTTATTGATGGTGCCGCCACCGTTGACACTGCCCGCGGTGAATTCCAACTGTCCGCTACTCTGAACAGTGAACAACGAACCGCCCGGGATGGTCAGCGTGCCGCCGTCGACGTTCAGCACACCACCGCTGGTCACTGTGCTGGCGCCGGTCAGCGTGACGCTGCCTCCGCTCTGGATGTCGACTAAGCCGCCGTTGACCGAGAGCGACGTGCCGCTATTGACGTTGAGCGAGGCGCCGTTGGCGATCGTCAGCGTTCCTCCCGGCTCGACGATGATCGTGGACGAGCTGCTGATCGTGCTCGGTCCCGCGAGAGTGAGCGACCCGCCGGACTGGATGTCGATTGCACAGCCCGGGCAGCTCAGATTGAGCCCGATGATCGGGTTGGGAATCGCGCTGTTGATGATCAGCGTAGTCGGCGCGGCGTTGAGGTCAGCTGCGTTGTCGCCGGGTGCGCAGCCCGGAAACCCGCCAGAGGGCGTCCAGACTGCGCCGCTCGTGTCGGTCCAATTGCCGATCGGCGGCGGCGCGGAGGATGTGACGTTGTACACGGTCGGAATGCAGATCGCGAATGCGGTGGCCACACCGAGCATGGCAATCGCTGCAATCGTCACACAACAGGACACAAGCACGGTACGTAGCTTGACGCGATCGATGTCAGACATTGGAAGCTCCTGCGCGGTGGACCGGGCCGTGCGGCTCGCTGTTTATTTGAGGTCATGAGGTTACCATGATTGGCGGGTGTCGGGAGTCGGGGGTCGGGAGTCGGAGCTTTCCGACTCCCGACACCCGACCCCCGTCAATCACCCCTTCACGCTCCCCGACATCAATCCAGCGATGTAGTAGCGCTGCAGGACCAGGAAGAGGATGAGGACCGGGAGCACAGTCACGACCGAGCCGGCCATCATCAGCTCGACGTCCAGCACATGCTCGCCGCTGAGGTTCGCCAGCGCTACCGGGAGCGTGTGGTGCGATTGGTTCGAGAGGATGATCAGCGGCCACATGAAATCGTTCCAGGTCGACATGAACATGAACGTGGCCAGGGTGGCCAGGATCGGCCGGGCCAGCGGCATGACCACCGACCAGTAGATCCGCCATTCACCCGCACCGTCGATGCGGGCCGCTTCGAGCAGTTCCTGCGGCACGGAGAGCATGAACTGGCGGATCAGGAAGATGCCGAAGACCGTCACCATCGACGGGATGATCACGCCCCAGTAGGTGTTGACCAGGTGCAGCGTCTTCATCAGCAGGAAGAGCGGCAGCATCCCCACCTGCGGCGGGACGATGATGGCGATGAGCAGAAGGCCGAAGGTCCGCTCCCTGCCGCGGAAGCGCAGCTTCGCGAAGGCGTATCCGGCCATCGAGCCGAAGAGTACGGACGAGATGGTCACCGTCACGGCGACGATGGTGCTGCTCAGGAACGCTCTGCCGATATTGAGGCGCAGAAAGAGGGCGCGGTACTGCGCCAGGGTTGCCGCGTGCGGCACGAGGTGTGGCGGGAAGACGGTCGATTCCCCGTTCGACATGAATGACGCGGAGAGCATCCAGAGCAGCGGGAAGAGCGTGAGCAGACCGCCGGCGATGAGCACACCGTGGAGGGCGAACGATTTCCCTCGCCGGTTCATCGCTTCTCCTGCAGCCGCATCTGCAGCAACGTGGCCACGCCGATGACGAGGAAGAGGATGAAGGCGACGGCCGCGGCGTATCCCATCCGCCAGAATTTGAAGCCTTGCTGGTACATCATCATGACGATGGTCAGCGTCTTGTTGAGCGGCCCGCCGCCGGTCATGACGTACGGCTCGGCGAAGATCTGAAGCTGCCCGATGGCCACGACGATGCCGACGAAAAGGAAGGTCGGGCCAAGCATGGGCAGGGTGACGTGCCGGAACTGCCCCCACGCCCCTGCCCCGTCCAGCCTTGCCGCCTCATACAACTCCTCGGGGATGTTCTGCAGGCCGGCGATGAAGATGATCATCGTGTAGCCGAATCCCTTCCAGACGGCGAGCAGGATGATGGCAGGCATGGCGAAGTGGGGATCGCCGAGCCAGTCGGGTTGGGGCAGGTGCAACGTGCCGAGGGCGAGGTTGATGATGCCGAAGCGGGGGTGGTAGAGGTACTTGAAGACGATGGAGACGGCCACGAGCGTCGTCACGACCGGAGCGAAGTAGATCGTGCGGAAGAGCGCCTTCCATCGCGTCAGTTTGGCGTTGACGAGGAGCGCGGCCAGAAGCGATATGGCCACGGTCAGCGGTCCGCCCACGAGGGCGAAGTAGAGCGTGTTGCCGAAGGCCGTCCAGAAAACCGGATTGCCGAAGAGCTCTCGGTAGTTGCGGAACGCGACGAAACGAAGGTTGTGAATGTCGCCGAGCGAGTAGAGATCGAAGTCGGTGACGCTGAGCACGAATCCGGCGATGACCGGCACGAAGAAGAACACAGAGAGAATGATGATGGCCGGTGCCAGGAAGAGGAGAGCGGCGCGGGCTTCGGTGCTCTTCATTGGGCGGGGTCTCGGATTTGCGGGGTGGCGGGGTCGGGGAGTTGCGGTATTGGACCTTGCCCGCATTTCTCACAAGACTGCTTAACCCTCTCGCCGCTCCCTTCCGTCGAGAGTCCTTCTCCCCCCGCGGTTTCTTGCGGGGGGAGAAGGTGCCGAAGGCGGATGAGGGGGGCTACTACGCGACTGTTACCTAAGTTGCCATTCTGCTCGTGGGCTAACGACGTATGCGTGAAACGCCCCCTCATCCGCCTGTCGGCACCTTCTCCCCCGCAAAAACCCGCGGGGGAGAAGGCTCTCGACGGTACGCCAGCGTCCTCGATTCCGATCTGTTCGTGCTCCCCACTGCGAGACCCCGCGACCGCGTTACCGCGCAACCGCGTTGCCGCGACCGACCGCGACCGCGACAACATCCATCGACGTTTCTCCAGCAACTCATCCGTCCGCACGTCGAGCTGGCGGAGGGCCACCGCCGGCGTGACAGCGCCGCGCGCGGCGGCTTCGCCGCGGTCGAAGATCGCGGTGGCGATCTGCTCCCACTCGGGAACTCTCGGGAGGGGCTCGACGTGCTCGAGCTGGATTCGGAAGGCGGGGAAACGGGAGTCGTTCGCCAGCACCGGCGAGAGCCAGGCGCTTCGCCGCGCCGGCAGATCGCCGGTCAACTCGTAGAAGCGCACCTGCTGCGCCGGCTCGGAGAGGAACTCGATCAGCTTCCGGGCCGCCGCCTTGTGCTGCGAAGCACGGAAGACGACGAAGCTCCCTCCCCCGGCCATGGAGATCCCGGTGGCGTCGCGCGCGTCGCGCGCCGGCATCGGCGCCGTGGCCCACTTGTCCTGCATCTCCGGCGGCAGCCGCCGGCGGAACTCGCCGACGTTCCACGGTCCGGTGATGTACATGGCGAAGTCGCCCTGCGCAAACTGTTGATAGAGGTTGGCGATCTGGCTGTTGCTCACCCGTGGAGCCCACCCCCGCTGGAAGATGTCGATGTAGAAGTTGAAGGCGTCGGCGAACGGCGGCTGCGAGAACGCGCCGCGGGTACCGTCTGGAGTGAGCAGTGTCGAGTGTGCGGAGAGCGCCAGTACCGAGAGTGGCTCGTATTCGTTCGTCGGCAGGAGAATCGGCCACCGGCTCTTCCCTTCCTCCCGGATCCGCCGCATGGCCTCGCGCCATTCGGCCCATGTTCGGGGTCCGTGCGGAAACCCTACCGCGGCCAGAATGTCGCTGCGGTAGAAGAGGACGCGGGTGTCGACGTACCAGGGAATGCCGTAGAGCGTCGATCCAACGACGTTCGTGGCCCAGATGCCCGGAAAGTAGTCGGCCTGCTTGATGACCTTCGAGCTGGCCGCGAGTGGCCCGAGGTCGTCGAGGGCGCGGACAGCAGCGAACTCCGGCACCCAGGTGTTCCCGACATGCGCCACATCAGGTGTGGAATCGCCGACGAAGGCCGTGAGAAGTTTCTCGTGCGCCGCAATGAAAGGGATCTGCTGCACGACGACATGGATGCCCGGGTTGCGTCGCTCGAACTCGGGGATGAGGCTCTGCACGAACTCCCCTTCGCTGCCGAGAGCCCAGAATTCGAGGTGTTCTCTTTGGTCGTTCGGATGTGAGGAGCAAGACAGGAGAAACGCGAGGAGCACAACGGCTGTCATCCTGACAATTTGGCCGTTAGGAGGCCGAGAGTTTTTCACAACCTCCGACAGGCGTAGCGTTTCGTCCTTCACTCTTCACCCTTCACTCTTCATCCTTCATCTCAGCCACCCACCCGTAAACCCCGCGCGCTTGAGCCCGCGAATCACGTTCGCATTCTTGCGCATCGTCTTCCACACCAACTCGCCGCGGTAGTTCTCGATCATGGCCACGATCGGCCCTTCGTCGATGCCGAGGTAGTCGACGTCGAACCAGCCCTGGGCCGGATCGACCCGGCCGTGCTTGAGCTGCTCGGTGGTGCGCAGCGTCGGATTGAAGGCATCGAGGAAGCCGTACTGCGCATAGAGATTGGAACCATAGCGCGTCGACATCTCGCGGATGGCCGGAATCGACAGCTCGGGAGTGAAGACGATCGATGAGGCCGCGGCCGTCGGCGCGATCGTGCCGTCGTCGCGGATGTCGTCTTCGGCAACGCCGCGCGCCGTGTAGGAGTGGAACGTCCGCGGACGTCCGTCGATCGTCACCGTCGCATCCATCGGGCCGTCGCACGCGGAGAGGCCCCAGATGCGGTCGTTGTAGTCGCGCCAGCCGCCCGGGTTGGCGACGGCATACGCATGCTGCGCCAGCGTGGCTCTCGTCGAGTTCTCGAACCAGTCGATGCCGTGCGCGGCGATGACCGGCTCGCTGATTCCTCTCAAGTCGATCCAGACCTCGGTGTACTGATGCCCGAAGAGCGGCGCGAACTGGACGTATTGCTGGCCGTACGACGTCCCCCACTTGTCCGTGGCGTGATACGCCGCCCACGCCGCCGGGTCGACCGGATGCGTCGGCGACCCGAGCGCGAGGATGACGAGAATCATGGCCTCGTTGTAGCCGCGCCAGTCGTACGTGTGAAAGCCGCTCTCCGGCGTCCATCCCATGCTGACGGCATCCGGCCGCGCTTCCTCCCATGTCCACTCGACGCGCTCGTACAGCGTTTGCGCATCGCTCCGGATGTCTGCCTCGGTTGCGTTGTCGCGATCGAAATACGACTGCGCGAAGAGGGCGCCGGCGACGAGCAGCGTCGTGTCGATCGTCGACAGCTCAATGTGAGATCCATCAGTGGGCTCGAAGCGCTCGCCGCTCTTCATGTCGAGGAAGTGGTAGTAGAACCCGTGGTAACCGGACACACCGCGCGGATCGGGACCCTGCTTCATCGAGAGCAGCGATTCCAGCGTGGCCTTTGTGCGCTCCGCCGCCGCCTCGCGCGTGACGTAGCCGCGTTCCGCGCCGATGCCGTAGGCGGTGAGACCGAATCCAACCGCGGCGATGCTGGAGAACGACGGCGTCGGCCATCGGTCCGGGATCAGCAGCGTGTGTGGATCGGCGAGATCCCAGAAGAAGTGAAACGAGCGCCGCTCGACGTCATCGAGAAGAGCGGTGTCGGCCGTGGTGGGAACAACGGCGCGGGTTCGCGCCGGCGCGTTCGCGCAGGAGGCGAATAAAAGACAGATCGCGAGGAGTGTCGCAGGTTTTCGCATCGCCATCTGCCAGTCCGAACGAGCAGTGGATTAGTAGATTAGTAGATTCGACCCATGACGCCGCGAGTAAGTTGTGGGGGGTGGGGCAAGAGAGCAGCAGAGACACTTGCAACGATCACTCTGCCACTCCCCACCCCCCACTCCCCTTCACATCAGAAATTAACTTTGAGACCCACTTCCTCCCTGCGCCCGAGGCGGATGACGCAGTTCGGGTTGCCGAGGCCCGCTGACGCTGGCGTGTCTCCCGGTCCGAGGAAATTGTTGAGGCAACCGTAGCTCGTCCAGTTGAATGCGTTGTACACCCCGCCGATGATGCCGACCGAGGTGCGGCCGATTGAGGCGAAGTCCTTCTCCACGCGGAAATCGACGTCCCGATCGGCGAATCCGCCGGACTTCGGCGGGGTGATCGACTGCGAGAACGGGTGCGTCGCTTCGCGGTTGGCGAGGCTGAAGCCCTGCGTGAAGTCGAGAACGTTCGTCAACTGGCCCGATCCGAACGACGCGATCGTGCTGAATTTGATATCCCACGGCAGACCGAAGATACCGGTGGCCGTGATGCGGTCGCGCTCCGATCCCGGCACATCATGCTTGCCGTATGCGGCAGCGCTCGGGAAGTCGAGGCTGAAGAGATCGTTGCCGGTCTGCTCCGCCCGTCCGTGCGTCCATGCGACCGTTGCGCCCCACCGTGACTGCGAGGTGTACGGCCTGTCCAGCTTTGCCTCGATGGCGTTGTACCAATAGCGCTTTCCTTCCGGGTCGGACTTGATGATGTTGCCGAAGCCCGGCACGAGCGCCGCGCAGCAGAGGCCGTCCGGCGCGGCGGACAGCCAGGTAAAGCCATGGTAGCCGCGCACGCCGTCGTAGCTGAGCGAGCCGAGCCAGGTGCCCAGCGCCTGCCGGACGCCGAGGTTGAACATGTTCGAGTACGGAACCTTGGTGTTGTTGTCGAGCAGGTAGACCTCGGGCTGCGTCACGCCGGAGGCGATGAGACCATTGAGGCCGGCCGGAGTCAGGTACGCCGGATTCCATTTGATGGTCGGTGCGCCGTTGCGGGGCGAACCGTCCGGCGAGAACTGGATGTTGTACACCGGATACTGCAACCGATAGCGCTCGTCGAGCGTGGCATTGAGGAAGAGGCGGTCGTAGTACTTGCCGAAGCCACCGAATACGATCGTCTTGTTCAGGCCGGTGACGTCGTAGGTGAAACCGAGACGCGGCTGGAACTCGTCCTTGGACGGCTTGCGCTGGCTGCCGTTCGAGAAATAGCTCGGGTCGATCTTCCCGGACAGCCCGGCCACGATGTTCGCCGGCGTGACGTAGTTATCGTCGAGCATGTGCGACTCGTAGTCCCACCGCAGCCCGAGCGTTACCGAGAGGTTCTTGTTGATGGTCCAGTTGTCCTGGCCGTAGATCCCGTACTCATTGTTGTTCGTGGCCAGGATCGGATTGCCGAAACCGAACTGCGCCTGATAGGGCTGCGCGAACGTCAGGTTGTTGGCGGGATCGGTCCGGAAGTCGAACTCCGGGTTGCCGAAGAGGCTCTTATTGACGTTGTAGTGCATCTTGTCGAAGTTGCCGCCGATCTGGAAGTTGTGCTCGCCGTTCCAGTGCATCGGCGCGAAGTTGAAGTCGTCGCGCAGCTCGATGCGGCGCTGATCGAATTCCTGCGTCGTGCTGTTGCCGCCCACGCGGCCCACTCCTTCGAAATTCATACCGACCAGGTTCGGATTGAGCGGCGTCGGATTCCAGCCGTAATCCTGCCAGCTCAAGGTCGCTTGATTGAGTGCGTTGGCGTTGTTCCATTGGTCGCGCGCCGTCATGCCATAGACCCAGTTCTTCAGATCGGTACCCGACTGGAAGGACGTCGTACCGCCGAAGTCGCGCGTCTCGTGCTCGCGGCGATAGTTGCCGGAGACGTCAATCGACTGATTCCTGTCCGGCTGCCAGCTCATTTTGCCGAAGGCCAGGTTTGACTTGAACGGGCTGGGGAACGCTCCTCCGGTTTGAGGATCCGTCGGGACGTTGATGTTGTTCACGAGGGTCGTGGCCTGCTCGTCGACGCCTTCATACGAGAAGAAGAAATTGAGCCTGTCTTTGACGATGGGCCCGCCGAAGCTGATGCCCGGCTGCGTGCGGTGATACGAGGAGTTCGTCGACAGCGTCGAGAACTGGAAGCCCTTCGTGGTCGGGGCCACCCACGCCTTGGGCTGGTAGTAATCGAAGGCGCTGCCCTCGAACTGGTTTCCGCCCGACTTCGTCACCGCCGTGATGATGGCGCTGGAAGCGTGGTCGTACTGCGCGCTGAAGTTCTGGGTGATGACGCGGAACTCCTGGACCGCGTTCTGCGGGAACGGGTTGCCGCGGCTGGAGTCCTGTCCGACGAGACCGCCCAGCAGCACGTCGTTCTTGAAGCTGACGCCGTCGATGAAGACATTGGTCTGCTCCGCGGGCTGCGCGTCGCCGGCGATGGTCTTGTTCAGCGGGTCGGTCGAGAGACGGATTCCCGGGGCCAGGGCGGCGAAGTTGAGGAAGTTGCGGTCGCCCTGCGGCAGGTTCTCGATCTGTTGCGGCGTCACGTTCGTGGCGGCCTCGGAGGTCCGCGTCTCCACGAGTTGATTGCCGACGACCGTGATCGACTGGTTCATCGAGGCTTCGGCCGACATCACGAAGTTCATCTCGACGTTCTGGCCGAGCAGCACCTGCACCGTCTCATTGCGCGTCTGCGAGCCGGGCGCGGTGATGACGAGGTTGTACTGGCCGGGGTTGATGCCGGCCATCGTGTACGAACCGTCCGGCCCTGTCATGGCCGTCTTGACGAATCCGCTGGCGGCATTGACGGCGTCGATCTCCGCCGCCGGTATTGCCGTGCCGTTCGCATTCGTCACTTTTCCGTGGATCGTGGCCGTCGTCAACTGGGCGGCGGCCGACAGAGCGATCGAGACGATCAACAATGCCAGTCCAATAACAACAAATGTTCTTCTCATGAAGCCTCTCCTTTGTTTGGTGAGCCGCTTTTCCGGCCACGCGCCGCCCGATGCGGTTGCGTGCTCAGTTCGGTTACTGGTTGTGGCGCCATGCACGAACCGCGCACGACGAGCGCGGTTCCCACGCGGTCGTGGCGTGTGACATGGGCGTTTGGGTCGGTGATGGCATCGAGCAGCAATGCGAATGCACGCCGCCCCACCTCCGCGATGTCGACGCGCATGGTCGTCAGCGGAGGCGCGACGTAGCGCGCGATCGGAATGTCGTCGAATCCGACGACGCTCATCACCTCGGGTACTTTGATTCCGGCAGCTGCAAACGATGCCAGCACGCCCACGGCCATCGAGTCGTTGGCGGCAAAGACCGCGGTGGGCCGTGGTGCCGCCACCGCCACCCTCCGCCCCGCCGCGAAGCCCGACTCTTCCGTGAAATCGCCGCTGCACTCGAGCGCACGCAGCGACGCCGCGGCCATACCGCGCATGGCATGGCGGTAACCGCGCAGCCGCTCCCGCGCGTCGGCGTTGTGCTGCGGCCCGCGCACGAAAGCGATGCGCGTATGCCCGAGGCCGTGCAGGTGACGCATCATCGCCCGCGCCCCGCCGTAGTTGTCGATGGTGATGGCGTCGCGGTTCGGCCCCGAGGAGTTGAGCAGGACGACCGGCATATCGCGCGCGCGCAGCTCCTCGAGCGGCGCCAGCGTGACGTCCGGCGCCATGACCACGAGCCCATCTACGCGGCCGCGCATCGTGTCGACGACCTCCAACATCTGCACCGGGTCGCTGTGCGAGCCGGAGACGAGGATGTGGTACCCCTCGGCGCGCGCGGCCAGATCGATGCCGCGGATGACCTCGGAGAAGAACTCGCCGTGAACATCAGGAAGAACGATGCCGATGGTCTGGCTGCGCCGGATGCTGAGCGATCGCGCCGCCACATTCGGTACGTACCGCAGCGACTCCGCCGCGGCCCGAACGGAACGCGATGTCTCCTCGCGCACGAGCTCCTTGCCGTTGAGGACGCGGGAGACGGTGGCCACCGAGACGCCCGCCCGCTTGGCGACGTCATGAATAGTCGCCGCCGCCGTCCTGGTGCGGCTTCGGGTCTTTCGCGCGGTTGGTCGGATCGGCATGGTGTGTGGGTGGTTCGTGGATTGGTGGATTAGTGGATTAGTGGTTAGGACTTCAGCCGCTGATGAGTACCCTCGATCGACTGCTCCACCAATCTACTGATCTACTAATCCACTGATCTACTAATCCACGAATTCACTTTCAAAATGTAAACGTTTACATTTTTGCGGTACGCTACTCACATTCCGCGTGGCTGTCAATGAGGAGATCCCACTGATGATCGATGTTCGCTTCCCCGAGGGTTTCGTCTGGGGCTCCGCGACCGCGGCGTACCAGATCGAAGGAGCGCCGCTCGCGGATGGCGCCGGCCCGAGCATCTGGCATCGCTTCAGCCATACCCCCGGACGCATGACCAACGGCGATACCGGCGACGTGGCCTGCGATCACTACCACCGCTACGCCGAGGACGTCGGCATCATGCGCGGCCTCGGCCTGCAGGCCTATCGTTTCAGCATCTCCTGGAGCCGCATCCTCCCCGAGGGCACCGGACGCGTCAATCAGAAAGGGCTCGACTTCTATCGCAGACTCGTCGATGCGCTCCGCGAAGCGGGCATCCTTCCGATGGCCACGCTTTATCACTGGGATCTACCGGCCGCGCTCGACGATCGCGGAGGCTGGCTCAACCGCGACATCGCGGATTGGTTCGCCGAGTACGCCACCATCGCTTATCGCGCTCTCGACGACGGCGTCGAATGGTGGGCCACGCTCAACGAGCCCTGGGTCGTCACCGACGGCGGCTACCTCCACGGCGCGCTCGCGCCGGGGCATCGCAATCTCTTCGAGACGCCGATCGCCTCGCACAACCTCCTCCGCGCCCACGGCCGCGCCGTCGAGGCGTATCGCGCCGCCGGCAAACATGCCATCGGCCTGGTGGTGAACATCGAGCCGAAGTACCCGGCCTCGCAAAACGAAGAAGACCTCGCCGCCACCCGCCGCGCCGATGCCTACATGAACCGCCAGTATCTCGACCCGGTTTTCCGCGGACATTACCCCGAGGAGATGTTCGACCTCTTCGGCGAAGCGTGGCCCACCTTCCCTGCCGCCGATTTCGACCTCATCAAACAGCCGCTCGATTTCGTCGGCATCAACTACTACCTGCGCGCCGTGACGAAGTACGATCCCGCCAACGTGATCGAGCGCGCCGCCCGCGTCCGCCAGCCCGGCTCGATCTACACAGAGACCGGCTGGGAGGTCTACGCCCCGGCCCTCAGCGACGTCCTGCTCTGGTTCCGCGAACGCTACGGCCCCACCCCGATCTACGTCACCGAAAACGGCGCCGCCTTCTACGACCCCCCCACCGCGATCGACGGCACGGTCTACGACCCCCTGCGCATCCACTACCTGCGCGAACACATCCTGGCCGTCCACCGCGCCATCGAGCAAGGCGCCGACGTCCGCGGCTACTTCGTCTGGTCGCTTCTCGACAACCTGGAATGGTCCCTCGGCTACACCAAACGCTTCGGCATCGTCCACGTGGATTTCGCCACACTGAAACGAACGCTGAAAGAGAGCGCGAAGTTTTACGCCGAGGTGGTGCGGACGAAGGGCGGGGCGGTGGGGATTCAGTCGCTATAACTAGGAGATTAGCTCAGTGCAACAACTAGTTCTTGGCGCAGTTCTGGGTGCCCTGTCCGTCATGACGACATCATTGCTAATTGACATGTGGCGGCGCCGCAAGGAATCACACACGTTGCTGGTGTCGCTGGTCGCTGAGCTGCGCAACATTGTCAAACATTACAGATTTGTAGAGCTTGAGCTGCCCGGACCGCATGCAACAGACCTTGAACTCCGAAAGCACTTGGCCTTTGCTCGTTACGGGGAGGTCGGCTCAGCGCGCAACTTCGATAAGTTCGGGTTTCTCGACATCGAGCACGTGCTGGAACTGTTGCAGCTTTCGCTGCGAGTCCGCAATAACGACACTTTCTTTAAATCGCTGGATGAACGCTTCGAGCAAGTTCAAGCTTCCGATCTTGAATACGCCTGTGATCGAGCGAGGTACGTTCGTGAATCCGCAACCAACTTGCTCGGATTTCTCGCGAAGCGATATTCTTGGGTTGCAGAAGCGATTACGACTCGTGAGCGAGGAGGGCTTCGGGCCTGACTTCTCGACTCTTACGAGCATTTTGACCAATAATGACGCGGAATGGGCAGGGCACCGAAGATACGATCATCGTCTCCTCACGCCGATGAGCCTCTCACGCCGCGTCTCGGGAACGTGCGAGGCTGGCTACCCCATGATGATCCTTTCCTGGCGGCTGTGGATGAGATCGTAACCGCTCGTGTCCGTCACCGACCGCGGCACGGCATCACGCAGGCGGCGCCTGAGCCGTGAGGCGTGAAGCGCCTGGAAATTCAACCATGACCAGATGCCATGACTGATAGTCCGAGACTGGTGAAGGTCGAGTTGCGTGGCGAAGACGACGAGGTCGAGACGCTGTGGGCTTTCGACCTCGGCGGCAATCGGTACAAGCTGGACAACACCCCTTGGTACGCCTATCGAGTGTCCACAGGTGACATCATCGAGGCAGTTCAGGAGGATCCCGACGGTTTTCCAGTCTTCAGGCGAGTCGTCGAAAAGTCTGGCTACCGAACAGTGCGAATCGTGTCTGACAACGACTTCAGTGACGACCTTTTTGAGGAAATCAAGGCTTTGGGCTGTTCTTTTGAAGGTGCAACCCGAAGATACGTAGCCATCAACGTGCCTTCGTCAGTCGAGCTGGATGCGGTCGCCAGCTTTCTGACGCGAGAGAACATTCGTTGGGAGTACGCGGACCCCACGTACGAGGACTTGCACGGGGCGAGCTCCTGAAATGGTGTGGAAGGCAATCATCGGTGCCATCGCAATCGTCGCAACCGGCTTCGGCTGCTCGCGAAAGGATTCGACAAAGACACGGCATTCGGATCGAGTAGATCCCTCCCGCCCGGTGCTCGCCGCGCCTCCAGCCGACATGACCGGAGGAATCGCTTCTGGCGAGACCTTTCTGCACCCTCTCCATGTCGGCGGCCCGGTCACGGCTCCCGTTCTGATCCAACGCGTTGAACCGAACCTCCCGCAGCGCCTCTCGGTCGCAGGCCCTCTGATGCTGGCTTCGATCATCGACAAACATGGCATCGTCAGAGATGTCCGGATCATTCGAGATGGGACCCGCCCAGCGGTAGGCCCCGCCTATGTCGCCGCGGTCAGGAAGTGGCGCTTCCGCCCGGGAACTCTTCACGGAGAACCCGTTGACGTCGAGCTCGACATGTCGGTAATCGTTGATGTCCGATAGCCAGGGATCCCGTCCCGAACGTTGACGCCGAGGCGCGTAAGACAGCTTCTTACCGAGTCATGAAGACAACCGTGTCGTCCAAAGGCCAGATCGTGCTGCCCGCCGAGATCCGAGAGCAGGACCGCATCGAACCGGGAGAGGAATTCGAGGTCGAGCGTCTCGACCGCGGCGACTACCGGCTCGTGCGGCGCACACCCGTGCCGAACGAAGGCGTGATCGATTGGCTGCTCGCCTGCCCCGAGAAGGGATTCTTCGTCTCGATTGAGTCTGAGTCGACCGACACACTGTGAGATACCTCGTCGATGCCAACGTCCTGAGTGAGCCCACAAAATCGGCCCACATCCCGGCGTATCGCGCGGTTCCGGTCGCACCATGCCGGTCAAGGACAGCCTCATCGCAGCCACCGTCCTCGTTCACCGTCTGGTCCTCGCCACCCGCAACCGCGCCGATTTTGAGAAGGCGGGCATCGAGATCGTCGATCCCTTCGCGGTCTGATTACCGCTTGCGAATCGTCAGGCGAGACCGGAGCTCCTGGCCTTGCTGACAGTCCTGACCAATGATGTCGCCGGAAGAGCAGGGAACTGAAGAAACGAACGTCGCCGAAGCGGACAACGGCTCTCTGAGAATGCTCACGCGAAGCCGCGAAGACGCGAAGATGGAAGAGTAGCCTTCGCGATCTTCGCGTCTTCGCGTGAGACAGAGATTTTCAAGGCCCGAGGTGACCAATCGATGGCGACGGCACGGCTGGCAATTGCTCGGGAGCTCACCTTGGTCGAGGTCACGGACACCGCATTGGTCCTGGCGAAAGAACTGCTGAAGAGGGCCGGCATTCCGCAAAACGCAAATGACGATGCGCTGCACATCGCCGTTGCTGCGGCGGGCGGCCTCGACTATCTGCTAACGTGGAACTGCAAACACATCGCAAACGCGGTGATCATCCCACGCGTCAATAAGGTCGTCCGAGACCTCGGTTTCGAACCGCCGCTCATCTACACCCCACAGGAGCTCATGGAGGACTGACCCATGCGTGACGATCCGATTGTAGAAGAAACACGAGCAGCACGGCGCGAGCTCGAGGCGGAATTCGGCGGCGACCTGGCCGCTCTTTGGAAGTACTTCAAAGAGTTGGAAGCCGAAAATGCAGACCGAGTCGTGAGGCTCGAACCAAGACCGGCGATCACGGTGAACCTTAAAGCATCGTAGGGCATCTCAGCCCGCGAGCGAGACATCGCCGTCGATACGATCCCGTTTTCAATCTTGACGCGACACTAACGCTCGCAGCCAGCGCCGACAAGCGCACTGCCCTACCGGCAGTGCGCTACCATCTCGCGTGCGGGTCGGCGCGGATGACGCGCAGGTCCGTTTGGGCGGCTTGAGCCACTACCGGAGGACACGATGCCACACGGCAAGATCTGCTACCTCGAAATCCCCGCGAACCGCGCCGAGGATTCTGCGCGTTTCTACTCGGACATCTTTGGCTGGAAGGTTCGGGAACGCGGAGACGGGAACCTGGCCTTCGACGACACAGGTGGGGTGAGCGGGACGTGGGTCAAGGAGAGCGACCGGACGCCCGACGAACGCACACGGACCTACATCATGGTCGACAGCATCACAGAATCGCTGGCCCAGATTGAGAAGGCCGGAGGCAAAGTCCTCACGCAGCGCACGGACATCGGGCCGGGCATGGGCGCGTTTGCCGCCTTTACCGATCCGGTCGGCAACGAGTTCGGGCTCTACGAAGAGCCGAAGCGTTAGGTAATCTCGTCTCTGGTCGGCCCTCGGTTCAGAAGTCATCCGGAATCCGGTCTTGTCGACGCCAACCCAGGCGACGCGAGCCGTTCGTGGCGTGGCGTTTGTCAGCGGTGCATAGAAGACGTCGTCGCTTCGTGGCGTGACCGTCTCGAATGAGAGCTTTCGAATGGCTCCGATAAGAAGGTGACGCTTCCATCGTGGCTGCCATGATCAGCCCTCCAATTGTCGTACGCAGTGTTCCGAGGCTACCCTCACTTGGCCGCCTTCTCCTTGCCGGCCTTGGACATCGCCCAACTGCTATCCCGCTTCAGGCTCTTGATGAAGGCCGGGCGGCGGAATCGCTTCGCTGACCAGTCCTCATCGATGGCCACCAGGCGCACGACTTCGAAGCCAAGATCGCCCAACACCTGCCAACCGGTGTCCCGGCTCAGATCGGTCGTGTAGCGTTTCGAGGATGCTTTCGGGTACGCAAACCAGATGACCGCATCGCCTTCCGCTCGTGCTGCAAGCGCCTGGGCATGCTTCTCGATCTCTTCCTGGCGCATCACGAAGGCGATGGCGAAGTCGATTGGCGACGCTCCGACGCGCCGGTGGATTCGCACACCTTTGAGCGCCTTGAGTTCTTTCTCGAAGCTGGGAGGCGCATCCAGCACCACGATGTCGGCCTGATTCTTGAGCTGAAGTTTGCCAAAGACTCCTGAAACCGCCATGAACGCCTCACCTTCGGCCGCCTGCCAGGGTACGCCCGCAAAATAGTAGCGCACTCGCGACGGAGCAGGAGTCCCGTTTGGCTAGGAGAAGCCTCGGGGCAATGGTACCGTGAACGCATCCCACCAATACATTCGGCCGGCACGAATGCACAGTTCCGAGGAAGGTTCGAGAAAGACCCGCCTTCCAGCTGATGGTTGACCGCGAAAAGGAGAAACAAACGTGAAAGCCCAAACAACCCTGGCGATCCAGTTGCTTCTCATTGCGGCGACGACCATGGCCCAACCGGTAACCGTGGGGGCATTGATCAACCGCGGCGGCGAATACAGCGCTAATTCACCGAGCACCTATGTCGATCTGTCCCATCCGGCGACCGGCAACGGAACGCTCACGTCTGTGACGTTCCGGTGGTCAGGACCAACAGCCGGGTGCTCGAACAACGTGAAGGTCAAGACCGTTCGCATGTCGAACGGCTTCCAGTTCACGGTGGTTGCAGAGAGGGGACCGTTCACACCGTCGGGAACCTACACGCCATCAGGAGAGGTCTCGACGTTTGTGCTCTCGCCCGGGATTCCGGTCCAGGCCGGTGACCTGCTTGCCATGACGCAATTGCAGCAAGCGAATTGCAGCGGCATCTCCCTCGCCTTCAGCGAGCCGGGCAACATCGTCGCGCAATGGGGTGCCGACCTTCAAACCGGAACGGCCACGGTGCCCACGTTGAAACGCGGCTTCACCTTGAACGCACGAGCCAGCAGTGACGCGTCCGTGCTCGTCGGAGTGCTCGCTGCCGTGGGCTCCGCTTCCGGTAACTTCGGCTCGTCGTTCAAGACAGACGTACAGATCATGAACGTCGACACGACGCTGTCGGCCGGCAAACTCGTTTTCCATCCGGCAGGCCGCAGCGGTATTGATTCCGATCCTTCGCTGTCATTCAGCATGAACGGCTTCGGCAAGGTCGTGTTTTCGGACGTCGTTGCCAAGATGGGGCTGAGCGGTGTGGGCAGCATGGACGTCATTTCCTCCGAGGGCGTCCCCCCCGTCGTCACCACGCGCGTTTACAACGACATGGGCGCGGGCGGCACGAACGGCTTCGTCGAGCCGATGCTCGATCCGAACGAGGCCCTGGTGAGTTACGAGCAGGCATCGCTGCAGCTTCCTGCCGATCCGGTCAATTTTCGAATGAACGTCGGCGTGCGTACGCTCGCCGCCGGCGCCACGATCGCCTTCGATGTCATCGACAACAATACCGGCACCAGCTCCGTGTTCATCACCAAGACCTATCCGCCAAACTATTTCGAACAGGTTTCCGCTTCGGCGCTGACCAACGTTGCCACACTCCCCGCGAACGGATCGGTTTACTTCGAAGTTGAAGCCGGCTCCGCGATCGTCTATGCCTCAACGACGGACAACCGCACGAACGACAGCGCCATCGCGTTCGCGAAACATCAGTAGAGGCTGATACGTCGATGCCGCGGTGAAACACCGCGATCAACGGCTCCGAAGAAGACGAAGTGACTCCGGCCGGCTTGACGAACCAGCGTTTTGACGGCGGGATACCCCTGTCGTCGTCATCGTTAGCAAGCTTGTCCTCGGCGACGAGGTCGCAGAGCCCGTCGATGGGGACGTTGTCCTCAACGGGGAGGTCCGGACACCCGTGATGAGCCAAAACTGTCCAACGATGAGGTCGCGGACCCCGTTGATGGGGACGTTGTCCTCATCGTTGCGGTCGCGGACCGTATGAATGGACAAAATTTGTCAATTGATACGGTCCCGGACCGTATGAATGGGCAAAATTTGTCAATTGATACGGTCCCGGACCGTATCGTTACGGTCCCGGACCGTAATCGTTGCGGTCCCGGACCGTATCGTTGCGGTCCCGGACCATATCAACGACTAATTTTTGTCAACGTGAGGTCGGGAGGCGCCGCGCGGACCACGAAAGTACCCTACACTCCCCTGCTCATGTGGAAAGCCTTCTCCGCGATCTTCATCTCCGTCTTCCTGGCCGAGATCGGCGACAAGACGCAACTGGCCACGATGCTCTTCGCCTCGGAGGCACCGAACCGGAAGTGGCTCGTCTTCGCGGCCAGCGCCGGCGCGCTCGTGCTGGCGTCCGCGATCGGCGTGGTGGTGGGCGCGCAGATCGAGAGGTTCGTGAAGCCGTCGATACTAAAGCTCGTCGCCGGCGCGGGCTTCATCGTCATCGGCCTCTGGACGATGCTCACCCGAGGATGACCGGCAATATGCGGCGGGCCTCCCCCGTTCCGCACGTGGCGTGGTATCTTCCGCACCCTTCGAGCCACCTCGGGGGTTACGTTCGTTGAGGTTACGGGCTCGTAGCTCAGTCGGTAGAGCAGCGGCCTTTTAAGCCGTTGGTCGTGGGTTCGAGTCCCACCGAGCCCACAGGCCGCCCGCCCATCACGTCCCCATCGTCTAGAGGCCTAGGACAGCGCCCTTTCACGGCGCCAACACGGGTTCGAATCCCGTTGGGGACGCCACCTTAAGCGCGTTTAGAATCAATGGTTTAGTATTCAGCGTATCGCTACTGTGTGCGATACGTGTGGTTCGGCGCAAACTCATCGGAGAAAGCGCCATGTTGACCCTGTTCAAGCGGCACAAGAAGTCCTGCCCACACACCGCACGCAAGTACCGGCGTTGCTCCTGCCCTATCCACGTTGAAGGTTCCCTCGGCGGCGAGAAAATTCGCCGGGCGATGGATCAAACTTCGTGGGAGGCAGCGGAGAATGAAGTCCGCGAGTGGATCAAATCCGGGAAGGTCGGAGGCTCCATCGTGAAGCTTATCCCCGTTGAAGATGCGGTTGACCTGTACCTCACGGACGTAGCAGCAAGAGTCCGCGCTTCGACCGTCAGGTTGCACCGGGTCCTGCTCAAGGATTCTCTCGTCAGCTGGGCGAAATCCCAAGGCTTCCGATACATGAAGCAGCTCGATGTCAAAGCGATGATCGAGTACCGGGCGTCATGGAGGTACGCGCCGCTGACAGCGCTGAAGAAGTTCGAACGTCTCCGCTCCTTCTTCCGCTTCTGCGTTGCGGCCGGCTGGCTGGCCGCAAATCCCATGGAGGCGCTGAAGGCTCCGAAGGCCGACTCAACGCCGACGATGCCCTTCTCGAATGAGGAGATAGAGGCTGTTTTCAAAGCCGCTCGTGCGTTCAACATCCGGGGCTCATACGGGAGAAGTAATCCTGCTCGGGTTATCGCGTTCCTCTACGTTCTTCGATACTCGGGTCTCAGAATCTCTGACGCTGCCGGATTGGCGAAGGACCGACTGCAGGACGGAAAGCTCTTCCTCCACGTCCAGCACAAAACGCGGGTTCCGGTCTTCGTTCCTCTTCCTCCGTTCGTCGTTCAGGCTCTCCAAGCACAGGCGAAGCAAAGCGTTCATCCGGCCTACTTCTTCTGGACCGGCGTGGGTACGATCGAGTCGGCCTGCGCGAGTTGGAAACGGACGCTCTACCGGATCTTTGAGATAGCGGGAATCGAAGGCGGGCACGCTCACCGGTTCAGGGATACGTTCTCGGTGAACCTTCTCTTGAATGATGTGCCGCTCGAAACCGTCTCGCAACTTCTTGGTCACCGCTCAACGAAGGTGACGGAGCAGAGCTACGCGCCATGGATCAAAGCCCGACAGGACCGGCTCGAAGACGCGGTGCGCCGCACGTGGCCGGAGGAGAAAGCAAAGCTCAAACTCGTAACAGGATGATTCGGGGGGACGGGAAACCGCCCCCCTTTACGTTTCTTGTTGGGACAAGTCTCGACTGAATGCCCGAACACCATTTGCGCCAACCGGGCTGGGTCCTTGACGAAACGACATGTTGAGGGTCGGCGGATCGTCGAGGAGCTGCGTGATCAGGCGTGGCGACTTCGAGGGGGACTGCGGTATTCGAGAGTGGGACTGCCCGCAGAGATGGCCGGCGATAGGTGGCGGTGATCGTCGAACCGACTAGAATCGAAGGATGCCAAAGAGAATGGCACCAGCGGAAAAAGTCGCAGCGCTAGAAGACGCTCTGGCAACGTACCGCCGCGAGATGGAGGAACACAAAGCTCAGTTCAACGCGACGGTTAACGACATACTAAGACGAGCTCAGGAACGAAAGAAACGGGAGGCGGAGGAGGCGGGCCTGTTCTTCATTCCGACCCCGAACATCGAGTTCACGCCCTCTGGGTTTGAGTTCCGCCACGTCTCTGGATGGAAGGAGAGCGAAGGCAAGGACCGGCCACCGTTCGTTCCCGAGAAGATCTGGGTAGTATGCAAAAAGTGCGGCGCCGATTTCGTCGCGAAAGAGCACCCCACAGTCTGGGAACAGGGAGCGTTCTGGGTTTCCACAGGTCGATCGATAGCAGTGACATGCAAGTCGTGCGACAGAATCTCGAACTACTTAACGGAAGACATTCCAGGATGGCCGGGGAGAGTCATCTTTCATCCGGAGTAGCTCTCTCTCTTCACCTTCCTGCGACGACTTTACTGCCAGCGACGGAAGTTGATAGCGCGACTGGCTCACAGTTTTGTTTGGATCGCGAGAACGTAGTTGCAGGTTGCCTGCAAGGGTAAAGAAAGGGGCCTTACCTTTGGAGGTGACGGTTAGCGATACTTCGCGGATCTAGGACTCTCCGCGTATCTTCTCCTGTGAGGGGAAGATTCTCTCGCCGCTTCTTAGCCATTCGCGCGTGAGGTACTCCGTCCCCTCCACGGCGCTTCACAGGTCGCAAGTCGCAAGCGTTGCCTGAGATTTGGTTCTCTCGTCCAGCCGAGCTTCTACCTCCCATTCAAGGGTTGGGCGGGGCTTAGTTCAGCGGATTGCTCCGCTGAGTGAATGGTGAGACCTCGATCCGGAGTTGCCTGGGTCTGACCATTCGCTCAGAAAACAAAACCGCCTCGGCGATATAGGCGCAGAGGCGATGCTGGGCTCCATCGGCCTATATTCGATGAAGCTACTGACGACGTATGAAAAGGTGCGAATGTGCTCATTCAGAATACCTTGTCGGGTGAAGACCGCAAGGGGGACAAGTTGTGGATAACTGGAAGTGGCGCATGGTCGCGCCGTGAACAACTAGTGTAGTGTCTCACTCTGTTGTTGACTTATCTGAGGAGCCCGAGCGCGGCCAACCTTCTCCAGAATCTTCTCCGCCTTGGCTGTCCAGATGAAGGGATGGGGGGCCTCGTTGTGGGCATCGATGTGGTCATGGAACGAGTCCGGTGACGAAGCATTGTGACGATCTTCGCAGTGAGACTTTTCACGTTCGCTAGTTCCGGTCTGGGGCATGGTTCTCGGCCATCTAGCTCGGAGGAGCGACAGCGGCGGCGCCGAAGATGGCGGGCACAAGAGCGGGACCAGCTCTTGCATTCATGAACCTTCATGAATCGACTTCTCACGGTTATCCCGGCACTCCTCTTCACCCTCGCCTGTTCGACCGCGGCACCCGACCGCGCCGTTCGCACGTCGGAGACCCTCTCGACAATGCAGGAGGAGGTAACCGTGGCCCGCGCACGCGTCGACACCACGCTGGCGTCGCTCAACAATCTCATGTCCGCCTCGCCGCAGTCGCTGCGCGCGACCTACGACGCGTACGCCAGGGACCTTTCGGCGCTCGAGAAGTCGGCGACATCGATTCACAACAGCAACGACCAGCTGCGGAACCAGACGGCTGACTACTTCACGAGCTGGAAGAAAGAGACGGCGAAGGTCTCCAATCCTGAGTTGCAGGCCGTCGCGGACCAGCGCCGCCAGGTCGTCCATGATCAATACGAACGACTCCGCACCTCCTACGCGGGCGCCTCGACCGCCTTCGACACCCTGCTGAAAGACCTGCACGACATACGCTCTGTGATTGGCAACGACCTCACCGATGCCACGCAGACGAAGGTGCGTGGCACGACGGTCGTCCAGAACGCCGCCAGCGACGGCACCAGAGTGCAGACGGCTCTCGACGCGGCGCTGGCCGAGACCCGGGCCTTCAGCCAGCAGCTATCGCCGACCGCAGGTCAGTGAATCCCGGAGGGCGCCGCAGTGACGACGAGAAAACGTGGATTTGCCGTAAAACGGGCTTCGCCTTAGGCTGATGGGGAGGGGAGGCACATGCCCAAAACCGCCAAGCATCCTTCCGGCGAGTCGCCCGCAAAGCAGATCGCTGGCTTCATCGCTAAATTTGATCCGGAGGTAGCGAAACTAATCCGCGCCGCCAGAACTGCTCTTCGAAAGCTCTTCCCGACGTCCATCGAACAGGTGTACGACAATTACAATTTTCTGGTGATCGGGTTTTGCACAACGGAGCGGACGTCCGACTGCATCGTTTCGGTTGCCGCGAACTCGAAGGGAGTCGGACTCTCCTTTTACCATGGCGCCACCCTCCCGGATCCGCACAAAATTCTGCAGGGCGGCGGAAAGCAGAACCGCTTCATCCGATTGGAGGGCCCTGCGACATTGAAGAAGGCGGAGGTCATCGCCATGCTCGATGCGGCCGCCGAACAGGCGAAGACGCCACTACCGGTGAACGGCGCCGGGCATACGATGATCAAATCGGTCTCCGAGAACCAGCGTCCGCGCCGGGCCGGCCCGGGCTAAAATCGGGGAAGGCCAGCCCTCGATGGCAAGGAAACGATTTCTCTTGACAGTATCGATTGCCTTCCTCGCGCTCACGCTCCGGGCGGACGAATACCGACACCCCGAAGTCAACCCGTTGAGAACAAAAGAGAAAGCGCAGGTTCCAAACTAGGGCACCGCACCGCGTCGCAGAAAAAGAGCTTCCCCGGGTAGGGAAAATTGGTGCCTCGGCCCTCCTATAGGTGAGGAGAGGCCGTCATGGAAATCAAATACAGTCGCGAGCCGGTGGTGGGAGAGGTGTTCGAGTTCTCGGTCGTCGAATACACCGGTACCGCACACATCGAGATACTCGCCGCAAACAAAGTATGGCAACAGCGGAAGTGCTCCGACCCGCCCTGCCATGAGAAGCTCGCAATCACTGCTGATCTTCGCGGGCAGACGTTGACCATTAGCGTGATAGACGACGCGGGCGCTTCCGCGCATATCGAACTCTTCGTCGTCGACTACAACTCGAATCGAACGACCTTGGCGGTGTGACGATCGTGCATGGAATCGTGGTCCTCATCATGATGGCCGAAGCAGCCCTGAAGGCAGCGCTGAACGGAATGTCGGAAGCAGAACTGAAAGCCATCACCGCGCTCGCGCAGGCGATCGCCACGGTTCTGTCCGCCTTCATCATCGGCGTCGCCGGAGCCTTCATCACGAGCCTCTTCAACCGCCGCCGCGACCAAGAACAACGCGAATCATGGTGGCGGGGCCATGCCCTCGAGCTTACGAAGCTCGATCTGGAGCGAAAGCTCGGGACTCGCAACCCGCAGACCGCGGAGCCCCTTCGGCCGAGCATTCTCGACTTTCTGGCCAATTACCGCGACCTTCAGCAACTCGGCGACATGACGCCGGCCCAGCTCTATCAGAAAATCGAAGACGATCGCGTCACCGAGCCCGATGAGATTCCGCCATCTTCGATGTCCTGGCGCAAGGGATTTCTCGACGTGCTCGCGGAGCACCCCGAGCAACGGGTAGCGCTCGTCGAGCTGTGGTTGAAGGTCTTTCCTGAGGACACCAAGTGGCTACCGACGGTTGGCGACTCGACGGCCGCTGGTCAGTCAGGAAGCTGAATCTCAGGTCCTTTGCAGCGCCTCAAGGAACCAGCCGCGCTGCTGCAACGCTGCGGAGGGAGAGCCAGTCGTACCGGTCCCGCGAGAGGGTTGGCGGACTCCACCGCGGTGTGAAAGTTCCACGTCACGTGGTTGTGCAAGTCGATCATGCCCGGGAGGATGATCCCTGCCGTATCAATCGCGCGCATACCCGTTGGTGGCGTGTCCAGGACGGACTCGATGACTCCGTTGCGCACAACAACGACGCCATGCGTGAGTACGCGATCGGGGGTCAGGACCGTACCGAGCAGTGCATACGCGTCGTCTGCCGCGCTGCGGGCTGCGGCAAGCAGGAGCGTGAGGATAAGCAAAACGCGCATTTCTGGCGCACCTCCGACAGCATTCGCTCGAATTCTATGACGTCCTTAAGGTGGGGTGGTAGGCTGTTTTTCGATCATGTTTGGCATCACCGGTCCACCAAATGTCGGAATCGTCCTCGCGCTCATCTGGCAGCGATTGGCACCGGCTGCTTCCCGACTGTGAATGGGTGCAACGCTTCCTTGAATACGTCGACCGATACGCGCCGAGGAAACGTTGACCGGCGCGATACCGTCACGTCTTCGCGTCGCAGGAAGCGTGCAGGTCATCCGTGCTTACGATGTGGGCTTAGCGTCGGCCTTCATTGCCAGGCCGGCGGTAACAGCGCCGAGAACTGCGCCCAGGAAGAGCGCGGCGACGGTGCGAGGGATCGACCCCATCGCAGGAAATGCTGCGTCGAACGCTGTGGTCCGCTGCATCATGGTCCAACCAAAGAATGCCAACGGCGCGATTGTGACTCGGACCCAATCAAATTTGTCCCACTTGCCGCCAAAGTACCTGGGGGCGACGTAGAGCGCGATAGACATGAGCACCAACCCCCAGAACGCAAGTTGAAGCGTGCCAACCGCTTCTGGAGGAATGGTCGTAGCTGTCTCCGTCGTAGCAGCGGCGGCCGTTACCGCCGTCTGCGCAGTCTTGGTCGTCGCGGCAATCACGAGCGCATGCAGCGTCAGGACTTCCGCGGGAACGAGCGCGGCGAACGCATCGATGTAGGTTTTGAGGCCGGGGCTCCCAGTTGTCGTGCTCGTTCCAGGCTTGGACGCCTCACGAACATTTGTTAGCTGTGCGTATGCAATCGTGCTCACGACTCCTCCTCGGCTCTCGGTGATGGGCGAACCAAGACGCCGGTTCCCACGACGTATGGGACCGTTCACTTGTTAGAGGGACAGGTTTTCAGATTTCCCCACCCTCAACCGAGGAACGGCCCGAGCGATACGGCGCAACCCACCCCGAAGACGAGCAGAAAGCACCCATGGCGGCGCAACTCCACCATCTCAATCGAGAACAACGACCTCACGATCAGCGCGAACCATGCCTCGTTCGTTCCCTCCACCTAAGGGAGTGATCGCGGAGCGCGAACCGCCCACCCTCCGCTATCGTGGAGGTTGGGGGTAGGAGAAACGCACGCCCCGACACTCCTCTTGGTGAGGGCTTATGCGTCCACACAGCGTCACGAGTTACGCCGAGCTGGGCGACCGGATCGCTCGGCTGCAGCGAGACAATCCCCTTCTGGTCTTCCGTGGACAGACGAGACTCCGCAAGGGAGTGATCACCCCGTCCCTTGCCCGCGCGGGCGCCGACGACGCGACCCACCGCACATGGATGATCATGGTCATCGAGATGCTTGCGGACCAAACCCGTGAGTACCTCAAGTGGAAGAGTAGTCGCGAGGAGGGGCATGACTCCACCTCAGATGCCCCAGCATCGGAGCACCGGCACGACAGCTACTATCAAGCGCTCCTGCAGCACTACGGCGCACCCTCAGATTTCGTCGACGTGACGAAGTCGCTGGACGTCGCACTCTGGTTTGCGCACCACAAGTACCAACTTCACGAAACGCCCTTGATGGCCGACGACGCGTCAAGCCCCGCAATGCCTGAACCGTTCGGGCCAATCATGATCTTTGACCGAGCGCACTACGAGCCAGCATGGAAGCGAGGCTCCCGCGCGTTTGGATACCTCTTCGCGTTCGCACCAGCCCGGCCGGCGCCCGATACGCTGCACCACGGCGACTACATTGACCTTACCGCAGCGACGCAACAGGACAGCCGCATGCTCCGCCAGCAAGCCGGGCTCCTATATGCGGACAAGGCCCTGGGTGGAGGCGCCCTCGCCCCCAAGGCGATCGTTCGCTTCCGACTCCCACTGAATGGCACGCCTACATGGGTGCGCGATCCCGACGCGACGCGACTCTTCCCACCGCCGAACGTCGACGACACCCTGGCCAGCATCCTTCGGACAACACCGTTCGCCGATGTCGTAGACCAACCAGTCACCGTTCGGCGTGTGCTCCGCATTCCCGAATACGCCAAGGGACCGTTTGCGCTCCTCGACGAACCGGAATGGCTCGCGCATCGCGCATGCGATCATTACATCAGGCCGACGTTCTTCTTTGCGTTCCTGGCTCGCTCCACCAACCCGCAACTCGTGCACCAACTCGGTGACGAGACGTTCCGTCTTCGTGATGCGGCGGCGATCCTCAGTCCCAAGCCATCATCGCATCTCATCGTTCGTGCGCCGCGGGAACCCATCCCGTTCCGCGTGACGCCGCAAGACAGCATCGTGCTCGAATACCCGGCCTTCCAACTCGCCCTCGCCATCAGCCGAAGCAAATACGTGCTCAAATTCTGGGATGGCAAAACGATAGCGATCAACGTCTTCGCGTGGCCCAATATCCGTGCGGTGTGGATCATCAGGAGGGAGGATCAGTACTGGTGCCGAATCTTCGGGAAAGATCCGCAGGCAGGCCTTGCAGACATTACGGTGTCGCTCGGCCATGCGTTTCGTTTTCTCAATGGAGAACTCACCCTCGTCGGCAAGACGCGAAAAGGATCGGAGGACGCGTACCACGCCAACGTCGAGCGGTCAGCGCTGCTCCACACACTGGGAGCTCTCGCAGAAGTCGTTGAAGGAAAGCGCTTGCTCGTACCAGCCGAGTTTCGTCCCTACTTGCTGCTCCGGTGACCGGATCGCGGACCAAGGAACATGCTGCGCTAGCCGCTGCCAGCAGGGGACTTCGGCAACTCCGCCGCGTGGTCACGAGCAACCGCTGCCGCGTTCGATCGCTACCCTCCATGACCATTTCATCGATCCCGATACTAATCTCGATGCGCGGGCTCGCGGAGCGCTCGCCGTGTATCGCAAGCAAGATGCTGATGGAATGCTCATCTCCGAAGGCATCACCAAGAAGAAGCTCCGCCGATACGAGTACGCTTGCTCTGCAACAACGAACAGCAGGCGCGTGATCGTACGTCTCGATCAACGGCCACGCGAGTAACAACTAGGAGGCGATGCTGGTTTCGATTCGCAGCAGGACACTCCTGCTCCTCGTCCCGAACGCCCCCGTGACACGAGACCACGCGATTTTGGTAACTCACTCTGAGTAGTGGCGTCTCAGCCAGCCCGCCATGGACGAAATTGCGAGTTTCTTCCAGTAGGGGTAGGGAAAACTAACGCTGCGTCACTCCTACATTGAGAGGTACTTGGGAGTTGCCGACGGGATAGCACTTGCTCATCCTGATCGTCGGCCCCAATTCGGAGGGAAACTTGATGCGATTCTATCGTCCTTTGTTTCTGGTCTCGTTACTGCTTTTCGTCGTGGCCACTGGCGCACTTGCGGAGGAACGGCCGCTAACCAATGACGACGTCATTTCGATGACGAAGGCTGATCTGGGTGACGCCGTGATCAGTTCCAAGATTGCGAAGGCGCCGGCGACAAAGTTCGACACATCGCCAGAAGGTCTGGTGAAGCTGAAGAAAGCAGGCGTGTCTCCGGCTGTGATCGGCGCGATGCTAGATCGCGATGCCGGAGGAGCAGCACCAACTGCGCCGCCGACCGCTAGGAATGGTTCTTCGCAGACGTCGGCATCACGAGTGCGCCTGATCACGCCGGACGGCACCCTCGATCTTTCGAGCTACGTCGGAAGCGAAAGCTCCACGTATGCATACGTCACCATGCTGTTCTGGCTCAACTTTCCGGGCTTGCACTCCGCTCAACGGACCCACGACAGCAGACCGGCGTTTCTTCTCAAGAGCGATCAAGACCCGAGGAGCCGCTACTTTATCGTTCGACTCGATGTAAACGAAAAGAGCGGCGACCGCTCGCTCAAGATGGGAAAGGGCGGCGCGTTCTCCTTCAAGGCGACAACGACGCCAGACAGTGACTGGACGTTCCCTTTCGATTCGGAGCGTCTAACACCCGATAGTTGGAAGTTGAAGCTGAAAGCGGCATTAAAACCGGGTGAATACGGCGTGTACGCCGCCCAGAACGCGGAACTGTATGAGTTCGGAGTTGACTGAACGGATCGGCGATTCGTTGTGCGGCCCGGCATCCTGCTACCTGGCGGGTGTCGTTGTGAAGGGTCAGTTCCCAAGTTGTGGAGTGAACACAGACACGTAGTGAGCACAGACACGTGTCGAGGCTCGTTGCCCCACGGGGAAGGGTGGCTTGAAAAGCCACGGCTAGGCTCGGTCGGGCTCCTCGTCGCCATCGATCGGCACGGCTTCGGACTATAACTGAAACAGTCACGTATTTTGATGGTCGACCTAAGTGCAGCGGACAATCCGATGCGCGTTTGCGTGCGCCGCGAGGTCATATGCGTTGTCTAAGAACAGTTGCACTCCTTACGCTATTTGCGTTGTTGGACCCCGTGCACAGTGACGCGCAGTCAGTTGGCAGCCGCCGGTTCACGGGCGAAACTCGCTCGCATGTGGCTCGTCCCCTGCTCTTCTCCGAGCTCCTACCGCATCTTCCTGCGGTAGAGTTGCCGCCAGCGGAAGATGTCGCGGGGACGGAGATCGCCGCTATCCGGCAATGGAATGAGTCAGGGCACCGTCCGCAACGATCGGGATTTTCGCGTCAACTGCCGCGAGCGCTCACAGTCGAGTTCCACGCTGATTCCGAGCAGTCGTTCGTCGTCTTGCTCAATGGCGTCCCTGACCGTAGTAGTGGGCCGACGGTAGGGCAACAAATCGTGGGCTCGGAGTCGCGCCTCGCACTGAGCATTCGCGTCGCTGGCGCATATCGTTTGCGGCTTCACCTCGGCAGCGTCACGCTGCCGCCCGCGTCAGATTGCTGGGTCAGCGGGAGCAATGGCGCGCCGGTCGCCTTCGGGACTGAACTCCTTGGGCCAGACCATGACCTCTGGACGCCGAGCGTGCTCGGCGACACGATTCGCTTCTACGTCAGCGTGCCGAAACAGCGAGTCAGCGCGCAACCGACCGCGGGGTTCGTCCTCGACACGGTGCTCGAGCTTCTACCGAGCGTGGAAGCTCAACGAACCCCGCTGGGAACGTCTTGCGCCGTTGACGGGACCTGCGTCAGCACCGACGACTTCGATGACCTCGTCGCGCTGCGAGGCGGCGTTGCGCGCATCGATTATGTCGAGAGCGGCGCAAGTTACACATGCTCGGGAGGCCTGCTCAACGACCGGAACAATTCCAACATCCCCTATTTCCTCACGGCCGATCGATGCGCGAGCTCACCGGCAGCCGCCGCAAGCGTTGAGACCTTCTGGGACTACACCACACCGTTCTGCGGCGCCGACCCACAGACAGCAACCGCGTCGGCCGGAAACGGCGCGACAGTCCTGGCAACATCGTCTGATTCCGCGTTCACGCTCCTCCAACTGCTGAACATCCCAAGCGGGCGCTTCTTCCTCGGTTGGACCACGGTCCCCCTTAGCATTGGCACACCGGTCTACCGAATCTCCTTTCTAGGTGGAGGACCCGAGAGCTACTCCCAAACTACCGTGACGACACAATCTTGCGCGACACCACAAGCGCCGGCGTTCCTCTACTCCCAGTCAGCAACTGGCGTCACAGGCGGAAACGACGTCCTTGGCGCGCCGCTGGTGATCGGGGGGCCGAACGGCCCGTACGTGGTGGGTCAGGCGTGGGGCACCTGCGGAGTTAACTCCACCGACTATTGCGACCCCACCACCGATGCTATCGATGGCGCGTTCCCGACTACCTTCACACTGATCGCGCCGTGGATTGATGTCCCAAGCGCGGCCTTCACGTTCGCACCACCGAGTCCCGTCGCCGGACAGACCATCCAGTTCATCGACGAATCCGGGGATAGCGCCACGGCATGGCAGTGGACGTTTGCGGATGGCACGAGCTCGACGCTCCAAAACCCTACGCACATCTACCAAGCACCGGGCGTGTACTCGGTCTCGCTGACGGCAGTGAACAATGTGGGGCAAACGGCCACGACCACGCAATCCGTCACTGTCGTGCCAGCAACCTGCGCGACCTGCGTCACGATCTCAGGTGCGGTGACGATCGCCGGGAGCGGTGCACGCATTCACGGCGACGGCTCTGCGTCGTACCGTGTCACACTTCTCGATGCAAACGGAAACGCAACGCAGTACGGCGGGAACATCGATGCGAACGGCAACTTCCGAGTGTCCGCTCCCTCGGGCAACTACCAGTTGCTCTGCACCATCAACTACACAGACCACCGAATCAATGGCATCCCGGATCGACCGGGTGTCGCGACCGCGCGCCAACCCGCACAGCGCTACGCGGTCGACACCATCCTCACGATCACGCTGCCCGAACCACTCGTTTTGCTCCACGGATGGAATAGCAGTTCCCTAAAGTGGAACAACTGGCTGCTTGCGTTGCCTGGCGACGTCATCGCCTTTACCCCCGGGTACAGCGACCTTGAAACCTTCGAGGCCGCCGCCGACGACGTGGTAGGCGAGCTTACGCAGGGATTTCAGCTCTTCACTTCCATGCCATCGTACAACCTCATCGCGCACAGCAAGGGAGGCCTCATCGGTCGCATCCTGCGCAGCGCAAGGCCACCGCTAGGCGATCAAATGCGCGCCGCGGTGCTGCTTGGCACGCCCAACGATGGCACCGACTGCCTAGGCACCGGTCTTCCGGCATTGTTTGGGTTCAATCGCTGTCAGATCACGGGCAGCGCCTTGACCGTGCTTCCGGCGTTCAATCAAACGTACCCGTCATTCTCCGTACCAACGCTGGTTATCGCCGGAACAGCGTCCTCAGCTTTGTGCCTGCTTGACTCTTCGCCCAACGACGGTGTGGTGCCAGTAGAGAGTGTCGTGAAGATTACTCATGTCGACCAATTTCAGATCATCGGGCAACGATTCACGAATGTAGTTCTAGTGCCGGCAGGCCACACCGACCTCGGAAGCCTTCCGACATTGTGGCTGCTCGGCCGTGTGATCTTGCCATACTTCGCGGCGGGAACCGTCCCTGCTCCAGCGTGTCCGGTGAGCTACGACACACCCTTTGCGTCGTGCGTTGACGCCCGGACCCGCATCACGTGTCTCAACGGCCGCGGCCTGTATCAGGAGACCATGCCGGATGGAACGGTCCGCTTAGGTTGTAGCATTACCTCGGCACCCAGCACGGCGGGTTATCAGCTTGTTTGGACCGCGCCAAGCATCCCGCTCTCCGCACCCGGATCAACGATAGCCGAGTTCTCGCAGCCAGTGACCGCGTGTGAAACGGTGGTCAAGAGCACGGCGATAACCTCTACTGCCACGCCAGCGGGACTGTTGGGCTACGCTGTCTACCGGGCATCCCATCCTTTTAGCATCGTCACCGGTACTGAGGCTCGTGTTGGTGTCGCGCCACCAGACGACCTCTCCTTTTTCGATCCATCACCTCCGCCGGGCCAGCAGTACTACGCCGTGTCCGCGCTTTACGACTCCGGCGAGAGCACACTCGCCCTGGCACCAGTTGTCACCGTGCCTCCGACGACCAAACACCGTGCAGTACGACACTAACCGCGAACAGCGGGCTGTGGCATCAGCTACGGCTCTACCGAGGAGCACTTTCAGACGTCCGCCTCCCACTGAACACCCTCTCAGCCTTCTTCAAGTTGGGCGTCGGCAGCGTTTTCGGGGCTGCTCCCGAGCGAGGTTTCGTCTACGCTGCGACCGGCAGGCGTATTTCGATCGGCAAGAAAATGTGCATGCTCGTTCCCTTGCCTGCGGCGCTCTCGGCGAATAGCAGCCCGCGATGCGCGGAGACGATCTGATGGGAAATGGCAAGGCCGAGGCCCGTGCCTTTGGACTTGGTCGTGAAGAGCGGTTCGAAGATGTGGCGCGCCGTATCCGAGCCCATGCCTTCCCCGTCGTCGCTCACTTCGACATGCGCGAAGTGGCCGGCAGGGACGATGCCGAAGGCAAAGTTACCGCCCTCGCTGCGCGAGGCTATACAGGAAACGTGGCCGTGCTCGCGGATGGCATCCCGGGAGTTCAGAATGAGGTTCGTGAGGACCTGTGACAGTCGGTCTTCGTCTCCCTGGAATACCAACGGCTCATCGACGTGGATCGCGAGCTCAGCCTTCGTACCGAGCAGCGGCCGCAGCTCGCGCTCCATCTGATCGAGCCATCGACGCGCGTCGATGGCGGAAACGTGGAGAGGTGTCGGGGCGGCGAAGCGAAGGATTTCGTCAGCGATCCCGGAGCCGCGGCGCACGTAGCGGCGTAGCATCTCCGCGAGCGACGCCGTTCTGTGGTCCGGCGCGGATCGCTGCAACAGCTGCAGGTTCGTATCGAGCGCCATCAGAATATTCCGGAACTCGTGCGTAGCGTTTGCAGCGACACGGCCGAGCGACTCCACTCGGTCAGCCGCTTCGAGCTGCCGCTCAAGGCCGAGCAAATTAGTCACGTCGTGGAGCGATACCATGAAGTCGACGACGGCGTCACCGACCACAATGCGCCGGCTCATGCCGCTCATGGTCCGCCAGGACCCATCCTTTGCGTGGACTCGCATACGCTCGATCGGTAACGCCTCGTCGCTCAAACGACAAGCGGCGAGCGCCTCCTGGATCGCTTCTCTGTCTTCTTCGTGGAAGATGTCTGCGAGCCTTTTCGCCGACAGTTCTTCGGGATCGTAGCCGAGACCTCTGAGTGCCGAAGGGCTCGCATAGACGATCGTGCCTGTCGGATCGACTATCAGCATGACATCGATCAGGGCGTCGAGCACCCTCGTTCCGACCTCGAAGGAACGCCGCCGCCGGATCCCGGCGAGCCAAACGATGGCGGTACCAGCCGAAGCGATAAGCCAGAATAGTCCAGCCGGGTTGAGGAGCGCTTCCCCCAGCGGCCTGCTGCGGCTCTGATACACGAGCCAGGTCCGATCAAAGGCAGGAAGCCGCCGTTCGAAGATGAAGGTAAGGTGGGGAGCAGGTGCTTTGCTGCTGCTGTCCTCTCCATCGAGCCGCCGACGCGCCGGGCCGCTATCGAAGATCTGGAATGTGATGCCTGCGTTGGAATCAGCCGCCTGGAACAGACTCTCGGCATGGAACGCGGCGACGACCCAGCCCGTGACGGTCGCGTGTCCGCTCGCCGGAGAGAGTGCGTTGCCAACGGACACGGGTGTGAAAACCACGACGGCGTGCACGCCGGTTTGCTCCGCGAGGACCGCCCTTCGGCCTCTCCATGAGCGCTCCGCGGCGTCCCTGGCAAGCCGATCGCTTCCGAGATTGGTCCCGCGGAGCAGCCCGGCGTGGCCTGTGATGCCGTCTATTCGGTAGGTCGGTGCCTCGACGAAGGCGAACGCGGCCTCGGGAAATCGGCGGGCGAGACCGCTTGCCTCGACCGAGGGACCAGGAGGCAGGTTTCGCCCTGTCTGCACCGCAACGGTGGCCATGTCTGCCTTCAACGCCTCCAACCGCCCAGTGATCGCTGCGAAAGTGTTCCCAGCCTGCCGATATTCAGAAACGTAGCAACTCAAGGGCGCAAGGAAGAGACATGCCACGGACAGACGGCGGACAACTTTCCGCCAGCGTCGTGGCTTGCCGTATCCAAGCACAAGCCGCCATGGCTCGCGCTTCGATCGAAGAGCTTTCGTCATGTTCCGACTAAGCACAGTTTACGCTTACTTATTGCGTTCCTGCTGTTAACTTTACAAGACGGACGCGTTCGATGCCCGGAGTTTTCATGCCAGCGCACGGCAAGCGGTATCTGTGGCCACGAACCCGAGCGTGAGGGCGGGTGGAAGGACCCGCGTTCAAAGTGCGAGGGCCAGCTCGAACACGAAAACGGAGCCGCGGTACTCGTTGCTCTCGACCCATATCCGGCCGCCATGGCCTTCGATGATCTTTCGGCAGATCGCGAGACCGAGCCCCGTTCTGGACTCACCGCCCGTCGCGCGTGTCGACGCCACCGAAAACGGACGGAACAGCAGATCCCGGTCCGCCGGTGAGATACCCGGCCCGGTGTCCGCGACCGAGACACGCGCCGCGGCACCGCTGGCTACGATCGAAACATAAACCGTGCTGTGTTCCGGAGAGAACTTCAGCGCATTCGTGATCAGGTTCACCATGACCTGCCCGATCTTGTGGCGGTCAGCAACGACCGTGGTGTCGCCGGTTCTCTCAAAGCGGAGCTCGATGTTTTTTCGAGTTGAGAGGTCTCGCTGGCCGGCGACGCTCTCTTCGATCACGCTACCGAGGTCGACTCGCTCGAGGCGGAGTCGCAGTTCGCCGGCCTCGATCGCAGAGACATCGAGGAAATCGTCCACCAATGCCTTCATGGACTTGGTTGCCTTCGCGATCTGCTCCAGAAGCTTCCGATCCGCGTCAGGAACGCTCCCTCGGCGCATCAGGGCTTCGGTGAGCGACAGCACACCAAAGAGCGGATTGCGCAGGTCGTGTGCGGCCATGCCAAGGAAGCGGTTCTTCTCCGCGTTCAAGCGCTCGAGTTCGTCCTTCTCGCTCCGTATCTGCTCATCAGCCGCGCGCAGGCGGTCGGCCATTCCGTGGAAGCCTCGATCAAGGCGGCCGATCTCATCCTGTCTCCTGAGCGCGGGGAGGCGTAGCTCGCCCGCGCCCAGGCGAGACATGTTCTCGAGGATGTGATGAATGCGGCGACCGACGTTTCGCATCAAGAACCATACGATGACCGGCATGATCACGAGGTTGGCCGCGAGCAGCGCGATGATGATGGTTCGCGCAGTCAATTCAGCGCGATGGAGTTGGGCCTGCTGCTCGCGTTGCACCGCAAGCTCCTCGTCGTGAAACGCGCCCAGCTCCGCGCGGAAACGGTCCGTAGCCGTCTTCCCAGCCTTCAGCCGTGCCAGCGCCTCGGCCTGATGTCCCGCCCGCATGAGATTGATGTCCTCACGCAGATCCCCGAGAACGACGTTGGCGGATCGCTCCAGGTCACGCACCTGGTGCTTATCAGGAATCGTGCTCGTGACCACGTCGTATTCCGCCCGCGTCACGCCCTCCAAAAGATGCAACTTCGATGGGAGCGCCTGCAGCTCATTGTCGTAGGGAGCGAGGAACGCGGGTTCCGCCGTGGCAACGTAGCCGCGTGCGCCTGCTTCCGCATCGATCATCAGGCCAAGCACCTGCGTCGTCGCCAGGATGGCTTCGGTGGAACGGCCCTGCCAGAGACGGTACCGAGCCGAGCGCCGGTCGGCATCGATCAGCGCCCCAAGAAAGATCATCTCCAAAAGGAGGGGCACAGCGAGAATGGCAATGATCTTCCTGGAAAGGGACACCTGACTGGCATTCTCCACGAACTGCGCCAAGTCCGCGAGGGTCGTCTATCGGAGCAGCGCCGATCGGCGCTAAGGGTCATGGCGGTGTCCCAACCAGCATCCCCTGCTTCTAACGTGAAACGTCCGCCGCCAGCCGCGAGATCTGTTCAATACTGGCCGCAATCGGTGCGCTTCCGGCAGCGATCGAGGCGCAAAGGGCCTCGCCCTCTCTCGCCAGATCGGTAATCGCCGGATACCCGAACGTTCCGCCGATTCCGGCAAGGCTGTGGAACTGGCGTTGGAGATCCGTGCGCGCGTCGCTCGGCCCCGGTCCGATCTGCGCCACCGTCTCTCTCATGAGGCCGATCCGTGCGTGAAGTCGCGTGACGAAAAGCGCGTGCAGCGCTTCCCAGCCGGGTCTCTCGGTCATGGCTGGGCCGCCTGCGCGGGAACGAGACGCCGAAGGGTCTCCTGCAATGCTTCGAAATCGATGGGTTTAGCCAGGTATTCGTCTGCGCCGAATTCCCGGAATGCCTCGTACTTGTAGCGCGGGGCGGTGTAGAGCGAGGTCATGACCACGACTCTCGCCGAAGACGATCGCTTGATCAGGCGGCAGAGCTCGCGTCCGTCCATCTTCGGCATCAGCGCGTCGGTGATGACCAGCGCAGGCTCTTCCAGAGCAATGAGCGCCAATGCCTCGGGACCGTTCGATGCCGTCAAGCAGCGATAACCGAGGCGGCCGATTACGTGCGAACCGATGGCGCGGATCTCTTCGTCGTCGTCGACAAGAAGGACGAGGGGGGACCTCGGTGCGGCTTGTGCGCGAACGATCTGCAGGGCAGGCCTTCTTTGGCGGCGCGCCAGCATCGACGCCGGCGCTGCTTCCCAGAACGCACGCAGCCTTGCCGCGGGAAGTTTGCACATACAGCTGCCGCAGGATGAACACACCGGCGTCTGCTCCTTCGAGAGACAGTCGCAGGAAAGGGCTAGGGCCATGTCAGAGTTGATCCCGCACGAAGCACAGGCGAGTTGATAGGAATCGGAGCGGACTATGGCAAATGCTGTATTCATGAGGGAAACACTCCTTCGGGATGCCTAGTTGTCCAACCGAGCGCGTGGTTGATGTCCCCACCGAGGCGGTCCGGATCAAACGGTTTGGAAAGGATGGCCACCGCGCCGAGCGAGGAGAGAGTTCTCTTGTCGGCGGGCTGGATCTTCGCGGTCAGGAAGAGCACCGGGATGGCTCGCGTGGTCTCGGTCTGCTGGAGCTTCAGCAGCGTAGCCGGTCCGTCCATTTCCGGCATCATGACGTCGAGCAGGATCGCATCCGGCTGCTCGGCGATGGCCCGTTCGATCCCTTCCCTGCCGCTGGATGCGGTGAGCACCTCGAAGCCGGCTTCCTCGAGGGTTAACGATGTGACTTCTCGAATGTCCTCTTCGTCGTCGATGACGAGAATCCGTTCATGCGGCATGGGAGACCTCTTTCTTTGGCAGGGTCAATACGTCGAGAAGTTTCACAACCCGCCGCTCGAAGTCGTCGGGAGCCACGCGGCTCTTGACGAGGAATTGTGTCGGGCCAAGTTTGAGGCGCTCGCGATCGCTCGCGGTCGGGTCTCCTGCCGAATAGACCATCAGAGGTACATGGCTCAGCTGTTCCTGCGTCCGCATCCATTCGACCACGCCAAATCCATCAATCTCCGGTAGCCCAAGGTCGAGAATGAGGACGTCGGGTGCCTGTTCCCTCATCGCGGCGATGGCCTCGCGGCCCGTGGCTACGTGGCATGCCTCGATGCCGTGACTTTCGAATGAGGCGATGATCACGCGAGCGAGGTCGAAGTCGTCCTCGGCCATCATGATTCTGGCGTTTCGGCCGCCGAGTCCCAGTGCGTGCTCGAGCGTGTCGATCAACGTTCCCTCATCCAGCGGCTTGCTTAGCCAACCAGCCAGATCGAACGGCGCGGGCGCCTCATCCTTGGAAAGCCCGCTGAGAATCACAACCGGGATGGCCGCCGTCTCCTGGTCATTCCGCAGGGCGGCCATGGCATGCCAGCCGCCCATGACCGGCATGAACAGGTCGAGCAGAATGACATCAGGCCGGAACGAGCGCACTTGGCGAAGGAGCTCTTGTCCTCCATCAACCGTCAGAACGTTATAGCCGTGTTGTTGCAACATGGCCTCCAGCGTCTCGCGCACGGACGGATCGTCATCACATACGATCACCCTGGCCCCGGCCGCCGGCGTGGCGGAATCCTGCTGCACAGATGCCGACGGGAGCGAGAAACTGAAGGTGCTGCCCTCGCCCACAATGCTCTCCACCCGCAGTTCGCCACCATGCTGGCGGACGATGCTCCGGCAGATCGTCAGGCCGAGACCGGATCCGCCTCTGTCGCGAGAGTCCGAGGCATCGACCTGCTGGAACCGCTCGAAAATCGAATCCAATTTGTCTGACGGAATGCCGCGGCCCTGATCGGAGACGCGAAACACAATTCCCTCGCGTCCGTGGCGGGCAGAGACCGAGATGATCGACTCCGCCGGTGAGAACTTGATGGCATTGCTAAGCAGGTTCGTGATCGTTTGCGTGATTCGGTCCGCGTCGACCCATACCGGGGACGCCTCGATGGGGGCAAGGTCGATACGGATGCGGGCTTTGTCTGCCATCGGTCTCATCAGGTCGACCGAGTCCCGCAAAAGGAGGGCCGGCTCGCACCGGGTCTTCGTGAGCGTGACGCGCGCGGAGTCGATCCGCTCGATGTCAAGAATGTCGTTGATGAGGCGCACCAGCCGGTCGGTGTTGCTCACGGCGATATCGAGCATCCGCTGGGCCTTTTCAGGCGACTTGGCCTGGAGGCCTGCCGCGAGTAGACCAAGGGCTCCGCGGATCGACGTGAGGGGCGTCCGAAGCTCATGGCTCACGGTGGAAACGAATTCGTCCTTGAGCCGTTGCAATGCGCGCCGTTCTGTCGTGTCACGGAATGTCACCACTGCGCCCAGGATGTCTCCCTCGTCAGAGAGCATCGGAGTGATCGAGTATTCAACCGAAAAACTCGTCCCGTCTTTTCTCCAATACGTGTCATCCAGTACGTTTACTGCTTCGCCTTCTTGCAGAGCGCGATGACCCGGGCACAAATCGGCGGGATACGGAGTGCCGTCGGCATGGGTGTGATGGACGGCGTCGTGAATCGAGCGGCCGCCCAACTCTTCGAACGAGAACCCGATCATTGCGGCAGCGGCCGGATTGAGGAACGTCAGCTTGCAATCCAGGTCGAGTCCGAAAATGCCGTCAGCCGCCGTGTTGAGGATCAGTTCATTCTTGCGGAATAGTTGTTCGAAGGCGGCGTTTGACGCACGCAACTCATCGACGTAGCGCTCCCGTTCGCGGGCGCTCAAGACCTGTTGGGCCAGCGCACGACCGTAGAACGCCATTCCTGCTATGACCAAAAGGATCAGCGAGGCAATCAGAATCTGAGCGCGGTGTATCAGTCGGACTTCTGCATGCTCCTCCGCGAAGAGCTGATCCTGAATGCCGTCGACCAAAGTGGCCAGGTCGTTGAGCATTCGTTCGACGTTGAATTGCCCCGTGTCGAGCCGGGCATTCTCTTTCACCGCACCCGCAAGGTCTCCTCGCTCGATGGCCTCGAGTTTGGCATCTCCGGCGGATGTGATATAGGCCATTTCGTTTTCGATGCTGTCGACGGTCTCAACCATGCGCTTGCTGCGTCTCGGCGTTGTCTCGACCGACAGCCGCAGCGAGGCCAGCACTTTCGGTACCTCACCCTTCATGGCATTCAGTTTCGTGCGAGACGTCGGGGCGTCTCGTGACTCCTCCACGCCGTTCGCGACGGCGTCTATCTCGGTCGCCAACGCGCCGAGTTGATGGATCACGCGGTCCTGTTTGTCGAACGCCTCATCGAGATTCGCGCGGGTCTCGAGCAGCAGGGTGACGTGATAGTGCTGGTACAGCGTGTACGAGACAGCCCCGAGATCGAGTGCCGCCAGCGCGAGATAGAGGACGAACCATGCCTGTCCGGCGAACCGGGAGCGGCGAGATCTGCTAGTTACGCTCGTTATAATTTCCATTTACTGAGTGCCTAAGCGCAAGGTGTGCGCCAACAGGATGAGACACACTAACTGCTGCAATTGGAAGGCTTACGCTGATATTGGCCTGAGCAGGACTGTACGAGAACCGGACGTGCAACTCGATTTCGAACGGTTCGAACGCTTTCATAGAATCGCCGCCCAGAATGCCGTGAGAAGCAGGGATTCGTCGTCATGTCATGGTCGCGCCGCTGGTCGGTGGGGGCTCTCACCGGTGATCTGGCCACTGTGTGCAAGGCAGCGATGGCGGCATCAGTGCGTGGCTACATCGTCAGCGCCGAATCAGGTCGCGTGTTTCGGTTCGCCACCAAGCACACTGGTGAACGCTGCCTCCGTGGGGGCGAATGGGATATCAGGTTGAGATCGAGCTGGCTCGCCTGAAGGTCTGATGGCTCAAGATTCGATAGGCCCCGCATACAGGAACAGAGCGGGTCACGTCTACGTGGGCACCCCGCCCGCAACGCTGGCCGCGCTGGCGCCCTCGACACATTCGGCGATCGCCCGCACCAGTTCGTCCAAGTCGAAGGGCTTCTGGATGACTCGGAAGACGGTTTTCCCATCGAGCCGGCGCAGATCTGTGGTCGACACCGCGGTCACTACGATGACGCACTCGCGAAGCCGCTCTGGGGCGGTGCGCTCCAGAAAGGCGATCACCTCGTAGCCGTCTGCAAGCGGCATCATCAGGTCGAGGAGGATCGCTTGATAGTCAAAGGTGGCGATCTTCTGGATTGCCTCATCGCCGTTTCGCGCGGCGTCGACCACGAATCCTTGGCGCGTGAGGACCGTAACAATCAACTCTCGGACGGCGCTGTCGTCATCAACGACCAACACGCGCGGCCGTTGATGCGAATCCAGGGAGCAGGTTTTTTCCACGGGAAGAGCGGACCATACGCCCCATTTGCGCTGAGCACAACTTCGCCGAGATTAGGTGACGTCGGGCTTCGGCGTTCGTCAGGTTTGTGTGCAACCTCGTCATCTACAGGGCAGGCGTCGGCGCACAAGCCCCTGCCCGGGGCTCACTCCTCTTCGAGAATCTTGCCGCTCTCGGAAAGAGTCACCTCTCTCTTCTGCTTTCCAGCGCCGAACGCCAGTTCGTACTGCACCGTTCCATCAGCCTTGGTTTGCTTCTCGGCCGCGGTCGGCTTCACGTCTTTGTACTTGGCGTGAAAGCCTTCCAAGACGGCGTTCGGGACCGTTTCGAGCCCGATCTTCTGCTCCGTCTGAAGGATCTTTCCATCTGGAGCCACGTCAAGCTCAAGCCTCAGCGCTTGCTTGGTGGTCACTTTGGCCTCGTAGACGGTCGTTCCTTTCTCCTCTTCCTTCTTGCAGGATTCGACCGTTGCACCGGGATAGGCCTTGATAATCGCCGCCTTCACCGCCTCCGGGCAGACGTCAGAGGCTGCGAGCGCCAGACCGACCGCAAAGCAGAGTACCAACAGCATGATCAGCAGTCTTTTCATGGAGTTCCTCGTTTCCTTTCGATACCAGATGAATCTGCGTCCCCCGGCAGTCGAAGCCTGCGTACGGCGCAGAGCGCAGCGACACGTAGCTCTCCTGTTTTGCATGGTCAGTACCCTATTTCTGCGCGGTGTCGCACGCCCGTGAGATCGACTGCGCCAACAGGGCGCATTCGGCTTCTGTTTTCTAGCCATCTCCGAACGTGGCTTGGATCGATAGCTGTATCCGCCGGCCGAGGCCGGCATTGGTTGGAGTGAGATAGAAGGGTGAGCGAACATTGCCAACGTAGCCGCTGAAGTTGGGGTGGTTCATGACATTGAATGCATCCGCCGATACCGTGAGTCCGTCGCCTTTCGTTCTTGCCATCGCCATCGGAAGCTCGTGCGACCATCGCAGGTCGACGTCCGAGAAGCCCGAACCTCTCAGCGTATTGCGCCCGACTCCGTCCGGCCGCGCGTTCGTGAGACCCGTGTGAAACGGGTCTTCGCCCGCCGTCAGCGTGTAGGGCAGCGCTGAAGAGAACTTGCTGGCCACACCGAACTTGCCCCATCGTCCGCCATTGAGCGTCGCCAGTATGTTCAGCCGATGGCGGGCGTCAAAGTCGGCCGGTCCCCATTCCGTACCAGCGGGAGCGTACTGATTTGAGGGAAACCAAAAGATGCCGCCCGTATCGTTCATGGCCCGGCTGTAGGTGTACTGCACTTGTCCGCTGAGGATCTTGCCCGCCCGGCCGCGCAGCGTGAGCTCCAAGGCGTCCGATTGCAGCCGCCCGTCGGAGCGGATCTGCTGGATATGGCCATGCGTCGGATCGGGAACGGCAGTGTAGTCCGGCGGCAGCGGAGCGTTGATGTCCACCGAACGGAAGAGGTGATGCCCGCGGGAAGCCCGATATCCCACCACGAATGACGCAGACTTGGTCAACTGCCGCTCCACGCTCGTGCCGTACTGGAAGGTGTAAGGGATCTGGATGTCTGGAGCGAGCTCGGTGATGTTCGTCGGGATATCGGCAAGCGATCCTCCCCCGGCGAAGGGGTCCGGGTAGGACGGGTTCAGGATTGTGTAGGAGCGGAGCGTCTGTCCGTTGTGGAGGAGCAGGCTTGCGATGGGAGCGACGCCAGACCGATCGTAGAACAGGCCACCGCCGGCGCGGACGATGAGTTTGTCGTCTTTCCTTGGCGCCCACGCCACTGATGCGCGGGGAGAAACGTTGTTTGAGTCATGGAAGAAGGCCTGCCAATCGTATCGAAGCCCGAGAGAGACGTGAAGGTTCGGTGCCACGGTGACCTGATCCTGAACGAAGGCGCCGTACTCCCGCCACCAGAACCCGACTCGGGTTGTGCCTTGTTGCACGGTGTATTCGTACGGGTGGCCGGCCTGGTAATCGGCGAGCGTCAGGAACGTGAAGGTGCCGCCCTGGTTCGTCTGATCGTCATAGACGCGCTTGTTCAGGTTCGGCACCTGCACGCCGAACTCGATGACTTGGTTCTTGCGGGACAGAGTCATGATGTCGTTGATCTTCCCGCCGGACTCGGTCCTGAGGATCGTTGCCTGGGCGCCCCCGGCAACGAAGGCATCGCGCACGATGAGCGCTGGAGCCTGGCTCACGCTACCGGTCGGGTCTCGATCGACCTCCACCGTCACCTGAAATCGATTGAGACGCTCGGTACTGAGCGTGGAGTAGAGGGTGAAAAAAACGTCGAACTCTCTGGAGTGACTATTGACCGCGGCCTCCGGCAGCACCGTGCCGCCGATGCCCTGGAGCAGATTGCTGGAACGCTCCCAATTGAACTGCAGCGAGCTCCTCTCGCGCTCGTTCCAATCGTGAGACACGCGAGCCATGAGCTCGGTATTCGCCGAAGGCGCCGCGATGCTCTGGTCCTGCGGCCCGGCGGGCGTGATCGCATGGACCACAGCCGAAGCGTAGGCGACGAATCGCGAGAATGAGAACAGAAACGACGAGTTCTTATCGTGAAGGAGCGGACCGCTCAGCAGTCCCTCGTACGACTGGCGCTGCTCCGGACTCTTTTCCGGTGCGAAGTAGTTTCTCGCGGCAAGGTCAGAATTGCGGAACGCGTAGTTGAGAGAGCCGTGAATGTTCCCGCCCCCAGGCTTCGTGATGATGTCGATCCGCCCTCGGCCGGGCCGGCTCGATTCCGCGGAGTAGGGATCGTCATTGATCGTGATCTGCTGCACGGCCGACTTCGGAACCGTTGCCCGGCTGACCTCCATGCCGTCGACAGTGATGGTCGTACCACCCGTCGCGATCGACGCAGGATCGAGAAATTGCTGGAGCGCGCTCACGTAGTCCTGATCGAACACCGGCAACTGGTCAAGGACGGTCGCGCTGACGCTCGTCTTGTCCAGGTTCGCACCGGTATCGATGCTGGGGCGGATTTCGGTTGACGTCACTTCGACACTTTCGTTCACGGCGGCCAGATGGAGGTGCAGAGTGATCGTCGCTGGTGGTTCCTCCGCGCGAACGCTGACCTCGACACTCAAGGGCGCGAAGGATTCAGGAACTTCAACCCGGACCCGGTAACGACCGGGCGTAAGGTGATCCATGCGAAAGTGACCGCTTGAGTCGGTGATGGTCGCCATGGCAGCGGCGTTACCAGGACTGGCGGCTTTAATCGTGACCGTTAGACCCGGCACAGCTGAGCCGGTAGGATCCACGACGGTGCCGGTGACAGGCTGGTCGGCATGAAGAGAAGGAGCCGTTGCCGCGAGCAGCAGCGCGGTCACTCTTAGGACGAGGCGGAGTCTCATGCCCGGCAACCCTAGCGACCGACTGTTGAACGACTGGTAAACGGCGTGCCATCGAGATTTACCGCTGATTCACCTTTTGCAAGGAGACTGGGTTGAATGCGCATCCTCGTCGTTGAAGACGATCCCGATATGTTTCACTTCATCGCCCGAGGCCTGAGGGCGCAGAGCTACGCCGTGGATGTGGCCACTACCGGGGAGGAGGCGATCGAGCGTGTGTCAAGCTCGCCGTACGACGCGGTGGTACTCGACGCAATGATTCCGCAACCGGACGGCTTTGCGCTCTGCCGCCGCTTCCGGACGGAGGGTATGGAGGTCGCGATTCTGATGCTCACGGCCCGCGATGCCTTGAGCGATCGCGTGGAAGGATTGGATGCCGGCGCCGATGACTACCTCATCAAGCCATTCCATTTCCCGGAACTG
>DATHRD010000032.1:0-26620 GCA_035482045.1 Thermoanaerobaculia bacterium
GATCGGCACGCGTACGCGTGCCGCCTGCCCGGAGGCTCCTGATCAGGGCCGTCCGGGTAACCCGGCCGTGCGCCGCGCGTGTGGCGCGCTGCGCGGTCTTCAACAACAGGAGGACACCATGTCCGAGCAAGTCACGGGAGACGTGCCGCAGGTACCGGCTGATCCGGTGCCCGTGGTACAGACCCCAACAATCACGCATTACCAGCAGATCGCCGAGAACCTGGCCAAGGCCATCGACGACATGCTGGCGATCATCCCCACCTTCGTGGAGGCCCACCCCGACACGAAGGCGTTCGTCAACAGGCACCTGAACGTGCCGCTGCAGTTCATCGCCACGGCTGTGGCCGCGGTCGAGGCGAACCCAACGCTCCAGGGAACGAGCAGTTTCGATGTCACCGAGGCACGCGACGCGCTGCAGTTCATCGACGCCTTCCGCCCGATGGAGGACAAGCTGAGAGACGCAATGCAGAACCTCGGCTTCAGCATGGATTCGCGGAAGGCAAACGCCGCGATCGGTGCGCTGCAGGTCTATGCCATCGCCAAAGGAGTCGCTCGCAGTCCCCTGAGCACGACGGTGGCTGCGCACGTCAGCAACCTGAGACGTGACCTCGGCAGAGTGGGCAAAGCCGGACGGAAGAAGGCGACCCAAACACCGGGCACGCCGGCTCCGGTTCCGGCGGTTCCCAAACCAGCAGCAAGCGGAGGGCCCATCGCGTAAGAAACCAGGCATGACCGCGTGGCCCGCGGTCATGCCCCTCGACACTCACCCCAATCCTGACGAGAAAGGAGTACCTGTCATGCGAAAACTACAACATTCGACCTGCTCTGTCATCCCGCCGCACATCTGGCGGCACATGGCCGAGCATGGCAACGACGACGTCCGCGAGCAGGTGGCCGCGACGCAGTTTCACAGCCAGCAAATCAACGCCGGCCGTGCCGCCGCCTTGATGGCGCCGGCGCCCGCCGCGGCACCGCCGCCGATCCCCATCGGACGGACCCGGAGCGTCTATGACGCCGGGCATCTGCGCCTGCTGCCCGGCAAGCTGGTCATGGCCGACCACAAGGCCGTCAGCGGCGACGTCGAGGCCATCGAGGCCTTCGATGGCTCCGGCGCCACGTTCGATTTCTACGCCCGCATCTTCCTTCGCAACTCGATCGACGGTAAGGGCATGCCCATCATCTCCACCATCCACTACGGCACGAAGTTCGACAACGCCATGTGGGACGGCAGGCAGATGATCTACGGCGACGGCGACGGGAAGCTGTTCAACCGCTTCACCATCGCCCAAGACGTCATCGGGCACGAGCTCACGCACGGCGTAACGCAATACACCGCGGCTCTCGAGTATCACGACCAGAGCGGTGCTCTCAACGAGCACATCTCCGATGCCTTCGGCATCATGGTCAAGCAGTACACCCTGGGCCTGACGGCTTCGCAGTCGGACTGGCTGATCGGCGAAGGCCTCTTCGGGCCGAACGTCCACGGCCTGGCCATCCGCTCCATGAAGGCTCCCGGTACGGCCTACAACGATCCGTTGCTCGGGAAAGATCCGCAGCCGGCCAACATGCGCGGCTACGTGACCGGCTCCGACGACAGCGGCGGGGTCCACATCAACTCGGGGATCCTGAACCGTGCCTTCTGTCTGGCGGCCACGGCCCTGGGCGGCTTCACCTGGGTGGTGGTGGGACGCATCTGGTACCTGGTGCTGACGGAGAAGCTGTTCCCCACGGCCGGGTTTCAGGACTTCGCCGTGGCCACGGTGGTCATGGCCGGCCAGCTCTACGGAATCGGCGGGCAGGTGCAGACGACGATCGCGGAAGCGTGGTCGGCCGTCGGCCTGCCTGTCCCCCCGAGCCTGATGAAGCGTGCCGAGGCCGGCGTGGTGCGGCCCTTCGGCCGCCCCCGTCTGCGCGGCGAGCTGCCGGAGAGGAAGGCGGCGTAGCTCCAGTAGTTGACCTGTCAACCGACGCGCGGGGCGTTCCGATCACGCCCCGCGCATGTGGCACAGACACTCTTGTCTGTGCGGAAAGGAAAAGTCATGAGCACTGGACAGAAACACGACAACGAGAGGAACGAGCTCTCCTTCGAGAGCATCAATGCCGGCATCAAGCAGTACGGACCGACGCTCTACACGTCGGAGACGGTGGCACCGCAAACGGCGGCCGACCGCGCCACGAGCATGGTCGCGTCGTACGCCGTGGTACGCCCGATCCTGGCGGCGCTGGCCGTCATCCCCCTGGTCCCGGCCACCTGGCGGGCCGCCTTGAGCATCTTCATCACCACGCTCGACGGAGTGTCCGACACGTTCAAGGCGGGCAAGGACCTGGCCGTCGGCGACGGCGGATCAACGTCCACAGTCGAGATGGAGCCCAAGCTCCCGGTCGGCTGACGCAGTAGCAGTGAGAGCCGGGGCCCGCGCGATGCGGGCCCCGGCATTTAACCCTTAACCCTTCACACTTCACACGACAAGAAAGGAAACATCATGAAAATCGACAACGAGGAAGTCACTTTCCAGAGCATCGACGACCACTTCTACAAATTCGACGGACCGGAAGTGCTGGAGCAGAACCCCGAGACGGGTTTCTTCGACGACGACGAGTCACTCGCCAGCGCCTTCACCCTGGCCCGCCCGATCCTGCTGGCCATGATCGCCACGCCACTGATCCCGGAGCGCTGGCAGGGGGCCATCGACGATCTCGTGTCCGCGCTGGACGACGCGGTGGCGGATGCGAACGAGTCCGCGGGCGGGTGGGAGGGGGATCTGCCGGTTTGCTGAGGTGGGCGTGCGAATAATTGAATGATGCGTGTGGCGGTTGGAGAAAGCTTATCAATGAGCCTGAAAACACGAGGAGCAGAGCCCCCGCCCTACTCTGTTCCTCGTGATGGTTCATGCCAACAAATCAACCTGGCGCGCGCGTTTCACGGGCCTTTCCAGCTGTCGGCCGGTCAACACGTGTGACCTGCTCACAGTCACTCGTCTCACGGTTTTGGCTCGGTCTTGACCCGAGTTGGGTTCACATTCCGACGCCACGTCGCACTCACCTCTTATCAGTCGCAGCAACAACCGTCCATGCAGGTAAGTGAAGTACGGCGGCAGCGCCTCGCCGATAACCTCGCGTATGAGCCCAAACCGGTGTTCATTCAAAGCACCCGACCAATCATAGTTACGAGGTACACTTTGAAGGTCGGCGCATTCCAAGATACTCAACACACGGTGCTCCCACGGATGAATCTTGTAATCGCTACCCACCCGGCCTGAACTCGTCATAATCGTGGGTGCCGGTTCGTCAGGGCTCATACGACGGTAGCTTGAGTGGAAACCCCGTATTAGACGCAAGCCACCTCTCCCCACAACGTACGGACGATTGCGCATAGCTCGACGGCATTCCGGGCAATAAACCCGGCCGACAGGAACGGGCGAATACTCGCAGGACGGGCACCCGTCATTCTCGTATGCACTTCGGCCACTATTCGCTGGAATAGACGAGACCTGCAAATACCGGTCACGCTCATAGACAGGAACGCGATGCAACGGATGCACTCCGACGGCCTTTGACTCGTCAGCAGCGTCGAGCGCTTCGTAGCGCTGCGCGTGAAAAAACTCGCCAACCGTGAGCCAATATTTCCCAGTGACGCCGTCGCTCGAATGTGTCCTGCGCGGCCAAGGCGCCACTCGGGCATCGGCCAAGTGCTTCAACCACCGCTCGTCTCGGTGCACTCCTACGATGACCGCCCTCAGCCTCGCTTGTGGAACACCATAGTCGGCCACGTTGATGACCGTCTGGAACAAATGGTAGTTCGGCAATCGCGCAGCTAGCGTCTCTACAATCGACTTCCGGTCTATGCCGACCGGCAAGGTCAACGCCTGTCTCACGTTCTCTACAACAAATACACGAGGCTGGAGAGCCGAGACCAGCGGAATCGTCTCCAAAAGCAGCAAGTTCTTCGATCGATTGCGCGCTTCGTCCGGAGTTCGACGCCGACCCCGAGTAGGGTTAGAACTACTCAGGCCTTGGCATGGAGGTGTAGCAGAAAGAATGTCCAGACGCTCCGCTCCGCAAGCATCAATGAACTCCGCGTGGCAATGCCGAGCGTCCTCCAGCCAGATCGAGTCCGGGAAGTTGGCCATGCCGATTTCGCTTCGACGTGCGTCGAGCTCTACGTGAGCGGCGAAATCGAAACCAGCGCGAGCGTAGCCAATGTCGCTCAACCCAGCGCCGGAGAACACTGAACCAGCTCTGGCCGACTTGGGCGCGTTTTCACGACCTTTAAGAAACGTCTTCAGGCTCATCATCTGCCAGTCTTGCAAGACTTCGTTCAATCTGCGCCGTCACGATGTCCGGCGATTGCTTTAAAAACACATTCTCCGCATTTAACACTATGCGGCCATTCGCCAGCGTTTCCAGCGCTACAAGTCGCTGCTGAAAACGGTCGAACCCGGCCGCCTTCCACGCCGCGCGCGACTGGAAGACGGCACGGTACGGGACGTAATCGCCTGCGGCCTCGCCACTTTGGCGTCGCCAAATTTCGTCGAGCAGAAGTCGATTATCTATACCGTCGGTCACATGTGTCAGACTCCGAATGCGTGCAAGCTTAGCAACCGGCGGCTCGATTATCGTGAACACATCTTTCAGCATGTCGAGCGGATAACCGAATTTCTCGATGGCGTCGTAGAGCTCAGAAAGCGCCTCGACCGTCATAATAGAGACCCTACCGACGGCGCGGCACTCCTTGAGCACAGCGGCGTCAGTGTTATCTGGATTCGCGCGGAAGCCTTGGAACTCGCGTGCAATGATCACGGCATGCTCAGCTAAGGCCTCGTCTCGATGACTCGCCGCACCAGACACCTCGGACTTGTCGGTTTGAACAGGCTTCGTTGAGCCTTTGGCCTCGAACACGAAGGTATATGCAGCGGGGCCGATCGACGCTGCCAGGAGGATGTCCTTGCTCGATGCACCACCGAAACGTTCCGCGTGAAATCCCATACCATTAAGCACTGCACAGATCGCGTCCTCAAATGGTTTATCACCTTCGTAGGAAGAGTTGTACAGGTCGTGCAATGCTTCAGCCCGCGCGACCGTGTATGCTTTCGCCAATTCGCGAAACAAGTCATCGCGCCAGGCTAACACCTGCGTCACTAATGCATCCTCTACACCGACATCGTACAGGTGGCCCTCCAAGAGCCGCTCAGCAATCGAGAAAAGGTCATAAATGCGGTAGAACTCAGCGGCTTTCTTCCCACCGCCTAGCTTATGTGTAACAGCGGTGTAATAGGGATGCGACGTATTGACTATGAATCCATGAGTTTCTGTAGATACAATCGCGAGAGGCTGATCCTCGCCTATGGCTCGACGTTCCACCGTGGGGTTTGTAATGTCGATTACCGTATCCGGCCCGGATCGCATCGAAAGAGCGGTAAGGGGCTCACGAAAGAAGCGGCGCGAGTGGGTTGGCAACAGACTGACGGTGGTCGCCTTTGCCAGAGCTTGTTCATCTCGAGTCTCAAGTTCTGTTCGAGCAGCGCGATAAATCGCAGACTGAAGCAGCTGCAGTTCCTTGACGCTCGGGATCTCTCGACGTAGCCGCTCACGGTCGGCCAGCAGAGCTTCGTCTAGGGCGTCCGCATGAAGTATGAATTGGGCGCGATAGAATGCTGCGAAGGACGGGTCATTTAAGAATAACTGCCCGTCGTCGGGGTTCAGGAGACGGTCGCGAACCATTACGAAAAAACCCCAGCTTCGCCCCATCTGCGCAGACTGCACAGTTTTGAGCGAGTCGTCGAAGATTCGAATACTGCCCCAAATGCGTCCAAGCGATGGGAACTCAACGTAGGGAATAGCCTGCGCCGGGTGGGCTGCGTCGAGGCCGACGGTCTTGCCAAAAGTGACAATTCCTGAAAAATCACCGTGCTTCTTAGCGTCAGCAAAGAATTTAGTGATAGCTTCCACCACGAGCTCATCTGAGAAATCCCAGCGAAGGGCCGCGCGTTTCTCAAGTTTCGACCGAACTCTCGCGTCATTTAGCCAGATTGCGAAGTCTGGCCGCTCAGGCATGCTGTTCCCTAGAATCCATTGCAATCGACCGCTCTGGAGGTCGGCTTTCAGGGCACCGATCACGGCAAGCGTCCACGTCGCCTCGTTGAAGAGTTCTTCGTAGGCTGTAGAGGTCTTGTCGCCATCGAAGACCTGCTTCACGAACGACTCCGCTTCGTCGATGGTCAGCTTGAGAATGTCCGTTGTGTACCGAGTTGCTTGCGGCAATGGTGGGTGAGTGTCATCGCCAAGAATTTCCGCGTAATTCACCGTGACGAGGTAGAAATCGTCGCCGCGACGGGACAGATGGCTGATGAGATCGCCGACAGAGTAACTCGCGAGTTTCCCGATACCAAACTTTCCGATTTGCTTGCGGTCGGGTCCGCGGCTGGTATCTTGAATGACGCGACTCGTAGAAGCTTTCGGGCTTCGAGCTACCCACCACAAACTTTTCAACTGCTCGACATCCATTGACCATCCGTTGTCCCACACTACAACGTGCTCGGATACTTGCGGGCCGGGAATATAAACGAACACCTTGGTTGCGAAGGCGTCGAAACCATTGGAAACGAGCTCCTCGACCGCGCGATTAGGCGACCCGTAAAGATGCCGCGAGAAATGAGCGATGATCTCGTAATCAATATCGAGAAGTACCGTATCGACTGGCGTGCCGAGTTTAGCCGCAGTCATTTGCTCGCCGGCTTTCGAACTGAGAGTTTGATGATGACGGAACCGACGTCGTGCGCGTCGGTTTCTACGGAACATTCCCAAATGGTATATACGCGCCATCCAGCCTGTTCAAGGGCGCTGCTCGCCTGTCGGTCACGCCGGACGTTGGCGCGGAATTTCTCAGTCCAATAGGTGACGTTCCGGGTTGGCGTTGAAGTGCGACGACAGCGCGGATGTCTATGCCAGAAACAGCCGTGAACAAAGACAACCCAGCCGTGACGCCGGTTCGCGAGGTCTGGCGAGCCAGGCAGATCGCGGTTCGACGTGCGGTATCGTATGCCGAACCCGGATAGAATCTTCCGAGCGAGCAGTTCTGGAGCCGTCGCCGCCCGCCGCACATTGGCCATTCTGCGCGATGTCGCTCCGCTGGGGAGGTCCACCATTTCTTTGCGTAGCTGCTCATCGGGGCCAGTTGTGCGGAAGCGCATCTGGGCCTTTACTCTCGATCCAGAAGGGCAGGTGGCCTTCTCTGCCGCAGAGGCTGTGGGCATCGGTTGTGACATTTGACTTGGTGATGCGACGAGATTAGCACGCTGAGAACGTAAAACGACGGGTCGGACCTTTTGTTTTCGCGTACCGCGGCTCGCCTTGCTGCGGCCACCGAAGCGCGGCGGCGAAGCCCGGTATCGCCGTGGCCAGGTACTCCGAGTGGGCGGGGACGACATCCAGCAGCTCGCGGGCGAGGACGGCGTCGACCGACTTGCCGTCGCGGTCGGCGAGGCGTTCCAGGGCCAGGATCTCGAGGCGGGGGATGCGCACTTCCAAGTCGGCAAGGCGGAGGAGCTCGGGGATGCCCTCGGCGAGGTCGGCGCCGAGGGCGGCAGCTATCGCTTTCATAGGCGCTTCCTGCGGCCAGAAGTCCATGCCAAAGGAGGCCAGCTCTCCCCGCGACAGCATCAGGCCCTCACGGGTGTCGGAGCCTTCTAGCTCGCCCACCTCCATCCAGCCGCGGGTCTGTACACGTTCACGTATGCCTCGGATTGGTTGCGCCTGCGTTGTTTGTTGCAACAACTGGCGCTCGGCTTGCGTTATGATTCCCCAGATGAACCAAACCTAGAGGAACGAAACCCATGGCACAGGAATCCTTGCAACTCAGCCGGCCTGAAGCGTCGGTCCTCGCGACCGTTGATCCCCAGCGAGAGCTCTCGCTCTCGGATATCGCCGTGGCAACAAAGCTAGCGCCAAGCGAAGTGCAGCAAATCGTCGCGCGTCTCGAAGAAGCAGAGCTCGTGGAGACCGGTCAGCGTGGACTTCGGCTCACGCGGCAAGGCATGAGAGTTCGGCAGGATTTTGAGGAGCGCTGGTTCCGTCCGCTCCGTCTTGAGCACGAAAGCTACGAGAACGTTTCCGCGGAGCTCGACGCCGAACTTGCGAAGCTCGACGAGCCGTGATTGTCCTGAGGGCGCCTCCGCCTGTCCTTGGCGTCGGTAGCATCATCGCTGGAGTGGTAGCGGCCAGTCTGACCTGGTTCGAGCTCGATCGCACCTTCCGGGTCCCGCCCTCAACAACGAAGAAGATCGCACTGTATGCACTCTGGTGGGGCTTCGTGTTGCTCAATGGCGCGCTTGCACTCTTCTTGTACACGCAAGTATACGATTTAACCCTTTTTGCAAACTGGCCGGAATGGCTACGCGGCGTCGTCGTTGGCGGAACGTATCTGTCCGTCGTTCGCCAGAAGTTCTTTACTACGCAACGGTCCGGCAAGGACGACAAAACACCCATCGGGATCGAACTGTTGTACGAGAATGTGAAGGAAGCGGTGTTTCGCCGCATCAACGATATTGCAGGCGCCGCACGGCAGCGAGAGGTTCGCCAGCTTTCGGACAGTTCACAGCTCGCTGCGTTGGCTCGTGACGCAAAACTGCGTGTCAACAACGACACCTTGCTTTCGAGGCAGCGCAAGACCGAGCTTCTTGCGTGGATCTTAACGGTACTCAAAGATCCACAGGCATCAGAACCCGATAAGAAAGATGCTCTCGCCACATTCGTGCTCTACGGTGATCAAACATAGAAAGCATGAGGCGAAATGAAGGGTCGGACTTTCGTTGCGCATGCGACACGCCACCTACTGCGGCAACCGAAGCGCGGCGGTGAAGCGCGGTATCGCCGTGGTCAGGTACTTCAAGTGCCGGACACGACATCCAGCAGTTCGCGCGCGAGGACGGCGTCGACGGACTTGCAGTCGCGGTCGGCGAGGCGTTCCAAGGATCTCGAGGCGGGGGATGCGCACTTCCAGGCCGGCTAGGCGGAGGAGCTCGGGAATGGCGTCGGCGAGGCCGGCGCCGAGGGCGGTTTCGATCGCTTCCTGCGACCAGAAGTCCATGCCGAAGGAGGCCAGGGACCGGAAATCAGAAACCGGAAACCGGAAACGGCGGCTTGTGCCTTCTGATCTTGCCTGTCCCTCGGTGGTATGCAGACAGTGTGTGGCTCGGAAGCAATCCTCGCATGAGCAGGAACCTACCCGTCGCTTACGGCTACCGCTGACCGTTACCGTCCCGCCGACTCGATCAGGATCATGTCGGCGATGTCGCGATACTTGCCGGCGAAGTGGTGTCCGCCCGGCTCGGCCAGGATCTTGACCGCGCGCGGGTCGAGAGCGTGACAGAGCGAGTCCTTCTCTTTCGCGCCGAAGACGCAGAGGATGTTCTGGGCGCGAAGTTTCTCCACCTCCGGCTTGACCGGATACATCGGCTCTTTGTGGGTATAGGCGTTCACGCTCCAGGGAGGCGAGTATCGGAAATCGATCATCGACTGGAGACCGAGAAGAGCGATGAGCTGCGTGGCCTCGCGGAGGTCGCCTGGGAGGCGGCTGGCCATGAAGGGGAGCACGTCGGCACCGCGCGAGTAGCCGATCAGCAGGACTTTGTTCCTGTGCCACTGGATCATGTAGTAGCGGATGACGCGCTCCAGGGCGCAGGCCGATTCCTCCGGCGAACGCCGCTTGCGGAAGTAGTCGGAGGCGATGAACCCAACGATGGGAATGCCGGCGGCGCGCAGCCGGTCGGTGATCTTCCGATCGATGCGCCGCCAGCCGCCATCGCCGGTGATCATCACGGCGAAACGGTCGCTCGGCATCGAGGCGCCGATCGTCACGACGGGAACGTCCGTGATATCGACGCGCGCCGAGCAGCGCTCGTCGGGGACGGCGGCCTGCGCGGCGGTGGCCGCCGATCCAAGCAGAAAAAGCAGAGGAACGAGCAGGAGTCGATTCACTTGAGATGCTCGATGATGATCTGCCCGAGTTTGTTGTATCCGCCGTCGAAGTGGTGGGCCCCTTTGAGGGGAACGACGTCGATTTGCGGACGCCCCGTGAGCTCGCGGCAGAGCGCATCAGAGTCGTCCTCGCCGTAGAGGCAGAGGATTCGTTGCGAGGCGAGTTTATCGACCTCGGGTTTGACAGGTACGCCGGCCGAAGCGTTGCGCATCCAGTCGGCGACATGGAACTCGAATTCGACCTTCGGACTGAGGCCGATGAGCACGATCATCCGGATCTTCGACTGCGTTTCGACGGGAAGGCGGCTGACCATCGCCGGCAGCACATCGGCGCCCCGCGAGTAGCCGACGAGCAGCACGCGCGACTTGTGCCAGGCCTCCAGGTAGCGGTCGATGATGGTGGCCAGGTCGCGCGATGCCGTCTCCGGGGTCCGCTTCGTCCAGAAATACTGGAGCGCGTTCAGGCCGACGATGGGCATGCCTTCCGAGGCGAGGACTTTCGATATCTCGCGATCGATGGCCGCCCATCCGCCGTCGCCGGAGACAAAGACGACCAGCGTTTCGGAGGTGCCGTGCGTGGCCGGAACTTCCACGAGCGGGAGCGTCGTGGTCGCCGCGGACGCAGCGCCAGCAAAGAAAACGACGAGAAGAAGGAGGTTGACGTACTTCATTCGGACTGGCAGACGGAACAGCTCCGGGCCTCGCGAAATTCGGATCAGTCCAGCAATTGAATCCCGCCTGTGACGGGCTTCGAGGCAGCAGCCGACGGAGCGCCGCTGTCGATGACGTGAGAGAGGAAAAGATCCGTGTCGGGCTTCTCGTCGGGAGTGAACCCGATGACGAGGTAGCGTTGCGGCTGTGGGAGGTACTTATAGGCGTGACCCCATGGATCGTGGAGGAACGACGGGGAGATGTAGACCGGCGCCAGATCCGCCAGACGCGCCGGGAGGTGGCCGTTGACGAGACTGTAGGCCTCGACCGCTTCCCCGATCTGTTCGATACGCTCGATGGAGATCGCTTTGCGCGTTTCGGCGATGGAGGAGGAGCGCTGCGCCGGACCAAGAGGGTGAAGCGAGTTGAGCGGGTTCCGGAAGGACGTGGCGAGCGAAAGGATGGCTACCAGCGCCAGAACGGCCACCAAGGGCAACGGCACCGGCGTCTCGGCGACCTCGGTATCGTCGAGCGGCGTGACCTGGGCCAGCACGGCCGCGGCGGCGCTGCCGCGGAACTCCTCGATCAGATCGCGCGTGAGCAGTTCATACAAGGCCTTGGCGGTGTCGAACTCCGGGAACTTCGACATCTCCAGGACGTCGCGCACCGTCAACGTGCCGTCGACCATGTCGTAGATCGACTTCTCTTCACGGGAGATGCGGATCTTGTCGCTGATGATCTGCCTGCGGCGCCGCATCGGCGTGGCATCGGAGTCGAAGTCGATCTCGTCCGCGTCCTCCGCGCCGACCACGACGATTTCCTGGTCCGTCAGCTTCTTGCGGAAGACCATGTCGTAGGAGCGGATGCGCTTCTCGATGATCGGCCACTCGTCGATCATCCGCGCCCCTTCCATGAGGATGGATTCGGCGCTGACCGGAACGACATAGTCGCGGTCGTACTCGATCGTCGTCTCCTGTGAGAAGTGGTAGTCGCCGTCCTTCCAGCGGAAGAGGCGGTAGACGATCTGAAGGATCTGGAGCTGGATGGCCTGCTTGAGCGAGTCGACGGAGATGATCCCGTAGTGAACGAGGATGAAGCCGAGGCGTTGCAGGGTCTCTTTCTGGATCTCGAGGGCGCGATTGAGCTGGTCCTGCGTCAGCAGTTCGCTGCGGATCAGCACATGCCCGAGGCGGTTCTCCAGGCGGTGGCTCAGCGAGTCGGCACCGACGACCTTTCCATCGAGGAACGTCACCGTCACGGTGTCGTCCTTGGTCCGCAGCGTCAGCACGCCGGTCTTCCGCTGCAAGCCGATGAGCTGGAAGATGTCGGCGAGACTGAAGTCTTTGAGCGTGCCTTCAAGCGCCATGGTTATGCCCCGGAAACCCGCCGGCGATAAATCGGCAGCGTGATGAGCAGCCAGAGAACACCGGCGATGACGATCGCTGCGATACGGACGAACATCCTGGCCAGGTCGCCCGGCGCGAGAACCGGCGCAAGCCGGCCGGTCAGGATGGCCAGGGAGACGAAGAAGACGAAGATGAAGGCGGCGATCGTACCGGCGATGGTGTGCCCCTCGATGATCTGCGCGGAGCCGGGGAAGAATGTAGCCAGCCAGCGGTTGCGCGCCAGAATGCCGCCTTGATGCTCGTTGACCTCTTCGAGTTTGGCGCGCTTCGTCGCAGCGGAGACGCCGTCGCGCTTCAGGTAGATGTGAATGCACTGGGTGCAGAACGTTGCGCTCTCGTGCGCCGACTTGCAGCGAAGGCAGAACGTCCGCCCGCACTTGATGCAGGAGCCGGCGAAGCCCGCCCTGCGACGCTTGAGAAAGACCAGCGGAGCCAGGATGACGGTCAGGATCGCCCCGATGGTGAGCGGATTGCGCACGCTCTCGACCGGATCGAACCAGGCATAGTTACCGAAGAGCGAGCGCGCCTCGCCACGGCGAGCGATGTCCGATGACACTGTCCACGCCTGTTGGATCGTCGGGCGGTAGAGGACCACTTTCTGGTTCTGCGGATCGGAGGAGATCCGCTCGATGTAGTTGGTATCAATCCTCTTGGCCTGATCGAGCCTCTGGGCCTGCTGGTCGAATTTATACAACTCGCCGAGCGCGATCGAGTCGTCATAGAAGGCGATGGCCAGACGCGGGTCGAGCACCTCGGCTTTGTTGTACTCCGTGATGGCCGTGGCGAAGTCGTTGTTGAAGAAGTGGAGATTGCCGAGGTTCACGTGGGCACCGGCGCTGTCGTGCAGATCGGCCGAGCGCTGATAGTGCTGGCTGGCCTGCTGTTCGTCGCCATCCTGCAAATAGAGGTTCGCGATCAGAAGGTGAAGCACGGCGTCGTCGGGGACGATGTTGACTAGCTCCTGCATCCGGCGGAGTGCGTCCGGCTGATAGCTCCGCTCCTCGCTGGCGATCGCGGACAGCACCACCGGGCTGTCGACGCCTGCGATCCAGTGCGAGGCCAGATCGAGAGCCAGCGGCGCCGCGGCGATCAGCAGCGTCAGGACGACGATCAGAATCCGCTCGCCGGGCTTCGCGTAGCCGAAGAAGATGATGAGCCAGTAAAAGATGAGCCATACCGGTCCCAGCCAGAGAAAAACCGGCAGGAAAAGCAGGGCGAAGGCGAGTACCGAGACCGACCCACCGTGAATCCGTCCGCTGAGGAGCTCGCGGAAGTCGTGAGCCATGGCCCGGCCGTAGCGGACGAAGAGCGCGACAGCGACGATTGCCATGGTCAGGCTGATCGCCAGCAGGAATGTGATGAGAAGGTCCGCCCGGCTCAGGAGGCGCGAGCGATAGTTGCGGAAGATGTTGCCGAAGCCGCGCAGCACCAACGGCAGAGCAGATCCCAAACCATTCGATTCGGCGGCTGCATCGGCTCCCATGAAAGCGATCGCGGGCGACGTGGGGTCGAGCGTGGCGGCCGCCTTGTCACCCCAATCAGCGGCAGGCTTGTTACCCAGCTTCGCGGCCTGACGCGACAAGGCGGCGGCCGACACGGCGTACAGAGGATAGGTCCTGGTGCCGTTCGTCCTGCCCGTCTCGGTCAGCTCGCTGGTCTTCTTCGCCGCCGCTTCGAGGTTGCCGGCGTCGGCGGCCGACGTCGCCTGCGGCCAGATGTCGCGAGGCGCAACATCGCCCGCGCGTGCCGCAAGAGATACCAGGCACGCCCACGCGATGAAAAGCAGGACGAGGCGTCGTTTCATGTAAGGCTTTTCGTTCGTTGGACAAACGCCAGCTTCAATTCTCCCAGATGCGTCGACAAAAAATCGTCTTCGTCCGGCGTCAGGTTGCCGGCGGTTTTCTCCTTGAGCATGGTCAGGATCTCGATCATCTGCCGCGCCGCGGCGACGTCGACCTGAGGTTTCTGGCCGTACGGATTGCGGAGCATGCCGAGGGACATGTAGGCCTGGGCGATGAGCGGCTCGACAAAATCCGCGAAGGCGGTACCCGGGTTGAGCGCCTTGTCTGCGATGGACTTGGTGCGCGTCTCTTCACCCCGCGGCGGTTCCGGCTTCGCGGACTGCCGCCGCTCTGCGGGTTTCGGTTCAGACCTCGCGGCAGGCTTTTCCTCAGGCTTCTCTGCCGTCGGCGCGGCCGGCCTGGCCGCGAACGGATCGCCTGGCGTGATGTTCTGCCGGAACTCCTCGCGGATCTCCCCCTCGGAGGTGAAGATTCGTTTGTCCGTTACTTTGATCTGGGATTTGGGTTTGTCGGACATCGTGATCAGTGCTTCAAGTGCATTCGCCGGAACGGTCATTCCAGCGCACAGAGGCTCCTTCCCGGGGACCGGAAACGATATAGCAAGTGCGCGTCCCGGCGCTACCGCCGCTACAATTCGCCGCCTCGCTGATGCGCATTTTCCAGATCCTCGAATTCAATCAGTTCAACACCGGGTCGGTGCACCAGATGTTTCAGGCAGCGTCCGGCCTGCGCGAGAGGGGACATGAGGTGACGATCGTGAGCCGGCCTGATCCCGTGTTGGAGGAAAAGGCACGCGGGGCCGGCGTGGCGTTCGCCGGTCTCCCGATGCGCAGCGGGTTCGACCTCATCAGTGCCTGGAAGCTGGGGCGTAAGTTTCGCGAGGCCAGGCCGGACGTCGTCCACGTACACAAAGGCGTCGCCCATTCACTCGCGCTTGCCGCCACGTTCATGCAGCCGGTCGGGGCGTTCGTCGTCAATCGCGGCGTATCGTTTCCGCTCGATACCTGGAACCGAATCAAGTACCGCACCTGCCGCGTCGATCGCGTCGTCACCGTCTGCGAACAGATCAAGGAAGTGATCGTGGCCAGCGGCCGGCTGCCGCGTGAGAAGGTCGAGGTTGTCTACGCGGGGACGGACGTCACCCACTTTGACCCGGAGAAGTGGGACGCCAGGGCCTTCCGTCGCGAGAAGGGCATCGCTGACGACCGCTTTCTCATCGCCCAGGTCGGCGTCCGCGACTGGAAGGGTTGGAAAGAGCTGATCGACGCACTGGCGTCGATCCTCCCCTCACACCCGCGCGCGCATCTGGCGCTCATCGGTTGCCGTCACGAGCGCGAGCGCGGAGAAGTCGATGCCTACTCGCGGGAGCGGGGCATCGCCGAAAATGTCACGCCGGTCGAATACCGGGACGATATGCCCAACGTTTTCGCGTCGTGCGACCTGGTCGTCGACGCCTCGTGGGCCGGCACGGGCATCACCGGCACGGTCCGCGAGGCCATGGCCATGCGCAAGCCGGTGATTGCCACCGATTGCGGCGGTAACCGCGAGCTCGTCTCGTCGCCGGAAGTCGGCTGGCTGATTCCGGCAAAGGAGGTTCCAGCCCTCGCCCTCGCCATCGCCGAAGTAATCGACGATGAGCCGCGCCGCGCGCGCGTTGCCGCCAACGCGCGCGAACATGTGGTACGCGGGTTCTCGAAGGAACTGCGGATCACGAAGTTGGAAAAGTTGTACGGGGAGATCTGCAACGCGCGACGAGGAACGGCGGCTACGCCGCGATAACCCAAAGACAGGGGTGCGAGCACCCCCCTCGCCGGCGAAGCCGGCGTGGTGCCGCGTTAGCGGCAACAAGACGGTAGCCAGGGGTGTGAGCGTTTTTTGCGAGCACCTCTGGTAACGAGGTATCTGGCTTCGTGCCGCGTCAGCGGCACTGGGGTTGGCAGTCGATCCAGTGCCGCTGACGCGGCACGGATTCAATAAGCATCACAACCAGGGGTGCTCGCAAAAAACGCTCGCACCCCTGGCTACAATCTCGTTGCCGCTATCGCGGCATTCTTGCGGCAGTCTCAGGGGTGCAAGACGTCGATCTCCGCTCCAGTATCCGGCTTCACCGTGATCGCCGAATAGGTCCAGGCGTCGTTCTCCCGGGTTGCGACGGCGTGTACCTGCGCTTTCCCTTTCGGACCGGAGATCGGGAAGTCGATGTTGGCGTTGCCGGTATTGTTCTGGAGGTTCACGTTTCCGGTGACCCACCAGCCCTGCTCGATCGGCGTACCGAGGACTTCAATTACTCGTGGATCGCTGGTGGAGCGTGAGAGAGCCTCGCGGTAGACATCGCTCCGCTTGATGACGCTGAAGACGAACACGAACAGCGCAATCAACGCGGCACACCCCAACACGAGGATGATGCTGCAACCGATCGCGACCCATTTCAGGCAGCCTGACTTCTGCGGCGGCGGCGCGGGGGGCGCACCGGACGGTGGGGTGTAGCTGCCCTGTGGCGGAGTGAACGTGCCTGTCGGCGGGGGTGGCGGCGTAACAGTCATCGGAAACCTCCGCGCCAGAGTCTACGCCAGAGCGTGTACATGTTCAGCAACGCTGGCGGCAAGGCCCTCCATGTCGTAGCCGCCCTCGAGCAGTGAGAGGACCCGGCCGCCGCTGTGGCGGGCCGCGGCTTCGACGATCCGGCTGGTGATCTCGCCGTAGGCTTGCTCGGTGACGCGCATGCCGCCGAGCGGATCGCGGCGGTGAGCGTCGAACCCCGACGAGAGCAGGATGGCCTGCGGCTGATACAGGTCGATGGCGCGCACGATGACGTCTTCGACGCCGCGCAAATAGGCAGCATCGCCGAGGCCCTGCTCGAAGGGGATGTTCAGCGTGTAGCCACGGCCGGCGCCGCCACCGATCTCGCCCGCCGCGCCGGTGCCGGGGTAAAAGGGAAAGCGATGCATCGACGCGTAGAAGACGTCGTCTCGGTCCCAGAAGAGCGCCTGCGTCCCGTTGCCATGATGAACGTCGAAGTCGAACACGAAGACGCGCTCGATGCCGGACTGTTCGCGCATCCACTCGGCGACGCAGGCGATGGTGTTGAAGAAGCAGAAGCCCATCGGCTCGAGGCGCTCTGCATGGTGGCCCGGCGGCCGGGCCACCACAAAGGCGCGGTTGCCGGCCTCCCGCATCATCTCCTCGGCGGCGGTAAGCGCGGAGCCGACGGCGGTTCGCGCCGCGGAGAAGGTCTGCGACGACATCGGGTTGTCACCCGAGAGAAAATCCCGCATGCCTGAACGCGATGCCAGCTCCAGCGCCCGCTGGTAGTCCGCCGAGTGCACTTTGGCGATGATGCGATCGGTGTCGGGATGACCGGCGGTGTCCCGGTTGATGTGCGCGGCAAGTCCGGCGCGCTCGACACCCGTCAGAGCTGCATCGAGCCGCGTCGCTGACTCCGGATGACCTTCTCCGGTGTCATGTTCGTAGAAGACGGGATTCGTGTAGATGGAGATCATCGCCGTGGTACAACTGCCCGACTTTGCGCCGCATTCTCCAGGTGACCTCGATCGCGCTGCTGACAATCTTCTTCCTCGGGCTGTTTCTCTGGAAGAGCAACTTGCGAGAGGTCTGGCGGATCATGACGTTGACCAACCTTTTTTGGCTGGGGTCGGCGTTCCTGGTCAATTGGCTGGCGCTGATATTCCGGACGGTTCGCTGGCGCACGCTGCTCGCCGCACCGAAGCCGCCGGACTTCTATCCGACGTTCTTCGCTAACACGACCGGCTACATGCTGTCGACGGTCCTCCCCATCCGCGCCGGCGACGTGGCACGGCCCGCCCTTCTGGCGCGGCGCACGAACGTCCGCTTCGCCGAGGCGCTGGGGACCGTGCTCACCGAACGCGTGCTCGACCTTTTCAGCATCCTGGGCCTCTTCATCTGGTTCTGCGTCATGCGGTGGAACAGCTTTCCGAACGAGGCCGCGGTCGTTCACGGCGGTGCCCTCGGCTGCGCGGCCGTCATGGTCGCGCTCACGCTGTTTCTCGTCGGTCTGTATTTCTTCGGCGACTCGGTGCGGCGTCTGCACGAGCGGATCGGCCACATCCTGCCGAAACGCTTCCGTGAACCGTGGATGAAGTTCTTCGACGCGTTCGCGAAGACGCTGGAAATCACGGAACGTCCTCGCGACTTCTTCACGGTCGTCTTCGCCACGATCGGCGTCTGGGTGTGCCTGACGGCCCAGTACTCGCTCGTCTTCATCGCCACGCATCGCCCGCTGCCATACGACGCCACGTTTTTCATCAGCGGCGTGACCACGATCGGCGTGGCTATCCCTACGCCGGGCGGCGTAGGCGGCTTCCACAAACTCTGTCAATGGGCGTTGACGTCGTTCTACGGCTTCGACATCAACAGCTCCGTGGCCATCGCGCTGCTGCTGCATCTGGTGGGCACCGTTCCGGTGGTCCTCACCGGCGTGACGCTTTTCGCGCGGGAGGGTTTGCGCTGGCGCGACCTCACCCGCGCGGCGAAGGATGTGCCCGGAGACACGACTTCCCAGTCGTGATATACGGCGCTCCGGATGCGCTGCCCGTTCTGCGGTAACACAGAAGACCACGTGGTCGATTCGCGCGAGAGCCGTGAGGCGGACGTCATCCGCCGGCGGCGTGAGTGTACGAAGTGTGACCGGCGTTTCACCAGCTACGAACGGATCGAGCAGGTCCCGTTTCAGGTGGTCAAGCGCGATGAGCGCCGCGAGCCATACGATCGCTCGAAACTGATGCAGGGACTGCAGGTGGCCTGCCGCAAACGCCCCGTTCCGCAGGAGATGCTCGAGCGGCTGGCCGACTCGATCGAGGCGGCCATGCAGGACTCCAACGAGCGTGAGATCTCCAGCAAGGTGATCGGGTCGATGGTCATGCAACGTCTGCGCGAGATCGATCCGGTGGCTTATGTTCGTTTCGCATCGGTGTATCGGAGATTCGAAGACGTGGATGCTTTTGTGAAGGAGTTGCATCAGTTGCGGTAGCACGGTAGCGCGGTTTCGAGGTTGCGCGGTATGAGTAACGAGTACACCGCGAGACCGCGCAACCCCGCGACCGCGAGACCGCAACACACAGGAACACTCATTGCAGATAATGGCTCCCCCATTGAGAGGTTGAGATGACTGAGGCGAACGAAACCGCGAAAGAAGAAGCAATCAAAATCCCCGACGTCCTGCCGGTTCTGCCGCTGAAGGACCTCGTGATCTTTCCGTTCATCATCGTTCCGCTGTCGGTTTCGCGCGAGAAGTCGATCAACGCGGTCGACCAGGCCCTGGCCGAGAACCGCGTCATCATGCTGACGGCGCAGAAGGACTTCCAGAACGAGGACCCGGCCGAAGACGATCTCTATCGCGTCGGCACGGTGGCCATCATCATGCGGATGCTGAAGCTGCCGGACGGCCGCATCCGTATCCTCGTGCAGGGCCTAAGCCGGGCCCGCATCGACTACTTCATCCAGACCGCGCCGTTCTTCAAAGCGAAGATCACGCGCATCGAAGAGACGACGACGAAGGACCGCGGCCTGGAGACCGAGGCTCTCATCCGCGCCGTCAAACAGAACCTCGACCGCGCCGTCGGCCTGGGCAAAAACATCAGCCCCGAGGTCATGGTCATCGCCGCCAATCTCGACGACCCGGCGCGGCTCACCGACCTGGCCGCGTCGAACCTCGATCTCAAGCTCGAGGAGGCGCAGCAGATCCTGGAGACGATGGACCCGGTCGAGCGCCTGAAGAGAGTCAACGATCTCCTCTCGCGCGAGATCAATCTCCTGACCATGCAGCAGGAGATCTCCTCCGCGGCGCAGGGGGAGATGAACAAATCACAGCGCGAGTACTTCCTGCGGCAGCAACTGAAAGCGATCCAGTCGGAGCTCGGTGAAGGGGAAGACGTCGCCGAGGACGTCGAGAACTACCGCAAGAAAATCGAGGAGAAACAGATCCCGTCCGAGGCCCGCGAGGAGGTCGAGAAACAGATCAAACGGCTGGAGCGATCCCATCCTGATTCGGCGGAAACGTCGATCATCCGCACGTATCTCGATTGGATGACAGGCCTGCCATGGGGCGTGATGTCGGCCGACAATCACGACTTGGAACGAGCCCGGAAGATCCTCGACGAGGATCACTACGACCTGGAGAAGATCAAGGAGCGCATCCTGGAGTATCTGGCCGTGCGCAAGCTGCGCGGCCAGAAGATGAAAGGTCCGATCCTCTGCTTCGTCGGGCCTCCCGGCGTCGGCAAGACGTCTCTTGGCCGCTCCATCGCCCGCGCGCTCGATCGCAAGTTCGTCCGCATCTCGCTCGGCGGCGTGCGCGACGAGGCGGAGGTCCGCGGCCATCGCCGGACCTACGTGGGCGCGCTCCCCGGCCGCATCGTCCAGGGCATCAATCAGGCGGCCACGTCGAATCCGGTCTTCATGCTCGACGAGGTCGACAAGATCGGCGCCGACTATCGCGGCGATCCGTCGTCGGCGTTGCTGGAAGTGCTCGACCCGGAACAGAACTTCTCCTTCCGCGATCACTATCTCGGCGTTCCCTACGACCTCTCGAACGTGATGTTCATCGTCACAGCGAATGTTCTCGATACCATCCAGCCGGCCTTCCTGGACCGCATGGAAGTGATCCGCCTCTCGGGCTACACCGACGAGGAGAAGCTGTCGATCGCCAAGCAGCATCTGATCCCGAAGCAGATGGAAGAGAACGGGATCAAGGAGACGCCGGTGGTGTGGACCGACTCCGGCATCATGCGTGTCATCACCGGCTACACGAAGGAAGCGGGCCTCCGCAACCTGGAGCGCGAGATCGGCACGATCTGCCGGAAGATCGCCGTGCAGGTGGCGGGCGGCAATCAGCAGGAGAGTTACCGCATCACCGACGGCTCAGTCGAAAAATACCTCGGGCCGATGAAGCACTTCGCCGAGGAGTTGCTGGAGCGCGATCAGGTCGGCGTGGCCACGGGTCTGGCCTGGACCGCGGTCGGCGGCGACATCCTCTTCATCGAGGCGCTGGCGGTGAAGGGCAAAGGAAAGCTCGTCCTGACCGGCCAGCTCGGCGACGTGATGAAAGAATCGGCCCAGGCGGCGCTGACTTACGCGCGCGCCCACGCCGACGAGCAGAACATCCCATCCGACTATTTCGAGACGCACGACATCCACATTCACGTTCCCGCCGGCGCCATCCCGAAAGACGGGCCGTCCGCGGGTATCACGATGACGAGCGCGATCATCTCGATGATCACCGGCCGCCCGGTGAAGCGAAACGTGGCCATGACCGGCGAGGTCACGCTGCGCGGTGACGTGCTGCCGATCGGCGGCCTGAAGGAAAAGGTGCTGGCCGCGCGAGCCGCCAAGATCACCACCGTCATCATGCCGAAGCTGAACGAGCGCGACCTCATCGACGTCCCCGAGCCGATCAAGCGCGACATGCAGTTCTACTTCGTCGAGCACGTCGAGGAGGTTCTGAAGATCGCCCTTCTCGACAGGGCCGCCGCCGAGCAGAAAACCACCGAGCGCGTGGGCCGCGAGTCCAAGCCGCTGGCCGAGCCCGAGCCGGCCCCGCCGGTAACGGACCAGGTGCCAGTAGCGCAGCCGGGATGATAAGGAGCACAGACAGGAGTGTCTGTGCCACAACGGCCTTTCTTTTGTGGCACAGACACTCCTGTCTGTGCTTGAATCTGCGTATGTCCGACAATCCGCGCGAGCAGGGGAACGACAAAGGCTTCTGGGACGGCGGTGCGAGCGGGCACGGCACGAACAAGGAGTCGTCCGGCCGGCCGAGCGGCTCACCCGGCAAGCGGTCGCCTTCACGGACAGGCTATCGTACCGACGTCGAGTTTCCACAGGACCCCGTGAAGCCACAGAACGAGTAAATCCATCGCGCGCGGCGAAGCGTAAGATCAATGCCGCGCCATGACCGCCGCAATGAACACGAGCGTCGAACACAGTTCGCTGCTGCCTGCCGTCGCCCACGGCGATCTCGCCGCGTTCGAGCAACTGTACGACCGCCATTCCTCGACTCTCTATGCCCTCCTTCTCCGGATCCTGGCTAATCCCGACGATGCCCAGGAAGTTCTGCAGGAGACGTTCGTGAAGGCGTGGACAAACGCGAAGATGTTCGACTCCGTGCGCGGGAGTGACGTGGCCTGGCTGATCTCGATCGCCCGCAGCCGCGGCATCGACCGGCTTCGCTCCCGCAAGATCCGCGGCGACCGTGAAGACGAGGCGGGCCGGGAAGTGTCATCCAGCTTCGGCTTCGTGGAAAAGAGGACGGGAGCCGACGACGCCATCCAATCCGAAGAGCGGCAGGCGGTGCGCGGCGCGCTCGCGGAGCTGCCGGATTCGCAGCGCATTACCCTGGCTCTGGCGTACTTCGAAGGGCTGTCGCAATCCGAGATCGCGGAAAAGCTGGGCGAGCCGCTCGGCACCATCAAGACGCGGATGCAGCTCGGAATGAAGAAGTTGAGAGAGCGCCTGAAGGCTTATCGATGATGACGCACGAACAGCTCGAATCGATTGCCGCCCTCGACGCGATCGGCGCCGCGAGCGCGGACGAGGCCACTGCCTTCCGCGCGCATCTGGCCTCGTGTGCCGATTGCCGCCGCGCCCGTGAGGAGTACGAACAGGCCGTTTCTCTCCTGGCACAAGACCTCGATCCGGTCGACCCGCCGGCGCAAGTGCGCGACCGGATCTTCATGGCCATCGACGGGCGCGATCAGACCGGTAGCGCTGACGATGACAACGTCGTCGATGCCAATGACCGCTTCGGCATCAGCCGCTGGTGGATGGTCGCGGCCGTGCTCTTCCTCGCTCTGTGGGGCTGGCGCGAGCTGTCGATCCGCGTTTCCCGCGAGAGGATCAACACGCGCGAAGCGGAGATCCGCCGCCTGGCAGGCGAGAATCAGCTCCTCACGGCCCGCAACGAGAAACTTAGCGCGGAGATGGCCGCGCTGGCGGCACAGGATACGCGCACGATCGCCCTCACCGGCCAGCAGGTCTCGCCGTCGGCATCGGCAAAAGTATTTCTCGAACCGGGACAGCGCCGCGCCGTGGTCTTCTTCTACAACCTGCCCACCAACCCGAGTGACAAGAGCTATCAGCTCTGGATTCTCCGTGGCGATCAGCCGAAGCCGCAGAGCGCGGGAGTCTTCGACGTGATTCAGGGCGGAGGCGCCTCGATCTCGATCGAAAACCTTCCGCTGGCGACGGAGATCAAAGGGCTGGCCGTGACGCTCGAGGCAAAAGGCGGCGTGGCCCAGCCGACGAACACGAATTTCTTCGTGGCCGGAAGCACGTAGCGCGAGTCATGCCGTCGCTCTCTCTCGATCCTGCCACCACGGCCCTGATCATCATCGATCTGCAACGCGGCATCGTGGCGCGACAGACGGCGCCTCACGCGGCAGCCGAGGTGGTGGGGCGTTGCGCGATGCTCGCCGAGGCATTTCGGCGGGGCGGGTCGGTGGTCGTTCTCGTTCATGTGGCCTTCTCGGACGATGACGGAGACCGGCTCAATCCGACGGCAGACAGTGCGCCGCCGGCGACTCCCCTTCCGCCTGACTGGAGCCAGCTCGTGCCGGAGATCGGGCCGCATCCCGGCGACATCGTCATCACCAAGCGGCAGTGGGGTGCCTTCTACGGCACGGACCTCGATCTCCAGCTCCGTCGTCGCGGCGTGCGCACGCTCGTCTTCGGCGGGATCGCCACGAACTTCGGCGTCGAGTCGACGGCGCGTGACGCGTATGAGCGCGGGTTCGAGCAGGTGTTCGTCGAGGACGCCATGTCGGGGTTGACCCCCGAGGCGCATCGGTTCGCGGTGACGACTATCTTTCCGCGCATCGGCCGGGTGCGATCGACGGACGAGGTGCTCTCGGCGATCAAAGCCCGATGATGTTGTAGCCGCCGTCGACGAACAACACCTCGCCGGTGATGCCGGCCCCCATCGACGAGAGCAGAAAGAGCGCGGCGTTGGCGATCTCTTCGAGCTCGACATTGCGGCGAAGCGGAGCCCGCTCAGCGTGGTGTTTGAGCATGCTGGTAAAGCCCGGGACACCGCGTGCGGCCAGCGTATTGACCGGCCCCGCGGAGATGGCATTGACGCGGACGTTCTTCGGGCCGAGGTTCGCGGCCAGGTAGCGGACACTTGCTTCCAGAGACGCTTTGGCTACGCCCATGACGTTGTAACCCAATACCGCCTTTTCCGCTCCGTAGTACGTCATGGCCAGCACCGCGCCGCCGCCTGATTTCTCGAAGAGGGGCAACGCCGCACGGGTCAGACTGACCAGGGAGTAGGCCGAGATGTCGTGCGCGATCTTGAAGCCTTCGCGCGTTGTGTCCACGAAGTCATTCTCCATGTCTTCACGCGGCGCGAAGGCGACGGAGTGGACGAGGGCATTGAGGCCGCCGAATTTCTCTCCGACCTCCTTGAAGACCGCGTCGACCTCAGCATCGACGGTCACGTCGCAGGGGAGGATGAGCGAGTCCGGCATCGCCGCGCAGAGCTCCTCGACGTTCGCCTTCAGCCGCTCCCCCTGGTACGTGAAGGCCAGGCGCATCCCCTCGCGCGCCAGCGTCTGCGCGATGGCCCAGGCGATGGAGCGTTTGTTGGCGACTCCGAAAACGATCCCTGTCTTTCCTTCCAGAAGCGGCATGCAGGACTCCCCTCGGTGTCGGATGATAGCAATTCCCTGTCGATCGACGGGCAGCGTCACGGCGCGCAATCCGGTTATGCGGTACCGTACGGCCATGCGGAAGGCAGTATTAGCTCTGATCCTCGTCGCGGCGCCGGTGTTCGGTCAGAGCCGCGGCGACCAGGCAGTTACGCCGGTGGTGTTCGGCGCGGCCCCGGGAAGACAGGTTTATGCGCGCGTGGCCTCGGACGGAACAAATTTTTTGGCGGTCTGGGTCACGCGTACGCAGTCGACGGTACTCATTGGCGCGGGCCGCATTTCGCCGGCGGGCGAGGCACTGGACCAGCCCAGCATCCTCATTGCGTCAGGCGTTGGGGATACGCCCGGTTACCCTGACGTCGTTTTTGCGGGAGGCAACTTTCTCGTCGCCTACCCGTCCGGCAACTCCATTCTGCTCCGCCGCTTTGGCCGCGACGGCCAGGCCATCGGTTCCGAGCCGACCGTGATCGGTACGAGGGGTTCCCCGCCCGTGCAGTTGGCTACGAATGGTACGACCGTGTTGCTGGCCATCAGACCGGATCGTATCCGTATGCTCACTGCCGACGGCACGCCGCTCGGCGCCGAACGCGACGTTCCAAACGCCGGTTCCGGATCGTTTTCCATAAGATCCAATGGCGATCGGTATCTGATCGCCTACTCCAGCGGACCAACGGACGCAAACCACGCCTCGCTTGTCCTGCTCGGAGGAGACGGTAGTTTTCTGGATACAAAGCCGCTTCCGGATTCGTTTACCTCCAATCAAGTCAACGTTGCGTCGAACGGCGTGTCGTTTCTCGTCTCTATCGCAACCACCGGCACTGTCGAATGTCTGGTCGTCGATGCCAAAGGCAACGCAAGCGCCCAGCGCATTCTCGACAACCAGGCAGGCGGCTTCCTCACGGCGACATGGTCCGGCAGCGAATACACATTGGTCTGGGCACGTGCGTCCTCGACATCGACTTCTGTAACGGAAATCGTCGGGGCACGAGTCGACTCTACTGGCCTTCCACGAGACGCAACGCCGATTCCGATCAACTCGTGGGCAAACACACAACGCTTTAGCGAGGTTTTCGGGAACGCGTCAAACGGCAGCGACACGATCATCATCACGGGCGACATTGATAACAACGACCTGAATCCGCGTATGGAGGCGATTTTCGCGTCATTGCCAAAGATCGATATCGAACCAGCAGGCCGGCGGCACGTCGCTCTCGGAAATTCCGCGGGCGAGCAGACGGGCGGTTCGATCTCCTCGAATGGAACGTCGTCGCTCGCCGCGTGGCGCGAAGCATCCGGTCTGTATCAGGCGGTCGCGCGTGCCGCCTTCGTTACCGCCGACGGGCAAATCGGTGCTCCGATTGATCTCGGCGATGCTCATCCGCAATCAGGTACCGCCGTGGCTTCTGACGGCCGCGACTTCCTCGTGGTGTATTGCGATTCCAATTACCGTCTCGTGGCTCGTCGCATGACGCCCGAGGGTCCAGCCGACCTCGGTCCGATGGTGATTACCCCTTACGGCACGCCGACAGACCTTCTGGCGGTCGGATGGAGCGGTCAGTCGTATGTGGTGGTGATCGCGGGCTCTAACTTCGTGACGATTACGGGAATCAACGCGGAAGGCGCAGTGGTCGTGGCGAGGCAGTTTATCCAGCTCACCGAGCCCGCGGACACACCAGCGATTTCGTGTGACGCGAGCGGATGCAGCGTGACATGGCACTGGGTTTCGCCGGTCTGCGGCGGACTGTGTGGTTACAATCAAAATGACGTCTTCGTGCGCACGGACGCGGCTGGGAACGTCCTCTCACAAGTGCTTCTGACCGACTTCATCGATGTCACCCCGGCCATCTCGCTCACTGCCGCGAACGGCGAGTCGATGTTCATCTACTCGTCAGGAAAAACGATGTACGCCGGCCGTATTACCGCGGCGGGCACGATCCTCGACCCACCGGCGCTCAACGGAGGGCTAGGCGTTATCACCAGCACATCGGCAGGTTCACCCCAACCGATTGCCGCCGTGAACGCCGGCCTCTACTGGGTCGAGTTGAGCAACTCCTCCACGGGCCGGCTGTATTGGAGCAGGATCGATCCCGAGCCGCGGCCACATGTG
>DATHRD010000033.1:0-26181 GCA_035482045.1 Thermoanaerobaculia bacterium
TGGAACACGAAACACAGCCGGTGAAACACGAAACACAGCCGGTGAAACACGAAACACAGCCGGTGAAACACGAAACACAGCCGGTGAAACACGAAACACAGCCGGTGGAACACGAAACACAGCCGGTGGAACACGAAACACAGCCGGTGGAACACGACACACGGCCGGTGGAACACGACACGCGGGCGGAGTAACACGGCATGATCTCGAGCTCGCGCCTCCCTCCCCTCGAGAGCCCTTCTCCCCCGAGCTTTCCAGCGGGGGAGGGTCCGACGGTCTGCGGCCGGCCACCGTGCACCCAGATGGAACCCGTCCCTCCGAATACACGCATAGAGAACCTCTTGACGGTTCGCGCGGCCGCAAACCCCTGCGGCGTCTCTTCCGGAAACGGCCAGTTCAGGGCCTCGGCGAACCCGGCGATCGACGCGCCGAGGCGCTCGCGGTGCGCGTACGCCAGCCCGTGCAGCTCACGCGTCAGCAGCGCACCGGCGCTCTCGCCATTCTCCTCGGCCAGGCACTTGAGCGCCGCCACGACGTACCGCGGCAGCCGCGCCGTGAACCTGCACGTCCGAACCCCCGCCGGCAGGATGAGCGCCGCCTCCCTCCCCAGCGCCTCCTCGATGGCGTCGACCGGCCAGACCTGCACGGGCTGCTCCGCCAGCTCGTGAATGTCGATCATCGGCCGCCGCACGCCGATGTCGCCTCGATCTTGCCGTCCTCGATCGCCGCAGCGATCTCGCCGCCCGACCTCCCGAGCAGCCGCGCCGCCGCCTCGATGGTGACGTACGCCTCGTGATGTAGGAAGATGGAGCGAATGCGTTTTGTGACGGTTGGGTCGAGCATGTTCAGGCACCTCGTGAATAGTAAGATGAATATATATTCAAATTGCGAGAGAGTCAAGGAGAGCGTGCGCCTTTGTCAGAAGTGACGCACGCTGCCGAACTGCTCGGAACGCGCATCCGCGAGATGCGAAAGAAGCGCCGTCTCACGCAAGTCATGCTCGCCGAAACGAGCGGCATCCCGCAGAGTCACATGAGCTCGATCGAGCGCGGCGCGATGCTGCCAAATCTCGTGACCCTGTTCCGCCTCGCGGCGGCGCTCAACTGCAAGGTCAGCGCGCTCCTGAGTGTCTTCGACAAGGTAGACCCCGCAATGCTCCTTCCGAAATGAGGATCTACCCCAGCCTTCACCTGTCGGGGAAAGTAGGGTTTGCACCTGCTACCTTTGGGGTTATGAGCTCCCGGGCGTCAGGCATCCTATTACGCCGAACTCCTTTCACTTCTATGGTTTCGGTCTGCAGGTCCATCTCCGGTGTTAGCCGCGATGTGACGTTCTGACCTGCGGAAGCGCTCCCGATGGTTCCGCTGCTCGCAGTCCTGTGAGGGCGTCGCAGCGGGGTCTCATCGGCATTAATCTGGCCGGATTCAATAGCCGGGGGGTAGGGAAACGTCGAATTCTGTCACTCCATATGATGGGTCCAGGTTCGGTCTCGCAGCTAACTCGCGCCCTCCGCGTGCCTTGGGGTTGCGATTAGGGAAGGATGTCCATGCCGGTTGAATCGTCCACTGTCATCGCTGTCGCCGCGCGCTACTTGTCTGCGGGCGCGGCTGACGTGTACACGACGCTCCTGGACGCCGGGAGCATCACGATCGGCTCCGAACTCGAATCGACGTATCTCGAAGCCGCGACCATGCTTGAGGAATACGGCTTTGCGTATCGGCGGAACACTGAGTGGGGCTACGAACTCCTTCCGACACCCGGCGAGCTGCTCGTGCCGTCATTACTGTATCGGCTGGAATGGGCGTATCCGCCGTTCGGGCACCCTGATCGCCGGACCTACGAGGAAGTCCGCGTCGCCCTGGAGCATTCGCTCGATGGCGCTGAGACGGCCTCGGTCGAAGTCCCGGCAGCGTCGCAGACGCTCGTTGGTGCCCAGATCGACGCATTTGTCGCTCGCGTGATAGTCGACTCGGCGATCGTTCGGGCACTCTCCGCAGCTGAGTGGAGCAGCAACTTGCCTCTGCGCTGGTCGGCGATCACCGAGGGCATGCGCGACGGGATGGAGTACCACCGTGTCGTATCGCCACTCGGCCTCGCTGCATTCGGCTGGGATATTAATCGCCGCGACGTACACGATGTCGGCATCGATCTCCGCGTCAGTCTTCGTTCGCAGACCTCACCGTTCTATCTATTCGCCAATTCTGAGCGGAGTCTCGCCGCCTTAGTGTTCGTTCCTCCGATGGGCAGCCGTGGCGAGCCGCGCGCGACGTACACGCATCTTGCGGAGCTGACGAATCGGTTCCTTGAGATATTCAACGGTATTTGGAAGGACGCGGTCCCAGCGACATACGTGCTCGAGCAACTTCGCCTCCGTCGCCAAGCGTTCATCGATGCTGCATCCGATGCGGGCGGCGCGCGAGCCGCCGATGTGGCAGCAACACTGTTCGACAAGGGTATTTTCGCCGAGGTGTCGGCTACTGACGAGGCCGTGTCGACCCTCGTCGCGCGGGGATTGGTCATCTTTTCCCGCTACACCATCGGCCTGACAAGTCTCGTTCCGAATTTGACTGACACAATCGCCGACATTGTCCGTGGTTATGGAGCTTCCTCATGACACAATTATCCCAGGCTGCACGTTTCCGGACATTCGGGGCCGAAGGTGCGAAGGACGCGCTTCGCGCATTCTTGCTGGAACGGCTCGCGCTCACGGACGCGGACTATGACGCGATCGTCAAATACCTCCAGACGCGCGCTGCCGAGGTTCGCGGCAAAGACACATTCGGCATCGTGTACGACATCACGCGCGTCTGCAATCTCGAGTGTGCACACTGCTGCGTGAGCGCCATTTTCAAGCGCGACCCGGGCGACGCGAAATTCGAAACGACCACCGACCAGGTGTTTACGATTCTCGACAAGGTCCATGCCTACACGTCCTCTAAAGGATTTCCGAACGTTTTTTTGATCTTCGGCGGCGGCGAGCCGACGATCCGTCCGGATTTCCCCGAGGTCGCACAGCATGCGCATGAGCTGTTCGGGGTCGCCGGCGTCGGGATAAACAGCAATGGCACGACGCTCAACGTTGACCAGCTTCTCGCCTTGAGCGAGCACCTCGGGTTCATCGAGATCAGCATCGACGGGTTTGAGAGCTACCACAATGCTTGGCGTGACCCGAAGACGAGAACCATGTTCGACAGTCCCTATGCTAAGACACTCGGCCTTGTGCTGGACGCTTTGAAGTATGAGGAGCTCGCGGAGAAGATCGAGGTGTCGTCCGCCGTGACAACTGAGAACATCAACGATCTCCGCGCGTTCGCGGAGCACCTTGCATCTCTTGGTGTCCGTCAGTACAGCGTCCACCGCGCCATGCCCGTGGGCCGCATGGGTTTGCGGTTCGACCGCATCCCGTCGATGGAGCAGTACGCGCGTCTGCTCATAGACGTTGCGTGGTTGCGGGCGAACACGCCTCTCACCACACTCCACCTCCACCACTCGCTTGAGACGATCTATTCGGTTCTGTTTCTCGGCCACGACATCCACGCGTCGGAGCTGCTCACAGGATCGGGCCGCCATTCCATCGGGCTCGATCCGCAGGGGAACGTCTATTTCGATCCGTGGTGCGTCGTACCGCCGTTCAATCGCCTCGCGGCTGGCAATCTCCTCACCGATGGCTCAACGCTTAAGGAGATCGTTGAGACGGAGGGCAGCCTCATCCGGATCGCGGACGAATATGCGAAACAGGAGGTACGGTGCAATGGATGCCGGATGAAGTGCTCGGGCGGGATGCGGTTCAACGCACTCGGGCACTTCCTCTTCTCGCGGTTCGGGAACAAGATCAACGATGCGACAGTGCCGGATATGGTTGCAGGGATGTCCGAGATCGATCCTGCGTGTCCTCTTTACGAGGCGTGAACCGACGGCTATGGTACGAAAGGCAAGAAAGAGTTAACAACTATGGAAGTTCAAGAAACAACCGCGAAGTCGATCCTCGTCGCGTCGAAGCTGCCGGACACCGACTACGTCGTGAACCCGTACACAGGATGTGTCTTCGGCTGCTCATACTGCTACGCGAGCTTCATGGGTCGATTTGTCGGGGAACCTTTCGAGAACTGGGGCAACTATCTCTACGTGAAGGTGAATGCGCCCGAAGTGCTCGACAAGGAGCTCGCCGCGCTCTCCGCAGAGAAGCGAACATCACGCGTGCTGCTGAGCTCCGTAACAGATGCTTACCAGTACGCGGAGCGGAAGTACCTCGTCACGCGACGGATTCTCGAGACGTTCATTCGCCATGACTATCCTGGTCTCATAAGCGTCCTTACCAAGTCTCCACTGGTGGTTCGTGACATTGATCTCTTGACGCAGCTCCGCATGAAAGAAGTCGGAATGACGATCACAACGACCGACGATCGGACGAGTCGCGAACTCGAGATGCGCGCGCCGCTCGCAAGCGCACGACTTGACGCGCTGCGGCAGCTTCATGAGGCGGGAATCCCGACCTACGCCTTCATCGGGCCGCTCCTCCCCCACTTCTTCGATCGTCCGGATTTGCTTGAGGAATTGTTTGCTGCTGTCGCGGATACGGGTGTGACGTCGCTTTTCGTCGAGCACATTAACTTGAAGCCGTACATCCGCAACCGCCTCGTCGGGATCCTTTCAGCCGATCGACCGGACGCGGCGGAGATTTATTCGCCCGAGCGGGAACGCGCGGCTCGGAAGGAGCTCGATGCGCTCGTTGAATCGCTGGTCGCTCGTCACGGATTGTCGCTGCGCCTTGGCCGCGTGCTAACACACGGGGAGTGATCCTGGGTGCCGACCGATCAATACGTCGCCGTGGAAGGCATCGACGGCAGCGGAAAAACGGAGGTCGTACGGCGCGTCGTCGCGGCCCTGCGCAACGACGGAAGGACAGTACATGTGTTCCCGTACATGGGACGCAGCGACTCGCTGATCGGAAGATTTCTCGACCGCCACCTCTTTGCGGGCGGCAGTTCTGCTGTTGGACGGGTGCTCGATTGTCTACCGACACTGAAGCTGCTCCTGTTCCAAATGAATGCGGCGACGAACTGGCGGCGCCTGTCTCGTGCCGAATCGCTGCGTCCATCCGACATAGCGATCATCGTTGGCGATCGGAGCATTGTCTCGGCGAGCGTTATCTTTCCGGCTGCTTGGCGCTCGTGGGCTATGACCCGCACCCTCCTGCGTCTCACCGCGGCAGCACCGACTCCGGCGCGCATCATTTACCTAGCGATCCCGGCGGAGGTCGCGCATGAGCGAATCCAGGCTCGATCAAAGCCGCTCGCGAACGAGAGTGTCGATGCGCTACGCGCAGCTACGTTGGCGTATGAGGCGGCACTCGACATGCGCCGCTGGTGGTTCGGCTTCGAGGTTTCGAGGGTCGATGCATCACGCGCACTCGATGATGTCGTTACCAGCGCGAGCGCTGCCGCGCGGCTGGCGTTTCAGGAAGAAGGGAGGACGGTGTGCGCCTGACCGTTTCACGCGCCGAGCTTGCAGCGTTCCTGATTGCCGCGAAGCAACGTACCTTCGCTAGCGGGGAAGACGCGAAGCGCCTTCGTGACGGCGGGCGGCTATTCGCCCATCGCGAAGGAGATTGGTCGTATCGTGATCAGTACTACGGGAGTCGCTTCGATAGCGGCCTGGAGGTGGTCGTGTTCGCTACAATTCCGGTTTGGGCGATGGTGTACCGGGGTGGAATGCTCCCGGAGTACGATCGCGACGCAGTCGAGGCATTCACCGTCTTGAAGGATGCCCTCCGGCGTCCACCCGCGGACCTCCCAGTGCGAGGACCTGCACACCTCGTCGCCGGCATATGGGAGTACGTCTGCCGAGTGCACGGATCACTCATCGAGTTCTCGGGGGAGGAGACTATGCGACGAGGCGGCCGACGCGCGTATTACCGCGCGTTCAAAGGTGGCACGTTGCGTCATCGTCGACATGACATCGAGTTCGTCGCATGACGAGAATTGTCGTCGTCGGAAACGTCAGCTGTGATCGGCTGTTGCTCGTTGAGGAGCTGCCGAGACCGAATTGCGACGTGGTCGTTCGCCAGACTGCGCTTCTCGATGGTGGTGCGGCTGCAAATGTGGCAGCCGCGATCGCGGCGAACGGCGGCCAGGTAGGGCTCGCTTCTGCCGTGGGCCGCGATGCGTGGGGCCGTCGGCTGCTGCGAAACCTCCGTACGGCAGGCGTCGATACGCGATTCTGCGGGCTTTCCACTAGAGCGACCACCGAGTTCGTTGTGGCGATGGCTGTCAACGGCGATCGCACGTTCTACGTCGATCTCGCTGGCGCGTCCTTCTCCTACGACGCCTCGCCCGTGTACGAGCAGCTTGGTGCGACCGACGCCGTAGCGTTCGTGGGTTGTCGCTTCGATACAGTACGCGTGCACGCTCACGCAATGGCGCAGGCGGGCGTTCAGCTCTACGCCGCGCTCGGGTTTTGGATCGCCTCGGGCGAACTCGCGAACGTGGATCCGAAATTTTCGCAAGTCCTTCGTGGATGTTTTCTGAACAAGGATGAATGGGCGGCGCTCCCGAGCACGTGGCGGGATACGCTCCTCGATCCGACCTATCTCGCAGGCGGTCGCTTCGTCGTCGTCACAGGTGGCGCGGCGAGCACTACCGTGTTCGCCGCCGCGGGGGAAATGATCGAACACCCCCTTCCCATTCGGCGCGTTGTTAATACTCTCGGCTGCGGCGATGGTTTTATGGGCGCATTCCTTGCGGAAAATGTGAAGGGGCATTCGTTATCACGTTGTGTGCGGCGTGGGCACAGCTTTGCCCGTCGTATAGCGGGAAGGGCTGCAGAGCGCTTTTAACCAGCGGATCTTGAAGAGTGAACGCAGTGCTGAGGGATGGAGGGTCAGGTCGAAAGTCTAAAGCGAGACGTCTCCCAGGCCCTAGAGAGGGTACTCTCGACTTGAGACTTTAGACCTTCGACCGCCCCCAGGCGAGAGAGGGTCAGGTCTAAGTCTAAAGCGAGATATCTCCGAGCCCCTGAGACGCCACTCTCGACTTTAGACCTGCCCCCCGACCCCCTGGACCTCCGACCCCCCTGAGGCTGCGGCGCCCCTGCTCCGTGACATGCCAGAACAGCGAAATGTGGCCGCATCCAATCCCCAGCCGTCGTGCTCAACATATCTTCTCGGCTGTGAGGCTCGCGGGCGACTCCGCAGCGACCACGGCGTCGTGATCTGTCGATCAGCTCTTTCTACCACTCGGAGAGTGCGCAGTTCCGAGGCTCTCCGAAATCGCCTCGTGTCGGGCGTGGTTTCTACGACCGGCCTGTGCGAACATCGGCGTGCTAGCATCGAAGCGCCGAAAACGTCCACGAGAAAGCCCAATGACACGGCTCACCGACGCCCGCGAAAGGCACAAGTTCGAAGTGTTTGTCGAGGAGATTCTTGCCTCGGCTTCGGATGCCGTGCGAGGTCACCTCGCTGAGCTAAGCGTACCCGATCCTTTCCGGCTTCGCTTGAAGGTTCTGTACTCTCGAGAAACGATATCGGCAGTGCTGGATAACCAACAAGAGCTCGGGAACGTTCATGAACGCAAACCTCATGCGTTCAGACTCGATGTATCGGTGGGGCGCACACCCTCCCGAAGAGTGCGGTTGCCGTTCGCAATCCTCGACGCCGGACGCCCAAACATGTTCGTCGCGATCGCCGTGTGTGCCGGTGAAGACTGGCAAGTGCTCGTTCGATTCCTCGATGCGCGATACCCGCAGCTCGTTCCGGTGTACCTCTCTCAGCGTGAGCTCATCGGATCGATCAAGACACTTCGCCACAGCACGCCCGGTCTCGACCTTCGTGTACGCGAAATGTCAGCGACGGAGAAGATCGAAACGGAAACCGGAAAGCGCAAGCGTTCGGTGCGGGAATGGACGGATGAAGATCTCGACAACCTCCTGATCCATGTCGAGGATCGGCGTCAGATCATCAACAGTCTTCGCTTCGATTTTCATCGCCGGATCAACGATAAGGTCGACGTGATCCCGACGCTTTCCTGCAAGGTGACGCGGAAAGCGATCGTCGAAATATCCGGGAAGTTCGCGGTCGCATGGGAGACTGTAATCGCCGACGTCGTCGCCGCGGGCGCGGAAAAATTGAAATTCTTCTCGAAACGAGGGTTGCGCGACCGGAACTACTCAGCGTCACCGCTTGCCATTCATTTCAAGAAGCAGGTCTTCGACGATCTCGCTGAGGTCCGTCGTTTCGTCGATGTGATGCGTAAGTACCCGCACTCAGCGTACGCCGTCGAGCACGGGAATCCGTACGCACATCTGCAGCTTTCCGACCGGTACGACGGATCGTCCTTCGAGCTTTGGGCAGTGACTTCCGACGAGATTCTCGTCCTACCGCGGTTGCGAGCAACGGAAGGTGCAGTCGAGCGGCTGATTCACTACATCTACGATGAGTTCCGCGAGGGAGAAGTCACGGATGCCGGAGCTGCCTGACGACGAACAGCGGAGTGTGCGCGACGCTGCCGAGGACTATCAATCCACGGTTCACGCGATGCTGGCATTCTCTGCGTTCGTCGTTCACGATGCCACTGCACAGAGACCGAATAGTCCTACAGTGTGCGCGTATGGCTCCCAGTTGCTTGAGAAGGACGATCGATCCGTAGCGTTCCCGAACGCGAAGATTGTTCGGAAGGCGCTCGATGCGCTGGTTACGATGAAGCTGGCTATGCCACTGCCGACCGGCACTGACGAGTACCGCGTGCTGTATCGCCAGTTCAATGACGACATCCTTCTTCGATTCGCCTCGATGCTCAAGACGCCGGCTGAGAAAGTGATGGAGCAGGCCACGCTTCCATTCGATGAGCCGCAGGTCGCGATCCCAGGGTCGGCAGCAGAGAGCCAGAGACGGAAGCGGCGTGCCTCGGATCAGGAGACGAGACCGGCCGGGCCGTCAAAGTCGAGAAAGAAGCCGCCGCCAAAGTGAAGGCCGGGCACCGAGGGCTCAGAATGCTCACGCGAAGACGCGAAGGCGCGAAGAGGGAAGAGTGGCCTTCGCGATCTTCGCGTCAGACAAAGAGTTTCAAATACCTTTGAGTAGACTTTAGACCTGACCGTCGACCGCCGGCCCCGCGGACCCAGCCGGTGAGGAAATCGAGGCCAGCCGACCGCCGCGAAGCGTCACCCCCCCGACATCGTCCCTCGCGGCAGCATGCGGGCGGCGTTGAGGATGAAGAGCAGTTCGGACGTCACGTGAACGACCGCCGCGGAGACAGGGTGAAGCACGCGGGCCGCGGCCAGAATGACTCCGATCAGGTCGACGGCGATCGTGCCGGCGAAGTTCTGCATCACGATCCGGTGGCAGCGGCGGGCGATGGCGATGACTTCGGGGACGCGAGTCAGCTCGTTGCCGAGGAGCACGACGTCGGCACTCTCGCGCGTTACGTCCGTTCCTGATCCCATGGCGATGCCGACGTTCGCTTCGACCAACGCGGGAGCGTCGTTGATGCCATCGCCGACCATGGCCACGATGCGCCCATCTTCTCGCAGCGATTGAATCCGGCCCTGCTTTTGCCCGGGCAGAAACTCCGCGTTGACCTCGTCGATGCCGACCCATTGTGCGATCGAGCGGGCTACCGCCGCGGTGTCGCCCGTCAGGAGAACCGTGCGGATGTTCATCCGCCGGAGCGTATCGATGGCATCGCGGGAGGCGTCGCGTGGCGTGTCCGTGATCAGGAGCGAACCGAGACAGATGCCGTCGCGGGCCACGAATACTTCGGTGCCATGTTGCTGCCGGTCGCTGATGGGAGCGCCGATGGTCATCCCCTCGAGTAGTGCCCGGGAGCCTGCGGCGACGACGCTCCGTTCGAGGGTCATCCCGATCACGCCTCCGTCGCTAACGACTGACGAATGGAGCGCGCCTAGGACGAGCTGGCGTGCGCTTGCCTCGGCGACGATGGCCCGTGCCATTGGGTGATCGGAGTGCTGCTCCGCGGTCGCGGCGGTGATCAGCAGGTCACTCTCGGACCCGCGTACGGCGATGATCCGGGTGACACTCGGTTGGCCCAACGTGACCGTGCCGGTCTTGTCGAAGACGACGGTGTCCACCGCCGCCAGCGCCTCGATGAAGCGGCCGCCCTTGACGATGATCTGCCGCCGCGCCGCCTGGCCGATCGCTCCAAGGATCGCCAGCGGCGTGCCGGCGGCGACGCCGCACGCTCCGGCCACGATCACGACCGAGATCGCCGCGCGCATGTCGCGCGTGACGAAACCGGTCACCACGGCCGCGATGATTGCCACCGCCACGATCCAACCGGCCAGCCGATCCGAGAGCCTCTGAATCGGTGCGGTCGAAGCGCTGCTGTTTTCGAGCGCCGCCACGATTCTGCCGAATGTCGTATCGCGCCCCACGGCTTCGACGCGGATCACCAGGGATCCGGTTTGATTCAACGTTCCCGCGAAGACGCGATCCCCTGCTTTCTTATCGGCGGGGAGAGACTCGCCGGTGATCGTGGCCTGGTCGACTGCCGAGGCGCCCCGAAGCACGACGCCGTCGACCGGAATGCGCGCACCGGGCTTGGCCACCACATCGTCGCCGGCCGCGAGCCGGTCGATGCCGACCTCGCGGACGGATCCTCCGTCTTCGATCCATGCGGTACGCGGCAGGAACGCCGCGAGATCGATCAGGGCCCGCTTTCCGCGGGAGAGGTTCAACTCTTCGAGAATCTCCGCCACGATGACGAAGAGAAGAATCAGCAACGCGGTGGAAGACTCACGGATCGCCAGCGCGGCGGCGATGGCGATCGACATCGAGAGCTCCATCGTCATCCGGAGCGCGAGCAGCGATTCGACGGCGTGACGGAGAATCGGGAAGCCGGCGATCAGTGCCACGCCACAACCGAGGAGCAGCGACCAGAGCCCCTTCTCCCCCGCGACGGCCGTCAGGATGACTGCCGCGGCGACGACACCGATCCTCCAGCCGTCGTCGACCAGAATCGACCGAAATTCAGCGAAACCATCCGGATTTGACACTGATCCAAGACACTAACGGCGAGCCCATCCTCGGCGCGAGCGATTTCCAGTCTGCCCGCCAATTACGGTGATGAACGGTTCCTTTGGCTGGATGAGCGGCATTTCTGATCGGGTGATCGGTCGCCGGAACATAGGACCTGGCCGTGGGCAATGTTCGTGGGCGGGCGACTGTTTTGTGTCGTCAATGCGGACGCATCAAACCTGCGCGCGCGCACTGGTGATTCTGGTTCTTGGCCTTCTTCCCAGCGCCGCGGGCGCCCATCTGATCGTCGACGTCGGTCTTTCGATCCGGACGCCGGCATTCGCGCCGCGATCGTCGGCCATCACCTACAAGATCGACGTCACCGATCTCGCTTACGACAACGCGTACGGCGTGGTCGTGATCGATCAGCTCGGGTCCGGTATGCGATTCACTTCCGTGAGTGCAGACGGCTGGAATTGCTCGGATTCCGGGGCGACCGTGACCTGCTCGGCGGAGATCCTTGGTCCGGGTGTCAGCACCATCACCGTCGTTGCGTCCGCGCCCTCTTCCGGCTCCGTCGCGAACAACGCATCCGTGCAATCGCTGGGAAGCATCGACCCGAATGCGCTGAACGACACCGCAACGGCGCAGACGGTCCTCTACGATCCAGCGGCCTGCAGCGGCGCGGCCGCGACCCTGCTGGCGCCCGCCGAACAGACCACGCTTGGCGATGGAGTGGCAGCGCTGTCGTGGTCCACCGTTGCTGGAGCAACCGGTTATCGAGTCTGGATCGCCGTGGAAGGTGCCCTGCCGTCCATGGCTACCGAGACGAACGCCACAAACCTCACAGTCGCCGCGGAACCCGGGTGGAACGAATGGTGGGTGGAGGCAGTCTTGGACGCTTGCCCGACCACGTCATCCATGCATGGGCACTTCTTCTCGCAAGGCCACCCGTTGGCACTGTATGTATCCGACTACGCGGGACAGGCCGGCGTGAGCGGATTCACAGATGGCGCGCTATCCGATGCAACGTTCGTCTCCCCCGTCTCCCTCGGCATCGACATGTTCGGAATCATGTGGGTGGCTGACATGGGGGCGTCGACGATACGGCGCGTCTCCAAGGGCATCGTGGCGACGATTGCAGGACAGCCAGGTGTCACCGGATCGACTGACGGCCCGGCCACACTTACGTCGTTCAATCACCCTCATGCCCTGACGGTCGGCGCCGGCGGAGCCTCGGTGTACATCGCGGACACCGACAATCAGACGATTCGCGTGCTCTATCCGACCGGGAACGGCATTTACTTCGGGCCGATCATGACCAGTCTGGCGGGATCACCGGGTCAACAGGGTACGACGGATGCCGCCGACGAAAAGGCGAGGTTTACCTCGCCGGCCGGAATCGCCCTCACTCCCAACTACACGATCTACGTAGGCGATACGGGAACGGACCGCATCCGGCGCCTGAGCCAGGGCTCCCCGGTCAATGTCACTTCGGTGGCCGGTACCGCGGTGACAACCGGTTCGAATGACGGCCCGGCAAACACGGCGACCTTCGATGGACCGACCGGTGTAGCGATCGATGCCGGCGGCAACATCTTCGTGGCCGACACCGGGAATGACCTGATCCGCCGTGTCGGGACTGACGGCGTTGTCACTACGGTGGCCGGAGTCTCCGGCGCGGCTGGATTTGTCGATGGCATCGGCTCCGCGGCACGGTTCGATCATCCGACGTCGCTGGCCTTTGATCCTCTCGGCAACCTCTATGTCGTGGACACCGGTAACCATGCCATCCGTCGCATTGCGCCCTCCCACCTTGTCACCACGATGATCGGCACCGGTGCGCCAGGACACAAGAACGGTTTGGGAACGACTGCCACGCTCAGCTCACCCGGCGGCATCGCATTCGATCCTTCGGGCGTGCTCTATATAGCCGACACCGGGAACAACGTGATCCGCGTCGCCACGACGACGGCCCCGGTCTACTCCGCTCCGCTGCCTCGGCGGCGCGCCGTGGCGCACTGAACTACTGATCAGGAGTTTCTTCGTACGGCGCGAATCCGCATTTCTCACACGCTGAGTGGAATTGCCGGCACGCTGGTGGCGGCGAAACTTGGGACGATGTGGAGTTGTGCGAGCGGTTCGTTCTCGGCAGTTCCTATAATCGAGCGTCCTTCTCCCCCAGCGCTTTCCAGCTGGGGGAGAAGGTGCCGACAGGCGGATGAGGGGGTGGTGCTCGCGCTAAAGGTGAGTGTTTTCATGAGTTTCACGGGTTAATAGTTCACGTTTGGCAAGCGCCCCAGGCCCCCTCATCCGCCTCCGGCACCTTCTCCCCCACGCTGAAAAACGCGTGGGGGAGAAGACGCTCGACAAACACCCGCGTCCATGATTCACCTGGATGGTGAGAAGTCCGGGCTAAGATTTCTCCCCGCCTCCGAGAAGCCGACCGTAGGCAACCCATGGAGGACCGTTGCGCGCGGAGACGCGTCACACAATTCAGCCCCGCACACACTCTCACTGGAATCGTCGGCACCCTGTACACGAAAAAGCGTCGCGAGAAGCGACGCACTGAGATCACATCGGCATGTTCATGTGGTGCTCGTTGCCACCGTTGTTTGCGCCGAGGCGGAAGCGCAGATAGACGATGACGCTGTGGGGATGTGGGCTGTAAAAGCCTTGAAGAATCGAGGGGAAGGTGTAGCGGGTGACATTCGCTCCAATCCCTGTCGTGCTGCTGGCCGCACGGATCACGTCGAATGTGTACCCGAGCGTGTAAGCCTTCACGAGAAAGACGCGAACGGGTTGCGCGGGGCGTGGTACGACCGTGAGAATCGGGTGCGGGAACAGTTCGTCTTTATCGACCGACTCCGCTCGGATCGTCAGGTGGTTCCTCGAAAACAATCGCAACGTGCTTTCCAGGAGCCAGCCATTGAGCTCCCGGTCATGAACTTCCTTGTAGGCGTGGCCCCAGGCGGCCGTCGTGCTCCAGGCCAGGGCCGCGCGTTCAAGAGAGTAGCTGAGTGAGGCGGTGGTGCGCGTCGCGTAACCAGGCTCGATCAGCTCCGGCTTGGTCAACCAGGCGTGGGAGACCTGGAAGTCGAGTGATCGCGCCGGCCGGATGCGCAGTCTGGCGGCCCACGAGTTGATGCTTCCACCTTCGATGTTCCAACGCCGCTCGTCGGGCTCCCCTCCGTGAAACGCGCTCGCTTCCAGAGTGACCGGACCCTCGATCGCACCGGCTGTGATCACGTTGTAGGAGATGTGCGTGGAATCCTCGAGGTGATGGCCGATCGGCGCCTGGGGCAACTCCATCGCCGACTCGCGATGTGGAAAGGCCACCGGACCGATGGCGGGATCACCGACCGGTGCCACGTAGAGATAGCCGGTGGCGTGTCCAATCGGATGCAGGTATTCCGCGGCAAGCTCCATGAAGAAATCGTGCGGGTGCTGTCCGTCGATGATCTGTTTGCCGAAGGCTGTCTCTCCCGTCTGAAAGAGCTCGGGGTAGCGCCGGTTCGGGATCGTGGCCGGCTCGAGGCTCAGCATCGAGCGGAATGCCAGCGTACCGCCGGCAAGCGGCCGCGACGCGGTTCCCATGACCCAGTTGGTCGAGAATGTCTCCGCCCCGCCGCGCGGCCCCGAGTCGCTGGCCCTGTTGAGAAAGGCCTGCGCGTGCAGAGCGAGCGTCCATTTCCCCTCGGCGGTCATGAGCATCGACATCGGCGCGGCATCCGGGTTTCGTCCCGTGCCGGATGCCTGCTCCATGGGGAGGTCGCTCGTTTGCCCTCGCAGCGCGGTCACCGCGGCGATCAGCACGAGCCCCGCGACGCAGAAATACCTCACGGGAGGAGTGTACTGCCCTCTCCATCGAGCGGCCCAAGCGAGGGATTGAGGTTCCGTTTGCGCGCTCGGCGCCACATTCGTCAGCAATCGTTGAGTATCGCCAAAGCGCGGTGGCTTCCCGAACCCTCTTTCAATGAGTGGAAGGATTTACAGGATGGGTGGGCGCGAGGCAGCAACCAATGTGATGCCCGTAGATGTTGGAAGGATCCCTTCCCGAAACGGCTGCTCCCGGCGGCATGCCGGCGCCGCGCCTGCTCCAGGATCGCCAACGGCGTACCGGCGGCGACGCCACTCGCCGGCGGAGCCGGCGTTGTGCCGCGTTAGCGGCAACAAGACGATAGCCAGGGGTGCGAGCGTTTTTTGCGAGCACCCCTGGTAAACAGATGTCGTGGTTTGTGCCGCGTCAGCGGCACTTGAGGAATCGGGAACTCCATCCAGTACCGCTGACGCGGCACGCTTTCGAGAGACACGTGGACCAGGGGTTGCTCGCAAAAAGCGCTCGCACCCCTGGCTACCTTCTTGAGCCGCTATCGCGGCGTTTGGTCGCGTTCGGAGAGGTTGCGCTTCAACGCCGCCTGCGAGGCACACCTCCCTGGGACCGTGGGCAGCCTGCCCTGAGCGAAGCCGAAGGGTCACGCCCGGACGGTTGCTTTGCAGCGCTGTTCAGATTCCGGACACAGATGTTCAGAATATGGACTCAGCCGTGTTGGATGTGTCCGAAAATAATGCGATGCCGCAGAAAAAGATTGCGATGCCACAAAAAAGTGGAGGTGATAAAGCCAAAAAGTGGATGTGATACTACCAAATGATGTTCCGATGCCCGGCGCGCCCCGGGCTGCCAGCCGGGGGAAGCGAGACATTTCGTTCCTCCTCGGGCTCGGAATCCCTTCTCTGTCGCCCGCTTAAGCGGGCTCGGATACCGGGGAAAGCTCGAGATCCCCCGGCTCGAAGCCGGGGGCTACGGATCTCACGCCGGCTCCGCCGACGATTAGCCATGCGTCCAAACCCTCAGCCCCCGGCGTGAGCCGTGGGAAAGAGGCTAATCTACCCACCATGGCCTGGCGCATCGACAAGCAAGCCGACGGCAGGTTCGCCATCTACTCCAGCCGCATCGACGACTACATCGTCATCGATGCCGATGAGGCGGAGATCGAGCGGATCTATACCGAGAAAGGGATCAAGGTCTACCTGGCCAGCGCGCGCGCGCAGATGACCACGCGCGTCACGCCGGTCGCGCCCGCCGGCGAGGAGAAGATCGAAGCCAGCCGGCGGCGCGGGTCCACTCCGAAGGAGGGGACGGTGCCGATTGGGGTGACTGGGTTCACAATAAGCGATGAGGAGAGCTGAGAAGGTAGAAGCTGAATGTTGAATGTTCAGTGTTGAATGTTGAGTGTTGAATGGGGCCGGGGCGAAGGATGGAGGCGAAGGATGAAGGTTGAAGGATGAAGGATGAAGGATGAAGTCGGCGGGATCCTTCATCCTTCATCCTTCATCCTTCCGCTTTCATCCTTCCGCTTTCATCCTTCCCCCGCGCTTCTCCATTCAACATTGAACATTCAACACTGAACATTCAACATTGCCTCTGATCCCCATGCCCCCGACCGTCATCGACTTCTCCCCGGTCGCCGTGACCTTCCAGGCCATCGGCACGCTCCTCCTCGCTCTGGTCCTGGGGCAGATCGCGCGGACGTTCGGCTGGCGTTACGTCCGCCAGTGGGCATGGGCCTGGGGGGCGATGTTCGTGGCCATCGTGGCCGTGCGCGTCTACATTTCCACCAGCAGTCCGTGGTGGTGGCTCGTCTATCTGCTGGCGCAATGGGTGTTCCTGGCCCTGCTCTTCGTCGGATGCCGCGATCTCGTCAGCGATCCGGTGCCGTTCAAGGCATTCAGGAATGTGATTCCGCTGGGGATGACGCTGGCGATCGTCATCGTCCTGGCCGCTCCGGACTTCGGCGCGCTGTTCATGTTCGAGGCGGCTATCGTCGGTATCGTGATCTTCGCGTGCTATCTGGTGCTGGGCCGCATCACGGAGCACACGGTGGCGTGGTACATGGTGCGCGTCCCGCTGGCTTTGCTCGGCATCCTGTACCTCGGGTATGTGCCATTGTACGCGTTGCAGCGGGGCGGTCTGGTCGTTCCCTACCTTGATTCCTCGTCGCTGGCCGACCTCCTGGGCGCCGTGCTCCTCGGGTACGGCATGGTCCTCATCGCCGCCGAGGGGGCGCATCGGCAGTTGACGGACGTCGTGGCCGCGCTGCAGATCGCGCGCGATCAGCTCGACATCAAAGCCAACACCGACCCGCTCACCGCCGCGCTCTCGCGCCACGCCTTCCACGCCATGCCGCGCGATATGAGCGGCGTGGTGATGATGGTCGACGTGGACCGGCTCAAGGCCATCAACGACCTCGAGGGACATGCCGCTGGCGACGAAGCGATCCGCACCGTCGCCAACGCCATCCGCACGCGCGTCCGCGCCGACGATCTGCTCTTCCGCTGGGGTGGGGACGAGTTCCTCGTGGTCATGCCGCATTCGCCGCTGGATCTGGTCGAGCAACGATTCGCATCGCTCGACGGCGGCATGACCACGCCGCACGGAACGACGCTCACGGTCTCCTGGGGCGCGGCCGCCTTTCCAAGCGCCGACCACCTGGATGAGGCGATCCGCGAAGCGGACAGGTTGATGTACGAGCGGAAGCAGAAGGCGGAAAGCAGAAGGCAGAAGGCAGCTACGTAGCGCTGGCGGCCCGCCGGCCGGACCGCCGCCGGCTCGGCGGCGCGTCATTGACAAACCGCCAGCGAGCCGCTGGCGGTCCGGCCGTCGAGCCGACGGCGCTACGCTGCTCGCTTCTGGTTTCTGGTTCCTGGTTTCTGGTTTACGTGTTCCGCTCAGGTTGACTGATAGCCGCCCCACAGCGATGATGTACAGATCTATGCGAATCTCATTTTTGAAAGCACCGATAGGCGGCATCATCGGCCTGGAGATGATTACGTTTGTCGAGCCGCTGGGGATGGAGTGTGTCGCCGGCGGTCTGGAGCTGGAAGGGCATACCTGTCAGATCGTCGACATGCGCCTGGACGGCATCGAGGCCGGGCTGGCGAAGATGCTGGCCTTCGGTCCGGAGATCGTCGGTCTCCAGTGCAACTTCACCACGGAACGCTTTCGCGCGTTGCGCCTGGCGCGGCGCGTCCGCGAGGAATTGCCGGAGGCGCTGATCGTCATCGGCGGACATGATGCCTCTCGCGATCCGCGCTGGTTCCTCAAGCCCGCGGTCGATGTCATCGTCGTCGGCGATGGGGAAGAGGTCATGCCGCCGCTCGTCGAGGCATGGTCCGGCAAGCACGATCTGAAGGGCGTCCCGGGGCTGCTGATCAATGACCCCGGCGGCGCAATCGACACGGGGCACGCCCCGGCGCGGGGAAATATCGACAACCTGCCCATGCCGGCCCGTCACCTGATCAAGGAGTACGCCTCGGAGTACTACATCAACTTCCGGCGCCCGCTGGCTCTTCTGGAGACGGCGCGCGGCTGCCCCTTCAAGTGCAACTTCTGCTCGGTCTGGAAGTTTCACGAGAGCACGTTCCGCGAGAAGTCGCCGGAGCGCGTGGTCAAGGAGCTGGCCGAGATCGATGCGCCGAACGTGTTCATCACGGACGACATCTTCTGGATGAATGTGGTGCGCGGCCGTAAGCTGGGCAAGGCCATCGCCGACTCCGGCATCCGCAAGCACTACACGATTCAGACGCGCAGCGACATCATCTGCAAGTTCCCCGATCTGGTCGAGATGTGGAAGGAGTGCGGCCGCATGACCGTGTTCCTCGGCCTGGAGAAGATCGACGACGCCGGTCTGCGGTCGGTCAACAAGAGGAACACCGCCGACCACAACAATCAGGCCATCCGGATCCTTCAGGACCTCGGGATCGGCTACACGCCGAACTTCATCATCGACCCGACCTGGGACCGCTCCGATTTCGAGAAGCTCAAGCATTGGGTCGACGAGACCGGCGCATACAACTCCGGCTTCTCCGTTCTCACTCCTCTCCCCGGAACGGATCTGTGGGATGAGACCGTCGACTCGATCGTGACGCGCGACTGGGAGCTCTTCGACATCGCCCACACCGTGCTTCCGACGAAGCTGCCGCTGCAGGAGTTCTACGCGGAGTACGCGGGCCTCTGGAAACACGCCATGGACGTGCGCTATCAGGTGGAAGGGAAGCTCAAGACGAACCTCGGCCTTCTCGCTGCCCTGGCCACGAGGAAAGTCACCTTCACCGCCATCCGCAAGGGAATGAGGATGGGCAACGTCCTCAGCGACCCGGCCTCGTTCCTTCGCGCGCATGGGGAGAGCGAGGAGAGGTTGGCGGCAGCGGAGTCGTTGGCGAGCTGAGAGGGGGGTGGGATCCTGAGCCTGCCGCAGCGTAGCGCCGTCGGCTCGACGGCTGGACCGCCAGCGGCTCGCTGGCGGTTTGTCATGACTCGCCGCCGAGCCGGCGGCGGTCCGGCCGGCGGGCCGCCAGCGCTACGTAGCTGTTTTCCTCCCTCCCTTACTGCGACGGCACATACGTCGGATCGGTGGTGCGGTTGTCGATAACGGAGCCGTAGGCGGCTACGCGGCCGGTGCCGCCGATGACCTGGGCGGTGATTCGGCCGTTGTAGACGTTGCTGAAGCCGAGCGACTTGAAGATCTGGTTCTGCTGGAGGTACTGGCCTCCGTTGAGCGGGACGACGGTGCGTGCCGCGACCTTCGAGTCCGGCGTGTAGGCGAGCAACTGGACTTGTGCGCTGTTGCCGGTCACCTCGACCAGGCCGAGGTTCGTGCGGAAGGCTGGCGACTCCTCGAGCTGCACGATCTGCAGGGCGCGGTCGCCGTTGCCGACGGCGTCGGTGGCGGTGAGGCCGGGGATGAACTGCCCGAACGTGCCGCCGGTGTTCGGATCGCGGCTGAACGTACGCGCGGTGAGGACGAGCGCGCTGTTGCTGGCCGTCGTGGCCACGACGGAGCCGGTGCCGGTGGTGACGTTGAAGAAGCTCGGCAGGACGTTGTTGATCGCCAGCGTCGCGCCGGCGGCGATCGTCTGGACCTTGCTGATGGACGGCACACCGGCGGCGCTGCTGTTGAAGGTGAGTGTCACGTCGGCCGGCGACGATCCACCGTTGTAGACGCGCATGTCGGTGTGGAAGTTCGAGAAGGAACTGGTGAACTCCGCCACGCCCGGGACGACGAAACGCTGCGCGGATATCTTTGACGGATCGGCAGGGAAGACGAGGAGCGGATCGGTGGTGGTGTTGTCGAGCACCGAGGCGTAGGCGCTGACATGGCCGGTGTCGCTGGTCACCTGCACCTCCACCCGGCCGTCCGTGATCGTCGGAACGTTGAAGAACTGGTCGAGCCTGATCTGCTGCGATTCGTACGGCTGGAGACTGTAGGCGCGCTGGGCAACGGTGTTGCCGCTGTCGTCGATGAGGGAGGCCACGAAGTTGACCGGCTGGCCGGAGCCTTCGATGAAGCCGAGGTTCGTGCGGAACCCGCTGGCGGCGCTGCTCTGCGAGACCTGCTGGAGCGAGATCTTAGATACGTCGCTCTTGGCGAGGAAGTTCACCAGCGGCAGGGCCGGGATGTACTGCCCGAATGTGCCGGTCGAGGCGATGCTGTAGGTGCGGCTGGCGGCGACCGTGGCCAGGCTGATGCTGACCGGGTCTTTGCCGGCGTAGTTGAGCGGACGGATTTCCAGCGATCCCTGCGGTGCCGATCCGAGGACGCCCGCGCCGTACCAGGCTTTGACGATGTCGTTCAGGGCCGTGGTGTCGCCGGCATTGACGGTGAGCGTCGTCTGCAGACCGCTCACCGTTCCGTCCGTGCCGTTGGGCGTGTAGGTGAGCTGGTAGTTGATCGACTGCGACGAGGTGTTCGTCAGCCGGACGTCGCTGACGAAGGTGGAGCTGATGCCGTCGGCGTGGGCCACGGCGGGGATGAGCAGAGCGTTGAAGCCGGCGTTGGGGTCCTTCCCTCCCGGTGTGACCGGCGCGACGACGCTGACGGAGATCGGTACGGTGGCCGGCGCGGGCGGGTCGCCGAGAGCGCCGGTCTTGCCGCTTGCGGGTGTGCGGATGATGGTTACCGTGGCCTGAGTCGATCCGACGCCGAGCTGCGACAGGTCGATCGTGGCCGTCACCGTGACTCCCTGGGGTGGCAGGGCTCCACTCGACGGCGAGATCGTCAGGAACGGCTTGTCCGAGGAGACGCTGTACGTGTCGCCGACGGTGAAGGCGGTCTTGCCGCTCGTCGTGATGCCCGGGATGAAGATCGGCTGCGTGATCGTGCAGTTCGGCGGGGTACACGGCTGTTGGGCGAAATCGAAATTCACCTTCGTCGGCGGCAGGGGAGCCGTGACCAGGACGCTGCCGGTCTGTGAGAACGGCCCGAAGTCGCCGCCGCACAGGGGACTGACGTGGATGCGGTAGTAGTAGCGCGTATCCGCGGTGACCGTGTGCGTGAAGTTGCGCGAGATCGCGCCGGTGACGGGGAACGTCTGGGCATCGCTGAAGTCGGCCTTCGTCGCTTCCTGCAACTCGTAACTGAAGTCGAGGTTAGGGTCGCCGTTCCAGGAAAGGGTGTACGCGGATCCGGACGGAGCGGTCGGCGCGGCGGACAGGATCAGCGTACGCGGCGCGCAGTTCACCGTTAGCGTCGCCGTGTTGCTGTTAAGGCTGCTGCAGGAGTTCGATACCTTGACCCAGTACTGGGTGCTTCCGGTCTGCGTGGGGGTGAGCGTGAGTACCGCGCCGGTTCCGCCGGGCACGGGGTTCGAAGGATCGCCGGACGCGGCCCGATACCACTGATACGTGAGGACGCCGGAGACGGAGGGGGCGGCGATCACAGAAAACGTGGCTCGGGAGCCGAAGTTGACGGTGACGTCCTGCGGCTGCGTGAGGATGGTCGTTTCGCACTGCGGGATGTTGAGGAAGGCGGTGGCGCTGTCGGTCGGGCCGCAGGTGTTGGTGGCGCGAACCCAGTAGCGCGTCGTCGGCGTGATCGGGTCGGTGACGAGGACCGTGGCGAAGTTGAAGTATTCGTCGGCGCCGGCGATCTGGGCGATGACCTGTTCGTCGGTGCTGCCGCCGAGGATCGCGGTGACGAAAGACGTGGTTTCCGCGCCCGTTGCCGGGCGGCGCAGAAGAAGCGTGTAGTACTGCTGCACGCGGCGGGTGTCCGCTTCGTTCGAGTTGAGGATGGAGAGCCCGACGGCCAGCCGCGACGAGCTGCCGAGCAGGGCCGAGTAGCTGCTTGCTTCGGCGGGGGACGGCGTGCGTCCGAGGACGTCGTGGAAGATGAGGCTGATCCAGCCGGTGTTCGTGGAGCCGGCCAGGGCGAAGTATTCGGGCGATGCCACGATCTGTTGCTCGATCTGCTCATCGGTCAGGCCGGCCGTGAATGCCGGGAGCCAGAAGCTGATCTCCGCCGCCGAGGGAATGCGATGGAGGAAGGTCGAGTAGAAAGCCGCCAGCAGACGCTGGCGATACTCGGTCGTGGTCATGACGCTCAGAGCAACGGCCGGGCGCAGTGTGCCACCGGTGAGAAGGGCGTCGTAGGTCGCCAGCGACGCCGGGTCGGCGGGGCGGCCCAGCAGGTCGATGAAGATCTGATTGACCCAGCGGTCGTTCGACGGTCCGCTGCCCGCTACCGGCGTAGAGGTGTCACCGGCGATCCCCTTGTACCACTGGTAGGACGTGGCGCCGGTGGCGAAGGCGATGAGGTACGTCTGTGAGCCCAGGACAGGAATGCCGCCCGTCGGCTGGATGGAGAACGACGGTTTGGTGCAATTCGCGGCGATGGATACGGCCACGACGTTGCTGGTGGCCGTGCCGCACTGGTTCGAGACCATCACGTAGTACGAGGTCGTCTGCGTGAGGGCCGGCGTGGTGAAGAAGGCGCTGTTCGAGCCGACCGGATGGGACGTGTCGGTATTGCTCGTGGCCTGGTACCACTGGAAGTTGAGAAGCTGCGAACCGGTAGCGCCGACGGATAGATTGGCTGTACCGCCGGAGCTGATGGTCTGCGGCGCCGGCTGTGTGGCGATCATCGGCGACGTGCAGGTGTTTTGCTGAACGAATACGGTCGTGGCGGCGGTGACGTTGCCGCAGCCGTTGGAGACCCTGATCCAGTAATTCTTCGTGTCGGTGATGGGGGGAGTGGTGAAGTTCGGGCTGTTGGTGCCGACGGGGTTCGACGTGTCGTTGAGCGAGCCGTCGAACCAGGCGTAGGTGAAGGTGCCGTTCCCGCCGCTGACGTTCGCCGTCAGCGTGGCCATCTGTCCCGAGGCGACCGCGCCGCCGCCGCTGATGGAGGCGGAGGTTGGGGGCTGACAGGGCGGGCCATCGCCGTAAACGGTATCGACGGCGTCGAGATCCCACTGCTGGAGATCGCCGACACTGACTGTCGATGCCATCACCGCAAGGGAAGAAGACGGGGTTCCCTGGTCAGAGTGGCGGAGGCCAATCGCGTGACCAACTTCGTGTGTGATGAGTTTCGCGTACTGTGCGGCGCTGATGCCCGGGCGGATGATGATGTCTGCGTCCGTGATGCCGACGAAGGTCTCGCCCTTGTAAGTATGGGTGAAGTTTCCAGATCCCAGAGTGCAGGCCATCGAGCCGTCACAGAAACCGTTGTCGGCTCCCGAATAGCCAAGGTAGACAATATTCTGCCCGTCGTCAGCGTTGGGTGCGCTCGATGTGCTTGTCCCTGCATACGAGAGGACGATGAATGAGTTCGGGTCGCTCGTCCATGTGGCTGCCGCGTTCGAGATGCCGCCGGGACCGTCGACCCCGACCAAGGTGCCTGACGAGCTGAAGGAGAGTCCGCCGCCTGATTCGCCGCCCTGGACGCGCGTGGGGAAGCAGCCGGCACCGCAGGCAGTCAATGTATACGCCGATGCCGGTGTATCGGTCGCGATCGGGTGCAGCGCATTCGTAGTCGGTGTCAGCTTTGTCGCATACGACGCGCTTGCTATCTGCCCGTGGACCGTGTCTTTGATGAATCGCGTGAACCCGTCCGAAATCCGCGCCGGATCGTTCGGCAGTTCGGAGACGTCGCGTGTGACGACCGCTTCTCCGTTCGCGTTGCGTGTGAACGAGAACTTACCCATGGCCATCGAGGTCGTGAAGTACGTTCCGTCGGCGCGTTTCCGCAGAAAGACCAGGACGCGCTCGCCCGGTGTGTAGGCGGCGGAGTCGGAGATGAAGGTGATGCGCCCGTTGGCCACGCCGCCGATCTCGCTGACGGTGATCGTGCCCGTGGCGGTCCCTTTGAGCGTCTGCTCGATGTCGAGCCGGTAGTCGGTGACGACGTAGCCGTCCGCCCGCAGCCGCGAGACGGCGTCGTGCACCGTGGCCACCGCCACGACGTCGGATCGATCGACGAGCTGGCGGTCGCTGGTGGGCTGGAAGACGGTGGCCGAGGCGGCCGAGGTAACGAGAAATAAGACCGCAGTCAGGATGCGCATCTGCTTCACGAGTGATCCTCGCTTTGGTTGGTTGCCAGGGAGCGGACGGCTCCCTTCGCTGGATTTGTTCCGCTACTTATTTGAACTATCGTAACATTCTAAAGGATGAAGGATGAAGCATGAAGGATGAAGAACGGCCGTGTCCGCTCTGTACTACTAACCCCCGGTTTCTGCGCGCGGCGCAAAAACCCTCTCACGCGAAGACGCGAAGACACGAAGGTTGCGATGGTTTCCTTCGCGTTCTTCGCGCCTTCGCGTGAGAATTGGGTTGCGGGCCATGCCAGCGCTGTGTTCATCCTTCATCCTTCCGCCTTCATCCTTCTGCTTCAACCTTCATCCTTCCGCCCCGTGCCGCTGTGACCCCGGGCACAACTTATTAGTGCGGGAAGAGCACAATTCGTTTCATGACCCGTTTCGCTGTTGGCGTCGCGGCCCTGCTTTTGGCCGCGGCTGCCGCCGCGCAGTCGCCGCAGCAGGGAGGCGCGCTGCCCCCGCCGCTGCCGCTGTTCCCCCCTGGCAACTGGTGGAACACCGATATCAGCACGGCGCCGGTCGATCCGAACAGCGCGGCGTTCATCAGCGATATCGGGGCGACCCGCGGGATGCATCCTGATTTCGGCGGCGACAGCGGCGACCCGTCGGCGCCGATCTACGGGATGCCTTACGTGGTCGTCTCCGGCTCCCAGCCGCTCCTCCCGGTGACGTTCGACTACGCCGACGAGAGCGACGACGCTGCGCCGGGACGGCCGCCCGGCTATCCGATCCCCGAGGAGGCGAAATCGCAACAGAAGTGGATCGAGGGCGGTCTGGCAGGCGGCGATCCGAATGCCGGCGGCGACCGGCACATGTTGCTCGTCGATCGTGATAACCGCATCCTCTATGAGCTGTACGCGCTGCAGTGGACCGGCTCGCAGTGGACGGCGGGTTCGGGCGCGACGTTTCCGCTCGACTCGAACGCGCGCCGGCCCGAGGGCTGGACGAGCGCCGACGCCGCCGGTCTGGCCATCCTTCCCGGCCTGGTGCGCTACGACGAGGTGTTCGGCAGCGACCCGATCCGCCATGCCTTTCGCGTGACGGTTCAGCATTCGAACGGCTACGTCTTTCCCGGCTCACACCGCGCCGGCTCGACGAGCGGCGCCCTTCCGATGGGCGCGCGGTTACGATTGAAGGCGTCGAAGGACATCTCGGGCTTCCCCGATCCGGTGCGCCGCATTTTCCAGGCCATGAAGACCTACGGCCTGATCGTCGCCGACAACGGCAGCGACCTCTACGTGACCGGCACGTACGACACGCGCTGGGACAACGACGTCCTCAATCCCGCTTTCGCGGCGATCAAAGGAAGCGACTTCGAGGTGGTGCAGTTGGGCTGGCAGCCGGCGTCGCGGGGCGGGCGGGGGCGGGCGGTGCGGCACTGAACGGCGGCGATCGCCGTGTTGTCTGTGCTTCGCGCGTTGTCTGTTGTCGGTGGTCGGTTGACTCCGGCCATCGCCGTAGCCGGCGGAGTCGGCGCCAAACGCACTAACCTGGTTTCTCACCATCTGAGTGGAATCGCAGGCACAGTGTTAATAGAGAGAAGGTGCCCCTTCGTCGCTATCGCTCCTCAGGGCAGGCTCCGGCGGATGAGGGGGCTTTGGCTCTTGCAGAGGAGTGGACTACTTTCATGAACGGGTGGGTGGAAACGATTGAAAATAGTCAACTTCGCCGCGAGAACCGCCCCCTCATCCGCCTGTCGGCACCTTCTGCTCTGAAGTTTGGGTGGGTGGGGGAGACAGAAAGATATTAGGCGGCTCAAAAGGCCGTTCGACGGGAGGTTTTTTCGGCCGTGGGCGCGGCCCGCGAGAGAGGTTAAGTGTTCAGCGGCTTACAGTTCA
>DATHRD010000034.1:0-29106 GCA_035482045.1 Thermoanaerobaculia bacterium
TCAGCGAGCGAAACCTCGTCCCGAAGAGATACGTCTGGAAAGCAAAAGGCACCGACATCCTTCAAAAGATCCAGCGAGCACGCGCCGCTGTCGCTCCATCCCCGTCAACTGTATAGCTATTTGCGAATCACTACACTAGCGGCACTGGAGTGGAGTCACAGTCGTCCGATGACGTCCAGTGCCGCTGACGCGGCACGACATTCATTGACGTCGATGACCAGGGGTGCTCGCAAAAACCGCTCGCACCCCTGGCTACCATCTTTGGCCGCTATCGCGGCATACACAGCAGGGATTCCCGGGAGGACGCCAGTCTAAGTTAGCGCGTATGTCCGGCAGGGGCCGCGGACCGCGCTCGCGTCACCAGAAGACACGCTCGTCGGAGCTCGAGGTCGTCAACGGCAGCGTAACCTTCCGGTACCCCTGCCGGGGTACGACATTTGTGCGGATCGATAACCGGTGGCGGCGCGCCTTGCGGCGCTTGCCACCGGCTAATCTACTGTACGCCTCCGGCGTGCTTTTGAGATTGGACGTTCAAGGTACGTATTTGGAGTGTTGCCAGCTCGCCGGCGTGCCGGCCGCTCACGCCCGTGTTCTTCACGAGCCCTGCGCTCCCGCGCCAAGCGAGCGCGATGACACGCCCGCTCGTCGCCGCGAGCGGCTTTTCCAGTGAAATGAAAGGGCCCGGCGGTTGCCCGCCGGGCCCTTTCGTTCACTTCGATGAAAAGACTTAGAACTGAGCGCGCACGGCGATCTGATAGCGCCGCGGAGCGTAGAACGAGTTCGCGTAGGGGGCTTTCACGCCCCAGGCGGAGCGTACGAACGGCGCGTTCGGCGAGAGAAGCGCCTTCAGCGTGGCGTCGGAGATCGAGTCAGGGATAGGCACCTGTTTCACCGTCGGGTCGTTCGTGAAACCGAGGACGCCGATGCGCGTCTCGTAGTTGTATCCCTCCTGGTTGTTCGTCACGTTGAATACATCGAGAGCGAGCTGCAGGTTCACCCCGCGGCGCATCGGGAAGTTCTGCGTGTAGTTCAGATCGGCGTCGTAGTAACCGGGCGATCTCCGAGACCCGGCAGGCTCGGCGTAACGGGCCGTGTCACTGGTCGAGCCGGTCAGGGGCCGATACGGCAACACGCTTTCGAGCTGATACGGCTGTCCCGACTGATAGACGGCGAAGGCGCCCAGGCTGCCATTCCAGGGCAGGAGATACGTGGCGTGCCCTTTCAGGACATTGCGGCGGTCCCCGCGGAGGTCGCCGTACTTGAAGTTCCAGAGCTGGCGTCCAGCACCGTCACCGATGTTCGACGATCCGATGAAGATGGCCGCGTCGTTCGCGAAGCTGAACGAAGAGTTGTCCTGATCGAAGTTGCCGTAGTAGTGGCTCCAGGTGTACGAGCCGTCGAGGATCAGCTTGTCGCCGCGCCACTGCTGCTCCATGGTCGCTTCGTAGTACTTGGTGAAGGCGCCGTCGAGGTTGGCGATGACGTACGACGAGCCGCTGCCGATTGCTCCCTCGAGCCCGGAGTGCGATGCGCCCGATCCAAGGTTGGGGATGTAAGGCGTCTGGGGAATCCCCGGCGGCGGGTTGAACAAAACGCGCGCGGTGTTGTTCGTGTCTTCGACAAAGTCGTCGCTGTAGCGGTAGCGGCCGTAGAGCCGGCTCGACCAGCGGCTGGTGAGCTGCCTGGCCGTGCCGATCATGTACTCCTTGGTCTCGGGCGGTTTGATGCCCGGCACGAACAACTTGCCTGATGACGAAGCATTCGGCTGGATGCCGATCAGTTTTCCGGTGGCATCGAAATAGGCATTGATCGTCGTGACCAGGTTGCGGTCCCACGACGCGGCGCGGGCATCAGAGTTCGCGGCGGGGTTGTACTTGGCGGCGCTCACCCAGAGGGTATCGTTGCCGTTGTACGCCCACGTGGCGCCGAGGCGGGGTTGAATCTCCTTGGCCCACCCGTAATTGTGCATCTCGTACTTCTTGCCGGGGTCGGCCACAAAACCGGCGATGTTGTCCGCATGCGCAAGACCCTGGCCGTACAGCGTGTCGTCGCTGTCCATGAGGCCGAGGTTGAACGTCCAGTTCCGCAGGTGAATCGTGTCGTTCACCTCGAACGCGTCCGTGTGGAACTCGGAGTGAAGCGAGGGAACGAACCCCGCGACCCCCTGCGGGAAGCTTGCCACGAAGAATGCCGGCTGACCGGCGCAGGCAGAACCGGTCGGGCAGGTTCCCGCGCTTCCAATGCCGCCGGGGATCGTGATCGAGCCCCAACCGTTCGTTGTCTGGAAACGGTCTTCGGCCTCGTTGTCGTGAAAATATCCGAAGTGAAGATCCTGCGTGACCGAACCGCCGAACGTCCAGTTGTAACCGAGCTGGGCGGCCTTGCGGAAGAAGCTGTCATTGTCCTGCGCGAACTGGCCGAAGCCGACGGTGCCGCCGCCTGTGGCCTGGCCTGCGACACACGTCAGACCGGCCGCGCCCGGATTCTGCGGGCAGACATAACCGTACTTGTTGATGAACGGCTGCACGAAGGTGTTGAACGCCGTGTTGGTGCCGCTCAGTGTTGGAACGATCAGGCGTCCGATCGTTCCCAGATTGGCGAGATCGAGCTGCGAACCGAGGGCCGTCGAGGGCTGTGTGCCGCTGACGAAGTCCGCCGATCCACCGCCAGGGTTGCGGTAGTCCGTGAACTTGACCGTGGCGTAGCTCTTCGGATTGATGATCCACGAGCCCTCGAGCGTTCCGAGATCGATGCTCTCGGTGCTGCCGGTGCCGGTCGTCGGCGCCTGGAACGCGCCGAACTGGCTCGAGGTCTGAACGGTGCGCGATGTCCGGTAGCCAGCGTTGAACAACAACGACTGCGTCGGCGTGGCCGTGAGCTTCAGGTACTCTTCCTTCTCTTTGAGGCTGTACGTCGGCAGATTGCCATAGACGTTGGCCTGGATCGACTGCTTGGCATCAGGCTGGTAATACGAGCCGTAGAAGAACAGCCTGTCGGCGAGGATCGGCCCTCCGAGGTTGACCGTTGCCCAGTCCTTATCCTCGTTGAAGGTCAGGGCCTGCGTTCCAACCTGACTGGAGATGAAGTTGTGATTGAGAGCCTGATAGCCGACTTCGCCGGAGAACTTGTTCGTTCCGGACTTGCTCACCGAGTCGATGAGGAAGCCGCCGGCGCGGTCGAAGTCGACCGCCTTCGCGCCGCCTTTGATGACGTTCACCTGGGCGATGTCATGCGTGTTCGGCTCGCCGGCGGGGTTGAGAACGCCGAAGAGCGGCATGGTGATGTTGACGCCGTCGAACAGGTAGACGTTGGACTGCCCGCTGCCGCCGGCGCTGGGCCCGCGGACGGTGTCCTGCGAGTACATCACACCGGGGATGAGCTTCTGCAGGTCGCCGTAGTTCTGCTGGACCGGAAGTTGTTGAATCTCCTTCTGCGACAAGCCGCTCGTGATGGCCGTCGACTGTTTGTCGACGAGCGTGTTCTCGGCCGTCACCGTGATGTTCTCGGCGACGCCGGCCACGCCCATCTTCACGTCCGCGGCCAGATCCTGGCCGAGGAGCGCGTCGGCTTTCCGCGTGGCGGTCTGCATGCCCGACAGCGTGAATTGCAGCGTGTAGGAGCCGGGCTGTAACTGGGGCAGCCGGTAGTCGCCATTGCTGTCGGACACGGTCACGCGCGGCTTTGGCAGCACGTTCGACCGCGCTTCGACGGTGACGCCCGGCAGCGCAGAGCCGTCCGTGGCGGAGACTCTTCCGTGGATGGAGCCCGTTTGCTGGGCAAAGACTGTAGCGGTGGAAAAGACCACCAATAGACAGCAGAGCAGCCTGCGAAGTTGCATATGTTTCTCCCTCTTGTTCTCGAGCCGTTGGACAGAATTTCGCGGATTCTACACCTGCTCTTCACAGATCCACGACGTAGAAATATCAGGAAAGCGGCCAATCCAATTCGCCGAGGAAACGCTCGTCCTCGCGCCAGGAGCCGTGGACGGCCACGTGCAGGTCGAGGAAGACGCGCGCGCCCAGGATTGCCTCCAGTTCCACCCGCGCCTCCGTCCCGATCCGCTTGATCATCTCGCCGCGCTTTCCGATGATGATCGGTTTCTGCGTCTCCCGCTCGACGACGATGGTCGCGTAGATCCTGATGAGGTTCTTTTCCTCGTCCTCTTCCCAGCGATCGACCGCCACGGCCGTGGTGTACGGAAGTTCGTCGGAGGTGTGCGCGAGCAGCTTCTCGCGAACGATCTCCGCGGCGAAGAAGCGCTCCGGCTGTGTCGTGAAGTCTTCGACAGGGTAGATGGCTTCACCGAGTCCGATCGTTTCGAAGAAGGAGTTGACGAGCTGATCGACGCCGTCGCCGCTCGCGGCGGAGACGGGCACGATCTCGTCGAAGAGTTTCGTCTCGTTGTACTGCTGGATCAGCGGCAGGAGTTTGTTCTTCTTCAGCAAGTCGATCTTGTTGAGGACGGCGAAGCGTTTCGAATCCGGCTGGTTCTCTTTCTGCTGGCGCATCATCTCCACCACGAACTCGTCTCCGTGCCCGAAGGGCTGGCTGGCGTCGATCATGACGGCCACGACGTCAGCCTCGGAAACGCTGGCGCGCACGTGCTCCATCATCCGGACATTCATCTTGTGCAGCGGTCGGTGAATGCCGGGCGTGTCCAGGAAGGCGATCTGTCCCCTCGGGTCGTTGAGGATGCCGACGATGCGGTTGCGCGTCGTCTGCGGTTTGGCGGAGACGATCGAGACCTTGTGGCCGAGGATGCGGTTCAGCAGCGTCGACTTGCCGGCATTCGGACGGCCGACGAGCGCGACCACGCCGAAATGAGGTTTGCGGGCATTCGATTGATCGGCCATGTTCGTTCAAGGGAGCGGCACCGCTACCCTCTGTTTTCCCTCTCCTCTTCGTCTTCGGCCGTCCACTCCGGATCTTTGGACACCCGCACGCGATAGATACGCCGCCGGTCCGCGCGGTCGACGATGAACTGGTAACCGTTCTTCTTCACCACGACGCCGGCTTTGGGGATACGGCCCGTGGACGTGAAGATCAACCCGGCGATCGTCTCGTAGTCGTCCCCTTCGAGGCTGGCGTCGAGCAGTTCCTCGAGCGCTTGCACGCGTAGCTGGCCGCTGACCATGTATTCACCGCCGCCGAGGTCGACGATGGTCGATTCTTCTTCCTCGTGCTCGTCCGCGATCTCGCCGACGATCTCCTCGACGAGGTCTTCGATCGTGACGATGCCGGCCGTGCCGCCGTATTCGTCGACGACGACGGCGACCTGTATGTGCTCGCTCTGAAACTCGCGCAGGAGCTCGGAGACTTTCTTCGTCTCGCTGACGAAGTAGGGCGCTCTGGCCAGCTCTGCGACCGGCCGCTTCTCCCCTTTGACGATCGTCTCGAAGACTTCTTTGACGTGAACGATGCCTACAATCTTGTCGACGCTCCCCTCGTAGATGGGGATGCGGGAGTATTTCGACTCGCTGAAGAGTCGGGCCAGATCGTCGAACGAACGCGTAACGTCGAAGGCCAGAACGTCGATGCGCGGCGTCATCAGCTCGCGCGCCACCCGGTCTCCGAAGTCGACGACCGACTGGATCATCTTCCCTTCGCTGGCCTCGAGGATCCCTTCCTCTTCGCCGACGTCGATGTAGGCCTGCACTTCCTCGTCGGTGACTTTCTCGTCCTCGTGCGCTTCCTCCTCCTCGCGGTCGAGGCGGTCGAAGACGCGGCGCAGGGGGAAAAGCACGGGCCAGAAGAGATAGTAGAAGAAATGGGAGAACGGGATGAGTGTCTTGAGGATCATCTCGCCGATGTCTTCGGGAACGAAGGCGAGAACGAACTTCCAGAGGATGAGGATGACGAGCCAGGCGGCGGCGGAGACGCCGCAGGCGAACGCGGGCGACTCTCCGTCGAGGACGCGAACGGTCGAGACGAAGGCGCCCACCAGCGTGATCTGCAGGAGCGAGCCGCTGACGAGCTGGAGGTTGCGCGGATCGAAGTGCAGCCAACTGCTGCCGTGCTCCACGGCCTGATCACCAGACCAGCGGCGGAGCGTGACCGGGCTGATCTGCTGCGCGAAGTAGCGGATCGCGTCGAAAACCAGAAACAGGAGGCTGCTGATCGTGCCAAGGACGATCCAGCCGACGTGCGAGAGACTACTTACCATTGTCGTGGCATAGCGGTGGCGGCGGATTCTATCAACTGAAAATGAGGGCGACGAACGCGGCGAACACCGACGCCTTCATCACCCGCTCAACACGCCGGTGCAATCGGTTGAAGAGCTCGCGCCGCGGGTCGTCGGCGGGAGCGTCCGTGGGCATCGCCTTCATCAACCTGTTGATCGAGACGATCTCGTAGATGAGCGCACATGCCAGAAAGACGATGGCGGTCCACCGGATGGCCAGCCATGGGGAGATGGCGTGAGTCTCCCACCGAAGGAACTTGGCCCCGGCGCCGATGACGATCATGACGAGCGCTGCGAGGCGTACTCTGGCGAAGCGACGGAGGATCGAGCCGAAGATGGCGCCGGCCTGCTGCCGCGGCATCGCTCGGAACAGCTCCGGCGCGGTGAGAGCGCCAAGCGCCACCGCCCCCCCGATCCAGAGCGCCAGCCCGAGGTGATAGAGAGCATTGAAAAACAGGTAGATCCAGTTCGGCACGGGGGGTGATAGTAACGTTAACAGTCCGGCAATGCGGATCGGGACGATAATTTGCTCATGCACTCCCTGGCCATCCTTCTCCTCGCCGCCGCGATGTCGACGACCCAGCCGATCGTCACCACCACTCTCATCCTTCACAACGGCACACGAATCGAAGTCGAGGGGCCGATTCGCGAGGAGACGGGGCGCATCATTTTTCGCACCTCCGGCTCGCTTTACTCGATTCCGCTCGGAGATGTCGACCTTGATGCGACGCGTGCCGCCGTGACCAAGACAGTCGTGGCCTCGAATGATCCGGACAGGAAATTCAAGGTTTCGGCGGCGGAACGGGAGCGGTTGCTGCGTGCCCTGGAGCAGAACCATTCCGGCGAGCCCGCGGCGGATCTGAATCTGGACAAGGTTCCGGAGCCGCATGAGTCCCCTTCCAAGGGAGACGAGTGGTCATGGCGCACGGCGGCGCGCGCGCATGAGGAGGCAGTCCGCCAGGCGAAGGAGGATCTCGATCTCCTGCGGGCCCGGGCCGAGGCGCTGAAGCATCAGGTCGAGGAGTTCTTCTCGCTGGGCTACCACGCCAATCAGTTCACGTACCAGTCGAGCGAACTGGAGGTGACGCTCGCGCAAATCCCGGCCGCCGAGCTTGCGGTCACGCGGGCCCAGCGCGCCTACGACCAGTTCCGCGACGATGCGCGGCGCCAGGGCATCACTCCCGGCTGGCTGAGGTAACCGCCCGAATGCGCTCCCACGCCGCATCTGTGACGGAGATCGAAGGGCTTGCGCCGAGCGTGGTGCAGATCACGGTGGCATTCGATGACGACGCCTTTTCGTTCGAGCCGGGCCAGTGGGTGAACTTCCGCTTCCCCGATGGCGTCTCACGCGCGTATACGATCGCGTCTGCGCCCCAGCGTTCGCGGGTGGTGCAACTCTGCGTCCGAGTCGGGCCGGGGCGCGGCGGAACGGCGCTGACGAGGCTGGATGCCGGAACGGCGGTGATGATCGACGGCCCTTACGGTGATTTCCTCCTGCCTCGGAACGACCACCGCCCGATCGTCTTTCTGGCCGGGGACACCGGGATCGCTCCCATCCGCAGCATGGTCCTCAGCATGCTCGCCGATCGCGACCCGAGAAAGATCTACGTGCTCTACGAGCCGGATCAGCGGAACATCCTTTACGCGAGCGATTTCGATCCGCTTGCGCGCGACGGTGCGATCGTCCACGAGAGTGGAAAGATCGACATTCTGATCGCTCGCAATCGCGAAAGCATGCCCTCCGCAACGTTGATGGCGGCGGGCTTCGATCCGTTCATCGACCGTGTCGTCGAGGCGCTCAACGAGAACGGGATCGATTCGAAAGGCGTGATCAGCGAGACGTTCGGGCCTGTGCCGTAAGCGGCGGATGAGGCAACCCTGAATCTGCGTCCATCTGCATTGTCTGCGGATCAACGTGTCGTTTGTAGTGAGAACTGGTCCGATATTCAGTCGAATCATTTAGTTTCTCATTAGAATCGTCGCGCTACTCCAGAAAATTGATTCGTTCCTCCGTAGAATCAATTCGATGCGACGTAGAATCATTCGATCCTAAGGAGAATCAATCTGATCTTCCATAGGATCATTCGGTCCTCGGTAGAATCATCTTGATGCTCTGTAGAATCATTCGATCCTAGGGAGAACCATTTTGATACTTCATAGTAGTTATCTGTTCCTCGGTAGAATCAATCAAATAATACGTAGAAGCATCGTGATTCTCGGAAGAATCAATCGGATCCTACTGAGAATCATTTTGATTCTCGGTAGAATCGATCCGATGCTACATCGAATCGATTTGATCCTCATGGAAGTGCCAATCTACCAGTAAGTTACGTCATTTTAGCGAGGATCCGGGCCGACCTCGCGTCTCCGCGCCTCGGCGTGGCGAAAACCCGAGGACTGGAACCCCCGCGGAACCCTCCCGCCTCACCCCCACCTTCCCGCCTTCGTAAGCTTCTGGATCTTCTTCATGATCCGCTCTTTCTTGAAGCCGCGGAGGTGGTCGACGAAGAGGGTGCCGTTCAGGTGGTCGATCTCGTGGCAGAGCGCGCGCGCCATGAGGCCTTCGCCGCGGATCTCGCGCCGCTGGCCGTTGCGGTCGGTGTAGCCGACCTTGACGCGCTCGGGACGGGTGACGATCTCGACGAAGTCGGGGATGGAGAGGCAACCCTCCTCTTCGGTTACTTCCCCTTCCGCCTCGACCATTTCCGGGTTGATGAAGACGTGGAGCTCCCCCGGACGCTTGCCCACGGAGAGATCGATCACCGCCAGCCGCTTCGAGACGCCGACCTGATTCGCGGCCAGACCGACGCCGGGGGCCGCGTACATCGTGTCGACCATATCGTCGATCAACTTCTGCAGCGTCTCGTCGATCTCGATGACCGGTTTCGTGGCATCGCGCAGCACGGGATCGCCGTATTTGACGATGGGAAGAACAGCCATGGTTCAGGGATGAAGGCAGAGGGATGAAGGATGAAGGCGCAGTCTTGCGCCGCCCTTACTCATCCTTCATCCTTCATCATTCATCCTTTCTGAAGCCTTCATCCTTTCCGTTTCAGGCTTTCGATCATTGCCTCCACCGTATGTTCCGCGCGGCGCTGATAGAACTCGTTCAGCACTCTGCGAATGCCGGGATACCGCGCCAGAGCGTTGTCGAGCTTTTCCTTGTCCAACCGGAGCAGCTCCGTGCGCTGGGAGGCTGTGATCGTGGCGGTGCGCGGCTTTCCGGTCAACATGCTGACTTCCCCGAAAAAGTCTCCCTCGCCGAGCTTGGCCAGGTAGACCGCGCCGCCGGCACCGTTGGTGAAGACTTTCACTTCGCCGTTGGCGATGATGTACATCGACGACCCCGGCTGGCCTTCGCTGATGACGACGCTCCCTTCGTCGTGCGACTCGAGATCCATCTCCCGTACGAGTGCGACGCGCTCCTCCTCGGTGAGCACCTCGAAGAACGGCGACTTCGGCACGGGACGCGAGAATAGCGGTTCGCTCTTCCCCGCGGTTGCCTCCGCCGGCCTGGAAGCCGCGAGCTGGTCGCGCAGCTTCTCGCCCTTCTTGGCCACGGCGATGGCCTGCACGGTGAGTCCGTTGTCCTCGTAGTACTTGGCCGTGTGCTCGTACTGCGCGATGGCCTCCTCGTGCTGGCCGGCTCCGGCCAGTGCATCGGCGTACTGGAGGCGGATGCGGGGATTCGATTGATACTTGTCGAGGTCGCGTTTCAGAAGCGGAATGGCGCGCGCGTACTCCCTTCGAGCCAGCAGCGATGCCCCGCTTTCGGTTTCTTCAGCCATTTGTGGATTGTACCGGGAGTCGGGTGTCGGGGGTCGGCGGCGTTACGCCGGCTACGCCGGCGATGCCCCGGCTTCCAGCCGGGGGAATGCCGGGCCATGCCGGACGGCTCGTGCCGCGTTAGCGGCAACAAGACGGTAGCCAGGGGTGCGAGCGTTTTTTGCGAGCACCCCTGGTAAACAGATGTAGTAGTTGTTGCCGCGTCAGCGGCACTTGAGTAATCGGCGACTCCATCCAGTGCCGCTGACGCGGCACACTTTCGAGAGACAACGTAGACCAGGGGTTGCTCGCAAAAGCGCTCGCACCCCTGGCTACCTTCTGGAGCCGCTATCGCGGCGTCGTAACGTCCAATCTCCAGACGCCGGGTACGCCGGCGACTTCCGGCGCCGCCAGAGTCCAAACACGATCATCGAGACCAGCGTCGCAAACGTGATCATCCGGCCCACCACGAATGATTGCGGGAGATAGACGAGGCGGACGGTGTGACGGCCTGCGGGAACAAAGACGCCGAGGAAGGCGTGGTTCGCGCGAACGATCGTGACTCGCCGACCGTCGAGCCAGGCGCGCCATCCGTTCCAGGCGGCCTCGGAGACGACGACGAATCCGTCGTGCGTCATCGACACATCGAGGCGATTCGGATGGATGACGACCGTTCCGGGGCCGTTGGGCATGTCGCGCGCGGTGCCGGGCAGGTCGAGCCAGGCCAGGTCCGCGAAATCGGTGGCGGCGCTCATGTCCTCGACGTCGTTGGCGATGCCGACACGGACGTTGCGGGGCACGAAGGCCCGCGGCAGCACGCGCCGGTTTTCGATGAGGCGCGAATCGTGGTCGACGGTCACGTCGCTCCAGCCGGCCGGGATCGGATCGCCCTTCGGTACGATCGCGAAGCGGACGTTCAACATGGAGAGCATCGGGCGCGTCAGGTCGTCGACCTGATTGAAACCGAAGCCGCCGTGCCGGCACCAGGCGGGGAAGGTGTCGTCGTATGCGGTGAGCGTCATCGCCGTCATCAGGCGGACGTCCTCGAGTCCATACATCGTGGCCGTGTTCGGAAAGAGATTCGGCCCGAGGCCGACGATACGGAACGGCTCGCGAATCGATTGCAACGGCCGGAAGAGCGCGATCGGCGGGAAGGCGACGCGCGGTTCGTTCGCCGGAACGAGAGCACCGTCGGAGATCGTACGCTGCAGCAGGATGAGCGCGAGAAGCGACGGGACGGCGATGGCGCGGCTCCTGACGAACAGGACGATCACGGCCGCGGCCGCGAGTGGCGCCAGTTCGGCGGCGAAACGCGGCACGTCGATCGAGCCGTGCCGCATCCCTGAGGCACCGGCAGCGAGCAGGATGAGGAGGACGACCATCACCGCCCCTGCACGATCGGAGAGGGCGTCGATGGCGAAAGCGGCCAGGACGGCAATGCAGAGCGGCACCGCCGAGGCCAGTCGGTCGTTCAGCGCGAGGTTGAAGAGCGGAAGGCGATGGAGCAACTGCGCGACAGGCCATGCATTCGCGCTCGCGAAAAGGCAGAAGAGGCCGAGGATTGCGAAGAACCATCGTTCCCGCGCCCGCGAGCCCCAGAGCGCGAAGGCAGCCAGGGCCAGCGCGATGCTCCCCGCCTCGGCGCGTGCCATGAGGAAATGACGGAACGAGTCGCGGGCGAATGGCAGAAGGTCCGACAGCAGCGCCGCGCGCGGCAGTCCCGCCGCGACGCGCAGCGGCGATTTCGCGAAGAAATCGGTGCGGATATGGTGCTCGACCGTCTGGCGTCCGGCTTCGAGAAATGGCAGCAGCGCGATGGCGCTGAGGAGAAGGGCAACGATGCCCGCCGTCACCGCGCACGCAATTGCACGACCGCGTTGCGTACGGCCTCGGCGCAATAGCTCGAAGATGCCGTATACCGCGCCGAGCGCGGTGACATGGAGCAGAGTCTCCGGGTGCCCTTGCAGCGCCTCGAGGGTGAGCGCCGCCGTCAGAATGAGCGCGGAACGGATCGATGGCGTATCGACGACACGCCGGACGGCCATCAGCACCAATGGCAGGAGCGCCCAACCGAAACCGAGCGGCCAGAGGATCTGCAGCGCGATCGGCGCGGAGAGGGTGAATACCGCCGCGGCGACGAGCGCCGCCGTCTCACTGCAGCGCAACTCCCTCGCCAGCAGATACGCGCCAAGCGCGGCCAGAAAGAACGCCATTGCCGCCGTGAACCCGAAGCTCGCCGCGACCGGGAGGAGCAGCGCCAGCAACGTGAACGGACTGAAGGGAGCCGGCTGCGCTTCACCGGCCAGCACATCGCCGCATGCCTCGAAGCGATTGAGCAGCGGCCATTCGCCGTTCGCCACTGCCTGCCGCAACGCTGCACGCCACGGAATCATCTGGAAGATGATGTCGGAGAGCATCCTGTTCCGCGGTCCCGGCGCGCCGACTTCTGCTGCGTAGTCGTACAGCGGATCCGTCGTATAGGCCAGTTCCACCGGCGCGTAGACGCGGCCGGTGAGCAGCGCGCGCCCGGTGAAGATGAGCGGGAGAAGGAGCAGCGCCAGCGCGGCCCCGCGCGTGAGGGGCGTGACGCACGCGTGCGCGAGGATGAGCAACGCCGCGGCGGTGAAGAGGTAGAGAACGAATGTCATCCTGAACCGGCGGCGCCCCGGAGGGGCAAAGCGCGGTGAAGGACCCCCACCTACCCGCGGGAAAGGGAGGGGGTCCTTCGCCGTCCTCTGCCCCTCCGGGGCGTCGGCGGCTCAGGATGACATAAGGTTGCCACTTGATCATCGCCCAACTCCTCCTCGCCGGAGCGTCCGAATACGAGCGCAAGTCGCAGCAGATCGATTTCGCCGCTCTCTCGGCGGAACACGATGTGCGCCTCGGCGAGATCGCGAACGCCGATCTGGTTCACATCTACGCGCCGCGTGAGCTCGATCCGGCCGTCGTTCGGGATCTCGGTCTTCCCTACGTCAGCAACGCCCTGCCGAAAACCCACATGTTCCGCAAGACCGTCCAACCCACCCACGTCATTACACCGCTCAAGGGCACCGACGCCACGCACATACCCGAGGCAGTCGCCGACGCCTACTTCGGCAACCATGCAACCCAGCAACCGAGAAACCGGCCAACCGTCGGCACCTTCACCCGCCCTTCGATCAGCAACACCGTCGAACAGACCGCTGCGCGTATCCAGCGTTTCCGCGATGACGTGGACTGGCTGCTCTTCGATACGCCGCCTTCTCCCGACGATCTACGTGGAGTGGATCTCTGGGTCGACCCGGCCAATGCGGAAGACGATTTCGACGGCTTTGTCGCTGAGGCAATCGCCTCAGGCACCACGGCCGTGGCCTCGCGCACCGCCATCAACACGCAGCGGCTGGAGAAGGGACGCACGGGCATCCTGGTTCCTCCGCGCGATCCGAACGAATGGACTCATGCCATACTAGCCGCACTGTTTAAGCCGGAGTTACGGCACACCAACGTTATCGCTTCGCAACAAACGGCGTCGAAGTTCCGCCCCCGGCACCGCGCCCGGGCCTTGATCGAGCTTTACGAATCCATCCTCCAATGATCCGCCTCGAAGACCTCCCCAATCCGCAGAAGCGGGCCCTCGATCTTGTGAAAGAAGTCGCGGCCGAGAAGGATCTGCGGCCATTCCTCGTCGGCGGCCCGGTGCGCGATCTGGCCCTGGGGAGGAGCGACGTCATCGACATCGACCTGACGCTCGAAGAAGGAGGCTCGGTCCTGGCCCGCGCCATCGCCAAGCGCCTCGGCGGGAGGCTCCGGTCCTTTCCGCAGTTCCTCACGTACAAGGTCACGGCCGACGGCCAGCCGGAAATCGACATCGCCACAGCGCGTAAAGAGCGCTATCGCGCCCCGGGGGCGCTGCCGACGGTCACGGCAGGACATCTCAAGGACGACCTGCTGCGGCGCGATTTCTCGATCAACGCCATGGCCATCGACCTCCGGACGGGCGAGGTTCACGATCCGGCCGGAGGCGAGCGCGATCTGTCCGCGCTCCTGATCCGGGTATTGCACGAGAACAGTTTTCTCGATGATCCGACGCGGATCTTTCGCGCCGTCCGCCTGGCCACCCGCCTCGGTTTTTCTCTCGAAGCGAATACGGCCAGACTGCTGGAGAGCGCCGTCGCATCCGGCGCTCTGACGACGATCGCCCGCGAGCGCATCTGGCGCGAGCTCTTCCTCGCCTTCGACGAGGAGAGTGCGCCGAATGCCGTCGCCGCGCTGAGCGCAGCCGGTGTGCTGGAGGTGCTATTTGGCCATCGCCCGGCCGATCCGGGCCTCGCGCTCCGCCTGCAACGCACCGCATACGCGCTTGCCGGCACCGAGCTCGATCGCCAGGTGATGTACACCGCGGCGCTTCTGCACGGCAACGCCTCCCCGGTCGATCTGGAAGGTTCCGGCTTCTCGCAGAAGCGGGCCCGCAACGTCGTCCAGCTCGCCAATGAACTGTCGCGATTCACCGATGCGCTGGCCGAGGCCAGGTCCGACCATCAGCGATTCAGGCTTTTCAAACATGCCTCGCCGGAGATGCTCAGCATCGTCGCAGCGGCGATCCCGGATGAGCAGCCGAACGTGGCCCGCTTTCAGGAGTTCCAGTCGTTCAAGCTCCCCCTCCGCGGCAACGACCTGGAAGTCCCGCCCGGGCCTCACGTCGCCAAGGCTCTGGAGCGGACTCGCGAGGCTGTATTCACGGGCGAGATCCCTCAGGACGAGGCGCGCACGTTTGCGCGTGCGATGGCGATCAGGTACCTTGATGCCAGTGGCCCGAGGCCGGATGCCGAGGGGCCTGGGGAGCAGTCGGACAAGACGGAGTAGTCGATTAGTGGGTTAGTAGATTAGTGGATTAGTGGTTTGGGTTAGAGACCATTACAGGATCCACTGCTCTACGCATCGACTAATCTACTAATCGACTAATCTACTAATCGACTAATCTACTCAATGCTTCGCCAAGCAACTCTCGCAGTGCTAGCACTACTCGCCGCGGCATCACTGGCGGCTCAGTCGCAGCCACCCCAGACGCCGGTGGTGACCGGGCCGGAACAGGTGGTCCCGCAAAACCCGACGCACGACATCACTCAGGTCGATACCGCTCCCCTCGGTGGCGCCATTGCCGTCCCGCTCCCCGAACGCGACCGGAAAAGGCTCTCCAAGTACGAGATCCCCGAGCTCATCGGCTGCCGGCAGGCCCTCGGCTCCCAGCGGATCGACGGCCGCCTGCCGAAACCGCTTGTCGACTACAGCGTGAGCACGACCGCGGTCTTTCAGCGCCTGTCGATCTTCGAGGGAGGTCTGGTCGTCATCGAGGCCAGCGGTGCCGGCGGGACGATCCGCAAGAAGGTCATCATCCCCCCGGACGCGCTCCAGATCTACCTCCGCGCCATCTCGCCGGCGGCACTGGCCGCAGTACCGGTTCGCGAACTGACAAAGCCGCGAAACACGCGCGGGGCCCTCTTTCGCGTGTACGACGCACAGCAGAACTTCGTGGAGCGCCAATTCGATCCGATGACGATGTTGCCGAAGACGCTGTCCGATCAGGTCGTGCCGATGCAGGACCTGCTGCGCGCCATCTACCAGGACCGCACCGTGACCAACAGCGTGGCCGGCTACATGCCGAAGGCGGGCGACCAGCTCGTCGGCGACGACAAGAAGGTCTACGAGGTCACGCGCGTGGTCAGTGACAAGATCGTCGAGCTCCACTGCCTCAGCGAGCCGACCAAGATATACGTCGACGTCAAAGACCTCTACAACTACTTCATCGGCAAACCGGGAGCGGCCATCCGCTGAACACGCTCCGCGTCACCACTGGCACACTGCGCGGTCGCCGCGTCCCCGTTCCTCCCCGCGAGACGCGGCCGACGTCGGAGCGCGCACGGATGGGCTTCTTCAACATCGTCGGCCCGCGCATCGAGGGAGCGCGCTTTCTCGACCTCTTCGCGGGCAGCGGCGTCTTCTCGTTCGAAGCCGTCTCGCGCGGCGCCTCATCAGCGACAGCCGTCGAGCAGGACCGGCGGAGCGTGGCCACGATAGCCAAGTTGGCCAAGGAGTGGGAAGTCCCGGTCACGGCCATCGCCTCGGACGTCTTCGTGGAAATCCCACGCCTCGGCGCCGGGTTCTTCGACGTTATCTACGCTGATCCCCCATACGCCCTCGGCCGCTACGACGAATTGCTTTCCGCCATCGACCGGGATGTCGCACTCCATGATGATGCGATCGTGGCTATCGAGCACCAGCGGCGCAGCGAGCCGTTCACGACCAGGACAAAACGACTGAAAGCGACCCGGCGCGCCGAATACGGCGAAGTCTGGATTACCTTATTCACACCATGACCATCCGCGAAATCACACCGGCCGAATTGCAGCAGCTTCTTTCCGAAGACAATCCCCCGATCCTCATCGACGTCCGCGACGAAGGCGAAGCGGCCATCTGCGCCATCGCGGGATCGACGCTGATCCCGATGAGCTCCCTGCCGCAGCGCCTGCAGGAGATCCCGCGCGACCGGCCCGTGGCGCTCTACTGTCACCTCGGCATGCGCTCCATGATGGCCGGGCAGTGGCTGGCGCGGAACGGCTACGCCGCCCTCTCTCTGGCCGGAGGGATCGACCGGTGGGCGGCGGAGATGGATCCAGGAATGGCTCGGTATTGAGAGTCAAAGACGAAATGTTGAATGTTGAATGTTCAGTGTTGAATGCCTTCGGTTCTTTCATTCAACACTGAACAATCAACAATCAACATTCAACATTGTTCTTCATGAACTGAAAGGACCGAATGGAACTTACCCTGGACGACGAAGGCACCCACACCCTTTTCGGGAACCATGACGAGAACCTGCGCATGCTCGAAGACGAGTTCGACGTGAAGATCTCGTCCCGCGGCGGCGAGATCTTCGTCAACGGGATCCCCGAGAACATCGCGCCGGTGGAGAAGCTGCTGCGGCAGATGCAGGAGCTGATCGAGCAGGGCTACCCCCTCAAGCGCTCCGACATCAACACCGGGATGCGGGTGCTGCGCGACCGCCCGGAGGCCAGCCTCGTCGACTTCTTCACCGACGACGCCGTGACGGCCTCGGTGCGGCGAGTGGTCACGCCGCGCAATGTCGCCCAGAAGATGTACCTGCAGGCCATGCAGGACAATGACATCACCTTCGGGATCGGTCCGGCCGGAACCGGCAAGACCTTCCTGGCCGTGGCCGCCGCGGCCGGAGCGCTGGCCGACAAGAACGTGAAGCGCATCGTCCTCTGCCGCCCCGCCGTCGAAGCAGGCGAGCGTCTCGGATTCCTCCCGGGCGACATCGCCGAGAAAGTGAACCCGTATCTGCGGCCTCTCTACGACTCGCTCTACGACATCATCGGCTTCGAGAAGGTGGAGAAGCTGATGGAGCGCAGCGTGATCGAGATCGCTCCCCTGGCCTTCATGCGCGGCCGCACGCTCAACGACGCCTTCATCATCCTCGACGAGGCGCAGAACACCACGCCCGAGCAGATGAAGATGTTCCTGACCCGCCTCGGCTTCGGCGCGAAAGCCGTCGTCACCGGCGACGTGACGCAGGTCGACCTCCCCACGGGCGCCAAATCAGGCCTGCGGGTCGTCCGGCAGATCCTCGGCGACATCGACCGCATCCGCTTCTTCGACTTTTCCGACCGCGACGTGGTCCGCCACCCGGTCGTCCAGCGGATCGTCACCGCCTACGAGCGCGCCGACCGCGAGCGCGAGGCGCGCGAAAAACCGGAGAAGGTTTGACGAACGTCGAAGTCACCGGCGCGGCCGTGGCACGCATCAGCCGCCGCGAGATCGCCGAATTCGTCCGCAAGGTGCTCATCTCCCTCGACCATCTTCATCGGATCGACCACGAGATCAGCGAAGTATCCATCGCCATCGTCGACGACGAGGCCATGCGCAATCTCAACCGCAAGTTCCGCAGGAAGAACAAGACCACCGACGTCCTCACCTTCCCCGCCGACGAATCGGACGCCGACCCCAACGCCCACGGCCGCCCCCTCGGCGACATCGTCATCTCCATCGACCAGGCCCGCCGCCAGGCCGCCGAGCAGCGCCACTCGCTAGCCACCGAGATCCGCTACCTGATCCTTCACGGCACCTTGCACGCCCTCGGCTATGACCATGAAACGGATGATGGGGAGATGGATGCGCTCGAGGTGGAGGTTCGACTGGCCGTTGGTTTGGAGTGACCGGCGCGGCACAGACAAGAGTGTCTGTGCCAATGCCACATTGAAACCTTCCCTGCTGCACAAACTCCGGCTGAAGAAAGGGGTTCGATGTGGCACAGACACTCTTGTCTGTGCTCCTAAGTCAAAACCCTTGATCGCGATGCTCTCCGAACGTCTCCTTCATGGTGCCCACGATCTCTCCCACGGTGCAATCCTGCCGCACGCAGTCGACGATGAATGGCATCAGGTTGCGACCATCTTGAGCTGCAGAATTAAGCGCCGACAACGCACCCTTCACGTCTCCAGTGCGTCTCGATCGGAATGCGCGAAGCCGCTCCACCTGCTCGCGTTCAACGCTCTCATCCATTGCCGAGATGGGCAGGGGCATTGATCCATCTTCCACGAACTCGTTTACGCCGACGACGATGGCCCTCTTCTCCTCAAGTGCGCGCTGCGCCTGATAAGCCGACTCACCGATCTCGCGCTGCATAAAGCCCGACTCGATTGCCGCGCGCGCGCCTCCCATGGCATCGATCCGCTCGATGAGGTCGCGCGCCTGACGTTCGATGTCGAGCGTCAGCGATTCGACCAGATACGATCCCGCAAGCGGATCGACGTACTGCGGCACGCCGGTTTCATATGCGAGAACCTGCTGTGTACGCAGAGCGATCTTTGCTGACTCCTCCGTCGGCAGCGCCAACGCTTCGTCCCGCGAGTTCGTGTGCAGCGACTGGCAGCCTCCCAGCACCGCCGCCATAGCCTGATAGGCGACGCGCACTACGTTGTTCTCGGGCTGCTGTGCCGTCAGCGTTGAACCGGCTGTCTGGGCGTGGAATCGAAGCGCCAGCGACTTCGGATTCTTCGGCTTGTAACGTTCACGCATCAACTCCGCCCACAGCTTGCGCGCGGCTCGAAACTTAGCCACCTCTTCCAGAAAATCGTTGTGAGCGTTGAAGTAGAAACTTATGCGGGGCGCAAAGGTGTCAACATCAAGACCCCGTTCCACCGCTGCCTGCACGTACTGCAGGCCGTTCGCCAGTGTAAAAGCGACCTCCTGCACCACCGTCGATCCCGCCTCGCGGATGTGATAGCCGGAGATAGAGATCGTGTTCCAACGCGGCACTTCGGTCGCGCAGAACTCGAAAATGTCAGTGACGATGCGGAGCGACGGCGAAGGCGGGAAGATATACGTCCCCCGCGCCGCGTACTCTTTTAAAATGTCGTTCTGGATCGTACCCGACAGCGTCGACCAAGCCATGCCCCGCCGCTCCGCCACGACGAGCACTAGCGCGAGAAGGATCGACGCTGGCGCATTGATGGTCATCGAGATCGAGACGAGGTCGAGGGGAATGGCGTCAAGGAGCGTCTCCATGTCCTCGATCGAATCGATGGCCACTCCCACGTTTCCCACCTCGCCGCGGGCCCGCGGATCGTCGGAATCCAAACCAATCTGCGTGGGGAGATCGAAAGCTACCGATAGACCCGTCGTGCCACGCTCAAGCAGGTACCGGTAGCGCTCGTTCGATTTCGCGGCAGTCGAAAACCCAGCGTACTGCCGCATCGTCCAGAGCTTGCCACGATACATCAAGGGCTGCGGGCCGCGGGTGAACGGAAAGCGGCCCGGCTCGCCGAGGTCAGTATCAGAGTCGAAGCCGCGCACAGCAAGATCGTCGGCGTCGAAGAAGGATTTCGCGTCGTTCAAGAGTTTCGCTTCAGTCATTCGCAGGCGATTGTAGCAGGCCCCGTTGGCGGCGAAGAACTCCTCACCCGCTTCCCTTCAGTCGTCCGAGGGCAATGATAGCACGCTCGCCCCGATCACCTCCGTTCGCTTGCCATCAACCAAATGTGAACAGCAATATCAAGACCAATCATCCGAGCGATCTGCCGAACAGAAGCGCCCGAAGGATCGATGCCGGTTGCGTTGATCGTCATCGAGGTCCAGTCGCGATCGAGGGTTGCTGTCGAGGTCGTGCCGCGCTCCAGCAGGTAGCGATAGCGCTTGTTCGACTCCGCGGCGGTGGAGAAGCCGGCGTACTGCCGCATCGTCCAGAGCTTGCCGCGGTACATCGACGCCTGGGGGCCTCGCGTGTACGGGAAGCGCCCCGGTTCACCGAGGTCGCGGGCGGCATCGAAGTCGCGAGCGGCCAGATCATCCGCATCGAAAAAGAATTTCTCACCGGTCATGGCGCGGGTAATGATAGCGGGCGCACCTCGACTCGCCCGGTATAATTCACCCCTTTTTGCTCACACCCCGATCATGAGTGTCAGCGGCAACCTGAAAACGATGCTTCCGGGCGACCTGCTCCAGTGGCTGAGCCTCGGGCAGAAGACCGGCACGCTCTTCGTCAGCAACAAGGGCGTCGAGAAGAGGATCTTCTTCCGCAACGGCCGCGTGATCTCTTCCGCCTCGAACGATCCGCGCGAGTACCTCGGCCAGTTCCTCATGAGCCACGGCTACATCACGGAGCCGGAGTTGATGAAGGCCATGGAGGTCCAGGCCCAATCCCGGATTCTCCTCGGCAAGATCCTCGTGATGATCGACGTCATCAATGAAGAAGACCTGCAGCGCCTCATGCGCCGCAAAGCCGAGGAAGAGATCTACGACATCTTTCTCTGGAACGAGGGTGAATTCCGGTTCGTCGACGACGAGCTGCCGCAGATGGAGATGATCCCCCTGCAGGTCGACGTCACCGGACTGATCATGGAGGGGACGCGGCGCGTCGACGAGTGGAACCGCATTCACACGCTGATCGAGCATGAGGCGCTCGTCCCGTCGCTCTTGAAAGAAGTTCCGGAGGAAGAACTGGACGACGACGCGCAGCGGATGGTCGTGAGCGCCATCGATGGCCGGCGTTCTCTCGCGGAACTGGTCCTGGAGAGCCGCTCCTCATCGTTCAACGTCGCCTCGACCGTCTACCACCTCGCCCGCGAAGGCTATGTGAAGCTCGCCGATCCCACGTTGGTCGAGGCGATGCCTGAAGAGGAGCCGGCACCATTCGAAGAATCCAGTGAAGACGACGAGATCCTCTCTCTCATCGCCCGCGCCCAGCACTCGCTGCGCGCACGCGACTACGAGAAGGCGCAGCGTCTCTTGAAGGCCGCGGAGAACCTCGACCCCAGCCACCAGCGCGTGCGCAACGCAATCAAAGGCGCCGAGTCGGCCATCCTCTCCGATCTGCGCGCCCAGGGACTGCACGACTCGAAAGTGCCGCGCGTCGCCAAGCCGCTCGAAGACATCACGCAGATGAACTTCACGCCGAACGAGGGTTTCATGCTGTCCCGCATCAACGGCCAATGGGACCTCGGCTCGCTGATCAAGATCTCCCCAATCCGCGAGCCGGACGCCATGCTCATCTTCTACAAGCTCTGGCGCGACGGGATCATCGCCCTGGATTGAGGGGAGACGGCAGGCAACGCTGTCATCCTGAGGCTGCCGCAGCCGCGCCTCTCTTGTTGATGCTTGCTCAGATCAAACGTCGCGGCGGAGGACGCCGAAGGACCCCCCACGTGCTTGCCGGATCGGGCGGCGGTAATCGCTCGATGCAAGCTCGCAGGGGGTCCTTCGGCGTCCTCCGCCGCGGGATCAGATTTGAGCAAGCACCATCATTCGTACCGCGGCTGCGGCAGCCTCAGGATGACAGTAAAGTGAAGCGCCGCGCTCACCACGAATCGCTCGCCCCGCCTCCGCCCGAGTCGCCGCCTCCTCCATCGAAGCCCGAATCGGATGATGAGCTGGAACTCGAGTCGGATGATGATGACGACGATGTATCGGTGAAGGAGCTCGACGAGTCAGGAGTCGAGCCGGTGGTGTTGACGTAGGTGCCTCCTCCGACACCGCGGCCACCCCGTTTCGCGATCAACACGATGATTCCCAGAATGAAGAAAGCCATGACCAGCGCAATGCCGACGCACGGTATGGCCGTGGTGGCGGGAGGAGCGCTCGTAGTCTGGTGGACCGTCCGCCCGGTTCCCTTGTACTCCTGGCCGCGCGCGGCGGCAAGAATCGCATCGACCCCCTGCTCAACAGCACCGTTATAGTCAGCGGCCTGCAGACGCGGCTTGATGATCGTGCTGGTGATCTGCCTGGCCTTCGCGTCGGTGAGCACCGCCTCGAGGCCGTACCCGACCTCGATCCGCATCTTGTGGTCGCCGGTGAATAGGAAGAGGGCGGCCCCGTTGTCCTTCCCCTTCTGACCGACACCCCACTGGTGCACCGCCTCGTTGGCGAACTGCTCGATGGTCGTGTCCGGAGGAAGGTGTTGATCGACGTAGACGAGGATCTGATCGGAGGTGTCGCGCTCGAATTGCGCCAGCTTCTCGTTTACAACCTTGACGCGTGCGGGGTCGAGCACGGCAGCCTTGTCGGTCACGTACGCAGCCGGCTTCGGCGGCACCGCGATCGCGGAAACGAGCGCCATGCCGAGCGTGGTGATGAGCGCGAGCATCACTTCCACTCGTCGATCATCGTCATGAACTCGCCGAAGAGATGGAACGAATCATGCGGGCCCGGCGCGGCCTCCGGGTGGTACTGCACGGCCAGGAGCGGCTCGCGGCGGTGGCGGAAGCCTTCCAGCGTCTGGTCGTTGAGATTGATGTGCGTCGGCTCTACGTCGGCGTCGGGAAGCGAATCGGGATCGACGGAGAACCCGTGATTCTGCGCCGTGATCTCGACCCGGCCGTTTCGAAGATCCTTGACCGGATGATTACCGCCGCGGTGGCCGAACTTCAACTTGTAGGTGCGTCCGCCGAGGGCCAGACCGAGAAGCTGGTGGCCGAGGCAGATGCCGAAGATCGGGATCTTGCCGATGAGATGCCGAATGTTCTCCTGGGCATACGTCACCGGCTCGGGATCGCCCGGACCGTTCGAGAGCATCACGCCGTCGAAGCGCTGCGCCAGGATCTCGTCGGCGTGCGTCGTGGCGGGATAGACCGTCACCTCGCAGCCCTCCTGTGAGAGATGCCGGAGGATGTCGCGCTTGACGCCGAAGTCGTAGAGGGCAATCCGCTTCGTGGGATTCGGCGGCGGTTCGTCGAACGTGTAGGGGCGAAGGGCCGTCACGCGCTGCACGAGATCGAGTCCGGTCATCGACGGCGCGCGAAGGATCTCTTCGACGATGCTGTCGAGGGCCCGCCCGTTCTCGCTGGTGATCATCCCGCGCATGGCCCCTTCCTTGCGGATCTTGCGCGTCAGGGCGCGCGTGTCGATCCCCTGAATGGCCGAGACGCCGTTGCGCACGAAGTAGTCAGCCAGCGACATCTCCGAGTGCGCGTTCGACGGCTCGGCGATGGCGTCGCGTACGACGAAGCCGGCCACCTGAGGCTGCTCGTTCTGCGCCACGGCGCTCTCGATCCCGTAATTTCCGATGTGCGGATACGTCATCACCACGATCTGAAAGCGGTACGACGGATCGGTGGCGATCTCCTGATATCCGGTCAGCGACGTGTTGAACACGACCTCGCCGAGCGCATTGGCAGTCGCGCCAAACGCCTCTCCGTCGTACACAGTTCCATCTTCGAGAATGAGTCGGGCGGGCATGGGGGGATTATACGGTGTGGTCGCGCGAGCGTAGCGCCGTCGAAGGGGTTGGGAGTCAAAAGCAATGTTGAATGTTGAGTGTTGAATGTTCAATGTTGGAGAGTTGCGGAGCTCCGTTCATTCAGCATTCAACACTGAACATTCAACATTCAACCTTATTCTTGTCTCACACCCCATGCGGCGCTGCGCTCGCCTACTCATGCCGCAACGCCTCCACCGGATTCAACCTTGCCGCACGCAGCGACGGCAGGATCGTGGCGCCGTACGAGACGATGAGCGAGAACGCCGCGATGATCGTCAGATCGGTCGGCCGGGTCACGAACGGGATGGACGAGACGAAATAGACTTGGGCGATCTCGGGCCCGAACGAGACCAGGTTATAGCGCGTGATCACCCAGCAGATCACGACGCCGAGCAACATCCCGGTGGCTGTGCCCAGCACCCCCACCATCGTCCCGTACCAGATAAAGATCCGCCTCACCGTCCGCGAGTCCGCGCCCATCGACGACAGGATGCCGATCTCCTTGCGCTTCTCGTGGACGGTCATGATCAGAGTCGAGACGATGTTGAAGGTCGAGACGAACACGATCAGGCCGATCACGATGAACAGCACCAGTTGCTGGATCTTCAGCATCGAGAAAAGCTGGCGGTTCATGTCCCGCCAATCGCTGACGGCGTAGCGATGATCGGTGCGGGTGTCGATGGCGCGCGAGACCACGTCGAGATCCGCGCCGGGGACCAACTTCACCTCGAGCAGGTTCGCCTCTCCATGGGCGTTGAGCAGCGCCTCGGCATCGCGCAGATCGATGAAGAGCCAGCGGGCGTCGAACTCGTAGAAACCCGTATCGAAGACATTCGTCACCACGAATGAGGCGCTGCGCGGCATGAAGTTCCCGCTGTCCTCCGCCGGCACGGTGATGCTGATCGACTGCCCCTTGCTCACGCCGAGCTTCGTAGCCAGATACCGCCCGACCGCCACGCCTCGCTCCCCCTCGGGGGTATTGAAGGCCACTCCCGACCCGACAATCTTCGCGATCATCGGCGAATCCCTGGCCCGCCGCGGCTCGATCCCCTTCAGCATCGTCTCCGTGCCCGTGGCGCTTCGCTCGGTCGTGACCAGCGCCGCCTTGAACAACACCGGAGCCGCCTCGGCCACGCCGGGAGTCCCGCGCACCGCGGCCGCCAGCCGCCCCGTGTCCGCGATCGGCCCGCCGATGGAGTAAACAAAGATCTCCGCGTTCCCGCCGAGCAGCTTCCGCTGCAGATCGCCGCGATACCCCGTCATCAGTGCCATCGAGATCACCAGCGCCATCACCCCGATGACGAGACCCAGCACGGATACGAACCCGACCGCCGACACCAGTTGGTCCGTCGGCCGCCGCAAGTACCGCCAAGCGATCTGTCGGGAAAGGTTCATTGCGGCCGTAGTGTATGTGGACCGGAGCGCTGGCGTCCCGCCGCCGACCCGGCAAGACTCCAAGCATTTGCTGGTAACCGGCGGCGGGACGCCGCCGAGCCAGCCGGCGAGGACGCCAGCGCTCCGATCGTGAAGTACGATCCCCACCGATGACAACCAACATTCACGGCCGCGCCATCATCGTCGACGGCCACTGCGATACGCCTTACCGGCTGTTTCGACGCAACCTGCACCTCGACGAGCACGACACGGAGGCGCAGCTCGACCTGAAGTCGTTGCGCGAAAGCGGCATCACCGCCTCGTTCTTCGCCTCGTACGTGCCTCCGTTCTACGCCGGCCGGGGGGCGGCCCGATTCGCTTATCGGCTCATCGATCTCATTCATGCCGAGGTGCGCAGGCATCCGGACGTCCTCACGTTCTGCGATGACGCCGCGGGGATTCGCCGGGCCAAGGCCGAGGGGAAGACCGCCATCATGATCGGCGTGGAGGGTGGCCACGCCATTGAGGATTCGCTGACGATCCTGCGCGACTTCTACGGGCTGGGTGCTCGCTACCTGACGCTCACGCACGTCAACACCAACAACTGGTGCGACTCATCGGGCGATGCCGGACGGCACAGCGGTCTGACCGATTTCGGACGCGAGGTCGTCCGGACGATGAACGACCTCGGCATGATCGTCGACATCTCGCACGTCTCCGACGCGGCCTTCTACGCCGTGCTGGAGACGACGCGCGTGCCGGTCGTGGCCACCCATTCGTCGTGCCGCGCGCTTTGCCGCCATCCGCGCAACATGACCGACGCCATGCTGCGCGATCTGTCGAAGAACGGCGGCGTCTGCATGATCAACTTCTTCTCGGCCTTCCTCAACGATACCGTCGCGCAAGTGGTCATGAACTCGCGGAAACGATCGAACAACGAATCGTCCGGCGGCACCGAGGAGATGCCCGACGACGCCACCGATTGGGATCTCTACCTGGAATGGTTCAACACCCTCGGCTCGCCACAGGCAACGCTCGACGACGCCGCCGATCACGTCATCCACGCCGCCGAGGTGGCCGGCATCGACCACGTCGGCATCGGCAGCGACTTCGACGGCGTCCCCGCCCTCCCCGAGGGCCTGCAGACAGCAGCCGGCCTGCCGCTTCTGACCGCGCGTCTGCTCGAGCGCGGGCTGTCGGAGGCCGACGTGACCAAGGTCCTCGGCGGCAACTTCCTGCGCGTCTTCGAGCAGATCGAAGCCGGGCGCCGCTCAGGGTAAACTTCGCCGCATGGCCAACGACGTACAACAACTTCGCGATCTGGCAAAGGCGTTCTGGGCGGGGGAACCGGTCGCGTGTCCGAAGCATCCGGGCGCAATCATGACGGGGACCTTCGTGCAGACGACCTTCGCCGATCACATCGTCCTTACCTGCCAGCGAGGCAAGGAATCGATCACCATTCCGCAGCGGCCGCGGCAGATGGAGTTCCACCGCCAGCAGGTGGAAGGTTTCCTCGAGAACATCGAGCGGGGCGATGCCAACCTCTGCTATCGCTGCCAGTCGGAACTGGTGATGGAGTCGTCCGAAAACCCCACCACCGGTCTCGCCGAATACTCCTTCATCTGCGTGCGATGCCTGTCGTACGGGACGTGGAACGGGCAAACGGCTGAGCTCGCGGCAATCGACAAATAGACATTATTTTCGGCTCAGGGGGTAGGGAAAGCCGCCCTGCCGTCACTCCTTTAGTTGAGGGAATGTCTGTGCATGCAATGGCGGTAGAGACGGCGGTAGAGACGTACGACTGGGTCGACACCACGAATCTGTCGGTCCTGGTCGCGAATTTTGCCCGTGTCCACATGCTCCTGTCCCTGTTCGACGGTGATCCCGCCAAGTGGATCGACTTCCTGGTATCGAACGGGACCGCCGAGGAGCGCCGAAACGACCTCCCCTTCGCCGAGGAGCTGAAACGCCGCATGGCCGAGGATCCCGATCACCTCGAACGGCTCCGAAAGGTTGTACACGACTTCTCGATGCTGGTGTGAGGGGGGCGCCTGCGCGTTGTCTGCGGCTGCGCCGCGTTGTCCGTTGTCTGCGCTTCGCGCGTTGTCGGTTGTCGGTACACTAACTGACGATGGCGCGCGTCCCCGGAATGCCTCGGTGCGTTCGCCGCGATAGCGGCCCAAGATGGTAGCCAGGGGTGCGAGCGCTTTTTGCGAGCACCCCTGGTTGCCGAGGTCAATCCACGTCGTGCCGCGTTAGCGGCACCGGAGCGTCATCGACCAACCCCTGTCCGGTGCCGCTGACGCGGCACGCAACGATGGGAACTGTAACCAGGGGTGCTCGCAAAAAGCGCTCGCACCCCTGGCTACCTTCTTCTGCCGCTACCGCGGCGTCAGTGAAGTCCTGCGATCAACCCACAACACACCGAAGACACGCAATCAACCGACAACGCGCGAAGCGCAGACAACCGACAACGCGGCCAAGCCGCAGACAACGCGCCGCAGGCGCAGTCAATCAGCGATCTCCCCCGCAATCGCATCGATCGCGTGGAGCACCTCGGTGGAGTCAGCCGTGTGATGGTTGATGATGATCGTGAAGTAACGGTGCGTGCCGTCTGGCAGGTCGATGATGCCGCTCAGCGCGTTCACGCCGTTGATGCTGCCGGTCTTGCCGCGGAGGCGGCTGGCCAGCGGCAATAGACGGCGGCGCAGCGTGCCTTCCTCGCCGGGTTGGGCCAGCATCATCGACCAGATGCCGCGCCGTGACGGTTCGTTCGCCCAGCGCAGAAGGGTCACGATCGCGCGCGGCGTGACGAGGTCGTCGGGGGAAAGGCCGCATCCGTCGACAAAGCGGAAATCGCCGTTCGGGATGCCGGCCTCTGTCGTCAGGAACCGGCGTTCTATCTCCTCCGAGGCCTCGTAGGACGCTGGTTGCGCCGCGCCGGCCGACAAGCCTTTGAAGAGCATCTCCGCGTAAAGATTCTGGCTCGGCTTCAGGACCACGGACAGGAGTTGCCAGAGCGGCGGCGATTCGAGGACGGCGATCCGCTCCTGCCACGCGCGCGGCGTGAAACTGACGGTCGCCGTACCGCGGACGCCGATCCCGGCGTGGCGGAGCGCATCGCGCAGCGCCTGGACCGCGTAGAGCGCGGGGTCGCCGACACCGGCCAGCGACCGGAAATGCTCCCCCATGTCGCCGGCAATGACGATGGCGTTGTCTCGGTCGGAGCGGACGAGCGTGTCCCCACCGCCGCAAACGACTTCGGACGTGGCCGCGACGAACGGCGGATCGGTGACGACGATCGGCTGGGAGCATCGATCGGCCGTGACGCCGACGACGTTCTCGTTGTAGGCCAGCGCGTCCACCGGAACGGCGTAGTCGCTGCCGAGGTTCCCGACCTTCCAACTGCCGGGAATCGTGATGCGATCGAATAGCGAGACGTCGGCGATCACGTCCCGCACTTCGGCGACACCGCGCGCACGAAGCGCGTCGATGAAGGGGGCGAAGACGGCATCGCGTTCGAAGGCCCAGCGGCCACCCAGCGACGGATCGCCGCCGCCGCGGAGGATGATGTCGTCGCCGTCGCGCCAGAGCTCGGTCTGGATTGTGCGGTCGAGCCCTTCACATGACGCGATCGTCGCCGCGGCGAAGAGCTTGCGGTTTGAGGCCGGCGTCATGAGCGTCCGCTCGTTACGGGCGTAGATCGTGTTGCCGGCGTCATCGACCACGTCGATGCCCCAGATCGCGGCGTCGAGGGGCGGTTGGGCGATGAGGGCCTCGATCCGCTGGGCCAGAGTCGGCCGCGGCTGCGCGCTCGCAGTCGCCGCGATGAGAGTGACGAACAGGAGCGTTGCTCTACGCAAACGCCATCCCCTCGAATGAGGGCGCGGTATCGAGATTGTTGTGCACGGCCGCGAGCATGCCATCAAAGTCCGCATTCGGAAACCGCGGCCGCAAGCGGTTCGCCACGGCGTGGGCTTTGAAGCAGGCGCCGTAGTCGCGAGCGAAGTCATAGACGGGGGCTTCGGGGGTCGGG
>DATHRD010000035.1:0-20186 GCA_035482045.1 Thermoanaerobaculia bacterium
ACAGTCTCCTGAGTAACGCATCTCACTCCGCGATTGCCGACCCGGCCAACGAGCTTCTCGTCAGTGCCGCGACGGTGTGGGAAATCGCGATCAAGCTGGGCATGGCAAAGCTCTCGCTGTCGATGCCGTACCGGCAGTGGATGAACCAGGCGCTTACCGGCCTGCAAGCGTCGCTCCTTCCCATCACGGTGGAGTTCGCGGAGAGGCAGGCGGAACTTCCGCGCCACCACCGAGACCCGTTCGACCGGCTTCTTATCGCGCAGGCGCTCGTCGAAGATGTACCCGTGGTTAGTGCCGACGCCACCTTCGAGCAATACGGAGTCACCCGCATCTGGTAACGGATGACCTCGTTTGATCCGCCGGAGTCATCGAACCGTGGGATGACCGAGCAGGAGATCGATCGAGCTCATCGCGCTTCATTTCGGGCAGCCTCCCGGTAAATCTCCCACCTATCGGCCGGAGTCAGGATTCCGCAAAACGGGTCGTTCTGCCGCAGCCGTCTTCCCTCCTCGGAATCATCGAGCAGAATGCTCCGGATCTCCGGCCAGGAGCGCTGGAGAATGGCCATCCATTCGTTCGCCGGGACATTCCCCAGCCCGACCCAGCGCGCACAAACCTCCCGCGCATGCTCTAGTCCTTCGCGGGCAGGATCGCGGTCGATCTTCGCGACGATGCGGCAAGCCATGGTCAGACTGCGGCGGTCGATGCCGTCATGCGTCTTCACGGCGGCGATTCTACAGGGATGCCATCTCCACCGATGGCCGAGAGCTCGTTCCGCCCCGACCTCAGCGATCGACCGGGAAGATCATGCTTCACTGCCTCTCAATCCACTTTCGTGGCGATCCATAGAAGCACCTCCCATGCCCTTAGCAGCGCAATCAAAAGAAGAGTCAGCAGCGAGACCGCAAAGAGCGCGGGAGCAGCCGCGATTCCGAACAGGTAGAAGGCCCCTGTGGTAAGGAACGATACGTACACCGCGGCTGGCAGGATCACTCCGAGGACCCAGTCTGATGTTTCGATATCGGGCGATTCCACGGAAGCCGTCTTGGTCAGGCGGTACGTGGTCGCCAGTTGCAGAAGCCGCCAGGCAGTCGTCAGCGCGATGGTGGCGCCGAGAGTCCTCGGGCCTGCGATCGGGATCAGGGCGACTGCGCAGAGGACGAACGCCTGGATGAAGTGGTAGCAGATCGGCGAAAAAAATGCGTCGACGTACGGGAGTTTCTCCTGCGTGATCAGGCGGGACCCGAACGTGACAGCGATGAACATGAGACCGGTCAGTCCGGCGGCGGCTGATCCGCAAAGGTAGTAGAACTCAGTCCAGTTGGACACCTGGCAACGATATCCCGGGAACGGCCCTCCCGCGTGCAGTTTGCACGGTTTACCGCGGCCTGGGTCCAGGAGGTGGCGTTCGCCTGCCGCTTTCGTTCACGCTAGTAATCCGTCGCCGGATTGAAGACTTTCGTGGCAAAGGTCGCCGGCACGGCCGGCGGATGGATCTGCGGATTCGAGCGTCCTGCCAGGCTCGGATCGAAAGGTTGTTCTCGACGTCCACCAGGCCCGTATCGTCATCCAGATAAACCCCATTGCCACCATATCCGTCGGAACCCCGTCGGGCCGGTCATGTAGACGATCCGGTTCGCGGAATCGACGCAACTGATCCGAAGCTTCGACGTGCTGAACTGTTCGAAGTCCAGAACCTCGATATCGCCCGAGAGCGCGGGATTCCCGGCCGGCTGGCCGCATGGGTTCCCTGCGGCGGGAGCCAGATTCTTCCACGTGCTCGAGATCGGATCGGTCGCGTCATACTGAAACCGATCGAAGCATTCCCAGCCGCTGCCGCCGACGTAGACCGCACAATTCGCATCGGGCGCCGCAGCCGGCGGCGGCGGGGCATTGGGTCCTGTCAAAAAGACGGTGTTCGCAATGCGGTAGAACGCGCCGAGAAGGCCCCCGAACCGCGGCCGGAGCCGCCTCACGCCGTTGTAAAAGAGATTCTCGAACGCTGCCGTCTGCGGGGGAAGCGTTGCCTTCCACAGGTTGCCGCCGGCGTTCGTCCAACTCGTGACACGCAGGCCCCCGCTCAAGACCGGTGCTTCTCCGGGATAGTTCTCATAGATCGTCGTAGATTGCGCCGTTCCCGAATCCCCCGACGCGAGCTCGAAGGTGGCCCGGAGCGCATAGCCGCCGCCTCGAACCATCACGATGACCGGGCCTGTTCTCGCCGGCTCGGAGGCCCGCAACGAGGCCACGGCTCTCCGGGCGCGGTCGAGTGACTGGAACGGTCCGTCCGTCTTTCCCGAATTCGGAGCCGCGAGGGTTCCGCTATAACTGTCGCTTCCGTTCGTCGCGACAAAGAAGTCCGCGAAGGGCGGCGGCGTGATAGCCCGCCGCCTCACGTTCGTAGCCGAAGCGCCAACGGGACGGACGGATAAGCTGCCTCCCGTCAGGACCATCATCGTGATCGTGACAATCGAGGGCAGCATCATGGAACAGACGATTTCGAGGGGGGGACGCTTACGTTCTGACGAACTTTTCCCTGACTTCCGGGAACCAGAATTATAGCAGGCCCGACCTTGACCCCTGTCACTTGCATCAACGACCGTCAACTCAAGGTCCAACCCTTGGTTTCCCCTAACCTCCCTCGCATGCTCGAGCCCTTCGCGGGCAGGATCGCCGTCGATACAGCGGCACGCGCTCGACTACTGCGTCTTCCCGCACTTGTCACACGGTGCGACTGATAACGGCTTCGGCTGTGCCTTTGGCGCCGCCTTGGCCCCGCTCATCGGCGCGGTGGATGCGGCGCTCTTCGGGCTGTCGCTGAGCGAGATGACGCGCGCAAACGCCTTCACCGTTCCGTCCGGCTTTTCCTGCGGCCATACCGCGACGTAGTTGAGCGTTTTCAGCGCCTTGTCGTAGTAGAACGCCCCCTTCATGTAGTCGCCGAAGCCGTAGGGATCGATAGTCTTCGTCTGGAAGCCTGCGCTGTCGAGAGGTCCTTCGCTTCGGTCGGGAAAGCGCCTGTTCCGGCGAACATCACATAACGCGCCACTAACGTGACTGGATCGGTGCCGGGGGTCGCAGGCTTCGACGTCGTCTCAAGCCAATACAACATGCTGGCGGGATTCCCGAGCGGCCGGTCATCGGTGATGAACATCGGCAGGATGACCGACCCATCGGCGGCCTTGGCGCGAATGACTTTCAGTACGAAGATGATCGGCGTCGGATCCTCTTTGAGCGGAACGAGAGCCAGCACGACGACGGCCACTTGCCGCGAGATTGAAATACCGTTCACTGTCACTATCTCGACGGAAGGGTAGACCGCCAGGACGGTCGACGGACCGACGGCGGCGATGGGTGTGGGCGCGACAAAGGGGGGCCCGACTCCGGTATCGGTTCCCTGCAGCGCAGCGAGCGGATGACCCGGGTCCGTCACATCGAAGCCACTGGCTGAGGCAGGCGCGATGCTATTGCCGTGATCATCGGAAAAGTAGAGGGTCGTTCCCTGCAGGATGAAGAGACGCCCGCTGGAGGTGGCGGTCACGGAGGCCATGCCGCCGCCAAGGCGAATCCCGGAGTCCTGCCAGACCGCGCCCGAGTCGTTCGACACGAAGATCTGCCGCGAGTCGTCGTCCGACCGCTGGCATCGGACGGAGAGGACCAGCCGCTGCTTCGTCGGATCCGTCTTGTCCACGCCCCACGGATCGGCGTAGAGCTCCGGCCGATCAAACCCCACAACCCACGGCACGCCCTGCGCGCAGTAGCTGCGTTGAACCTTTCCATTGGCATCGAGTGCGCCGACCAGTGCCGCGTCCAGCTTGTTCACGGTCGTAGACCACTTGTCGTCCTGCGCCGAATAGCGCCAGAGCAGCTCCGCGGGACGGATGCCGCCGCGTTCAACCGGATATCCCACTCCCCCGGGTGCATTGCCGTCCGCCGTCGGCCACTTGTTCCACCACTCGGAGGATTTGAACTGCTCGTCGAACGTGTTCGAGTAACCGTTCCACGACAGGAGCATGTCGCCGTTGGCGAGCTGGATGGTCTGCTGATCGTTGGACCAATACCCGCCGATGTTTGGCGCGCTCGGAAGGGGGATGTCGAATGGGCCGGGGCCCGCAGTGTGCAGTCCGCGGGCGAGACCGTTGGAGTTTCCGAAGACGAAGAACTTCCCGTCGCCACTGACGCTGATGACCGGCACGACGCCGGCAGAGATCTCCGTCCATCCGTCGCCCTTCGCATCCAGCTCCAAGGGGTTCGGAATGGGCGATTGCGCCTGAGCCGAGGCGAGGCTCTTGCACGTGCATGCGGTTAGTGCGAATGGCGACAGCGCACAACACACGAGACCTATGGAACGCCACCGGCGAACAGTTTGGTTCTGCATGGCAATCTCTCCTTGTGGCGATTAGTAAACCATACGGCACCGGCGTTCACCAATCGCGGCGGGAGAAAACGGCCTGGGACGTCTGCCGGAGCGGTGGAACGCACGCGTCCAAGCCGAAAACAGTAAAGCCGCTGTTTCCAGCGGCTTAGATCGAATCGCGATTGGTAGCGGGGGCGGGATTTGAACCCGCGACCTTTGGGTTATGAGCGGGATTTTGTCGACGAGCCAGATCGAGTGAGTTCGCTTAGTTCCATCGTTGCAGCAGATTGCGCTGACATCTTTTGGGCTCGTTCGGGCTGGTTTGTCCTGAGTTCACGGACAAAACACGGACAGCAGACGGCCACGCCTGGAGCGAACTTCGACGGTCGTCCGGAAACCGCTCGAGCGTGTCGTCACCGGCGCGATGCCCGATCAACGCCACAAGCAGCGAGGGCCGGCCATCCGACCTACCGTACAATGCATTCCAAAATCAAACGGTGGCCACATCGCCTGGGAGACTCATGACTAGCCGCAAGACTCTGCTGTTCACTGCCATCGCGGTTGCCTGGCTCACGCTGACGCTCCGTCTCTCCGCCGCCTTTTCGGGGACCGATCTGTTTCTCCCGGCGGCTGGACGCGTTCTCGGTGCGGGCGGCACGGAATTCGTAACGACCGGTTTCGTCACGAACCTCACCGATCACACGGTCGACGTCCAGTATCAGTTCCTGCGGGCGGGGCAGACGAACCCGACTCCTCTCACGGTCAACGACACTCTGGCCCCGGGTGAGGCGAAGACCTACGAGGACATGACCACCTCGCTCTTTCACCTGTCCCAGGCGTCGGGTGCCGTGAGAGTGCGCGCGTCCGATCAGGTGCTCGTATCCGCGCGCATCTACAGCCGCGTTCCCGGTGTCACCTCGCTCGCGGAGACCACCGGCGCTTCTTTCACCGCCGTGCCGGCGAGTCTCGCCATCGGCCCCGGCGAGCAGGGAACGCTTCAGGGCGTCAATCAGAACAATGATTTCCGTTACAACTTCATCCTGGTGGAAGTGAGCGGCGCCGAGGCCCACGTGCAGGTGCGCCTGCGCGGCGCGCTCGGGGAAGAGATCGCAACAAAGACTTACACGTTGCTTCCCTACGAGCAGGTGCTGGTGAGCGCGACCGATCTCACGGCAACGGTGGACGGTGGTCGCATCGACGCGACGGTGACGAGCCCGGTCGGGCGCGTGATCTTCGCCGGGTCCCTTCTCGCCAACGGAAGTCAGGACTCGACCAGTTTCGAGATGAGCTTCAAAGGCGATGTCGCCGGAGCGCCGGGGCCGACCGGCCCGACGGGACCAACTGGCGCTACGGGAGCGACAGGCGCACCCGGTGTGACCGGGGGCCCCGGACCAACAGGAGCCACGGGTGCGACCGGAAGCACGGGTTCAACCGGAGCAGCGGGCGCTGCCGGCGTTACCGGAGCCACCGGAGTTACTGGAGCGACCGGGGTCACGGGCGCTACCGGTGCAACCGGGGTCACGGGCGCTACAGGAGTTACCGGTGCTACAGGAATTACCGGCACACCTGGTCTGCCCGGTGCCACCGGTGCGACGGGGGCCACGGGCGCGACGGGCGCCACGGGTCCGGTCGGCGCTCCGAGCGGGATTTTCGACTTCGCCGATTTCTTTGCGCTGATGCCCGGCGACAACTCCGCAACGGTCGCTCCGGGCACGGCTGTCAGCTTCCCTCAGAATGGGCCCTCGAGCGGCAGCGGATCGATCGCTCGTACGGGTCCCTCGACATTCCTGCTGGCCAACATCGGCACGTACAACGTCACCTTCCAGGTCAGCGTCACGGAGCCAGGTCAACTCGTGCTGACGCTCAACGGGGTCGAGCTTTCGTACACCGTCGTCGGCCGCGCGACCGGTACGAATCAGATCATCGGAACGGCACTGGTGACGACGTCGGTGATCAATTCGATTCTCAGCGTCAACAATCCCGCCGGAGAGAGCACGGCCCTCACCATCACTCCCCTCTCCGGCGGTGTCCGCTCCGCCTCGGCTCATCTCGTGATTACCGCACTGGGCAACACCGGCCTGACCGGTGCGACGGGAGCCACCGGCGCGACCGGTCCGACCGGATCGACGGGCGCGACAGGCTCGACGGGCGCGACGGGCGCGACCGGTAATACGGGCCCCACCGGTCCAACAGGGCCGACTGGCCCGGGAGCGTTGATCCCGTTCTCGACAGGCATCATTCTGAGCGGACCGACGGTCGTTTCCGCGGCTCCGGTCCTGATGGGCTTCGGCAGTAACACGACGGAGACCATCAACGGAACCGGAAACTCGACGTCACCCCCCCAAGCGGGCGGATTCGCATTCCCCGTTCCGGCCGCCGGAACCATTCAGAATCTTAGTGTGAGTGCCGATCTCCTCGTGGCGAGCGTCGCTTCGATCAACGTCACGCCTCTCACGTACAGCTTCGACGTGTTCATCTCCCCTTCTGTGAATTCCGGTACGAGTCACCTGGCCGCGTCCTATGTCGTGACCCCGCTGACCAGTACGGTCACGTTTGGTGGTCCGGGGAACACGGTGGTCGCGGGAACCTTCTACACCGCGTCCAATATGGCGAATGGACCCTTGGTCGTGTCGGCGGGCGACAGGATCGGGATCCGCATCAGAACCAGCCAGACGTCTGATCCGTCGGCGGCCGACGTGACGCAGTTGTCGTTCAACGCGAGTTTTCAGTACACACCGAACTGACGCTCTGATGTGACAATTGGCTCGTGATCGGGACCACCGCGCATCGTGAAAAAGGCCTCGCCTCGCGAGGCCTTTTTCTTCTCCTTTCTGTCGTTGCCGCTCTTCTCATTATTGCGGCGTACGCCAACTCGCTTCACAACGAGTTCCACTTTGACGACAGCCACGTCATCGTCAACAACGCGTACATCCGCAGCCTGCGGAACATCCCATCGTTCTTCACCGACGCGCACGCGTTCTCCAGCCTGCCGCAGAACTCGACCTATCGCCCGCTCGTTTCGCTCTCCTTTGCGATCGACTACGCGGCCGGACGCGGCCTCGACCCGGTGGCGTTTCACGTCACCCAGATCGGGCTGCTCATCGCCGTGTGGGCGATGCTGATTCCGTTCTACCGGCGCGTGCTCGATCTCGCGGCTCCCGCGTCCGTCAATCGTCTGCTCGCACTGGCAGCCGCGACGCTCTTCGCGGTTCACACCGCCAACACCGAGACGATGAACTTCATCTCCTGCCGCTCGGAGCTGATCTCCACGCTCGGCCTTCTCGGTGCGTTTCTCCTCATCCAGCGCTCGCCGGTCGCGCGCCGCTACCATCTCTATCTGCTGCTGATCGCACTCGGCGCGCTGGCCAAGGCACCCGTCGTCGTCTTCGCCCCGCTCCTGACGTGTTACGTCTTTCTCTACTCCGAGTCCGCGCGCTCGTGGCGCCTCGCATTCCGCGCCGCGTTGCCGGCGCTCGTGACGGGCGTGCTGCTGTTGCTCTTTTTGAATTCCATGAATGCGAAGGAGTGGACGTCGGGCGGCGGTTCGACACTGCAGTACGCGCTGACCCAACCGTTCGTCTGGTTCCACTACGCCCGGCTCTTTCTTCTTCCGGCAGGGCTGACCGCCGATACGGACTGGACACTGTTCGAGCACTGGTACGACACCCGCGCCATCGTCGGTTTCGTCTTCGTGATCGCGCTTGTCGCCGTGATTCGACGTCTCTCGAAAACGCGGCAGACAACGCCGATCGCGTTCGGCCTGGCCTGGTTCGGGATCGCGCTCATTCCGACGTCGAGCTTCTTTCCGCTGGCCGAAGTGGCGAATGAACATCGGATCTTCTTCCCCTATATCGGACTGACGCTCGCGGCCGTTTACGGCGCGTGCATGGCCACTCGCAGCCTTGAGCAACGTGTCCGGGATGCAGCGTCGCCCGAGTTCCCTGATCGAAGGATCGATCCTACGACCGGTCGGGCGCCGGCAAGCTCCCACCGGATCGAGATCGCAGCGGCGCTGCTCCTCGTCATCATCATCCTTGCCCATGCCATCGGGACTCATGCCCGCAATAAGGTCTGGCGCACGGAGGAGTCGCTCTGGAAAGACACAGCCGAGAAGAGCCCGGAGAATGGTCGCGCGCTCATGAACTTCGGCCTGACACAGATGGCCCAGGGGAGGTATGCCGTGGCGAAGTTGTATTTCGAGCGCGCCCAGCTGCGCAACCCCGCCTATTCGACGCTCCAGATCAACCTGGGGATCGTCGACGGCGCCCTCGGTCTGCACGATGCCGCGGAAGGTCATTTCCGCGAAGCCCTTCGCCTGAAGGACGATGCCGACGGCCATCTCTACTACGGGCGATGGCTTTCACAGAATGGCCGTGGACCCGAAGCGGTCGCGCACGTCGCGCGAGCGATCGCGCTCGCTCCAGGTTCGGCGCCGGGCCGCTCGCTGATGATGTACCTCGACGCCGCTCGCGGCGCGCTCGCCCAACTACGGGATGTCGCGCGAGAGTCGCTCTCGATCGATCCTCGCGACGCTGAGGCTCAGGCGTTCGCGTCAGGACGCGCCCCGTTTCGTGTCGCGACAGATGATTACGCTGGATGGTTCAACGATGGCATCGTGCGAACGAGCAGGGGCGACGATCTCGATGCCGCGATTTCGTATCGTCAGGCCCTTCGCTTCAGTCCGCGCTCTTCCGACGCCCTCAACAACCTCGGATACTCACTCGGTCGTCTCGGATTCCGAAACGAAGCGCGTGAATCGCTCCTACGCGCGCTGACTGCTCGTCCTGACTTCCCACTCGCCGAGAACAATCTCCGCTGGGTCGAGGCCCTGAAGTAGAGCGTGCCAGTGGCCGGCGTTCTGACTGAAAGGTCACGCATCGCCCGGATGGCCACTGATGGTAGCGGGCAGCGGGCGAGAAAAGAAGGGAGGGAACGTCGCCGATCCAGCTACACGGACACTTCACGGACAACCGCTTCGTTCAGCGCTCGCTCACGCCGTTCAAGACCAACAAAGCCACTGTTTATAGTGGCCTTCGTGTAACGCGGATTGGTTGCGGGGGCGGGATTTGAACCCGCGACCTTTGGGTTATGAGCCCAACGAGCTACCAGACTGCTCCACCCCGCGACACTGGTGAGAAACGCTTGGCGGCTGGATGGCTCCGGCCGCGTTGAGGGGGGCGATTATCGGCGCGCCGTCCTCATGCGTCAAGGGCCTTCGTAACCCTCCCCTCCCCATCTCCATTCCCCGGGAAGAGGCTGGCACGATTATCGTTTGTCCGATCAGCCGATGAAGCGTCTCTTCCTCATTCTCCTCGTTGCCTCGGCGGCGCAGGCGTCGACGCTGCCGGGCTTTCACGTCCAGCTCCTGCACACCGTTCCGGGGTTCGTCACCTCGCTGGCCTTCGACTCCCAGGGCACGCTCTACTACTCGGTCAAGAGTGGCGACATCTTCCGCTTCGGGACGGGCGGCACGCCCGACACGGTGGTGGCCCATGTACCGACCATGGACGACGGGAACTGCGGGCTGATCGGGCTGGCGTTGCGAGACGACAACACGGCCATCGTTCACTACACGACGCCGGAGATCACCTACGACATCGTCTCGGCGGTCGATCTGACCACCGGCGTGGAGACCGAGATCCACCGGTTCCCCTGCGACAAGGACGTCCCCAGCCGCGGCGTCTCCACCGAGCATCACGGCGGCAATCTCACGTTGGCGCCGGACGGCTCGATCTTTCTGGCCATCGGCGAGTATGGCGTCGGCTTGCTGGCCCAGGACCCGGCCTGGAACGGCGGTAAGGTCTGGCGCATCCTGCCGGACGGTTCGGTGGTGCAGTTCGCCCTCGGCTTCCGCAATCCGTTCGATCTGGCCTGGGATGCCACGACGAAGCGCATCATCCTCAGCGACAACGGCGATGTGGCCGACGACGAGATCGATGTCGTGGCCGAGGGGGACAACTGCGGCTGGCCGTACACGGCCGGAAACGAGCCGCCGGTGGCGGGCATGCAGCCGCCTGTCTACACCTTTCCGGTCGTGGTCGCGCCGACCGGCCTGGCGCCGCTGAGCGGGCGGAATCCCATCCTTCACAGCGGCTATCTTCTGGGCAGCTATGTGGCCAAGGCGCTCTTCTACGTCCCTGATGTCTACGCCCATCCGGTGCCCGACCCGGTGGCGGTCATCCAGGGGGAGAGCGATCCGATCATCGACGTCAGGGAGGCGCCGAACGGCGATCTCTACTTCGCCAGCGGCACCGCGATCTACAAGCTGATCGTGCCAATGCGCGGCGACTGCAACGGCGACGGCCTCGTCGACGCGGCCGACGTGAGCGCGCTCGCCAAGCTGCTGGCCGGTGGTCCGCGTCCGATGACGGCGGCGCAGAACGCGCCGGTGCCGGCGAGCTGGGGGTGCGACGTGAACGGCGACGGTGTGATCGATTCGCGCGACCTGGCTGCGCTGGAGGGGATGGTGCGGGGGCGGGCGGTTCGTCGTTGAGGGGAGTGGGGGGTGGGGGGTGGGGGGTGGGAGTGCGAGGGACGACGGGGGGGCAGACGACGGGGGTTCAGAGGCGGAATGTTGAATGTTGAGTGTTGAATGTTCAGTGTTGAATGGAGCGGCCTGAGGGGAGGCCTCTTTCATTCAACATTCAACATTGAACACTCACCATTCAACATTCCGCCTTTCCCTCTTCCTCACCCCACGGCCCTCTCCCACGCCCCACAACCCACCCCCCCACTCCCCACCCCCGAATTTTCCAGCTACGATTCGCCTTTCACACGCGGGAGGAAATTCATGTACGACGAACAGATTGCCGGGCCGATGCGCCAGGAGCTGACGCAGCTCGGGTTTGAAGAGACGCGGACGGCGCAGGAAGTCGATGCGGTGATGCAGGAGAAGAAGGGGACCGTGCTGGTGGTGGTGAACTCGGTGTGCGGCTGCGCCGCCGGTGTGGCCCGTCCGGCCATCGCGCTCTCGCTCGAGAATGAGGTCCGTCCGGATCGGATGATCACGGTCTTCGCCGGCAATGACCGCGAAGCGACGGCACGCGCGCGCGAGTATTTCGTCGGATACCGTCCCTCATCCCCCTCGGTGGCGCTGTTCCGCGACGGGGAGCTGGTGAAGATGGTCGAGCGCTGGCAGATCGAAGGCCGGGCCGCTCATGACATCGCCGCTGAGCTGGCGACGGCGTTCAATCAGTTCTGCGTCCGCGAGACGGTGTCGTAGCGCGGTCGCGGGGTCTTGAGGTTGCGCGGTCTCGCGGTTGTTCGTCGGGGACATCGATGCGTCACTTCGTCCGCCGAGGTGAGGTCGTGGAAGCCGCCGGATGAGCAAATTTTGCCGAAATTGAGGACGCGGGGCTCGTTCATGAGCTAATTTTTGTCAACGATGAAGTCGTGTCTTCATGAATGAAGTCGTTCTCTTCATGAATTGACAAAGTTTGTCAATCAATGAAGTCGTTCTCTTCATGAATTGACAAAATCTGTCAAACGATGAAGTCGCGGACTTCATTCATGAAGACTTTCTCTTCATTCATGTGGACGTTCTCCCCATTCGTGGGGAACGTTTGCTCATCGGCTGGGTCGCAGGACTCATGAATCATCCCACCATCGGCGAGGTCGCGGACATCATCACGAGTGCGGCCGGAATCGACCGGGCAGCCGATGCCGACGTTGACAACGTGACGGCGCTCCCTTCGCAAGCGTTGACTACGTAACATACAGATGGGGCTCAACTTGGCCCGCTCCGTGCTCTCTACGGCTCGACGGGGCCGCGCAGTTCGGCAGGATTGAGGAGAGACCAATGGAAGACGTACGCAACTATCGCATCGTCGAGGACGAGAGCGACGTGACCGAGGAAGAGCGTGAATACGAAGCCGCGCAGCGCGAGGAGGTGCCGTTTCACATTCCGCGGGATTGAGGCCGGCACGGCCGGCGGCGTTGGTTGCCCAAGGCTCGGCCACCATCTTCGTCGGATCCCGCGCAGGTTCCGAGTGCCGCCGAGCCGGCGGCGGTCCAGCCGGCGGGCCGCCGGCGCTACGCTGTTTCGCTAGAACACCATCTCGTCGTCATCCAGGCCGAAGTAGTGGCCCAGCTCGTGGATCACGGTCTCGCGGATCTGGCGCTGGGCTTCGCGCGGGCCGTGGGTGACGCGCAGGATGGGGCCGCGGAAGATGGCGATCTGGTCGGGGAGGCGGAAGGAGCCGACGGTGCGGCGGGTCATGGGCGTACCGCGGTAGATGCCGAGCAGCTCGCCGTGGGGATCCTCCATCACTTCGAGATCGGAGGAGCTCGGCTCTTCCTCGACGATGACGACGACGTTGTCGAGCAGTTCGGCGAACCGCTCCGGAAGCGAGTCGAGCGCCTCGGCGACGAGGCGCTCGAACTCGACGGGATCGACAGGCACTACCAGCCCGGGGCGATGTTGAATCCGGTCACCCATCCGCGCTGCGGCCGCTGGAACGGCTTGGCAGTGTAGAACTCAAGAGGAATGTAGGCCAGCAGGAGGCGGACGCCGACGCCGGTGCTGACCACCGGCACGCGGTCTGTGGAGTTATTGGTTGAAAACGTCCATTTCACGTGACAGTTGGATGGTACAGGAGCACTCAGGGGCAGGTTAGCCAGGGCGCGGCACCCATTGTCCGTCGACCACGCGGCACCAGCATCGACGAAACCGAACAGCTCCGTCGGGATAAAGCCGCTGAAGAGGCCGAACTGTTTGTTGCCGATCACCGGGACGCGAACCTCGGCGTTCCCGACGACGATCTTCGAGCCGACGAGACGATCGAAGACCGGGCAACTCGTCGAGCCGGGCGTCTGTACACACTCATCGAGGCCGATGGAGTTGATGTTATACCCGTGGATCAGCGAGTCCTGCCCGATGTAAAGGGGAGAGATCTGTCCGAGCTGAGTACCGCTGGAAGTAGGAGTGAGATAGGTATCGGAATCCTTGCCATAGCGGCCGTAGTGGATACCGCGCACGGCGAAGGTCACCGGGTTCATGAAGAAGTACTTCCGCCAGTCGGCCAGCGCGGTCTCGAACTTGAGGTCGCCGGAGAGGGACGAGACCTCGTAGCGATAGCGCGTGCCGCGCACCGGCGAAAGGAATCCGAACACGGAACTGTCGCCGACGAACGCCGCGCCGACATGGGCGAGACTCAGCGAAAAGTTGAATGGTGAATGCTCGGTGGTGTCGGAGATGATCTGGCCGGTGTTGTTGTCGATGATGGCGGTCTCGACATCCGACTTGAAAGCCTCATGCGAGAAGCCGCCATTGAACTCGACCCGCCGGGTCTGGCTGAACGGATACTGAACGACGCCGGAGACGTCGTCGAAGCGCTGGATGTCACGCTCCTGCTGAATGATCAACGCGTTGGGATACGTCGTGCCGCCGACCGTGACCGAGGCCTGCTGTGCTGCCGTAACAGCGGTGACGTACGGCAGATGGGTCGTATCGATGCCCCAGTTCAGGCGATGCTTCTGGTTGAGGTAGAAGACCTCGCCGGAGAGTTGGTCGCCGACCGTGCCGACGCCTGACGTACCACCGCCCTGGAATGTGATGCCGACGTTTTGGTAGCCGAGGATGTCGCTGTAGTAGGCGCTGATGCTGCCACCCACGCCGGTTCCGAACCCGCCGCCCGTGCTGACGCCGATGGTCGGCGGGCCAAGGTAGGCGATGTGGAGATTCGAGTGGTACTTGGCGGGTGCGAAAATCGTATCCGCCGGCAACAGGCCCTCGGCGGGATTCTGCAGGTAGGCGGTGATCGTCGAGCCGGTCCCGCGCAGCGGCGGAAGCTGGCCGGCCCTGGCGGTCGACGGCACCGTATCCGTGGTGTCCACGGCGATCGTGGGCGGGTTGGCCGCCAGTTTGTAGATGTTGTAGTTGTCGTTCTCGTAGAGTGAGAAGGCGATGTCGCCCGTCTGCAACGCCACCGAGATGGCCGGCGACATATCGGTGATACCGGAGACGCCGGTCTGAACGCGCGTGACGCGGTAGACGCGACCGTCCGGCGAGTAGCGATAGATGTCGGCCAGCCCTTCCGGGTTGGCGATGAAGTAGATGCTGCCGTCGGGTCCGTACTGCGGGTTGATGTTCTTGGCGTTCGAGAAGAGCGGCAGGGTCTTGATCGCGCCGCTGTTGACGTCGATCGTGGAGATGCGCATGCCCTGGAAGTAGAGCTGATCGAGATTGGAGTCGGGGCCGTTACCACGGTCGGAAACGAAGGCGATCGTCTTTCCATCCGGCGAGAAGGCCGGCTGCAGGTCGGCGTACTTGTCATTCGTCAGCCGGCGGACGTCGTTCGTTTCGGTGTTGTAAAGGAAGAGGTCGGAGACGCCGGTAGCCTGACCGGAGAGCACGATCGTCTTGTTGTCGGGAGACCAGGCAACGCTGCTGATGGCATCGATGCCGGGGACGTGGACTGTGCGGACCCTCTGCGTATCGAGGTCGACCATGCCGAGGTAGTTGTCGCCTCTCTCGAAGGTGACGAACGCCAGACGGCGTGAATCGGCCGACCAACTGCCCGCGGAATCGATGAAGCGCAGAGCCTCGAAGTGCCCGTTGCGGTCGGTCGAAGCCAGTCGGCGAATGACCTTGCCGGTCTGCGCATCGGCGAGGAAGAGATCGATGTCGAAGATAGAGCGCGTGGAAAGGAAGGCGATGTATTTGCCGTCCGGGCTGTAAGCCGGTCCGACGTTGAGGTTGCCGCGCGTCCCTTCCCTGCTGCCGATGAGCGGTGAGCCGGGCTCGGAGGGGCGGTCGGCGACGATGGGGGCGTACAGCTCGTGGGCCGATTCCTGCCAGTCGGCGAAGATCTGTTTCGCCGGCACGCCGAGGGCGCGCTCGAACGCGGACTCGGTGTTGGTCATACCGGCGGCGAGGAAGTAGCGGACGACGGCGTCGTCACCGAACCGGCCGCCGATGTAGGCGAGAAGGGCCTGACCGTAGCGATAGGGGAAGTAGTACGGATCGCGCTCGAGCTGATGAAGGGTGGGCAGCCGGTTGTGAATCTCGGCGTCGCGGACCCACATCGACGTCAGGGGGTCGATGCGGCCTTTGGAGAAGTACTCCGCCATCCCCTCCACGATCCACAGCGGCATCATCTCCAGGTTGAAGCGCCGGCGGCTGCTGGTGATGCCGTTGGCGATATCGAACTGGAAGACGTGGACCAGCTCGTGGCCGATGACGTGGTCGTTTTCCGCATAGTCCCCGGTCAGCGGCAGCACGACGCGGTTCATGAACGGATCGGTGAATCCGCCGGTCCCCTCGCCGATCAGCTCGGACGAAGTCGTCGTCTGCTGGAAGTCGGCGGAGTTCGCGTAGAGGACGATCGGCTTGCGGGTGAAGGTGTGGTTGAACGTCCGCGACAGGCGCGTGTACCACCGCTCGGCCTGGCGGCCGACGTCGTTCACCACGTCCGCTTCCCGGTCGTAATAATAAATGTCGAAGTGCTCCGTCTTCATCACCTTGAAGTCGAAGTGCTCCCACTGGACCTTGTTGCGGCCGAAGTACTGCGCGTTGAGTGATGTGGAAAGAAAAAGAAGGAAGAGGAAGGCGACTGCGATTCTGCGCATCGAAAGAACCTCTCTGTTGAAAACATCCGAGTCCGTTTGTCGTGCTGCGCTGTCAGTTCGGTGCCCCATCGGCAGGGCAATGCTACTCCTCCCGGCGGTCTGTGCTGTTGCGAAGAGGTGAACGGGCGGGTTTATCAGAAATCACTTGTGAAGCATCTTGAAGGCGTGTACCCACGTGCCTGACAGCACACCGTGGAGGACCCAAGCCATGCACATCGGCTCCAGATAGCGGGAGGCTTCGATGCCGCCGAGGTCGATCACGCCCCAGCCGAAGGCGTCACAGACTTGCGAGACGAGCTTCTTTGCATCGGCGTCGTTGCCGCCGATGAACATGTCCGGCGGGCCGCCCGACAACTGCGGCTTGAAAAAGAGCCCGTTGCCTGCGGTGTTGAAGGCCTTGACGACGCGGGCGTGCGGCAGAAAGCGTTGAATCTGCTCGCCCAGCGAGTCGGTGTGGCCGACGGAGAGCCGTGGTGCGCCGGTGCTGAAGTCGAGGGGGTTGGTGGCGTCGATGACGACCTTGTGGTCGAAATGCTGTTTGCCGGCCAGGCGGATGGCGTCTTCGGTGGCCACGCCGTGCGTTGCCAGGACGATGAGATCGCCGAGCTTCGCCGCTTCCTCGAACGTCCCCGCGGAGACACGCCCCCCCTCGCCGCCGACGAATTCGCTCAGTTTTTCCGGCGAACGCGAACCGATCATCACCTCGTGCCCGAGCGCACCGAACCCGTGCGCAAATGACTTGCCGACGTCTCCCGATCCGAGGATTCCGACTTTCATGTTGTGCATGAGCGAAGTCTATGGGTTCTCGATGCCACCGTCCACGCCAGCCGATGTGTGGAAATGCGCCCAGGCGGTCGGGTGGGTTCGCATCTTGCGTAGGAGCAAGACCTGAACAGGAGATTTCATGCGAAAAAGCATTCTCACCATCATCGTCATCCTCATCGCCGCGGCGGTGAACGGCCAGATCGTGGTCACCCGATCCGCGGTGCCCCAACTGCTGATCCCGGCAGCGGGCGCGCAGCAAGGCGGCGGCAACACGTTCTTCCGGAGCGACATCACGCTGATCAACTACCGAGGGGTGGACCAGCGCGTCCGATTACAGTGGCTGCCCCAGGGCGTGACCGGCGCCGGGGTCTCTCCGGTCGACATCACGATCAACGCGGCGTCGGGAATCGCCAGCGAAGACTTCGTGACCGACGTCATGCAGCAGACGGGGCTGGGCGCAATCCTGGTGACCGGCATCGACGGAACCGGCGCGCCCGATCCGTCCGCGCTGCTCGTGGCGACCTCACGCATCTGGACACCGGAGCAGGGCAGCAGCGGAACGGAGTCGCAGTCGCTGCCGTCGATCGCGACCACGGATATCTCCAGTGGGCTCGTTTCGATATTGGGGGCACGGCGCGACGTGCGCTATCGCACGAACACCGGCATCGTGAACCTGAGCAGCACCCCGCAGACGTTCCAGGTGACGGTGGGCGGCTCGTTCGGCACCGAGACGCATCAGGTCAGCGTCGCGGCGATGTCGATGACCCTGGTCGCCGTAACCGGCTCCTCGAGCACAATCCCTCTGCAGATTAATGTCGTCGACCTCGGGCCGCCACCGCGCACCACCTTCTGGGTCGCCTACGCCTCGTCGGTCGACAACATCACGGGTGACGCCTGGACGATGCTCGGCTTCAACACCGGGCCACCGCCGCCGTGAGGGCTTAAAAGCGGCTGACGCGGCCCCGCCTACGATTCGCCCGTAAACCGGAACTTCGCCACTTCCGCCTCGAAGTCCTTGCCGCTGGTGACCAGACTCTGCACCGTGGCGTTGAACTCGCGGGCGATAGCGTCGTTGGCCTGGGCGATGTCGAGCATCGTTTTCGAGGCGTCGGCGATGCGGTCGGTCTCGCGGAGCTGGCGATCGAGGGAGTCGCGCATGGCGCGAGCATCCTCGGCGATCTTCTCCAGCGCGGCGGTGATGCCTCGTCCGGCCAGCGACTGTTCGTCGGTGGCGTTCCTGACCTGCGCGGCGATCTCGCGGACGCGGTCGGCCTCCACGGCCAGCAACTGCGTCCCCCGGGCCTGCTCGCGCGAGGCGCGGTTGATCTCGGCGATGTGATCGGACATGCGCGAGGCCACCTCGTGCAGATGCCGGCTGGCCTGGGCCTGATCTTCGAGGGCACGCGAGATCTTCGTGGCCATCTCGTATGAATGCGCCGCGCTGCCGACGATCTTGGCCAGCGAGGCGGAGGCGTCATCGGCCAGACGAACGTTCTCCTCGACGCGCCGCACGCCTTCCTGCATCTTGCTGGCGGCCTGCTTCGATCCGCTCTGCACCGCTTTGACGATGGCGCTGATCTCTTTCGTCGACCCTCGTGTCCGTTCGGCAAGCTCGCGAATCTCGTCAGCCACGACGGTGAAACCGCGGCCATGCTCCCCTGCCTGTGCGGCGATGATCGCCGCGTTCAGGGCGAGAAGGTTCGTCCGGTTGGTGATCTCCTCGATGACGTTGACGATCTGGTTGATCTGCCCGACGCTGCGCTGCAGATCGTCGAGCGTTTCCGCGGTGCTGTTGGTGACGTCGCGCGAGATGTTGATGCCGTCGACGGTCTTGGCCACCGCACCGCCTCCCGCTTCGGCATCCTCACGAACCTGACGCGAGATGTCGGCGGTCGACTGCGCGCTGGCGCGCAACTCGGCGATGGTGGAATCCATCTCCGCGACGAACGAGAGCACCTCTTCGCCGATACCGGCCAGCACCTCGGTGCGACCCGACATCTCGTTCATGGAGGCGTTCATCTCCGTCGTCGACGATGACGTCTTCTCGACGGACTGGAAGAGGTAGTCCATGCTGCGGGCCACCTCCTCCGACGAGGCCTGCAGCTCGAGAGCGCGGCTCGATGCATCCTGCGTCAGCTCTGTGACGGTGTCGGCCGCGCCGAGCACGCCGCCGATGCCGCCGCGGACGTTCTCGACGGCGAGCGACGAGCTCTCGGTCAGCGTCGACTGGTCGCGCGCCCGAAGGAGGAGCGATTCGGTGCCGCCGGTGATGACGCGGACGCCCTGGGTAATCGTCGAACCGCTGCCGCCGACGCGCCCGAGGAGACGCCGCAGATTGGCTCGGGTCTCGCCGAAGCTGCTGGCCAGATCGCCGACTTCATCGTCGGAGAAGACACGCGCGGCGGTGTTGAAGTCGCCCTGGGCCATATCGGCGGCCAGCGCGCGGATGGCGCGCACGGGCCCGGCCACGTCGCGTGAAAGGAAGAGCGCCGCGGCGACGAATGCGATCAAGGTGAAGAGCGCGATGACGATCGTGTAGAACGTAATCTGCCGCGGGATGCCCTGGTAGGGCAACCAGGGGATCGTCAGGACGAGAATCGAACCGTCTTTCAATTTGGCGAAGCGGGCCACGTGTGACGCGAAGAACGCTGTGCTGTCGCCGTTTCCGATGCGCCGGATGGCCTCGATCTCGGCGGGCGTGAGCGCATCCGGAATGCTGGTGCGCATCGCGCCGCCCTTCGAGATGATGGCCACCGCGTAGTCGGAAGGAACGTACTCGCGGAGGGTGTCGACGATGGCCGGATCGATCTTCGCGGAAAGGTTCGCGCTGTCGAAGACGCGTTGGAAGCGGTCGGCCGCCGAGGCGACGGCAAGCTGTTCGAGCGTTGTCGACACTTTCGACGAGATCAGGGCCACGAGAGCGGCGAAGGAAATGAGAAATGAGCCGATGAAGACGATGGCGATCTTGCGTCCGAGCGGGAAGCGCCGTCCGGTGTAATGCAGGGCGCCGCCGTGTGAGGCATGCTCAGCCAGCAGGCGTTTGCCGGCCGCGTAGGCCCAGATCACCGAGGGGAAGGCCCCGATGAGCGCCGAGACGAGGAAGTAACCGAAGCCGAGCGCGGTCCGCATCACGATGAGGGCGGAAACGAGCGCGAAGAGGATGCTGCCGGCGCCCCACAGAAGGAGGGTGAGGAACTCCGTCCGCTCGAGGCATCGCGTAGCTGCCTCCGAGGCATCTCTGCCGTGGCGGATCGCCTCGTCGACGGCCTCGGCCAGCGGAGTCAGCCCGATCCAGATCAAGACCGCGTTCACCGTAAAGAAGACAGCGAAAAGGCCCACGATCGCGCTGGCCGCGGCGAACGACATCCCGATGACCTGACTGAGGAAGACAAACGACAGAGGCCCGATGACCACCGCCGGCGGTATGAGTATCCAGATGACGTATTTGCGTGAGAAGGACAAGGGTGAGGGGATTATATGGGTGGTCGGTGGTTGG